>JADLAV010000018.1 GCA_020848075.1 Burkholderiales bacterium
AACCAGTTCGTCCAGTAGCGCGCCCCGGCCCCACACCAGCTCCCAGGAGGCGTAGATGGAGACCTCGGTCGACACCGGTCACGCGCCGCGCCCGGACACGCGGCCCGAGCCGCGCTCCGCGGCGGTGGTGATGGCCGAACGCAAAGTCCTCCGCTACCTGCCGCGCGTGAGCTACGGGGCCGCATGAGCCTGCCGGCCGTTCACCCGACCGTCGTCCACATGCTCGCCGACGCGGCGCGCCACGCGGGCGACGCGACCGCGCTCGTGTTCGGCGAGACGCGGCTCACTTACGCGCAGTACCTGCGCTGCGTGGCCGGCTTCGCGGACGAGCTCGAACGGCTCGGCGCGCGGGGTTCGCGCGTCGCGTTGGTGTGCGGCAACTCGCTCGACATGCCGATCGCCACCTTCGCCGCGCACGCGGCCGGCGCGCAGGCGGTGCCGATCAACCCGGCTTACACCACGCGCGAGCTCGAGCACATCCTGCGCGACGCCGCGCCGGCGGTCGTGGTCCACGACGCGGAAGTGCGCGCGACGGTCGAACCGCTCGCCGTCGCGCTGAAGGTGCCGCATCGCATCGAGATCGGCGGCGCAGCTGCGAGCCCGCTCACCCGCTGGCGCGCCGGCGCGGACCGAAGATTGCCCGAGCCGCTGCCGTCGCCCGACGAGCTCGCCTCGCTGCAGTACACCGGCGGCACGACCGGGCTGCCCAAGGGGGTCAACATCACGCATGCGCAGATGAGCGTGAACATCAGCCAGCGCGAAGCTGCGCTCCCCACCCGCGCCGACGACGAAGCGGTCCTCTGCATGATGCCGCTCTTCCACGTGTTCGCGGCGGCGATGTGTCTGCATCTTGCGCCGTACTGCCGCGGCAAGCTGGTGATCCTGCCGCGCTACAAGCCCGATGTCGTGCTCGAAACGATCGAGCGCGAGCAGGTCACCCGCCTGCCGGCCGGACCGACGGTGTTCATCGGCCTGCTCGCGCACGAGCGCTTCGCGCGCACCGACTTCTCGCACCTGCGCACCGCGTACTCGGGATCGGCCCCGCTGCCGGAGGCGACGCTCCAGCAGTGGCTCGCGGCGACCGGCACGCCGATCCTCGAGGGCTTCGGCCAGACCGAGGCGGGCCCGGTGCTCACCTACGTGCGCGAGGGTGCGGCGCTCCGCCCCGGCTCGGTCGGCCCGGCGCTGCCGCTCACCGAGATCCAGATTGTCGACGTAGAAACCGGAACGCGGATCCTTGCGCCCGGCGAGCGGGGCGAGATCCGCGCGCGCGGCCCGCAGATCATGAGCGGTTACCGCAACCGGCCGCAGGAGACGGCCGAGGCGCTGCGGGACGGCTGGCTCTACACCGGCGACATCGGCGAGCTCGACGCCGACGGCTGGCTCTACATTCGCGACCGCAAGAAGGACATGGCGATCGTGGGTGGCTACAATGTCTATCCGCGCGAAGTGGACGAGGTGCTGTTCGCGCATCCGGATGTGAAAGAGGCGGCCTGCGCGGGGGTTCCGGACCCGTACTACGGCGAATCGATCCGCGCCTACGTCGTGCTCAAGGCCGGGGCGCGCGTCACCGCGGAGGACGTCCTCGCGCACTGCAAGGCGAACCTCGCGCGGTACAAGGTCCCGGCCAGGATCTACCTGGCGAGCGAGCTGCCGCGCACCACCGTCGGCAAGATCGATCGGATCGCGCTGCGCCAGAAGCTCGCGACGGAGGGATAGCGCCATGGGTGCGTACACGGTCATCGGAAAGAAGACGCCGAAATCGGACGCGATCGCCAAGGTGACCGGCGAAGCGCGCTACGCGACCGACGTCTACCTGCGCAACATGCTCTGGGCGCGGGTGCTGCGCAGCCCGCTCGCGCACGCGCGCATCGTGCGAATCGATACCGCGAAGGCGCGCGCCCTGAAGGGCGTGCACGCCGTGCTGACGGCAGCGGACGTCCCGGACGCCCGCTACGGCGCGCTGGTGCTCGACATGGGCATCTTCGCGCGCGGAAAGGTCCGCTACATCGGCGAGGCGGTGGCGGCGGTGGCCGCGGCGGACGAGGAGACCGCGGCGCGTGCGGCCGAGCTGATCGAGGTCGAGTACGATCCGCTCCCGGCGGTATTCGACCCCCTCGAGGCGCTCGCGCCGGACGCGCCGATCGTGCACGAGGGGCTCGCGGGCTACACGACGCTGTTCGAGCGCACCGCGCGCGCGATGCGGGGCAACGTCAACTACCAGGCCGAGATCTTGTCGGGCGACGTCGAGGCGGGCTTCGCCGCGTCCGACGTCGTCTTCGAGGACACCTACCAGGTCCAGAAGCAGCACCCGTCGTACATGGAGCCCAACTCGACGGTCGCCGACGTCGACGCCGAGGGGCGGCTGATCATCTACAACACCACCCAGCGGCCGCACATCAACCAGGCGATCCTCTCGTCGCTGCTCGGCGTGCCCATCGCGAAGATCCGGGTGGTGCCGTGCCACGTCGGCGGCGGGTTCGGGGGCAAGAACCGCACGCTCACCGAGCCGACCGCCGCGGCGCTCGCGCTCAAGACGCGGCGTCCGGTGCGCCTCACGTTCTCGCACGAGGAGGAATTCACCTCGGCGACGACGCGCCACGGCGGGGTGATCAAGCTGAAGACCGGCGTCAGGCAGGACGGAACGCTCGTCGCCTCGCAGGTGTCCCTGTACTATGACTGCGGCGCGTACGCGCCGACGCCGAACGCGGTGTGGATCGGCGCGATCTCGGCGACCGGCCCCTACCGGATCCCGCACGTGCAGGTGGAGGCGTTCTCGATCTACACCAACAAGATGATGAGCGGAGCCTTCCGCGGCTATGGTGCGCCGCAGTCGACGTTCGCGCGCGAGTCGCAGATGGACCGGATCGCCCGCGAGCTCGGGCTCGATCCGATCGAGCTGCGGCTGAAGAACTGCCTCGTCGAAGGCGACCGGCTGCACACCGGCCAGCCGCTGCACAGCGTGCAGATCCGGGAAACGCTGCTCAAGGCGCGCGAAATGGTGGGCTGGAAGGGGCCGCGTCTCGGACCCAACCGCGCGCTCGGCGTGGCGTGCGGGATCTTCGCCTGCGGCGGCTTCGCGACCTCGAGCATCGTGAAGATGAACCTCGACGGCACCGCCACCGTGGCCACCGGTGCGATGGACATGGGGCAGGGGCTGCGCACCGTGATGCGCCAGATCGCCGCCGAGGTGCTCGGGCTCGCGCCCGACGACGTCACGGCGGTGATCGGCGACACCGACCTCACGCCGTTCGATGTCGGGATCTTCGGCGACCGCGGCACGCATACCGCGGGCCAGGCGGTGAAGCTCGCCGCCGAGGACGCACGCGATCAGATCGTCGCATCGGCGGCGGCGAGCCTCGGCGTGGCGGCAGATCGCCTCGTGCTGCGCGACAAGAAGGTGGTCGACCAGACCTCGCCCGACCGGTTCCTGTACCTGCGCGACGTGCTCGGCGGCGGCCAGTACAAGAAGGGCGGTCCGGTGATCGGCAAGGCCTCGATCAATCTCACCGAGCAGGCGTTCGATCCAGAGATCGTGCGCGGCGCAGCAACCAAGATGTTCTCGACCTATACCTTCGCCACGCACGTGGCCGAGGTCGAGGTCGATCCGCTTACCGGCGTGGCCAAGGTCGACAAGATCACCGCGGTGCACGATTGCGGCACGGTCATCAATCCCGACGGGCTGCGCGGTCAGATCATCGGCGGAATGGCGACCGGCCTGGGCTATGCGCTCTACGAGGACGTGATCATCGAGAACGGCCAGGTGCAGAACCCGAGCTTCCTCGAGTGCCGGCCGCCGACCGCGGTGGACATGCCGGCGATCGAGTTCGCGACGGTCGAAGGCTTCGACGAGAAGGGCCCGTTCGGCGCCAAGGGGGTGGGCAACGTCTCGGTGATCAACATTGCACCGGCGATCGCGAACGCAGTCGAGCATGCGGTCGGCGCACGCGTGACGAGCCTGCCAGTGACGCCGCTGAAAGTGCTGCGCGCGCTCGGGGCGGAAGGAGGCTGACGTGCAGCCCTTGCCGAAGTTCGAATACCGGGAGCCCGAGAGCGTTGCAGAGGCGGCGCGGCTGCTCGCCGAATTTGGCAGCCGGGCGAAGCTGATCGGCGGCGGCACCGACCTGGTGCCGTCGATGCGGCAGGGTCTGTTCGCCCCGGCATGCGTGATCTCCCTGCAGCGAATCGCCGGCCTGCGCGGCATCGCATGGGAGGAGGGTGCAGGGCTGCGGATCGGTGCGCTGACGACGCTGCGCGAAGTGGAAGCAAGCACGGAGGCGCGCGCGCGGTTCCCATTCCTCGCCGCAGCTGCCCGCGAGGTCGGATCCCCGCAGCTGCGCGAGATGGGGACGGTGGGCGGCAACCTCTGCCTCGACACGCGCTGCCGCTACTACAACCAGTCCGAGGACTGGCAGGACTGCGTCGAGGCGTGCGTGAAGCGCGGCGGCGAGTTCTGCAAGGCCTCGCCGAACGGCCGCGCACGCAAGTGCTTCGCCGTGTTCTCGGCGGACCTCGCGACCGCGCTCGTCGCCGCCGGCGCGCGCGTGACCCTGCAATCGGCAGGCGGCGCACGCACGATCGACCTCGCCGACTACTACACCGGCGACGGCGCGAGCCCGCATGCAGCGAAGCCCGGCGAGGTGCTGACCGAGGTCCTCGTTCCGGGCCGGATGCAAGGCGTCTTCGGCACCTATCTCAAGTATCGTGTGCGGCAGGCGATCGACTACCCGATCGCCGGCGTGGCGCTGACGCTCCGGGCGCGCGATGGCCGCGTCCACGACGCGCGCATGATCGTCGGTGGGGTCGCCTCGCGGCCGTTGGTCGTGAAGGCCGTGCCCGAGCTGCTCGAAGGCAGGGTGCTCGATGAACCGCTGGTCGAGTCGGCGGCGCGGCTCGCCCGCAAGGCGGCGACGCCGCTCGCCAACACCGCCGGGGACCGCGCCCACCGCAGGCAGATGGTCTACGAGTTCGCGCGGCGCGCCCTCGCCCAGGCGGCGGCGCACGCCGCAGTGGCCACCGGCGAGAAGGGAGCGCGATGAAGCAGGTCGTCCTACTGAACGTCAATGACGCCGAGCACGAGTTGCTGCTCGACCCGAGCCGCACGCTGCTCGAGGTGCTGCGCGAGTCGCTCGGTCTCACCGGCACGAAGGAAGTCTGCCTGCTCGGCTCGTGCGGCGCCTGCACCGTGCTGGTGGACGACCGGCCGGTGCTCGCCTGCCTGACGCTGGCGAGCGCTTGCCAGGGGAAACGGGTCCTCACTATCGAAGGGCTCCGTCAGGGCGAGCGGCTCCATCCGCTGCAGCAAGCGTTCATCGACAAGGGTGCGGTGCAGTGCGGCTTCTGCACGCCGGGGATGATCATGGCTGGCAAGGCGCTGCTCGACCGCAATCCGCAGCCGACACCGGAGGAGGCGCGGGAAGCGATCGCGGGCAACCTCTGCCGCTGCACCGGTTACCAGCAGATCGTCGAGGCGATCGTGGCGGCGCCAGCGGTCGAGCAGGCTGCCCGGACGCCCGTGGCGGACGGCGGGCAGTACCTGATGCCCGACATGGCCGAGTAGCGAGCACTGGGATGAGGCGCACCCGGAGCACCTTTGCGGGCTCGCGCGCACGGGCGCTCGGCCGCACGCCGAAGCGCATCCCCCGATCCGGACAGACGGCGAACAACGGAGGACTGACATGAAAGTGAACAAGATCGACCACATCTGCGTCGCGGTGCGCAACCTCGAGCAGGCGCGCAAAGTCTGGGAACCGGTCCTCGGCAAGAGCGCACCCGACGACGCCTACGTCGACGAGCCGGAGAAGATCCGGGTCGCACGCTACTGGCTGGGCGAGGTCGGCTTCGAACTGATGGAGTCCACCACGCCCGACGGCGAGGTGGCGAAGTTCATCGAGAAGCGGGGCGAGGGGGTGATGCTGATCAGCTTCAACGTGGACAACACCCGTCACTCGATGGAGGAGCTGAAGGGCAAGGGCTACCCCTTCATCGGCGGCGCGCGGCCGTTCCGCGACTGCGAGTTCGCGTTCCTCCCGCCGAAGACGATGAACGGCGTGCTGCTCGAGTTGATCGACTACAAGTGGCGCGAGCTGCCGGGCGGCAAGCCCTGACGCTTTTGGGCCGGCGGCCGCGGCGGAGCGTCGCTGCTATGCGGTGAACCGCGCACGTCGACAACTTCCCCCGAGACCGCCTGCCGCCGGCGGACATCTCGCCTCCTAGTCCCTGGTGCAGGTAACCCACGGTACGGGCAGGGCTAACCTGCGTCATGGATCGGGCCCACCGGCGTCATCGGCCGGATGAGCCGCGAGGCGCTCGCCGGGGGTGACGGCGAGCGGCGAGCTGCAGCCCGAGGCCATCATCCAGTGGTGCGACCTCTCTCGCCCGATCTACCGTAAGATCGCTGCCCACGGCGACTTCGACTGCGAGAAGCCCCGGTTCACCTGGGAGGCTGCCCACAATGCCGCCGCGCCGCGCGAATGCGCCGGCCTCGAGTCCGCGGCTGCGTAGCCCTGCGACGGCGGGGAGCAATGACGTAAGATTCGGTACGCAGCGCCCTCAGTTGCAGCAGCCAGAGCATCCATCCGAGAGGAGTCCCCATGACGAAGGCAAATCGCAAGTTCGGTTTCACCACGCAGCAACTGCACGCCGGCCAGTCGGTCGACCCGACCGGCAGCCGCACGGTGCCGATCTACCAGACCACGAGCTACGTATTCCGCAGCACCGAGCACGCGGCGAACCTCTTTGCGCTCAAGGAGCTCGGGAACATCTACACGCGCATCATGAACCCGACCAGCGACGTGCTCGAGCAGCGCATGGCCGCGCTCGAGGGCGGCGTCGCGGGACTCGCGGCCGCGTCGGGTCACGCCGCGCAGGCGCAGGCGATCTTCACGCTGTGCAACTCGGGCGACCACATCGTGAGCAGCAGCCGGCTCTACGGGGGCACCTACAACCAGTTCAACCACACGCTGCGCAACCTCGGCATCGAAGTCACCTTCGTCGATCCCAAGGACCCGAAGAACTTCGAGAAAGCGATCCGCCCGAACACCAAGATCATCTACGGCGAGACCCTCGGCAACCCTGACATGGCTGTCTTCCCCTTCGAGGAGGTGGCGGCGGCGGCGAAGAAGCACCATATCGTGCTGATGATCGACAACACTTTCGCGTCGCCCTACCTCTTCCGGCCGATCGAGTGGGGCGCGAACGTGGTCGTGCACAGCACCACCAAGTTCGTGGGCGGGCATGGCACCAGCATCGGCGGCATGATCGTCGACGGCGGCAACTTCGACTGGAGGAGCGGGCGCTTCCCGAACTTCACCACCCCCGATCCCTCCTACCACGGGCTCGTGTACGCGGACCTGGTCGGCGTGGGTCTGCCGCCGTTCGCGATCAAGGCGCGCGTGCACGTGCTGCGCGACATCGGTGCGGCCGCATCGCCCTTCAACAGCTGGCTGCACCTCCAGGGCGTCGAGACCCTCAGCCTGCGCATGCGGGAGCACACGCGCAACGCGCAGGCAGTGGCCGAGTTTCTCGCGAAGCACAACAAGGTGAGCTGGGTCATGTATCCTGGCCTCAAGAGCCACCCGGACTACGAGCGCGCGAAGAAGTACCTGCCGAAGGGCTGCGGGGCGATCATGGGCTTCGGCATCAAGGGCGGCGCGGCCGCCGGCCAGAAGTTCATCGAGAGCCTCCAGCTGTTCAGCCACCTCGCCAACGTGGGCGATGCGAAGAGTCTCGCGATCCACCCTGCCACGACCACCCACAGCCAGTTGAGCCCCGAGGAGCAGGTCGCAGCCGGGGCGACGCCCGACTTCGTGCGGCTGAGCGTCGGCATCGAGGACATCGACGACATCCTGTGGGACCTCGACCAGGCGCTGACAGCCGCCTAGCTCGGCGCCTCCCGGAAGCACGGCGGGCCGGGGCGAGGCGCAAGCGCGCTACGCCCCTGCCGCCCGCATCGCCATGCCGGTAAAGATCCCCTCGACGCTGCCTGCGCGCGCCACGCTGGAGGCGGAGAACGTGTTCGTGATGGGCGAGGAGCGCGCCGCGCGCCAGGACATCCGTCCGATGCGCGTGGCGATCCTCAACCTCATGCCCACCAAGATCGCCACCGAGACGCAGCTGCTGCGCCTGCTCGGCAACTCGGCGCTGCAGGTCGACGTGACGCTGCTGCACACCGCGAGCCACGAGCCGAAAAACACCGATGCCGAGCACCTGCTGCAGCACTACACGACCTTCGAGGAGGTGCGTGACGAGAAATTCGACGGCCTGATCATCACCGGAGCGCCGGTCGAGCAGCTCGAGTTCGAGGCGGTCGATTACTGGCCGGAGCTCACGCGCATCCTGGACTGGGCCGAGACGGCGGTGTGCTCGACCTTCAACATCTGCTGGGGCGCGCAGGCGGCGCTGTACCACCGCTACGGGGTGCCGAAGCACCCCCTGCCGCGCAAGCTGTTCGGCGTGTTCGAGCACCGCGTGCTCGTGCCCATGGAGCGGCTGCTACGCGGTTTCGACGACGTGTTCTTCGCGCCGCACTCGCGCCACACCGAGACGCGGCGCGCCGACCTGGAGCAGGTCCGGGACGTCACCATCCTCGCGGAGTCCGACGAGGCCGGCGTGTACATCGCGTGCTCGGCCGACCGCCGCCACTTCTTCGTGACCGGGCACTCCGAGTACGACCCGCTCACGCTCAAGACCGAGTACGAACGCGACCGCTCGCGCGGGCTGCCGATCGACGTGCCCAAGAACTACTTTGCCGGAGACGACCCTGCGCGGCCCCCGGAGGTGCGCTGGCGCGGCCACGCCAGTCTGCTGTATGCAAACTGGCTCAACTACTATGTGTACCAGGTCACGCCCTTCCGCGCGCAGGACATCCCGAGCGGGGCGATGCACGAGAACTTCTGAGCCAAAGCCCCGGCTCGCACCGAGTGCCGCCCTGCAAGGATCGCTCGAACTGAACCGTCCTCCGCAATGAGCGAGGCCGCGACCGCGCTCGGCCAGGGAGCAGAACGGTGATGCGAGCAGGAGAGCTCCACGAGCCGGCTCGCTCCGGGCGGCCGTCATGAAAGGCCTGCCCCGCATCCTCGTGGCGGGAACGGCGCTTGCCGCACTGCTCGCTGTCGCCTTGCTCGCGCTGCTCGCGCTCGCGCCGGCGCTCGATGCGTCTCCCTGGCGCGAGGCCATCGCTTCCCGCGCCTCCGCGGCGCTTGGCCGCCAGGTCATCCTCGAGGGTCCTCTCGAGGTGCGGCTCGCGCGAACGGCGGAGGTCCGCATCGGTGGCATCCGCGTGCTCGACCCGCCCGGGTTCGCGGCGCGCGAGTTTGCGGTCCTGCGCGACGCACACGCGCGGGTCGATGCGTTTGCGCTGCTGCGAGGGCGGCTCGTCTTGCGATCCGTGGAAGCATCCGCCGCGCGCGTGCGCTTGGAGCGCGCGGCGGACGGCCGCGCGAACTGGACGTTCGGCGAGCCGGCGACGAGCGTGGCGCCGCCGGATGCGGCGGGCGGGCGCATCGCCGTCGAGATCGCGCGGATCACGCTTCGCGGGCTCACGGTCGATTTTGAAGACGCGCTGTCCGGAACGCACCGCCGCCTCGACCTCGACGAACTGACGGGCGTCGGCGGCTGGACCGAGCCGATCGCGATCGCCGTGCGCGGAAGGACCGCACGCGGATCGCCCTACGATGCTGCTCTCGCGGGGGGGCCGGCTCGCCTGCTTGCCGCGAGCGACGCGAGCTGGCCGTTCGCCCTGGACGCCACCGCTGCCGGCGTGCGGCTGCACGCAGCCGGGTCGGTCACGGCGGGCGCACGCAGTGCCGAGTTCGAGATCGGCGCGGGCGCTGACAATTTCGAAGACATCGAGCAGTTGCTCGGCACAAAGCTTCCAAAGTTGGGGGCCGCCGCGATTTCCGGGCAGGTCGCGGTCCGATCCGGTGCGATCGAGCTGGCGGGTCTGCGCGGCGTGGTGGGCGACTCCGTGCTCGCGGGGCATGTCGGGATCGATACGAGCGGTGCGCGGGTGCGCGCGACGGGTGATCTCGCGATCGCCGAACTCGACCTTCGCCCCTTCATGGGCGACCCGGCGGCCGAACCGCGCCGCGCGCCGAGCTACGAGGACCTCGCCGACAATGCGACGCCGTTGCGCGGACTCGTGCCGTTCGATCTCGCACTCGCGCTGCGGGTGGGTCGGCTCGCTGGCGTCGCCTTCGAGGTGCGCGACGCGACGCTCGAGGTCACCGCCGACGAGTCCGGCGTGCGCGCCCCGATGGCCGCGACCGTGGCAGGCATCCCATTCACGGGGTATGCCCGGCTCGACACGGGCGGTGCGACGCCCGCATTCGCGCTCGAGGTCGGCGCGCGCGACACGCGGCTTGGCGAACGCGCCCTGGAGGTGGTCGGCCTGGAAGGAGTCGAGGGGGGGCTCGAGCGCGTGGCATTCCGGGCAGGCGGCCGTGGTGAGACAGTCGGCGCAGTCGTGCGGGATCTCTCGGCGCGGCTCGAGCTCGAGAAGGCGCGGCTCTCGTACGGCCACTTCGCGGGCGGGCGAGCGATCGGCCTCGCGCTCGACGCGCTCGTGCTCGAAGCGGCGCACGGCGAGCGCTTGCGCGGCTCCGCGCGAGGCATGCTGCTCGGGAAGCGCGTGTCGTTCACGCTCCGCGGCCGCGAGCTTTCACGGATCCTCCGCGATGGCGTGCTCCCGGTCGAGCTCGCCATCGCCGGCGCCGGCGTGAAGGCGCGCATCGAGGGCGGGGTCGAGCGGTCCGACGTCGGTCGTGGCGCCGGGCTCAAGTTCCACGTTGCCGCGACGGGCTCGGGCGATATCGCCGAGTGGCTCGGCTTCGCGCCGCAGTCGCGGCTCCCAGTGGTGCTCCGCGGCGAGGCCCGGCGCGAGCCGGGGGGATGGCATCTTCGCGACACCCGCATCGAGATCGGGCGGAGCGTCGTCATCGCGGACGCGCGTCGCGCCGTCGTGGGCGGGCGAACCCTGACCTTCGTCAAGATCACGAGTCCCTTGCTCGACCTTGCCGAACTCGCCACCCTGAAGCCGCCGGTCGGTCGGGCGTCGCAGGGGGCACGAGAGCTCGCGTTGGACGTCCCGCTCCTGCCGCAGAGCATCGAGCTTGCCGACGCGGACATCGACCTCGCAATCGAACGCATCGTCCTGCGCCGCACGGAGTTGACCGGCGTCGGCTTCGATGCCCGGATCCGCGACGGATACCTCCCGCCTGCCCCGTTCAGGGCGAGCGTCGCCGCGGTCCGGTTCGATGGGACGCTCGGGATCGACCTGCGGAGCGACGCGCCGGAAGTCGTGGTGGAGCTCTCTGCGGTCAAGGTCGATGTCGGCGCCCTGCTGCGCGCGCTCGCCGTGGCCGAGAACATCGACGCCCACGCCGACGTGCTGCACTTCAGGCTCGCGGGGCGCGGCGGCAGCCTTGACGAGCTGGCCGAACATTCGTCGTTCGCCGCGCGGATGGCCGGCGGCGACTTCGCCCTGCGCGGCCCCGCGGGCAAGACCTTCGCGCGCATCGAGGTCCGGGAGGGCGTCGTCGCGGCGGCGCCGGGACAGCCGGTCGACGCACGCCTCGAGGGCGCCATCGAGGGGACGGACGTCGCAGTCCAGCTCACCACCGGCGCGCTTGCAGACTTCGCGCGGGATGCGCGCCGCGTGCCTCTCGCCGTCGCTGCGCGTGCGGCAGGCGCGACGCTCCGCATCGAAGGCGAGGCCGGGCTGCCGTTGGGGCGCAGCGGGCAGCTCGCGATCGCCCTCGCCGGCGAGCGGCTCGATTCGTTGAGCGGCCTCGCGCGCGTCGAACTTCCACCCTGGGGACCCTGGTCGCTCGCGGGGCCGATCACGATGACTGCGACGGCCTATGAGGTGCCGCGGCTCGCGCTCAGCATCGGCACGAGCCAGCTGACCGGACGCGGCACGCTCGATCTCGGCGGGGCGCGGCCGCGGCTCGACGTGCGTGTCGAGGCGGCGCGCCTCCAGCTCGACGACTTTCCGTTTTCCCGGCAGGCGGACGCGGGCCCCGCCGCGTCGATGTCGGCCGAAAGCCTGCGCGGCTACGCATCGCGCGCGACGACACGGACGCAGCGCGTACTGGACGCCGCGTTCCTCCGCCGCTTCGATGCCTTCCTCGACGTGAAGGTGAAGGAGCTGTTCTCCGGCGCCGACCGGCTCGCCGACGGCACGCTGCGCGCGCAGCTCGTCGAGGGTGAGCTCTACCTCGGTCCGGCCGAGGTGAATGTCCTCGGTGGGACGGCGAAGCTTGCGGCCGCGTACGACCCGAGCGAAGGCGGGATCAAGCTCGCCCTGGGCGCGTACATCGAGCACTTCGACTACGCGATCCTCGCGCGCCGCCGCTGGCCGGACTCGGACGTCTCAGGGCTGATCAGCATGAACCTCGAGCTCACCAGCACGGCCCGGTCGTTGAACATGGTGCTGGCATCGGCAAGCGGACGCATCGACATCGCCGTAGCACCGCAGAACCTGGGCGCACGACAGGTCGACCTCTGGGTCGTCAACCTGTTCCGCACCCTCCTCCCGGTCCTGGATCACGCACCCGCGTCCGTGGTCAATTGCATCGTCGGCCGCTTCGACCTCGTGGACGGCAAGCTCACCGAGGACCTCATGGTCATCGACACGAGCCGCATCCGGGTCTGGGGCACGGGCGGGATCGACTTCCGCACGGAGAAGATCGACTTCCGCTTCCGGCCCCGCACCAAGCGCCTGCAGCCCTTGAGCCTCGAGACGCCGGTTCGCGTCACGGGCACGCTCACCGACTTCAGCGTCGGCGTATCCCCGGAGGATGTGTTCGCCGCGATCGCGCGGTTCTTCACCTCGGTGATCGTGGTGCCGCTGCAAACGCTCTTTCGTGGTCCGATCCCGGTCGACGGGTCGGACGTATGCACCGATCCGCTGCGGCTGATCGAGACCGGGCCGCGCTGAGCCGCCAGCAGCGGCCGAGTGCCATCGCGGCGCGGACTGCGATCCCCGGGAGGAGGACCCCGAGGGCGATCACGGGTAGCGTCCGTCGGATACCGGCGAGGCGGAAACTGGCTTATGCTTGCGCTGCCGCGCCCGCCGCTCGAGGAGGCATCCCGCATGTACGATCGAATCCTGGTCCCCGTCGATGGATCCGCTTTTTCCGAAGAAGTGGTGCCGCACGCGCTCGGCATGGTCCGAGCCACCGGCGCCGCGCTGTCGCTGTTGCAGGTGGTGGATCGGGAAGACGAACGGGCCGAGGCCACGCGCTACGTTGGAGCGCTTGCGACCGAACTGGGGGCCGAAGGGCGCGCGGTCCTCGCCCGCGGCGACCTCGCCGACACGATCCTCGCCGAGGCGCGGCGCGTGCCGCGCACGCTGATCGCGATGACCTCGCACGGCCGCAGCGGGCTGATGGAAGCGATGATGGGCAGCGTGGCGATGCGCATCGTGCGCACGAGCGGAGACCCGATCGTCCTCTATCGGCCGCGCGGCGCGGCGGTCGAGGAGCGACGGCAGGCAGTGAAGATCAGCAGCGTCGTGCTGCCGCTCGACGGCACGCCGACCTCGGAGGAGATGGCATCGCAGGCCGCCGGCATGGCGCAATGGCTCGGCGCCGACCTCAGCCTCGTCCAGGCGATCACGCTCGACGGCACGCCTGCCGGCATTCCGGCGGGCGACGTGATGGAATCCTCCTACGTCCGCAGCCGCGCCGAGGACTATCGCAAGCGCTACGGCGTGCGCGCCAACTGGGAAGTGCTGCACGGTGATCCGGCCGACGCGATCGCGCGCTACCTGAACGAGCGCCGGGACGTGCTGCTCGCGATGGCGACGCATGCGCGGCGTCCCCTCGAGGCGGCGATCCTCGGCAGCGTTACCGCGGGCTGCCTGCGGAAGTGCGGCGTGCCGATCGTCACCCGCCTGCCGTGAGCCGGCGGGCTCGACGCCTTGGCGCTGCGGCGATGAGTTGCATGCGCTGGCGTTTTGCAGGGCATGGATGACGGCACGAGCCAGGTCGAGAGCATCGTCGGCGCAGGCTGGTCGGGCGGCATCGACGCCGCGCTCGCGGACCGCGCGACCGCCGCGCTCGAGGCTGGCAGCGTGCTGCGGCTGCCGCTGCCATTCGTCCTCGAGCCCGGCGAGACGCGGATCGTGCGCGACCACGTGCTGGCGGGCCACCGCAAGAACGTGAGCCTCGGCCCACGGGCGCAGAACGTGAAGGGCGCAGTCGAGGACGCGGGGCTGCGCCGCGTCCTTGCCTCTGCATGCGGACGCTATCAGCGGCAGACCGCGGAGCTCGCGCAGCGGCTCTTTCCCGCCTATCTCGCTGCACTGGAGATCGGCCGCACCAGTTTCCGGCCGGCCGAGGTGGCCGGACGCGTCCAGCAGAGCCCGCGCAAGGACGACACGCGGCTGCACATCGACGCGTTCCCTGCCACGCCGGTGCACGGGCGGCGGGTGCTGCGCTTCTTCACCAACGTCAATCCGGATGGCGTGGCGCGCCACTGGCAGGTCGGCGAACCGTTCGAGCAGCTGGCTGCGACCTTCCTGCCGCGGGTGCCGCGGTACTCGATGGCCGTCGCGCTCGCGCTGGCGGCGCTGCGCGTGACGAAGTCGGTGCGCAGCGAATACGACCATTGCATGCGCCACATCCACGACATCATGAAGTGCGACACCGCGTACCAGCGCGCGGCGGCGCGCCAGGACGTGCACTTCGCCGCCGGCGAGACCTGGATCGTGTTCAGCGATCAGGTCGTGCACGCGGTGCTCTCCGGCCGCTGCATGTTCGAGCAGACGATCTACCTGCCGGTGACCGCGCAGCGCTTTCCCGTACGCTCGCCGCTGCGTGTGCTCGAGCGCCTGACCGGTCGCGCGCTGGCCTGAAGGCGCGTGACCCCGCAGGGAAGCGATTGATCGCGACCAGAGTGACGAATTAAGAAAGGCTTGATTCAGTAATCCCCGCGGAAGCGGGGATCCGGCAAGTCGTTGAATGAGCCCGAACTGGATTCCGCTTGCGCGGGAATGACGGGGTTCTTCAGAGCTTCCTTAATCTCTTCGCATGCTCGATGCCGAAGGGAGCCGGCGGGCAGCTCGACGGCGCCGTCATTTGATGCGCTCGATCCGGCCGCCGTCGAAGCGGAAAACGATGTCGGCACGCGCGGCCGCCTCGGCGCGATGGGTCGAGAAAACGATGGTGCACCCGGATTGGCGGCGGTAGGCCGCGAGACCGTCGAGCACCGCCATTTCCTTTGCCGGATCCAGCGACGAAGTAGCCTCGTCCAGCAGCAGCAATGGCGCATTGCGCACCAGCGCACGCGCAAGCGTCAGCCGCTGCCGCTGCCCGCCCGACAGCAACGCCCCGCCTTCGCCGATCGGCTCATCGCCGGCGAGGTGAGGCAGTTCGCCCCCGATGTCCAGCGCCGCAGCGCGCAGAGCCGCCGCGATCTCCTGGGGGCTCGCGTCCAGGCGTCCCAGCCTGACGTTCTCGACGATCGAGGCATTGAACAGCAGCGGAGTCTGGGTCACAAGGGCAAGGTGATGACGCCACGAATCGGCGGCAAATGTCTTGAGGTCACGCCCGTTGACGAGGACACAACCACTGTCCGGGTCCAGGAACCGCGTGAGCACGTAAAGAAAGGACGTCTTGCCCGAACCGGAGGGGCCGACCAGCGCGACGAAGCTGTTCCTCGGCAGCACCGCCGACACGCACTGGAGAACGTCAATGCCCGGCGAATACGCCACGCTGACACCCCGCACCTCGATGTCGCCGAGCGCGCCGTCGAATTTTTCCGTTCCGTCGCGCGTCTGCGCCTCCGTCCGCAGAAACCCCTGCACCCGCTCCAGCGCGCCTGCCGCGATCGCCAGCTCCCCGTAATAGTCTGCGATGGTGACGAACGGCGCGATCAGCCCTGCGACGATGGTGAGGAACGCGACCAGCGCGCCGACCGTCATCTCGCCGCGGAAGATCAGCAGGACGCCGAGCGCGAGGACGGCGATGCGGATGCCCTGAAACACGAGCTGCGTGCCGGCCGTCAGCGTTGCTTCGACGCGCGCGACCCGAATGCTCAACTGCATCATGCGGCCGAGGATTGCGGCGACGGCGTTCTCCGCCCAGTTGCGGAGGCCGAACGAAACGATGATCGCGTGATTGGCGAGATGCTCGCTCGCCGTTGCCGACAGGTCGCCCATGCAATCCTGCAACGATCGGCTGCTAGCGCGCAGCCGACGGCTCGTCGTCAGGTACATGACGCTGAAGATCGGCGCCCCGATGCCGAGCGCCAAAAATGCCAGCAGGCCATTGAGGTAGACCGCGTAGGCGCTCATGACGAGCAGCGTAGTCGTCTCGAAGATCAACGCGGGCAGCGTCCTTTCGATGACGCCATGCATGTGATCGACATCGTTGGTGATCCGCGACAGCAGATCGCCGCTCCGCTCCCGATCGAGGAAGCGCGGCGGCAGGGAGCAGTATTTCTCGACGCAGCGCTGGCGCAGCTCGACCAGCACCTGCGCCGCCATCGCGCCGGCGATGACGATCCGCCGGTAGGTCGCCAGACCGCCGCCGAGGACGACGACCGCGGGCAGAACGACCCATAACACCAAACCCCGGGCATCGCGCTGCGGAATGACGTCGTCGATCAGGTATTGCATCGCCCAGGGCACGACGAGTGCGCTCGCGGCCGCGAGGAGCAGGTACGCGAGCACCTCGATGCCGCGCCACACATGCGGTCGCAGCAGAGGCAACAACTGCAGCAGCGGGTGACGGAGCGCGCCCCGGCTCCGGACGGTCTCAGCCATCGCGACGATCCGTCCGGACCAGGCTGCGGTAGAGCGCAGCCAGCAAATCGTAGAGCACGTACTCCTGGGCGCGCTGCGCCGACCGCAACATGCGATTGACGGTCATGTGCAA
The DNA here is from genome assembly GCA_020848075.1 of Burkholderiales bacterium. Taxonomy (GTDB): domain Bacteria; phylum Pseudomonadota; class Gammaproteobacteria; order Burkholderiales; family SG8-39; genus JAABRB01. The sequence continues at coordinate 16,884 of JADLAV010000018.1, forward strand.
ATAGCTCTCCAGGACCTCACCGACCGATAGATCGTCCAGCGCACCGGGAGCGGCGATGGCGCGAGCGAGGGGGAGAAGCGCAGCGGATCGCCGCCGCAGCGCCATGGCGCCGGCATGAAGAACATGGCCAGCCGCGGGGTCGGCTCGCAGCAGTGCCAGAAGCTCGGCCGATTCACGGCGCAGCTTTGCGCCGATCTGCTTGCGCAACCGGCTGTCGACCTCCAGCTCGCGGGCAAACCGGTCGCGCAGTCTCGAAACCAGGTCGACGCGCGCGTCCATGGCGAGCGAGAAATCGGTGAGCAGGCGGTCGAGCGCCAACAATGCGAGTCGCCACCTCGCATCTTGGCCCCGGTCGCCGTGGTAGCGGGCCACGATTTCAGCGGCAGCCACGCTGTCCCGGTAGAACAGCTCTTCGGCAAGCTCCATGCCGGCGATCCCGCCGTAGCGCTCGATCTCCCGTTCGTAGGTGGCGAGCTCGACGCGGTGCAGATGACCCGATGCCAGCCACGAGGCAGCTTCGACATTCACGCCTGCGAGCATCCCCGCAAGGGCGGCCGGCGTTCCTTGCACGCGCCAGCGCAGGTGGTGCTCGGGATCGGCATAGCGGACGAAGAACCAGCGGCTCGCCACGCCGTCTTCGAGCGCCCGCTGGGAGAGGGGCAGCACCAGCCGGCGCAAGATATGGTCGCCGCTCGCCTCGCCGCAGTAGAGCTTCGCGTACAACCAGTCGCTGCCGGGAGGGAAACTGCGCCGGGCCCGCTCCAGCGGACGGCGCGTTCCCGAGCCTGCGCTGTCCGCCGATGGCGCGGGTGAAGCCCGACAAATGAACGGCACCACCAATTCGTGGCAGTAACGCCCGTCAGGACCGTGTGCAGGGAAACGATCGGGTGCCGACAGCCATTCGACCAGCACCAGGGTCCAGCGGCTCTCGACGAGCAGGCTGTCGACGCAATAGGCGTTATCCAGATCGAGCAGCAAATCATTGTCGCCATCGACGAGCACGACGTGTCGCGGAATTCGGCGGCGCCGGCGCCACGCGTGGAATCGGACCGTCCGCTCCGCCCCGCGCAGGGCGGCGATGGGCTTCAGTTCCTCGCCCGTCACTCGCCAGCGCGCTCGCGCCAGGATGAGACGACCGGCCGTGACGCGCGGCAGGAAGGGCGCATCCTCGAGCGGTCCCCAGTCCCACCCGAGAGAAGCGATGACGCCCTGTCCCTGCAAGGCGGCGAGAAACCGGTATACGCCGGGATTCTTCGGGTGAGCGATGTTGTGGGCATTGGACAGTCGCGGCACGATCTCCCGCGCCAGGCTCGCCGAGCGCAAGACGATCCTGCCGCCACGCAGGGCCACGCGCAGATCGCCGATCGGGATCTGCTGCGACGCCGGCGCGCCGGAGCGCCCCAGATAGGGGATCTCGTGGGTGCGCAGCAGCGGACGCGAGAGAACGTTGCCGACGCGATCCTCCGGCTGGCAGACGATCTCGGCAAAAATGGCGTCCGGTCGGAGCGCCTCTTCCTGTCGCAGGTGGCCGATCAGCGCCGCCATCAGTTCCTTGTCGGCGTGGCAGAAGCGGCCCAGCAACTGGGCGCCGGACGGCCCGACAACGGAATTCACGACGATCTGGTAGCTGCCGGTCTCGATCGCCTGCCGGTCGCCGACGAGCGAACACAGAATGGCCAGAGCATCGGGCAGCGGGCGCCGGTTGCGGGCCTCCAGGCGCTCGAGATCCGACGCATCCAGCGCCAGCACGGTTTCGCCCGAACTCCAGCACTCCTGGCATCTGCGCAGCAGGAAACCATGCCGATCCGTCCATGGTCGGCTGGCCGGCGCTCCAGTCGCCGGGAAATCCAGATCCGCGATCAGGCGCTCCGCTTCGGAAGCGAGGGATCGACCAGCACCGAAGCCGACGCCCAGTTCTTCGTCGAGCGCTTCCATGAGATCGACTTCCCTGCCCTCGTAGCGCGCCTCGAATGCCTTGGCGAACTCGGCCAGGCGGCCTTGGCGCGGTTCCGTGATTCGGTGCAGCAGATGAATCGCCTTGATCAGGTCGGCGATCACCGCGCCGCCGAGTGTCGCCTGCGGCGTCGGCCGGATCACGTCGACCTGGAAGAGATGCGCTTCATCCGGCTGCACGGGCAGTGCGCTCAGCTGCTCGGCGATCGCTCGGTACCTGTCGACCGCGCCGGTCGGCGTTCCGTCATCGGCCTCGCGCAGGGCCTCGCGGACCCGCCCGAGCACGCCGGCGATTCGGCCCAGCCCGCCGCCCCGGCCGGCTTTCCGCAACCAGTCGTCCATCGCCTCCTCGCCCGTGACGATCGGTGCCAGGTCGGAGACCAGGATGCGGCAGTCCGCCAAGGCGCCGACGAAACCGGTCGCGTCGGCTGCGGTCACGCCGGGCCCGATGAGCAACTCGGCCAGCTCGGCGATCGATGCGCGTTCATTGGCCGCGGCGAGAACCGTATCCAGCGCTGCGGATCGGTCGACCGCGACGAGGTGGTAGCGCCGCGTCTTGCCGTTAACCTGCCATTCCACGTAGCGGTACTGAGCGCCGGCCGGATACAGGCTGTTGTTTGGGCGATAGCGCAGGAGCGGGCGCATGGTTGCGTCCGACTCGACGGCCGCCGCCAACCCTGCCAGGTACTCGAGATCCAGTCGGGTTCTGCGCCGGTACGGTTCGCCCGGTGCCAGGGTCAGCTGGGTGCGATCGCCAACCCGGCCCAACGAATGCGTCGCGAACAGGCCGAAGGGCGTGGATCGCGTGGCCATGCGTGTCAGGTAGCGCGACAGGGAGACCGCGAGTCCATCGCTTTCCGCCGACGGCCCCGCAGCCAGCCACTGGTCGAGGCGCGACGCGAAGCCCGGTGACGCCAGGAAGATCGCCTCGCGCACGAGCGGCCGTGCCAACCAGTCCTGCAAGCGCTTTCGCAACAGAGCGCGATCGTGATCGAGCGCGGCCGCCAACCCCGCAGCATCGCCGTCTTCGATGGCGGCGGGCACGGCGAGTCCCTCGCTCCAGGCGAGCCACTCGTCGACGGGCAACATCGGCATGCGCCAGCCGAAGAACCCGCTCGGCGCAATGTGCGGTTTCGGCGTCTCAGCCAATCAGCACGATGCTCGCAGCGGAGAGATCAAGAGTATCCGATCCCAGTCCGGCTCTATGGGCAGCATGCCGGCCAGCAGCCCGAGCCCGATGCCGGCGGCGCCGTTCAGCAACTCGGGCGTTGTGATCCAGACGTCCTGCAGATTCTCGTCGCGAATGAGCGAGAGGAATCCGCCGATACCCTTGCCCGCCTGACAGGAAGAAAAGGTATGGTCGTACCAGCGCCGTGCCGCGTCCCGAAACAGACTCTGTCCCGTCGCCTGGTATAGTCGATTGAACTGGTGCGCGACCCCGCAGTTGCCGTGACAAAGGCCGGCATCGGCCCTCGGCGGCGCCTGCATCGCCCGTCTTGCCACCGCCAATCCGATTCGTATCGCTTGATCGCGCCAATCCGCGCGACCGGCAGCGGTCGCGGTCGTGAGCACGGCGAGCGAGACGCCGAGGTCGCCGTAGCACCACGCGAACTCGGTATTCTTTGCCGGACCGATCGTGGCGATCCAGTAGGGGAAAGCCGAGACCCCCTGTCCGATCCGTTCCTGCCGCAGCAACCATGCAAAACACGCGTCAACCAGTGCGGACGTGCGCTCCCGATCGATCCCCGCAGCCGCCGCGCGCGCGAGAAACGCCATGATCCCGGGAACGCCGTGAGCCACGCCCAGATCGAAGCGTCCATCCGGATATTGGGATCGATCGTCCTCGTCGAGTTCCTCGGGCGGAACTCGCCACGCCACGCCGCCCGATCCGTCCGGGTCGGCGCGTTCCGCCAATGTCCGAACGATGGCCTGCAGCCCGACCACGGCGGCGGGACGGGGCAGTCTGTCGAGAAGATAAACGCCGATGCCGACGAGACCCGAGATCAGATCGAGTTCGCGGGAATTTCCGCGCCCGAGATGATCGGCCAGGACGTCATCGATCGCGGCAAGCGCATCGCCGCCGTCGGATTTTGGCGCAGGGAGGAATCGCTGCACCACCCAGGCAACGCCTGGAAAACCGCTGAACAAGGAGCTGTCCAGCGCCCGCGCGGCAAGCGCATCGACCGCCCGCTGCAGCACCTTGTCGCGCAGAGCTGCTGCATCGATCGGGGAGTCCTCGTACCGCGCGAGCGCCGCGAGGAACAGGACCAGTCCGGCATCGCCGCCTGCCAGCCCGGCCGGATCCCCCGTCCGATGCAGGCCTGCGATCGACTCTGGCGAGTCGATATAACGAGCGACATCGATGGCGATCGCGCCGACGACCTCGCCGGCACGCGCCAGTTTCGTTCCGCCCAGGAGCGGGTGCCAAATTGGCGAAATACCGGATTCCCGTGGCAGCAATCAAATCATCACCGCCTACCGGACGCGACGGTCGGGTTTTCCGCCGGTTGCGGAAGGCGGTTACAGCCCTGGGCGCCGCAGCGCCCAGGGCTGTGCGAATCAGCAGCAGTGCGCGGTGACCTTGGATTGCGTCGAGGCCGGACAGTTGTCGGGCTTTGTCCTATCGTCTCGAGGCTTGGCTTCGGGGTTCGCGTCATTCAGGATTTCGGAATCGAGCCGAACGATGGTGTCGCGATTCAAGGTGAGCGAACCAAACCTGATGTCCTTTTCCGGCATGACAACCTCCTTGATTGAGATAGCGTCGCATCGGCCGAGCGAGGCAATCACCGAACGTCGCCCGGCATCTAATCGGGCAGTGAACTTCCGCTTGCGCCGGAATTCCACCGCTCGCTCCGCCGCAGGTCTTTCCGTTCCCTCGCGGCGATGCCGAAGAATATTAGCACCAAGAAAAAGAGAAGCACGCGGCAAAATTCGCAGAGAAACCCCTCGCGCACTGTAAAAGCGATCGACAGTGCGAGCGGCAGGTACGAGCCGTCCGCAGTGTTCCACCGACTGAGCCGGAAGTTTGCCGCGCCGGCCGACCATCCGCACGAGTTGCGTATACTCGTGCCCCGTGCCAGGCAGACTCCGAGGCAAGGTCGCGATCGTCACCGGCGCCGGCGGCGGCATCGGCCGGGCCGTTTGTCTTGCCTTTGCCGACGAAGGCGCGGCGTTGGTGTGCAGCGACATCAACCGAGAGAGCGCCGGCGAGACCGCCGCCCAGGTCAGGTCGCGGGGCGGACGGGCGGTGGCCATCGTGGGCGACCTCGCGCGGGAGCAGACCGCGAGCGAGCTGGTCGCCGCGGCGCGGGCGGAGTTCGGCGGCTTGACCATCGTCGTCAACAGCGCGGTCCGCGACGCGCGGTATCTGCCGGTGACCGAACTGCCGCTCGCCGAGTGGCAGGCGACCATCGACGCCAACCTCACCGGCCCCTTCCTGCTGTTGAAGCACGCGATCCCGGTCATGATCGCCGGTGGCGGCGGCAGCATCGTCCTGATCGCCTCGCAACTCGCGCGGGCTCCGAAGCCGGGCCGGGCCTGGTATGCCTCGCAGAAGGGCGCGTTGCTGAGCCTGGCAAAGGCACTCGCCGTCGATCACGCCGCACAGAACATTCGCGCCAACACCTTGTCGCCCGGTCCGACCGCCGACCAGCGGTTCCTGGGCCAGTGGCCGAGCGAAGCCGAAGCGCACCGGAACGCCGCGACGCTGTTCGGGCGGCTCGGCACGCCCGCGGAGATGGCGGCGGGCGCGGTGTTCCTCGCGAGCGACGAATCCTCGTTCATGACCGGAACCGACCTGCTGATCGACGGCGGCTACACCACCGTCTGAAGCGGCGGTCCGATGACCGGCAGGCCGAATATTCAAAGCGCCGTCTTGGGCCCATAGCCGCCCGATGCGCTGACGGCCCGGACGTTCGCTTGCTGGTATCCTGGTGCGCCGCGCTCCGGAGTGCGAAGCTCGGGACTTGACCATCATCCATCCGCGCGGAAGCTCGCATGCACAGTGCATCGCCCTCGGCGGCTGAGGCGGCAGCGTCGCTCATCCACGGCTTCGATCTACGGCGCCTGCCGCAGGCGTTCTACGAGAATCCCTACCCGTACTACCGGGCGCTGCGCGAGAACACCCCCGTGCGCAGCATGCCCGATGGCTCGGTACTGCTGACGCGCTATGCCGACTGCATGACGGTGTACAAGGATCCGGTCGTCTTCAGCTCGGACAAGACCACCGAGTTTCGCCCGAAGTACGGCGATTCGCTGCTCTATCAGCACCACACCACGAGTCTGGTGTTCAACGATCCGCCCCTGCACACGCGCGTGCGCAGGCTGCTGCTCGGCGCACTTACGCCACGGGCCATCGAGGCGATGGAGCCGGGCTTGATCGCGCTCGTGGATGGCCTGCTCGACCGCATGGCGCGCCAGGAGAAGGTGGACCTGATCGAGGGCTTCGCCTCCGTCATTCCGATCGAGATCATCGGCAACCTGCTCGACGTGCCGCGCGCGGAGCGCGGCCCCCTGCGCGAATGGTCGCTCGCGATCCTCGGCGCGCTGGAGCCGGCGCTTACGCCCGAGCAGCTCGAGCGCGGCAACCGCGCCGTGGCTGAATTCCTCGCGTACCTCGAGACGCTCGTCGCGGACCGACGCACCCATCCGGGCAACCCGGTAACCGATGCGCTGACCCGGCTGATCCTGGGCGAGGGCGACGGCGAGCGGCTGACACACACCGAGCTGCTGCACAACTGCATCTTCCTGTTGAACGCCGGGCACGAGACCACGACCAACCTGATCGGCAACGCGCTGCAAGCGCTCATCGAGTGGCCGCAGGAGAAGGCGCGGTTGATCGCGCAGCCGGAGCTCGTTCGCACGGCGGTGGAGGAATTCCTGCGGTTCGAGAGCTCCAACCAGCTCGGCAATCGTATTGCCACCTGCGACACGCAGGTGGGAGGCGTGCCGCTTGCGGCCGGCACCCAGATCACCTTGTGCATCGGCGCCGCCAACCGCGACCCGGAGCAATTCCCCGATCCGGACCGGCTCGATCTCGCGCGCACCCCCAACCGCCACTTGGCATTCGGATCCGGGCCGCATCAATGTGCGGGGATGCACCTGGCGCGGCTCGAGGGCCGCGTCGCGATCGGGCGTTTCCTCGCGCGCTTTCCGCGCTATGCGCTTGCCGGTGAGCCGATCCGCGGCGGCCGCGCGCGGTTCCGCGGCTTTTTGCACATTCCCTGCACCCTTGGCGCATGATGCGCGCGCGATCGCGTAGCGCAATCGCCGTGGCGGCCGGCGCCCGTCACTTCGACTCCTGAGCGTACACGCCCTGCCAATCGGGCGGGGGCGGAGTCTTCTCGTAGGCGGCGCATCGCCCGAGGTAGCGCGACGCGGGGCCGTCGTCCGGATCCCCTTCGAGCGTCCGCTCGAACAGCTGCCGGGCCTCCGCGAAGCGCCGCTCGAGGAAGCGATCGAGCCCCTGCTCGTACCGGGCGATCGCTTCCATGCGCTGCGGCGGCACGGCGTCGCGCGATCCGACGAGCTCGTGCACGTCGAGCGGCGCGGTCTTCCCCTTCAGCGTCACCCGCGCGAGCCGGCGGAACACGAACGCGCCCGCTCGCTCGGTCTCGGCCTCGGCGCGGGTGCTCCCGGAGACCGCGATGCGGCTCGCGAAGTCCTTGTTGAGCGGCTCGAGCCGCGCGGCGATGTTGACCTCGTCGCCGATCACCGTGTAGTCGAAGATCTCGCGCGAGCCCAGATTGCCGACGATCATCTCGCCCGTGTTGATGCCGATCCGCGCGGCGAGCGGTGGCTTGCCCTCGGCGCGCCACTTCGCCGCAAGCCGGGCCGCCTCGTCCATCATGAGGAGCGCGGCTTCACACGCCCGGGCCGCGTGGTCCGGCTGGGCGATGGGGGCATTCCACTCCGCCATGACGGCGTCGCCGATGAACTTGTCGAGCGTCCCGCCGGTGCGCTTGATGCAGCCCAGCATCCGGTCGAGATACTCGTTGAGCATCGCGCCCACGTCCTCGGCCGTCAGCCGCTCCGACAACGACGAGAACCCCTCGATGTCGGAAAAGAGGACCGTGATTCGCCTGCGCTCGCCGCCCAGCCTCAGCCGCTCGGGCGATCTCAGCACCTCCTCGAGGACCTGCGGCGCGAGGTAATGGCCAAAGGCGGCGCGGATGCGCGTCTTCTCCTTTTCCTCGGCCGCGTACTTGAAGAGCACCACGCCGAGATAGGTAGCCGCCAGCGCGACCGACACGCTCACGATCGGGAGTACCCAGCCGTAGCCGAAGAGCACCCAGTGGAGCCCGATCAAGGCCGCCGCGAGGAGCGCGACCGCCATCGCCCCGACGCGGGGCCGCGTCCGCGCGGCGATCGCCGCCACTGCGAGCGCGAGCGCGAAGATATACCCCTTCTCCGCCAGGTCGTCGGGCCGGCGGAGGAATCCGCCGGAGAGCACGTTGTCGATGACGTTCGCGTGGATCTCCACGCCCGGCGTGACCGGGCTGAACGGCGTCGCCCGGAGATCCGAGAGCCCCGCCGCCGATGCGGTGACGAGGACGATCTTGTTCGCAAACGTCCCTCTCGGCAGCGGCGGCTCCTTACCCGCCCGGACGAAATCCGCCGACGCCAGCACGGCGTCGTAGGAGATGTGGCGGTAGAACGACTCGAACCTCGCTTTCCCGCCGGAGTCGTGCGTGACGCGCCCGCCGCGGTAGTCGATGAGCGTGCTGCCGTCCGGGAGGAGCGGAATCTCCACGTCCCCGACGATCACGCGATCGCGCTCGACGCCGATCCGCTCCGGGGGGATCCCCTTCACGGCCGCCGCCACGATCAGCCCGAGCGACGGATACGCGGCATCGCCCGCCGCGAGCCACGCGAGCGGCAGGAAGCGCCTGCATACCCCGTCGCTGTCGGGCAGGTAGTTGATGTGGCCGACGCCGCGCGCAGCGCGCGCCAGCGCCTCGAACGGGATCGTCGCATTGAAGAAGACCGCTTCGGCGTGCTGCATCTTCGCCGGCACCGCCGAGCCCGCGAGCGCTGCGCCGATCCTCGCCGCCGTCTCGGCATCGGCCGCGAGGCCGGGGTCGAGCGCGAGATCGCCCTCGGCGACATGGAAGACCGACGCCTGGAACACATTGCTCGACTTGCCGACCCGTTCGACGAACCAGGCATCGCTCAGCGCGGGATCGACCGCGTCGAGCCGGCGCTGGAGCTCGGCCCGGACGTCCGCGAGGTCGGCGTTCTTTGCGAGCGCCTTCAGCTCGCCGATCGTCGCCGCATCCACCTCCTGGCGGAGCGCCCGCTCGGGGAAGAGGATGTCGAAGCCGATCGCGCGCGCGCCGTCGGCTTCCAGGTAGTCGATGGCGTCGGCGTGAACCGCGCGCGGCCAGGGCCATCGCCCATAGAAGGGCGCGAGCGCCTGGATCGCCTCCTCGGAGATGTGCAGGATGACAATGTCCCCAGTGTGCGGGCCGGGACGCGCAAAGAAGCGGTACCTCGCGTCGAGGGTCTTCCGCTCGAACGCGTCGAGCTGGCTGCCGGGATCGAGGAAGACGGCGAACGATGCGAGCGCGGCGAAGAGCGCGGCAACCTTCACTTCCTGCCCTGCTTCAGCCCGCCCTTCCCGCCGACGACGTGGCACTCGAAGCAGAAGTCGAAGCCCGCGCCGGTCTTCTCCAGCAGTGCAGCCCCCGGCGAAGTCCCCGCGGGCAGGGGCGCCGCCCCCGCGAATGCGATGTACTGCCCCTTGCCCACCGTCGTCGCCTGCCCGCCCGGCAACGCGACATCGACTTCGCCGAAGCACGTGCAAGCGCAATAGTTCGTGCCGTCATAGCATACGGAAAAGCCCGTGTCGCGCACTCCTGCCGTCGCGAGGCTCGTCGTGATGTAGGCGTTGCTTCCCCGGCGCAGCTTGGACTCGAACCACGCGAATCCCCGCTGCAGCCTCATCCGGAAGTCCCGCGAGTCCTTGCCGAGCTCGATGTCGGACGACGGGCCGAGCACGAGGCGGCCCACACCCTCAAGCGTCACGGTAGCGACCGCAGTCCGGTCGGTTCTGACCCGGTCTGCGCGGGAAACGGCTTGGCCCACCTTGAGCGGGCGCCATCGCCCCTGCTCGAACCGCTCGAGCGTGCCGTCCCGGATCGAGACGACGACGCCTTCTTGCTTCGCCCTCCCCTGCGCCAGCGGCTCGAACACAGGCCACGCGATGAGCACGAGTGCTGCCGTCGTCGCGATCCACACGCGCGTGCCCGCGCGTCCACCCTTGCCTCGTCCTTTCACGATGCCCCCCGCTTTCGTCGAACGCGTTCGGTACTGCCTTCCCCGTGCAGTCCTGGTGGGTACGTCTCGACGGGTCGGCTTCGCTTGGCCCGATCCCACCGTCGCTCCGTGCCGAGTGCGCACGGCGCGTGCCGCCGATCAGAGTGTGGTGTTCCGCCGGATCATGCGGAGCGCTTCTTCCCCGCACCCTCGAACGCGACGCTACCGGGGTCGGTCCCGGCCACCGAGTAGAGCGCGCCGGGCGCGTTGCGCGTCTGCTGGAACGCCTCGAGCGTCTCGCCCCGCATCGCGGCGTAGATGTGCAGGTTCGAGATGCCGAGGACGGCGCCGAGCTTCTCCAGCATGAAGAAGCTCGCGCCGTGGCGGATCAGCGCGCGCCAGTCGCGCCGCCGGACCATGTCGCGCTCCTCGGGCGACAGGCCCGCCTCGCGCATCGCGCCGTCCTCGCCGGCGAGGAAGCGCGCCCGATGCGCGGGCTCGATCATCGCGTGCAGGAACTTGTTCAGCCGGTAGCCCTTGACGCTGCGTGCGAGGGTGAAGGGATAGGTTCCCTCCAGCATCTCCGCGCCGGCGAGCTGGCGGCCGATGTGCGCGCGGTGCGCGGCCGCGGTGTCCACCTCGGTGGCGATCGCCTCGTTCTCGTAGATGGCGGTGGCGATGCCGGTCATCGAAGGCAGGTAATAGGTCTGGTGGATCTTGCGGATGGACGCAGAGAGCGCGCCGCGCACCACGAGCCACATGATCACCTCGGCGCCCTCCAGCCCGCCGAGGCGCGCGTACTCGGCCTGGGTCAGCTCGGTGAGCCGCACCGGGTCCTTCTCGAACAGCTCGAGGAACTGCATGTCCCAGGCGGTGTTGTTGAAGCCGGCGCGCTCGCCGTGCACCTGATGCGACAGGCCGCCGGTCGCGACGAGCGCGACCGAGAGGTCCTCCGGATAGCTCTCGATCGCCCGGCGCAGCGCCTGGCCGAGCTTGTAGCAGCGCAGCGCCGACGGCACGGGAAACTGGAGCACCCCGACTTGCAGCGGCACGATTGGCGCGGCCCAGTCGGGCTCGCGGGCGAGCAGCATCGAGAGCGGCGAGAGCACGCCGTGGTCGAGCGGCCGGCTCTGGAAGAAGGACATGTCGAACTCGTCCGCCACCAGGCTGAAGCCGATGTGCTGCGCGAGCGCCGCATGGCCGCGCACGTCCGGGAGCGCGCGCGCCCCGCCGCCCTCGTCGGCGACCGCGTAGGACTCGCCGATGCCGAGCGCGAACGCCGAGTAATGATCGAAGAAGAACGAGGTGACGTGATCGTTGTAGACCAGCACGAGCGCGTCGGGCTTGTTCTCTGCGAGCCACTTCCGGATCGGCACGTAGGCTTCGAAGATCGGTCCCCAGACCGGGTCGTCGGGCGACTTGCGGTCGTGCGCGAAGCCGATGGTGGGGGTGTGGGAGGTGGCGATGGCGCCGACGATCTTTGCCATGGGCGTGGGTCTCTATCGAGTTGCGATGCCTTGTCTCGCAATTGCGGCAGAGCAGCGGCGGCACGAAGCGGAGGCAGACCGGCCGCTACGCGAGGCTAGCATAGTTGCCGGCACCATTGTCTCGCCGGCGCGCTCGGGCGGGGTGGCGCCGCCCGGCGAGGGCTCAGGCCACCGGCATCGGGGGGTGCCACCCGCCGAGCGTCTCGGTCATCTCCAGCGCGTCGGCTGGTCCCCAGGATCCGGGCTCGTAGACGTGCACCGGCTTCGGCATCTTGAGGATCGGGTCGACGATGCGCCAGCATTCCTCGACCGCGTCCTGGCGCGCGAACAGCGTCGCTTCGCCCTTCATCGCGTCGCCGATCAGCCGCTCGTAGGCGCCTGCCTCGTCGTCGCGCGTATTGCACACGTAGAGCTCGATCTCCTCGCCCGCCATCGCGGGGCCGGGCTTCTTCGAGAGCGCGCCGATCGCGATCGCGACCTGGTCGGGCCCGAGGCGAAAGCGCAGGTAGTTGGAGTTTGGCGGCTGGGTCTCGCGGAACACGTTCTGCGGCGGGCGGCGCAGCTCGACCATGACCTCGGTCGCGGTGACCGGCAGCCGCTTGCCGGCGCGGATGAAGAACGGTGTGCCCGCCCAGCGCCAGGAATCGAGGTGCACCTGCATCGCGGCGAAGGTCTCGACCTCGGAGTCCTTGGCGACACCGTCCTCGTCGCGGTACCCGCGGTACTGGCCGCGCACGAGGCTCGCGCCGGTGAGCGACCGGATCGAGCGGAACACCTTCACCTTCTCGTTGCGCAGCGCCTCGCTATCCGCGCCCACCGGCGGCTCCATCGCCAGGTGGGCGAGCACCTGCAGCATGTGGTTCTGCACCACATCGCGCACCGCGCCGACCTCCTCGTAGAAGCGCCCGCGGCTCTGCACGCCGAACTTTTCCGCCATGGTGATCTGCACGCTCTGCACGTAGTTACGGTTCCACAGCGGCTCCAGGAACGAGTTCGCAAAGCGGAAGTAGAGCAGGTTCTGCACCGGCTCCTTGCCGAGGTAATGATCGATGCGGAAGATCGCCCGCTCGTCGAACACGCTGTGCAGGCTGCGGTTGAGCGCCTGCGCCGAGGCGAGGTCGCGGCCGAACGGCTTCTCCACCACGACCCGCGCGCCGCGCGTGCTCTCCAGGGCGGCGAGGCCCTTCACCACCGTCGGGAACATGCTCGGCGGGATGGCGAGGTAGTGCAACGGCTGGCGCGCGCTGCCGAGTTCCTTGCCCAGGCGCGCGAAGGTCGTCGGATCCTTGTAGTCGCCGTCGATGTAGCGCAGCTGCGCGCACAGCTTCTCGACGGCCTGGCTGTCGGACGCGCCGTGCTGCGCGAGGCTGTCGCGCACGCGCTCGCGCAGGCGGGCGAGGTCCCAGTTGCTGCGCGCGACGCCGACCACCGGCACGTCGAGGTGACCGCGTCTGAGCAGCGCCTGCAGTGCAGGGTAGATCTTCTTGTGCGCGAGGTCACCCGTGGCGCCGAACAGCACCAGGGCGTCGGAAAGCGGATGGTTCATGCGCGTCCTCCTCAGAGAATCCGTGCAGCGCGCCGGCTGCTCGCCAGATCACCGAATCCGCGTCTCATAGTCCCGGCCCTCCCAGGATGCAGAGTCGTTCCAGTAGAAAGTGAAGCGAATGCACTGTCCGCGCGCGAGCGATGCGCTCGGCAGCTCGGCGACATACAGCCCCAGGCCACGGTCGGTAGCGGCGACATCGGCGATCCGTTCCCACGCATCGATGCCGTAATGCACCGTCGCCGCGGCGGGCAGGCACACGAGCAGCGTCCGCCCGGCGTCGATCGCGACGCTGGGAAAGCGCGGCGTCCAGACCGCACACGCTGGCATCGGGCGCCTGCCGCGGTAGCGCTCCCAGACCGGCTCCGGGCGGTCGCATGGCCGCCCGAGACCGCGGCTCAGCGCGAGCTTGACGAATTCGGCATGCGCCCAGACGAGCGGCATCGCCGCACCGGTCGGCTTGCCCGGAAAGAGCGCGCGCCTCGGGATCGGCTCGGCGTCCCAGACCTGTTCCGGGATCAAGCCGCAGCGCCCGGTCATCGCGCTCATCGCCTGCAGGTGGGGCAGGGGATCGCGTCCGGCGGCGAGCTCGTAATGGCCGCGCTCGCCGGTGAGCAGTGGCCAGGCGCGGCCCACGCCAGTACCGTCGAACGGGCTGCCGTCTTGCTGCTCGCCGTAGCCGTCGCCGGTGTAGCGATGCCATGCCGGGCCGAAGGGGGTGTCCACCTTGAGCTGGAGGTCGACGATCTTCAGCGTGTCGACGATCAGCGGGTCGTGCGCGTCGCGCAGGCCGAGGCGCACCAGTTGCAGAAAGTCGGTCGCAATCTGCTCCTCGGCCGGAATGCCCGGATCGTACGCGCAGTTCTTGATCGGCAGGATTTGGTCGAGCGCATGATTGCCGCTCGATCCCGGTGGCGGCGCGGTGCGCACATAGTAGCGCGTGACTCCGTGCGCCCGCGCGAGCGGCGTGCCGCGCACGCAGGTCCATTCTTCGATGCGTGAATTCCAGTCGTCGGCGAGCTGCAGCGCCAGGCTGCGCGCCGGCTCCTCGAGGAAGCGCGCTCCGCACACGAGCGCCGCGATGCAGGTGCCGAGCGTGAAAGCGTTGATGCCCGCATTCTCCTCCCAGCGGTCCTGCTCGGTCGCCGGACCGTGGCGCGCGATGAAGCCGAGCGCGCGCCGCACCATGGGAACGATCTCGATGCCGTCGAGCGCATCGCGCTCGGCGAGCGCGGAGGCAAGCAGCACCGGGAACGCGGTCTCGTCGAGCTGCTGCCCCTGCCAGTAGGCCTTGCCGCCGAGCCACTGGTTCTGCGACCAATTGCCCTGGTGATGCTGGGTGGCGATGAAGTAGCGAACGATGTCGCGCGCCTCCTCGATCGCGCCGAGCGCGAGCAGGCCGCCGGCGGTCTCGGCGAGGTCGCGCGGCCACACCAGGTGGTAGCCGCCGAGGTCGTCGTGCGCGTTGCCCCAGGGGATGCTCAGGCTCGCGACCAGCGCACCCGGATAGGTCTTGTCGTGATGAACGCGGAGCACCATGGCCGAGGTCGAGAGCTGGCGGCACACCGGATCGGGCAGGGCCTGCGGCAGCGAGAGCCGCTCGTGCCAGGCGCGCCACCCGGCCACGTGCCGCTGCCAGACGTCCTCGAAGGGCTGGGCGAGCGCGGCGTAGGCGAGCGTCGCCGCCGACTCGCGGCTCGAGCCGAAGCCGAGCGCGAGCGTCGCGCGCGTGGGGAGTGCGCCGATCAGGGCGACGTTGCCCGGGCCGGCACTGTCGAACTGCCACGTGAGCGCACCGCTGCGCGCGAAATCCTGCCATCCGTCGCTCGCGCCGACGTAACCCGCACTCGCGGCACCCCAGGCGTCGGTCTGGTCGGGCCGCGCTGCGGCGAGCGCCAGCCCGAACGGACCCTGCTCGGCCCACAGCACCTTGCGGCCGCGATACCAGCTGACCTCGGCCACGTTATCGTGACCGGTGCCGCCGAGATGGGGTGCCAGCAGCGCATACGGGCGCAGCTCGTCGCCGCCCTCCAGCGTGACCTCGACGAGCAGCACTTCGCGCAGGGGATCGGGCGTGATGCGCAGTCGGAGCTCGAAGCGCGCGTGCGAGTGCACGATCTCGAGCGCCGGGATGCCTGCTTGCGGCTGCGTGGCGCGGTACGAGCCAAGGCGCTTCGCTTCCACCCAGAAGCCCCGGCCGTCGGCAACGATGAAGCCGAGGTCGCGGATCTGCGGAAGGTCGACGCGCGGCCAGTAGACCTCGTTCAGGATGCCGAATCCGGAGGTGAACCACAGGCGTGCCGGCCCGAACGCACAGCCAACCAGATCCTTGGCGCTGCTCGTCCAGGTCGGAGGAATGCCAGGTTGGCCGTGGGCATGCATGCTCCGTTCCTCGTGCTTGTCCGGGAGCGCGCTGCCGCCACGCGCAGGCCGGGAATCCAATGCGCAGGGCTCCGGCTAGACTTCACGCACCTCTACGCGCGCTGCGAGTAGCGCAGCAGCGGCCGCATCCACCATCCAGCACAGCTCGCCGCTCGCCGGCTGCACGATCTGGGCGGGCAGTCGCTCGGGCTCGCGCGGCCCTTCGAGCACGCGCTGGAGCATCTGCGCTTTCGCCGCGCCGCTCACCAGGAACGCGACGTGGCGCGCGGCGTTGAGGACCACGGGCGTGAGCGTCACGCGCCACATGCCCACCGCATCGACGTACTGCGCCATGACCCAGCGCTGCGCTTCGCCGAGCGCGGACGCACCCGGAAAGAGCGAAGCCGTGTGGCCGTTCTCGCCCATGCCGAGCAGGACGAGATCGATGCCGTGCGCGGGCGCGCCGCCGACC
Source organism: Burkholderiales bacterium (assembly GCA_020848075.1). GTDB lineage: Bacteria > Pseudomonadota > Gammaproteobacteria > Burkholderiales > SG8-39 > JAABRB01. The sequence continues at coordinate 32,956 of JADLAV010000018.1, forward strand.
TGGGTCTCGCCGAGCAGGCGCCGCAGCAGCGCCTCGTAGTCGCGCGCCGCGCGCTCCGGCTCGTCCTCGCCGCGGATGCGGTGCACGTTCGCCGCCGGGATCGGCGCGCGCTCGAGCAGCGCCTGCCGGATCATGGCGTAATTGCTGCGCGGATCGTCGGGCGGCACGCAGCGCTCGTCGCCGAACAGGAGGTCGATCCTCGACCAATCGATGCCGGCTGCGCGCGCGCGGGCCGCGAGCCGCTCGTACACCGGGCGCGGCGTCGTGCCGCCTGCGAGCGCGAGCCGGAAGCGCGCGCGCGCGGCCAGCGCTTCGGCAGCGAGCGCCACGATGTGATCGACCGCCGCGCCGGCCAGGCGCGCCGCATCGGGATAGACGCTCACCCTTGTCATCGGGCGCCCGGCGCGCGGCCCTGCGCAGCCGGCGTCTCGACGTGCCCGCCGAACTCGTAGCGCATCGCCGAGAGCAGCTTGTTCGCGTACTCGCTGTGGCCGCGCGAGTCGAAGCGGGCAAAGAGCGCGGCGCCGATGACCGGCGCCGGCACGCCTTCGTCGATCGCGGCCTGCAGCGTCCAGCGTCCTTCGCCGGAATCGGCCACGCGTCCGCCGAACTGCGCGAGGTCCGGGTTGCCGCGCAGCGAGCTCGCGGTGAGATCGAGCAGCCAGGAGCCGATCACGCTGCCGCGGCGCCACAGCTCCGCGACCCGCGCCACATCGATGTCGTAGCGGTAGCGGTCCGGATGGCGGAGCGGCGTGGTCTCCGCGTCCACGACGCTCTCCCGCTTGCCGGCCGCGGCCCCCTTCAGGATGTTCAAGCCTTCGGCGTAGGCCGCCATGAGGCCGTATTCGATGCCGTTGTGCACCATCTTCACGAAGTGGCCGGCGCCGCTCGGACCGCAATGCAGATACCCCAGTTCGGCGGGCTCGGGCGCGCCTTCGCGCCCGGGCGTGCGCGCGGCCGCCTCGACTCCGGGCGCAAGGGCGCGCCAGATCGGCTCGAGGCGCGCCACCGCCGCGTCCTCGCCGCCGATCATCAGGCAGTAGCCGCGCGCCTTGCCCCACACGCCGCCGCTCACGCCCACGTCGACGTAATGCAGCTTGCGCTCCGCGAGCGCGGCGGCGCGGCGCAGGTCGTCGGGGTAGTAAGAATTGGCGCCGTCGATCACGGTGTCCCCGGGCTCGAGGTGCGGCATGAGCTGCTCGAGCACCGGGTCGACCGCGGCCGCCGGCACCATCAGCCACACCGCGCGCGGCTTGGCGAGGCGCGCTACCAGGTCGGCGAGCGTGCTCGCGCCCCGTGCATCCGTCTTCTCGACCGAGCGCACGGCGTCCGCGTGGCTGTCGTAGACGACGAGCTCGTGGCCCGCCTGCATCAGACGCTCCGTCATGTTGGCGCCCATGCGCCCGAGACCGATCATTCCGAGTTGCATGCGTGTTCTCCTCAAGATCCCTGCAGCCGGCGCAAGCCGAACATCGCGGCGCCGAGCAGCGCCGCCTGTGCCGTGATCACGTGAACCGGGATGGCGCGCATCGTCGCCTCGAAGCGGCCCTTGCCGCGAAAGGCCTGCGCGAAGCGTTCGTCCTCGAGCAACGACAGGATGCGCGGCGGGATGCCGCCGCCGAGATACACTCCGCCGGTGGCGAGCACCTTGAGCGCGAGGTTGCCCGCCTCCGCGCCGAGGACGGACACGAACACCTGGAGCGTGAGCGCGCTGAGCGGATGAGCGTGCGGGTCGGCGAGCGCGGCCTCGACGATGAGCGGGGTCCGGTCCTGCGCCTTATCGAGCCGGGCGGTGAGCAGCGCGGGATCCTGCGCGCGGCCGCTATCGCGCAGAAATTCGTAGATGCCGGGCAAGCCCGTCCCCGAGCAGACCCGTTCGACGCTCACGTGGCGCTCGCGCGCGCGCAGGTGACGCAAGAGCTCCGCTTCGAGATCGTTGCCCGGCGCGAAGTCAGCGTGTCCGCCCTCCGAGGCGCAGGCGAGGTATTCCCCGCCGCAGCGCACGAGAAACGCTTCACCGAGGCCGGTCCCTGGCGCGATCACTGCGAGCGCGCCGTTCGGCTCCGCCTGGCCCGGCTGCATGGTGCGCAACTCCTCGGGGAGGAGCCGGGGCACCGCGTACGCGGTGGCCTCGAGGTCGTTGAGGAGCGTGGCGCGTTCCAGGTCGAAGCGGCCGAGCAAGGCTTGCTCTTCGACCACCCAGGGAAGATTGGTGAGCTGCGCGCGGCCCCCGATGACCGGGCCGGCGACGTCGAAGCAGGCCGCGGCCGGCCGCGCCTTGCTCTGCGCGAGGAATTCCGCGATCACGTCCTCCAGGCGCGCGTAGCGAGCGCTGTGGAACTCGGCTTGCGCCAACGGGCGGCGCGGTCCCTGCTCCGCCGAGTACAGCGCGAGCAGCGTCTTGGTGCCGCCGATGTCTCCCGCGATCAGCATGAAGCGCTTTCCGTGTCCCGATCGTCGATCTGCAAGGCAGGAGCGCGCGGCGCGTCGCGCCGTGCGCTCTCGATGCTCCGATGCAGCGATTCTAGGCCGACCGGCTTAAGGCAGCCTGAGGGAGGCTCTACAGCAGCCCGTCACTGCCGAGCAGTCGGGAATCCTGCGCATGCGTGATCGATGACTTGCAGGCTCCCTACGCTCGATAACCGCACACGGGCGGGACGACCATACGTCGGGATGAACGAGAACATCGAAGCATCTGAGTCCGCGCGGGTCCCGTGCTCAGGGTGGGGCACGACCGGCGACGGTGTGACCGGAGAAACATCCGTACGACGCCCGCCACCTTTCCAAAAAAATAGCAGAGAGAACAAAGAGTTGAAATCCAGTTCCCGAGTCTGCCGATGAAGGCGCTGGCGGCGAGCAGCTCGGTCTACCTGCCGGAGCACGAACCGGCGTAGCGGCGGACGGAGTTGGCGTCAGATATCAAGGGGACCGCCGTGCCTTGCGGGGGGCGGAAGGGCGGACGTTCCCCGATCGATACTGAATTCAGCCGGACGCGCCGTCCAGCCGCGACCGCGTGAGGATGGGCCAGTAGCGGATCGCGTAGAGCGCGTAGCCGGCGGACCAGAGGACCGCGGAGAGCTCCACGGTCGCGAGGTAGGCCGCCGGCAGCACGAGCGGACCGAAGACGCGCACGAGCGCAGCCGTGAGGACGAGCGCGTAGCACGTGACTTCCCAACGGTCGGCTTGCAGCGGGCGGCCGGTGTGACCGCGCGCGGTACGGGTCATCATGCCGATCGTGAGGCCGCCGATCGCGCCGATGGTGAGCGCGTGGACCGCGAGCGGCGCGGGCACGAGCTCGTAGACGCTGAGCGCCCGTAGCACGAGATGGATCACGATCCACGCGTAGGCGGCGTGCAGCACCCAGACGATCGGTGTGTGCAGCGTGCGCCAGGGCTGCCAGAGCGCGAGCCGCACGGCGTGCGCGACGGCCGCGACCGCGAGGATCGCGGCCAGCGCGGCGCCGGAGAGCTGCAGCGTGTCGGCAACGAGCAGCACGAGGACGCTGCCGAGCGCGAGCTTCTCGACGAGCGGATGCCGGCGCGCATTGGTGCCCGGGATGGCGTTGTTCGTGAACATCGCGATCACCCGGCCGCCCATCACCGACATGACGAAGAGGACGATGTCGAGCCCCGCGCGGATCCCGATCCAGCCCGGCAGCGCGATCACGTCGAGTTGCGCGAGATGGACGGCGAGCACGGCGATCGCGATCGCAGCGAGCACCGCGACGAAGAAGTAGTTGCGGCGGTTGCGGCTGCGGAAGATCGGAACGGCGATGCCGGCTGCGACCGCGAGGGGAAACGCGACATTCACGATCGCCGCCGCCCATCCGTAGGGCGTGAGCACCAGCACCCGGCCCGCGAGCCAGAGGGCCGCGATCGCCGCGAGCACCGGGCCGGTCGGTGTCGGCCGGCCCGTCCAGTTCCGCACCGCGGTGAACAGGAAGCCGCTCACGACCGCCAGCGCGAAGCCGAAGAGCATCTCGTGTGCATGACCCAGCGGGCCGGCGAGATAGGCGTGCTCCAGCCAGCCGGCGTATTGCAAGGCCCACACGCCGATCGAGAGCGCCGCGAACACGCTGGCGAGCAAGTAGAACGGACGAAAGCCGAGCCGCCAGAGGGCGAATCGGGAGCTTGCCGTTTGGGCGGAGGGTCGGGTGTGGAGAACCTGGACCATGGCGGTCAAGACCGCGTGCCCCGGCGCGCGGCGGCGTAGGCGTTGCTCGGACGCGAAGGGCTGTTGCATCCGGGCGGTAGCGATCTTGCCTGCAGATCAGTGAAGATGCAAGTCAAGTGCATCTTCAATGACGCCCGCTCTCGCCGGCCTTGATGCAAGTCAAGCTGCTATGGCCGGATCACCGCCGGCCGCTCAGCCGCTTCGCTGCGCCCCGGTCGCTCCAGTCGGCGCCTTGGCCGTCCTGACTGGGAATGTCGCCGGGGAGCAACGGGCGCTCCGGCAGCGTGTACTCGACGTCGCGGTAGTTGCCCTCGCGGTAGAGCCTCACCTTCAGCTTCTTCCCGACCGCGAGGCCGCGCATGACCGACGCAAGCTTATCGCCGTCGCTCATTTTCACGCCATCGATTTCCACGGCGATGTCGCCGCCGAGAAGAAACGATGCTCCGCCCAGACTCAACTCCACGCTGCCGCCTCGGATCCCCGCCTTCTCCGCCGGGCTTCCGGGCTCGACCGCCTCCACCAGCAATCCGTCCACCATGGGGATGAGCAGCAGCTTGCGAATCTCGGCGTCGACGAGCTGCCCGTGAAAGCCGATCCAGGGGCGAATCACGCGCCCGTGCTCGACCAGCGTGGGCACGAGCGCCTTCGCCAGGTTGACCGGAATGGCGAACCCGATGTTCTGCGCATCGGTGATGATGGACGAGGTGATGCCGATCACCTCGCCGCAGTGATCGAGGAGCGGCCCGCCGGAATTGCCGGGGTTGATCGGGGCATCGGTCTGAATCAGTGGCTCCTGCAGCGACAGCGGCGTCTCCGGCAGCAGCCGGTTGACGGCGCTCACGATGCCGCGCGTCACCGTCTGGTCGAGTCCCAAGGGATTGCCGATGGCGATGATCTCCTCGCCCGGTCGCACGCGATCGGAATCTCCGAGCGGCAGGATCGGGAGCTCGCCCCGGTCCGGCTTCGGAATCCGCACGACTGCCAGGTCGAAGATCGGATCGGCGCCCACCAGCCGGCCTCGAACCACGCTGCCGTCGTCCAGCGTCACGGCGATCGACTGCATCCCGAACACCACGTGCGAGTTCGTCAACACGAGGCCATCGCTGTCGAAGATGAAGCCGGAGCCCAGCAAGTGCGTGACCCGATTCTGGAGACGATAGGGATTGATCGACTGCGCGGTGATCAGCACGACCGCCGGCGAGGCCGACTCGAAGATCTCGGGGATCGGCCGGTCGCAGCGTGCGCGCTCCACATCTGCCGCGCCGGCGCCGGACGCGCTGCCGATCGCGAAGCTCGTGACGACCAGGGCAGAAGCGAGCGCGCGCGAGAGCGCCCGTGCGGACACCATCACGATGCCTTGACGTTGCGAGCGACTCGTCTGATGCGGACTCTGGTGGTCGGGCGCCAAGCAGTTCAGGGACTTCGAATCGAGGGGCGGGGGTCTCCCGAGATCACGGGATGATATCCGTTTCGTCCCCTTGGCGGCGCCGGTTCGGTCGGGCGAGACGCGCAGCGTGACGCGGCTCGCGCGCGGGCCGCGCGGCCCTCCGGCGCGGCCGGCGGCGCTTCCTGGCTGGGGCGCCGCGCCGAATTCACGCGCTCACGAGCGCGGATTGGTCAGGCGTTCCACTCGAATACGACGGTTTCGCTGCGCTTGGCGTGGACTTCGACGGTGCGATGGTGGGTGTTACCCTGATACTCGGCGCTCACCGTGTACTTCCCGGGCGCGAGCTTCGCCACCAGGAATGGCCCGGTGGCAGTCGTCGAGAACACGGTCTTGCCGTGCTGCGCGTCCGAGATGGTCACCTTGACGTCGGCCAGGTACTCCGGATGCATGCCATCGCTCCGCGGCTTGCCGAGGAATTCGAGCGCCAGCGGGTATTGCGGCTCGATCCGTTTGAACTGGGCCACCTCATCCTTGCCGATGCCGCCGGTCCGATACACGATGCCTGCTTCGGTCTTCTCCGGCGGGAGCATGGTGGCGCTCGCGGCCGCGAGCGCCGGGAACGCCGCCGCGATGTTCGCGACGGCGAACGCCGCTGCCATGGTCTTGCTGAATTGTTTCATGCTGAGCTCCTTTCGGCCGCATTGACAGCTTGTGAGCGTCGGCGCGGCGGGGCAGCTGTCTTGCCCGCCGCGCCGCGGCCGATCGATCGTTGCGCCGCTCAGCCGAGATTGATCGGCACGAAGATCCGGGCGTCGCCGCGCTGCACGAGCAGCGCGACGTGCTTGCTCGCGTGCTCGACGAGCGAGCGCAGCTCCCCGACCGAGCTGACCGGGGTGCCGTTCAGCGCCAGGATCACGTCCCCGGGCTGAATGCCCGCCGCCTCGGCCGGCCCGTTCACCTGGTCCACCACGAGACCGCGCTTGACTCCGGCCTCGCTCTTCTCGTCCGGCGTGAGCGGATGCACGGTGAGACCGAGTTGTTCGTGCTGGGCGCCTGCGGTAGCCACCGTTTCGGCGCTCTTCAGCTCGCCAACCGTGACGTCGACCTCCTTGCGCTCACCCTTGCGCCACACTTCGAGCGTCGACTTGGTGCCCGGCTTGGTCGCGGCGACGCGGGTAGGAAGCTCGCCGGAATCGGCGATCGGCTTGCCGTCGAATTTGAGAATCACGTCACCGGTCTTCAGTCCCGCCTTTTCCGCGGGGCTGCCCGGCTCGACCGAGCTGACGAGCGCGCCCTCGGGCTTCGGCAGCCCGAACGACTCCGCGAGCGATTGATTGACCTGCTGGATGGTGACGCCGAGCCGCCCGCGCGTGACCTTACCGTGGGCGAGCAGCTGCTGCTCCACCGACATGGCCACGTTGATCGGGATCGCGAACGAGACACCCATGTATCCGCCGGTGCGGCTGTAGATCTGGGAATTGATGCCGATCACCTCACCGGCGAGGTTGAAGAGCGGCCCGCCCGAGTTGCCGGGATTGATCGCGACGTCGGTCTGGATGAACGGCACGTAGCCTTCGCTCGGCAGCGACCGCCCTTTCGCGCTGACGATCCCGGCGGTGGCGCTGTTCTCGAAGCCGAACGGCGAGCCGATCGCGAGCACCCAGTCGCCGACCTGCACCGAGCTGGGGTCGCCCAGCTTCACGGTCGGTAGATCCTTGGCATCGATCTTGATCAGCGCGACGTCGCTCATGCGATCGGCGCCGACGACCTTCGCCTTGAATTCGCGCTTGTCGGTGAGCTTCACCTGCACCTCGGTCGCGCCGTCGACGACGTGTGCGTTGGTGAGGATGTAGCCATCCGGGCTCAGGATGAACCCGGACCCTTGGCCGCGGACGACGCGGGGGCCTTGCGGCATTTGCGGGAACTGCCGGAAGAACCAATAGAACGGACTGTTCTGGTCCAGTCCGGGCATGTCTGGGGCCTCTTGCCCGGCCTTCTCGCGCTGGGTGACGCTGATGTTGACGATGGCGGGTCCGTACGTCTGCACGATCGAGCGGAAATTCGGCAGGGCGACGGCCGCTTGCGCGGACGGCGTCGCGGGCTGCGCAACGATCGCGGCGACCGGCGCGGTCCCCGCCTGCGCGGACGTGAGGAAGGCCACGTCGCCCTGCCGGTAGAGACCGACTCCGGTCCCGACCACGCCTGCGGCGACAAGGGCAACGACGACAGGCTTCAGCTTCAACTTCATCTTGACCTCCGTGACGGGTGTTGAACGCGAGACCGCCCCGCGTGCAAGCTCGCGCCATGGTGCGTCGGCCGGCTTAACGCAGACTTAAGCTCGCCGTGGCGTCGCGCGGAAACCGGATGGTGACGAGCAGGCCGCCCGCGGGCGATGCGTCCGTGAGCGAGATGCTCGCGCCGTGCCGCTCGGCGACGCGTCGCACGATCGCGAGCCCCAGCCCGCTGCCCGTCCCCCGGGACGCGGTGGACCGAAAGAACCGATCGAAGACGCGCTCACGGTCGTTCGGCGGGATGCCGGGGCCGGTGTCGCGGACGCGGAGCACGCTCGCGTCGTCCTCGACCGCGACCTCGACATCGATGCGGCCACCGCCGGGCGTGTAGCGGACCGCGTTGTCGACCAGGTTGGTGAGCATGACCCGCAGGGCGTCCGCGTCGCCGCGGACCGTGACTGCCTGCTCGCCGATCACGCCCAGATCCACGCCCTTGTCGCCGGCGAGCGGACCGACTTCGCGCGCGACGGCCCGCGCCACCTCGAGGAGGTCGACCGGCTCCGGTGCGCGCCCCGGCTCCTCCGGTTCCTGCCGCGCCAGCGTCAGCAGCTGGTCGACCAGGCGGGTGGCCCGCGCCAGCCCGGCACGCACGCGGTCGAATTCCGCCGCGCGCTCCTCGTCGTTCTTCGCGCGCTCCGCGAGCCGGATCTGGAGCTGCAGCGCAGCAAGCGGGGTGCGCAGCTCGTGCGCAGCGTCGGCGACGAATGCCCGCTGGGCGTCGAGCGCGTGGCCCAGCCGCTCGAGCAGGGCGTTCAGCTCCGTGACCAGCGGTTGCACTTCGACCGGCGCATTGGCCGCGGCGATCGGCGCGAGCGAGGTCGGCGTGCGGCGCGCAACCTCGTCCGCGACGCGGCGCAATGGGCGCAGGCCGCGCGCGACCTCGATCAGAACGCCAAGGGTGAGGATCGGAATCAGCGCCAGGAGCGGCGCCACCGCCCGCAAGGCCATCTCCCGGGCGAGCGCGCTCCTCACGCGCATCGGCTGTGCGACCTGAACCAGCTCCCCACGGACCTGCGCGCTCAACACGCGCCACTGCTCGCGGCCGACGTTGACCGTCGTGAACCCGAGCTCCGGATTGCGGGGCAGGCGCACCCGCGTATGCGATAGGTAGAGGTGCTCGCCGTCGCTGCTCCAGACCTGGATCACGAGCTCTTCGGACGGATCCTCGCCGAGCGGCAGCATGCGCTTCGCGAATGCCTGGGTCGGCAATGCGATTGCGATGCGCTCCATCTGATAGTCGAAGATCTGGTCCGCATCCTCGCGTGCGTGGTCGTATACGAGCACGGCGGCGGCGGCGACGGCCGCGAGCAGGCCGGTCAGGAGCCAAGTCAGAAGATGCCGCCGGATGGAGGTCATGGACGCTTGGGAACGTAGTAGCCGACACCGCGGATGTTCTTGATCAGATTCGCACCGAGCTTGCGGCGCAGCGCATGGATGTGCACCTCGACGGCGTTGCTTTCGACTTCCTCGTTCCACCCGTAGAGCTTCTCTTCGAGCTGGGCGCGTGACAGCACGGCGCCAGGTCGCTCGAGCAGCGCCAGCAGGAGCGCGAACTCGCGGCCCGAGAGGGCGACGGTCCGTCCGTCCACGGACGTCTCGCGCGTCGCGGGATTCAGCGTGAGATCCCGGTACTTGATCACCGCTTCGGAGCGTCCCGATCGCCGGCGCGCGACGGCGCGAATGCGGGCGGCGAGCTCGTCGAGGTCGAACGGCTTGACGACGTAGTCGTCCGCGCCCGCGTCGAGCCCCGCGATCCGGTCCGACACGGCATCGCGCGCGGTGATGATCACGACCGGCACGTCGTTCTTGCGCCCCCGCAGGCCGCGCAGCAGCTCGAGGCCGCCGAGGCGCGGGAGCCCGAGGTCGAGGAGCACGAGCTCGAACGGCTCGGTCCCGAGCGCGACCTCCGCGGCGCGCCCATCCTGGACCCAGTCGACGGCAAAACCGTCCTGCCGGAGCCCCGCCCGGACGCTCTCGCCGATCATCGGATCGTCTTCCACCAGCAGGATTCGCATGGCTAGATGATGGGCAGCGGGCGGAAGCGATCCAACAAAGTACCGCGCGGCGCGGGAAGTCGCAATGCCTCTGCGGCAGGGCCCCGAGGCAGATCCGCCGCGCCGAGTGCGCGGAGCGCCTGGCGCGGCGCGCCCGCGAATTTCGATGCTCATCGTGACCGCGGAGACTTAGCGGAGGCTTAAGCCGCGCAACCGACCTCCGCAAGTCCCCGCCTTAAGTTTCCTTTAAGTCTCGCCGGCCAGGATTCCGGGGCCACAAGCGACAGCTCGATACCGAACCAGGAGACCGACTCCCATGGACAACGCGAATGGAAAAGAAATCTCGCGGCGCGATCTGCTGAAAGGCGCTGCGCTCCTCGCCGCGACGGCGATGGTGCGTCCGGCGCGTGCGCAGGCGAAGGCTTCGAAAGCGGTCATGAAATACCAGGATCATCCGAACGGCGATGCGCAGTGCAGCGGCTGTCTCCAGTTCGAGCCGGGCAAGACGCCGACCGCGATGGGGACCTGCAAGGTCGTGGAAGGGCCGATCAGCCCCAAGGGATGGTGCATCGCGTACGTCAAGAAACCGTAGCGCGCTGCGGACGGAGCTTCCGGCGCCGGGAGGGTGATGCGCTGACCACGCCTCACGCCTCGCGGCGAACGCTCGCCCGCGGCGCGATGATGGGATTGCGCTCGGCGAACGTCGCACGGTTTTTTGCCGCCATGCGGGAACCGTTGTCGCCGTAATTTCCCGGAACCTGCTCAGCGAGGCTCCCCATCCGGGGGGGGCGCATGTGCATTCGTTCCGTCTCTCCCCGATGCCGTGACCTTGGCCATGCCCGACCACGCTCTGCCGCACGTGCTCGCCGTGGACGACGATCCCGCGATTCGCCGACTCGTCGCCGACTACCTGGCTGAGAACGATCTGCGGGTCACCGTAGCCGGTTCCGGAGGGGAGATGCTCGCGGTGCTCGCGGCGGAGGCCATCGACATGGTGGTGATGGACCTGCGCATGCCGAGCGAGGACGGCATGCGGCTCGCGCGCGATCTGCGGGAGCGGAGCGGCATTCCGATCATCATCCTGACCGGCAAGCGCGATGTGGCCGATCGCGTCATGGCGCTCGAGCTCGGGGCGGACGACTACATCACCAAGCCCTTCAACCCTCGCGAACTGCTCGCGCGCATCCGCGCCGTGCTGCGCCGGTACCACGCCGCCGTCGCGGACGGCCATGCCGCGGCCGCCCGCGTCTATCGTTTCGGCGGCTGGGAGCTGAAAACCGGGACCCGTCGCGTGGTGTCGTCGAACGGTGAGGCGATCGAGCTGACGGCAGGCGAATTCAACCTCCTCCTCGCGCTCCTCGCAGCCCCGCAACGCGTCCTGACGCGCGATCAGCTTCTCGCGATGTCCCGCGTGCACGACGGGGAGGTCTACGATCGCTCGGTCGACGTCCAGATCTTCAGGTTGCGCCGGAAGATCGAGGACGACCCGTCGCACCCGCACCTGATCAAGACCGAGCGGGGGGTCGGCTACGTGTTCAGTATGCCAGTCGAGGTGCTGCGCTAACGGGCGCGGCGGCGCTTGCGCGCCGCGTGCCACGAGGCAGACCTACGGCGCGAATTGCGTGAATCCCTCGCGCTCGAGCTGCGCGGTCTGCTGCGCAGTGCCCTGCTCCCAGCTCCGCGTTCGCGCGTTGGGTCCTAGCCAACCGTAGTCGCTCGCGACCGCCGGATCGTGGGCCGGATTGCCCATGGTGCCCGGGTCTGCAGCGTAGGCGACGGTCGTCGGTGCGGCGAGCGCCATCGCGATCGCAAATGCCAGTCCGGTGACTTTCATGATCCCTTCCTTTCCAGTGCACGCTCCGACATCGGAGCGGAGACATCTTCGCGCCGCGAAATTTCAGTTCGGTTTCGATGGCACGGCCCGCCGTTACAGCCGTAACGCAGATGGCCGAACCGAACTGCTGCCAGTGCGCCGCGTGGGCCGCGCGCACGATAAACTAGCGCCCGCTCCCGAGGTGGGGGCGCGCCCTTGCACCCTGGAGAGAGCGCGGAACATGAAGCTCCGGATGCACGAGAATTCGCTCTTCGCGATCCTGCTGCGCTCGCAGTGGTGGATCAGCATCGCCATCGCGCTCGCGCTCGCGGTCGTGGCGACGTATTTCCTGCCGAAGATCTACGCGCCCTTCGTCGGGCTGCCGTTCCTCGCGATCGGTGCGATCGCGCTCTGGCGGCAGCTGCGCGCGCCGAGCGCGGCGCGGGTCGCGCGCACTCTCGAGGCGGTGCGCGCGATGTCGTGGGGCGACTTTTCCGCCGCGATGGAGGATGCGTTTCGCCGCGATGGCTACGACGTGATCCGGCTAAACGGCGCGGCGGCGGACTTCGAACTGGCGAAGGCGGGGCGCATCGCGCTCGCCGCCTGCAAGCGCTGGAAGGTCGCGCGCACGGGCATCGAACCGCTGCGCGAACTGTATGCGGCCAAGCGCGAACGCGACGCTCACGACTGCATCTATGTCGCCACGGGCGAGGTGAGCGACGGCGCGCGAGCGTTTGCGACCGAGAAGCGCATCCGGGTCGTGCACGCGGTCGACCTTGCGCGGATGCTCCCGCAGGCCGGGCGCACGTAGCGCGCGGAGGCGGTCCGCGTGCTCCCTTCGCTCCAGGAGCTGATCGGCAGCTACGGCTACCTTGCCGTGCTGGTCGGCACGTTCTTCGAGGGCGAAACGATCCTGGTGCTCGGAGGGTTGGCGGCGCACCTCGGCTACCTCGAGCTGCCCAGGGTCATCGCAACCGCGTTCGCCGGCGCCCTGGCCGGCGACCAGCTGTGGTTCGTCGTCGGCCGCCTCTACGGCAGGCGGCTCCTCGCGCGCCGCGCTCGCTGGATCCCGCGGGTGCAGCGGATCGACCGCGTGCTACGACGCCATGAGATCCCGGTGCTCGTCGGGTTCCGCTTCGTCTATGGATTCCGCAGCCTCACGCCGTTCGTCGTCGGGATGGGGAGCATTTCGGCGATCAAGTTCCTGATCCTGAACGCCGTCGGCGCGGCGCTCTGGTCGGCCACCGTCGCGTGTGCGGGATTTCTGTTCGGGCGCGCAGTGGAGGCAGCGCTGGGCGATCTCAGGCGCTACGAGCTCGCCCTGATCGCGTTCGTCGCGCTGACGGGCCTCGGGCTATGGTTTGCCCACCGCGCCATCGAGCGGCGGCGCCGGCAAGCGCCCGGCCCCACGGAGCCGCCGGGCTAGGGGAGCTTAGACGCGCACCTCGGGCCACGCCGCGCCGGCGGCGAGGCTTGCGATATACAGCCAGCCGAACAGCCGGTTGTGTTCGAGGCAGACGCGGTGATACCACAACGGCCAGCCCACATACCCCGCCGGCGGCTGTGCGGGGCGCGGGCGGCTCAGCACGGCGAGGGCGCGCCGGGCGCGCGGCAGGGCGGCCGCGAGCGCCAGCGTGAAGAGCGTGAGATGCCCGAGCGCGACCAGCGCGAGCGCGACGCCATACATCAGCACCACGACCACGGCGTCGAGGATGCGCGCCGCGCGCTCGCCCAGCAGCACCGGTAGCGTGCCGTTACCACTGCGCGCGTCGAATTCGAGCTGGTCGATGTGCTTCCCGATGAGGATCGACATGACGCCCAACCCGTAGGGAATCGAAGCGTAGAAAGCCGTATCCGATACGTGTCCGGTGGTCATCGCGTATGCACCGCCGACCATGAGCGGACCCCAGACGATGAAGGTGGCCGGCTCGCCGAGCCCGATGGCCTTCAGCGGCACGGGCGCGGCGTCGTACCAGAGCAGCAGCGCGACCCCGGGGACGAGGAACGCGAGCGCGAGCCAGCCGCGCTCGACCACGAAGAACGCGGCAACCGCGCCGCCTGCGAGGCAGAGCACCGTGAGGCCCGTCGCGAGGGTGCGTCTCTCGAGCACGCCGCTTGCGAGGGGGTGGACCGTGTAGCGCATGCGCGGCGAATCCGGAGTATCGTGCCCGCGCCGGAAACCGAAATAGTCGTTGCTCAGGTTGCTGATCATGTGCGCGACGACGAAGCCCGCGAGCACCAGCACGAAATGCAGCGGCCGGAATTCGCGCGACGCGACAGCGAGCAGACCGCCGATCAAGGCGGCCTGGGCGGAGATCACCAGGATGACGCTGCGCGACGCATACAGGAACTTCGAGACGGCGTCGAGCCGGCGCACTTCCTCGACGCCGGGCCGGTAGAAGCCGATGAACGCGCCGAGCCAGAGCTCCGCCTTCGATCGTGCCGGTCCGGATGGGCGATTCACGTTCCTTCCTCCGATCGTCTCACGCGGCGGCAGCCGCGATGCCGCCGCGTAGCGGCAGTTGCAGCCAGCTTGCCATTGTCGCGGAGTAAGCGGGCCGCCCCCATTTCGCAAGCCCACCCGTCAGGGCGGGCGGCCACCCGCAAGTTTACAGAGATACGCCGAACGCTACGCTACCCGCGCCGCGGCAGGGCGCACGCCCCTCACGCGTCCGCGTCGCCGTCCTTCGGATGGTCCTGCTCGTGACTGTGCTGGCAGGAAAGGCAGCGCACCGCAATCGGGTGTGCGATCAACCGATCCAGCTCGATGTCCCGCCCGCACGCCACGCAGCGTCCAAACGTACCGTCGGCGAGCCGGCCGCGTGCGGCCTCGAGCGCGCGAAGCTGGCGCGCGATGCGCGTCCGATCGGCGCTCTCCGGATTAGTCCTTGCGAACCGGCGATGCTCTTCTTCGATCAGGCGCCGCAGCTTGCGCTGCTGCTCGAGCGTCAACCCCATCTCCCACCCCGCCGTCGCGTGATCGCCGTGCTGTAGCAACCCGGTTGCCGCGGTCGGCCCTGCGATGCGATTCCGGTCGATCCAAGCCATGCGGCGTGCTAAGCGAGCGCAAGGTGTGGATTGCTCACGCCGCGCAGCGCGGGCCGGCTCGGGAGGCGCGCGCTCGGCGTGCGGCGCGGATTGTGCGTCGCGCGCTCGCTCGAGCTCTCGCCATGCGGCTGCGCGAGCCGGCGCAATGCGGGGATGTCGTTGAGGATGACCGTCTTGCGGTCCACGGTAAGCAGGCCCGCTGCGGCGAGCGCCGAGAGCGTCCGGCTGACGGTCTCCAGCTTGAGGCCGAGGTAGCTGCCGATCTCCTGCCGCGTCATGCGCAGCGCGAAAGCCGTGCGCGAATAGCCGAGCCGGCCGAACCGGTCCGACAGGTCGAGCAGGAAGGTGGCCACGCGCGCCTCCGCGTTCAGCGTGCCGAGCAGCCAGATCATGCCGTGCTCGCGTCCGAGCTGGCGGCTGAAGGCGCGATAGAGGACGCGCTCGACGGGCGGATGCTCCCGCGCGAGCTGCGCGAGCCGCGCGAACGGGACGACTGCGACGAAGCTCGTGTCGAGCGCGATCACATCGGCGGTGTAGTGGCCCGGGTCGATCCCGTCCAGACCGATCGCCTCGCCGCTCATCGGCAGCCCGAGCACGACCTCGTTGCCGAATTCGTCGACGCGGACGGTCTTGAAAAAGCCGCAGCGGATGACGTAGATCGCGTCGAAGGGATCGCCGGCGCGCACCAGCGCCTCCCCGAGCCTGATCCGCCGCACCGGAAACGTGATCCCCGCGAGCGCGGGGTCGGTGATTTCCTCCCCGAATGCCGGCGCGAGATCCGCCAGGGTCGCCGGCATGCAGCTGGCGCCGGCAGGCTGTCTCGGCGTGGCGGCAGGATCGTTCGAGGCGAAGGCGCGGAAGTCGGAGTTGTCCATCTCGTTGCTCCTTGGGATGCGGGGAACCGTGGTCTGCAATCAATGAACGGGTGGCACGTCCGGCGTGGCCAGCCAGCCGCGCAGGGTCTCGGGCACGCGCCCGAATTCGTGCGATTTGTCGAGGAAGACATCGGCGCCGGCCGCCAGGCTCGCGGCGCGGTGCTGCGCCGTGACGAGGTTGCTCAGCACGATGACGCGAAGGTTCGGCCGCGACGGCTTGACCGCCGCCAGCACCTCCAGCCCATTGCCGTCGAGAAGCTGCAGGTCGAGCAGCAGCACGTCGGGCGCGGTCGCGAGCACGCCGTCGATCGCGCCCCGCACCGAATCCGCCTCGCCCACGGCCTCGACGCCCGGCACCGTCGCGAGCATCGCGATCAGGCGCTTTCGCAGCGCGGGCGCGTCTTCGATGACGAAGGCTCTCACTGCCGTCCTCTCGAACCAGGGTGGCTCCAGTATCGGGGGGCGAGCGGGGCGCCGCCATCGGCGGCGGCCGAATTGACGCCGGGGCGGTGCTCCCGCCGCCTAGGAATATTCCTAGGCCGAGTCAGGACGATGCCGCGGATCAGCGCGGCAGGTCGGGGGCGTCGAGGAGCTTGTGCGCGACCGCGTAGCGGACGAGATCCGCGAGCGATCCGAGGGCCATCTTCTCGAGGATACGGGTCTTGTGCGTGCTCACCGTCTTCACGCTGAGGTGCAACCGCGCGGCGATGCCGGTGACCGACGCGCCCCCGGCGAGCAGCAGGAAGACCTCGTACTCGCGGTCGGAGAGACGCTTGTGCGGCGCCTCCTCGCGGGACGTCTGCAGGCCGAGCGCGAGGCTTTCCGCCACGGCATTCGTGATGAACAGCCCGCCGGCCGCGATTTTCTTGAGCGCCGCAACGAGCTGCGTGGTTGCGGTGTCCTTGGTGAGGTAGCCGGAGGCACCCGCGCGGATCGAGCGCACCGCGTACTGGTCCTCGGCGTGCATGGACAAGACGAGGACGCGCAGCTCGGGCCGCTCGGCCTTCACCTGCCGGAGGAGGTCGATGCCGCTGCGCCCGGGCATCGACAGATCGAGGAGCAGTACGTCGAAACCGCCTGCGCGCACGGCGGCCATGACCTCGTGGCCGTCCTTCGCCTCCCCCGCCACCGCGAAGGCGGGATCGGCGGCCAGGATGCGGCGCAAGCCCTCGCGCACGATGGCGTGGTCGTCGGCGATGAGCACCCGTGTGGTCAAGTCGCAAGCCCGCCTTGGCGCGGCTCGAGCGGGATGCGTGCGAGCACGCCGGTGCCGCGGCCCGGGCTGCTCGTGATCTCCACGCTGCCGCCGAGAAGCAGCACCCGCTCGCTGATCCCGCGCAGCCCGAACGAGCGGGGCTTCGCGCGCGCGCCGCTCTCCATGCCGATGCCGTCGTCGGTCACGGTCAGCACCGCGGCGCCGTCCACCCGGGTGAGCTGGACTTCGACGCGGCTCGCCCGCGCATGGCGCACGACGTTCGTGAGGGACTCCTGCATGATGCGGAAGAGCGCCGACGCGTACGGCTCGCCGAGACGGGCACAGGCCGGCGCCACGTCGAGCACGCATTCGAGCCCGGCCCGCTGGACGACATTCTGCGCGAGCCATTCCGCCGCGGCGCCCAATCCGAGATCGTCGAGCACGAGCGGGCGCAGATCGTGGGAGATCCGGCGCGTGGTGGCGACGGTGGCGTCGAGCAGCTCGCGCATCGCGGCCGTGCGCTCGATCAGATCGGCCCGCTCCGCCGGCGCCATGCGGGCCATCAGGTCGACGTCCATCTTGAGCCCAGTCAGCGCCTGGCCGAGCTCGTCGTGCAGCTCGCGCGCGATCCGGGTGCGCTCGGCCTCGCGCACTTCGAGCATCGCGGCCGAGAGCTCGCGCTGTTGCTCGTGCGCGCGCTGAATCTCGGCCTGGGCGCGCAGGCGCGCGCTGATGTCCCGCAGGATCACCGTGAAGAGCTTCTGCCCCTGGACCGTCGCCTGCGAGATCGAGGCCTCGATCGGGAACTCCGTGCCGTCCGTGCGCAGCGCCGCGAGCGGCGCCTGCGCTCCCATGCTGCGCGAGGTCTCGCCGGCGCGGCCGAACTGCTCGACGTGCCGGCGGTGCGCGGCGCGGAACCGCTCGGGGATGAAGCGGTCGAGCGGCGTGCCGACCGCCGCTGCCGCCTTGCAGCCGAACATCCGCTCCGCCGCGGCGTTGAACAGAACGATGCGCTGATCCGCGCCGGCGGTGATGATCGCGTCCATCGCAGAATGCACGATGGCGTCGAGGCGAGCGGCAGCGTCGCGCACGTCGGCGCGCAGCCGTTCGTCGCTTCTCTGGCGCAGATGGATCGCGGTCCCCAGCGCGAGCACGAACGCCGCCGCGAGGGAAGCGAGCCCGCCCGCGATCCACGCATCGCGACGCCAGCTGCGCAGCGCGAAGTCGTCCGTCGATGAGACGGCGAGGACCAACGGCAGATCGGCGAGCGCGGCAACCGCCACCGCGCGCTTCCGCTCCGATTCGCCGAGGCGGGTGATTCTCGCCTCCCCCGGCGCCGCCGGCTGCGCCTCCGCAACCAGCCGGGGGGCATCGGCCTTCGCGCCGGTGCCTAACAAGAGGGCGCCGTCCCGGCGGTAGAGTCCCACGCCGCCGCCCGGCCCGAGGTTGAGCGAGCGGTAGAGGTCGGTGAGGTAGGAGGTCTCGACGTATGCCACGACCAGGCCGAGCAGCGCGCCGCCGGCGCCGGCGACCCGGCGCGAGAGCACGATGCTCGGGAGCCCCGTGACGCGGGCGTTCTGCAAGATGTCGATGCGCAGCCCGGAGGCCGGACGCTCGCGGTTGGCGCGGAAAAACTCGCGGTCCGAGACGTCAACCGCACGCATCGGTGACTCCCGGCTCGAGGCGATGCCGCGGCCTTGCCCGTCGAACACCACGAGCGATTGAAGCTGCGGCACGCGTACGCGGGGCAGCAGGAGCGCGTGCAGCACGGGCTCCGCCACGTCCCGTGGGCCCGCGGCCACTCGCGCGACATCCGGGCCGAGACCGACGAGAATGCTATCGATCTGTCCGATCGATCGGGCCGTCTGCTCGGCGAGCACGGTCGCGAGGTCGGCCAGGCGCGTCTCGTGCTCCGCGAGCGCCTTGTCGCGCGCGGTCCAGACGCTGAACACCGTCCCGCCCGCGACGATCAGCGCCGCCGTGACGCCGAGGGCCAGGGTGTGGGCGCGAAGGGCCATCTGCCAGGCGTACGATTTCGGAAGACGAAGGCGGGTTGGGGACTGCGCGAGCGTCAAGTGTAGGTTACCCGCGGCGATCCTGCTTCGAGGCGCGCGCGACGTCGCATGCGTGGCGCTGCTGCGTTAAGCTTCCGGGAGCCGCGAGTCCGCGGATGAGGCCTTTCACCGGAGTTCCGAGGAATGCCGAGCGACACCGACCGCCCCCAGAGCAAGGTCGCCCGATGGCTGGTGCCGCTCGTAGTGCTGGCCGTCCTGGCCGTCGGCGCGTACCTTTTCCTGTCGCAGCCTCCGCAGGAGGCCAAGCCGCCGGCACCCGAGCCGCCGCGGGCGGAGGCGCCGGCAGCCCCGGCGCCCGCACCGGAGGCGGAGACGCGGCCACCCGAGGCGGCGCCTCCGGAGCCGCCCGCGGCTGCGGCCGGATCGCTGCCGCCGCTCGCGAGCAGCGACAAGGCCGTGCAGGAGGCGCTCCTCGATCTGGTCGGCAAGGAAGCGGTCCTCTCCTTCTTCAACGTCGGCGACTACGTTCGACGCTTCGTCGTCACCGTCGACAACTTGCCGGGCAAGAAAGCCGCGGTACGGTTCTGGCCTGTCAACCCGACGCCGGGACGCTTCATCGCGGAGCGCAAGTCCTCGGGGCGCACGTATCTCGCCGCGGAGAACTTCCGGCGCTACACGCCGTTCGTGCGGCTCGTCGCATCGCTGGACGCAGGGAAGGTCGTGGCGCTCTACCGCCGCTTCTACCCGCTTCTCCAGGAAGCGTACGAGGAGCTCGGCCATCCCGGCAAGCGCTTCAACGACCGGCTGATCGAGGTGATCGACCATCTGCTCGCGGCGCCGGACGCGGGCGACGCGATCGAGGTCGTGCTGCCGAAGTACGACCCGTCGATCAAGATCGAGCGGCCGTGGCTCATGTACGAGTTCGCCGATCCCTCGCTCGAAGCGCTCTCGGCGGGGCAGAAGATGCTCGTGCGCATCGGCAGCGAGAACGCCGCGCGGCTCAAAGCCAAGCTGCGGGAAGTGCGCAGCCGCCTCACGCGCCCGGCCCCGGAAGACGCGGTACGCACGCCTGCGCGATGAAACCGCGCGCGCACCGTCGGCTCCGTCCCGAGGGTCGTTCTCAACGTCTGGAAGAGGAGACAGTCGCGCGCGCCCGCGTTCCGGAGACCCCGGAGTCATCGGGAATCGACCCCTCCGGTGTAGACAGCCGCGGCATTAGCGAATATCTTTCGCGACGCGGGGCAAACCTGCACACAGAGGACAAGCGCAGCACGCATGAGCTGGTTCGGTCGCAAGCGCACGAAGGCAAGGCCACAACCGCCGAGGCCGCGCGAGCAGGACGCCCCGGTGACCAACCCGGGGATCGATGAAGCGCTGCCCGACCGACCGTCGCTCGACGGCTACACGGTGCGGGAGCTCAATCCGAATCAGATCGCGGGGACGATCAAGCGGACGGGACGCGACCGGTCCTGATCCGGTTGTCGTACGATTCGCCGGTGCAGCGCGCGCATGGCGCGCGCACGCCGCACCGGAACGGAGCCCCGAGTGAGCCGAGTGGACCTCATCGCGCGCGTGCGCGGCTGGATCGACGCCGCCGAGCGCGTCGTCGCGCTGACGGGCGCGGGCATCTCGACCGACTCGGGCATCCCCGACTTTCGCGGGCCGCAGGGCGTGTGGACGAAGAACCCGGCCGCGGAGAAGCTCTCTACGCTCTCGCACTACCTCGCCGACCCCGCGGTGAGGAAGGCCGCGTGGCAGGGACGGCTCGCGAGCCCGGCTTGGAGTGCCCGCCCGAATGCCGGCCATCTCGCGCTCGTCGCGCTCGAGCGGCGCGGCAAGCTGCACGCGCTCGTTACCCAGAACATCGACGGCCTGCACCAGCGCGCGGGGAGCTCGCCCGGGCGCGTCGTGGAGGTGCACGGCACGCTGCACGAGGTAACCTGCTGGGGCTGTGGATGGCGCGGGCCGATGCGGGTGGCCCTTGAGCGGGTGCGCGCCGGCGAGGCGGATCCCGCGTGCGAGCAGTGCGGCGGCATCCTGAAGAGCGCCACCATCTCGTTCGGCCAGGCGCTCGATCCGGCAGTGATCGAGCGCGCGATGCGCGCCGCCGAGGACGCCGACCTGCTGCTCGCGCTCGGCACCAGCCTCCAGGTCTATCCCGTGGCGAATGCGGTGCCGCTCGCGAAGGAGGCCGGTGCGCGTGTCGTGATCGTCAACGCCGAGCCCACGCCGTACGACGACCTTGCCGATGCGGTGCTGCACGCGCCGATCGCCGAGGTGCTGCCGCGCATGGTGGGCGGCGCGCGCTGACGAAGCGCACGCCCGCCGCAATCGCGATCCCGCTGAGATGGAAGACGCCTCGAACGCCGGAGCTCGCTACTGGAGCTTGGCGGCGCCGGAGCTGATGACCGCGCTGCAGAGTGCCGCGGCGGGCCTGTCGGCCGCCGACGCGGCGCAGCGGCTGCGGCGGCTCGGCCCCAACACGGTCGAGGAGCAAGCGCGGGTCAGTGCACTGCGCCTCTTGCTGCGGCAGTTCGCGAGCCCGCTCGTCCTGATCCTCGTCTTCGGTGCCGCGATCTCGCTCTTCCTCCGCAACTGGATCGAAGCCTCGATCATCCTCGCGATCGTCCTGGGGAGCTGCCTTCTCGGCTTCACTCAGGAATTCCGCGCATCGGCGGCGGTCGCCGAGCTGCGCCGGCGCCTCGCGCTCACCGTTCGGGTGCTCCGCGACGGCGAGCCGCGCGCGATCCCGGCAGCCGAGCTGGTGCCCGGCGACGTGATCGAGCTCGCGGCCGGGTGTCTCGTGCCGGCCGACGGCATCGTGCTCGCGGCGAAGGATTTCCTGCTCTCCGAGGCGAGCCTCACCGGCGAATCGTTCCCGGTCGAGAAGCGGCCGGGGACCGTGCCGCCCGAGACCCCGCTCGCGCGCCGGACCAACTGTGTTTTCGCCGGAACCTCGGTGCGCAGCGGAACCGCGCGAGCGCTCGTCGCGGAGACGGGCCCGCGCACGGCGTTCGGTGCGGTGGCGGCGCGGCTCAAGGCGCGGCCCCCGGAAACGGAGTTCGCGCGCGGCGTGCGGCAGTTCGGCTATCTCCTCGTGCGCGTGATGGTGCTGATCGTCATTTTCGTCCTGGTGGTGAACCAGGCGCTCGGCCGGCCGGCGCTCGAGTCGCTGCTCTTCGCCGTCGCGCTCGCGGTCGGCCTCACGCCCGAGCTGCTGCCCGCGATCGTGAGCGTGACGCTCTCGCACGGTGCGCGCGCGATGGCGCGCAGCGGCGTGATGGTGCGGCGCCTGGAGGCGATCGAGAACCTGGGCAGCATGGACGTCCTGTGCACCGACAAGACCGGCACGCTGACCGCCGGGGTGATCTCGCTCGACGCCGCGGTGGATGCCGAGGGGAGGCCGTCGCGCGAAGTCGCCGAGCTCGCATACCTCAACGCGGCGCTCGAGACCGGGATCGAGAATCCGCTCGACGCGGCCATCGTGGCGGCGGGCGAGCGCGACGGGCTCGCCGTCGCGGGCCGCGCAAAGATCGACGAGATCCCGTACGACTTCATCCGCAAGCGCCTGACGATCGTCGTGGCCGGCGAGGAGCCGGTACACCACCTCATCGTCACCAAGGGCGCATTCACGACGGTCCTCGCCGTGTGCGCGACCGCGG
Organism: Burkholderiales bacterium; assembly: GCA_020848075.1. Lineage (GTDB taxonomy): Bacteria > Pseudomonadota > Gammaproteobacteria > Burkholderiales > SG8-39 > JAABRB01. The sequence goes on from JADLAV010000018.1 coordinate 55,409, forward strand.
ACGCCGCTCCGCTCGACGGCGCCGCGCGCGAGCGGCTCGTCGCCTACTATCGGCAGAAGAGCGCCGAGGGCTTCCGCGTGCTGGCGGTCGCGACGAAGCGCGTCGCCGCCAAGGACCGCTATGAACGGACCGACGAGGCCGGGATGCGCTTCGCCGGCTTCCTCCTGTTCTTCGACCCGCCGAAGCCCGATGCCGAGAGGACCATCCGGGATCTCGCTGCGCTCGGCGTACGGATCAAGATCATCACCGGCGACAACCGCTACGTTGCCGCGCACGTCGCCGAGGCGATCGGGCTCGATCCGCACGCGATGCTTGCCGGCGAGGAGCTCGCCCGGATGAAGGACGAGGCGCTCTGGCAGCGCGCGCCCGGGACCGAGCTCTTCGTCGAGGTCGATCCGCAGCAGAAGGAGCGCATCATCCGGGCCCTGCAGCGCACCGGACATGCCGTCGGCTACCTGGGGGACGGCATCAACGACGCCCCGGCGCTCCACGCCGCCGACATCGGCGTTTCGGTCGATCAGGCGGTGGATGTCGCGCGTGACAGCGCCGACATCGTCCTGCTGCGTCCCGACCTCGACGTGCTGCGCCGCGGCGTGGAAGACGGCCGCCGGACCTTCGCCAACACGCTCAAATACATCGGTATGACGACGAGCGCCAACTTCGGCAACATGGTGAGCATGGCGCTCGCGACCCCGCTCCTGCCGTTCCTGCCGCTCGCCGCCAAGCAGATCCTGCTCAACAATTTCCTGTCCGATCTGCCGCTCGTGACCGTCTCCACCGACCGGGTGGACGCGGCGCGCATCGAGCGGCCGCAGCGCTGGCGCGTGCGGGACGTGCGACGGTTCATGATCGTCTTCGGGCTGGTCAGCACCGCGTTCGACCTCCTCACGTTCGCGCTGCTCCTGCAGGTGTTCGCGACCGACGAGGCGACGTTTCAGACGGCGTGGTTCATCGTGTCGGTGCTCACCGAGATCGCGGTGGTGATGGTCCTGCGTACCGGGGGCCCCGCCTGGCGGAGCGCTCCGAGCCCGCTCCTCGCGTGGACGAGCGTCGTCGTCGGGCTCGCGGCGCTCGCGCTTCCTGCTCTCGCACCGCTCGCCAGCGCGCTCGGCTTCGTTCCCCTGCCGTGGGCGCTCCTGGGAACGGCGATCGCGATCGTCGCCGGCTACGTGCTGTGCACCGAGGCGGTGAAGCTCGCGTTCTTTCCCCGGGGCGCGCCGGGTTAGCGCGATCGGGCGAGCGCCGTGCCCGAAATGGTCGATGCAGATTTCCGTGGAGGCCGCGCGTGAGCGCCGAGCCGATCGTCGTCACGCAGGCCCTCACCCGTCGCTTCGGCGACCTGACCGCCGTCGACGCGCTCACGCTCGAGGTGCGGCGCGGCGAAGTGTTCGGTTTGCTGGGACGCAACGGCGCCGGCAAGAGCACCTTCATCAAGATGCTCACCACCCTCCTGCCCCCGACTTCCGGCACTGCGCGCATCGCGGGCTTCGATCTGGTGCACGAGGCCGCCGCAGTGCGGCGCGTGATCGGTTACGTGCCGCAGGCGCTCTCGGCCGACGGCGAGCTCTGACCGGCTACGAGAACCTGCTCGTCTTCGCGCAGCTCTACGACGTGCCGCGCGCCGAACGCAAGGCGCGCATCGCCGAGGCGCTCGCCCTGATGGGCCTTGCCGAGGCGTCCGACAGGCTCGTGAAGTCCTATTCCGGCGGCATGATCCGGCGCCTCGAGATCGCGCAGTCCACGCTGCATCGCCCCGCGGTGCTGATTCTCGACGAGCCGACCGTGGGGTTGGATCCGCTCGCCCGGCACTCGGTCTGGGACCAGCTGGAGCAGCTGCGCGCGCGCTCGGACAGCACCATCCTCCTCACGACGCACTACATGGACGAGGCCGCGCGGCTCTGCGACCGCGTCGCGATCCTCGACCGCGGCAGGCTCGCGGTGCTCGGCGCGCCGCGGGAGCTGACGGCGCAGCTCGGCGAAGGCAGCACGCTCGACGACGTGTTCGAGCGCTACACCGGCGAGGCGCTCGAGACCCCCGCGGGTTATCTGGAGACCTCGCGCACGCGGCGGAGGCGCACATGAGCACGATCACCGGTCTATTCGGCAAGACCCTGGCGATCGCGGAAATGGAGGTGCGGAAGCTCCGTCACGATCCGACCGAGCTCGCGACCCGCGCGATCCAGCCCGCGCTGTGGCTGCTCGTCTTCGGCCAGGTGATGAGCCGCGCCCGAATGATCGAGACGGGCGGCCTCGCCTATCTCGATTTCCTGGTGCCCGGCGTGCTCGCGCAGAGCGTGCTCTTCATCGCGATCTTCAACGGCATCTCGGTCATCTGGGAGCGCGATCTCGGCATCGTGCACAAGTTCCTCGCCAGCCCCGCGCCACGCGCCGCGCTGGTGGTCGGCAAGGCGCTCGGCGGCGGTGTGCGTGCGCTTTCGCAGGTCGTGGTGATCCTCGGGCTCGCCGTGCTCCTCGGCGTCGCGATCCGCTGGGAGGCGCTTGCGCTCCTCGGCGTCGTGGCGCTCGTGCTGCTCGGTGCGATGGTGTTCTCGACCTTCTCCCTCATCATCGCCTGCCTCGTGAAGACGCGCGAGCGCTTCATGGGCATCGGCCAGGTGCTCACCATGCCGCTCTTCTTCGCGAGCAACGCGATCTATCCGACGTCGCTGATGCCGCAATGGCTGCAAGCCATAGCGCGCGTCAATCCGCTCACCTACCAGATCGACGGCCTGCGCGCATGCCTGCTGCCGGCGCAGCACGTGGCGCCGCTCGGGATCGCGGCGGATCTCGCCGTCCTCGCAGCCTCGCTCGTCGTGCTGGTGGCGATTAGCGCGCGGCTCTATCCGAATATCGTCAGATAGCCGCGATCGCCGCTGCGCGAGCGTTCCGGTGCACGCCGCCCCGTACCGGGCCGGCACGCGGAGTAACGGCTTCTTGGCGGTAGGCATATGATTCCGCGTCGCCCGGCGGAATTCGGCTGGAACGAGCGTGCTCGTCGGACTCAAGCAGGTCAGCAACGCAGTCAACACGGGAGGAGGAGAGTCATGTCATTGAAATCCCTCGCTAGAACCGCCGCCGCGCTAATGCTCGCCGCATTCGCGTTGGGTGCCGCGGCGCAGCAACCCCCGCTGCCCTACGGCTCGCCGATCTCGCTGGACGATGCGAAGAAGGTCGCCGACGCCGCGGCGGCCGAGGCCCGCAAGATCAACGTGCCCGAAGCGGTCGCCATCGTCGATCCCGCCGGCCAACTGGTGTACTTCGAGCGGATGGACAACACTCAGACCGGCGGCGTGAACGTCGCGCTCGGCAAGGCGCGCTCTGCGGCGCTGTTCCGGCGCCCGACCAAGGTCTTCGGCGACCTGCTCGCCAAGGGATCCAACTTCACTTACCTCCTCGGCCTGGAAGGTGCGGTCCCGGTTCCGGGCGGAATCCCGATCGTGATCGGCGGCAAGATCGTCGGCGGGATCGGCACGTCCGGCGGCAGCGGCGAGCAGGACGTCCAGGTCTCGGAGGCGGGCGTGGCCGCCTTGAGGTGACCGTGCGCGGCTCGCGCGGGCGAGGGGTGCGGCGCTGCTAGGGTCGCTCGCCCCGGCGCTGCTGCTCGCCGCGGTTCTCCTGCTGTCGGGGACTGGCGTGCCGGTCGGGTGCTCCGCTTGTTTCGCGACGGGGTTGCTCGTATACCGCGGGCCGACGCGTGTCGGGGCGGTTCTCCGGTCGGCCCATGTCCTGGCGGTGCTCGGTTCGAACGCCCGGGGCGGCACTCGCGTCCGGGCGCGGCACTTGACGCACTTGGGCAGGTGCCGCCACGCGTGGCGCTTCAGACGGCGGTGGAACGGTGCGTGATGCCGCGGGCAATTGCGGCGCGGCGCGTGGGGCCTCGTGCAACGGCGGCGCGGCGGGCGATGGTGGCGCGGCGGTGCGTGGCGCCTCGGACGGCGGTCGTGCTGCGCGTGGCGCGTCAGACGGCGGTGGGGCGGCGCGTGGCGCGTCAGACGGCGGTGGGGCGGCGCGTGATGCCGCTGGCGATGGCTGGGCGGCGCGTGGGGCCTCGTGCGACGGCGGGGCAACGCGTGGCGTTCCGGGCGAGGGCGGCGCCACGTGTGGCGCCCCGGACGGCTGCGGTGCGCTGCCACGCGTCGGTGGAGAGGGTGGCGCAGCGCGCGGCGTCCTGGGCGACGATGGTGCAACGTGCGGCGTCGCAGGCGCGAACCGTCGCTGCACGTCGGGATCCCGGTAGGCCACGCCGCGGCGATGCCACGGGTCGTGCTGCCATACGCCTGGGGCGACCACGACGGGCGGGTGGACGTACACATCGCGGCGCACGACCGCCGGACGGTAGTAGTAGTTGTTGACGTGCACCACCCTCACCTCGTGCCGCTGCCAGTCCACGCCGCCGAAGAAGAAGCCGAGCGAAACGCGGATCGCAGGCCCCCAGTAATAGCCCGTGGCGACGCCCGGCCGTGGATAGGGCGCGTGCACCACGTAGCCCGGCCACGGCGCCCAGTACACCGGCGGATACGCAGGCCACCACCATGACCCGTACGCGACGCGCGGATCGTAGTAGGGCACGTAGATCACGCTCGGATCGGCGGGCACGAGGACGATGTTGGGCCCGTCGCCGACGACCCGGATGCGATCGTCGGGTCCGAGCGTTCCCGCGGCGCGCGCCCGCGCCCGCAGTTGCTGGATGGTTTCCATCACGTGCGGTTCCTGCTCGAGGAAGGCGTAGCCGAGCCGGCGCGTCCACTCCAGGTCTTCGTCCATGCGCGCGAGCACGTTCGGGAACGCGACGAGCGACTTGACGCTCGGATCCCAGTCCTTGTCCTCGACCGCCCGCACCGCGTCGTCGCCCTGCAAGCCCGGATTCGCGCGCGACCAGCGCGCGGCCTCGACCACCTCGATGGGATAGGTTGCCGCCATGAGGATCTGCGACAGTAGCGGGTCGGGGTAGAGCGCGATCGGCGCAAGCATCTGGTCGAGTTCGGCCTGCGTGTATGCCGGGTGGGTCTGCGCATGCGCGTAGCCATGCGTGAGGACGAGCGACGCGAGCATCAGGAATGCGAGCAGCCGGGCGATCGTGCGCGAGAGATCGCGGGAAAGCTTCGGCCTGCTCGATGTCATGGGCGCGGACATGTGAACCTCCTGCGCCATTAACGCGCAACAGGGTCGGCCGAGCCACCGGGATTCGGTTTCAGTTGCAACAATCTGTAACCGCGCGTCGCCGGTCGGCGACAGTCGCGGGGCCGCAGGGATGCCGGGAGCCGAGCGTCGCGCACCCGGCGAAGCTCACGCTGCGATCGGTTCGATCAGGACCGGTCCTTCGGCACGCGCGCTGTTCACCCGGGTGCTCACCGGATGGAACGCGAAATCCGATTGCGCATCGTCGATGAGGATCGACGCGACGCGAGCGGCGTCGGTGAGCGCGGGGTCGGTCCACGCGCCGAAGGCCTGCGCAGGCAGCACGACAGGCATGCGGTCGTGGATCCCGCTCAGCGCGCCCGCTGCGGCCCGCGTCAGGATCGCGCAGCTCGCCGTCGCTTCGCTCGCGCCGGCCGGCTGCCACAAGGACATGAGCCCGGCGAAGCAGAACGGCCGGTCGTCGGCGCGGTGAATGTAGTAAGGCTGCTTGGAGACCTTCACCTCGCCGGTGGCGCGGTCGACGCGCTCCATCGCGCGCCATTCGTACCAGCCCGCGGCGGGAATTAGGCAGCGCGCGTTGCGGTACGCGTGGCGCCACATCGGCTTTGACGCCGCGTCCTCGGCGCGCGCGTTGATCGTGAATTGCGGCGGCTTCGCGTCCTTCCACCAATGCGGGATGAGCCCCCACCGCGCGCTGGTGACCCGCAATCCGCCGCCGCGCGGGTCAATGCGCAGCACCGGGACCGTCGATGCCGGCGCGACGTTGAAGCGGCGCGCGAACGGGTTGCCGCCGTCGCGCCCGACGTGCCATTCGCGCTCGATCGCCGCGGCGTCCGGGTGCACGTACCTGCCGCACATGGAAACGATTATATCGACGCCGCCGGAGCGGTCGAGTCGCCGCGCGCGACGCCCTTGCGAGCGCGCCTGTTCCAGGCCGCGCCGGCAGCCCGAGTGACCGCCTACCGCCTTGGACACGGGCGCTAGCCCGAGAACACGCTCTACGCTTGCCGGCGAGCGGCGAAGCTCACAGGGGCGAGGGCCGAACGCGTCAGAAGCGCATGCCGCCCATCATGCCCGCCATGCCCGAGCCGAAGATCGTGGCGTTCAGCATGCCGATCACGAAGCCGACCACGATCGCGATCGCGACGACCACCACGGTGTACCCGACGACCTTGTGCTCCGGCACTTTCATGAGTAGCGGCGCACCGAGGTAGAAGAGGTAGAGCGAGTACAGGAAGCCGAGCAGCGCGATCAGCAGGCCGATCACCGGCAGGAAGGCCAGGATGCCGGCAACCCAGGACGCGGTCATCGCGTACGCCGTCAGCCTCAGCGCCCGGTTGAGATCCTTGTGTCCCTCGAAGCTCGGCGCGAGGGCGTCGGCGATGAACGCGATCACGAACACCATGACGAGGCTCATCACGTAGCCGGTGAGCGCAATCCACAATGCCATGCCCGCGCCCATGCGGCCGGCAAGCAGCGTGCCGACGAGGGCCATGCTGAGGAAGGTCGCCAGCGCGGGGATCACCGCGAGGATCGCGATGTAGTTGAGGTAGAGCGCAAGCGGCTCGGTCTGCTCCTCGGCAATTACCGGCCACTCCTTGCGCGGTTGCACCAGGATGTTCAGCACGCGGTTCAGCAGCTTGTTCAGCATGGGTCTTCTCCCCCTGTCGCCGGACGACCGCGGCAGTATAGGGGAACTCGGCGCAGCGGTGCAGCTGGCCGGCCGGCGTCAGAGCGGGTCGGTCGGCTCTTCGAATCCGAGACCGTCGGGATTGAGCGCGCAGATCGTCGCGCATCGGGATGAGAAATCGGGCGCACCGCCCGCCGGCACGAGGCTCCGCGGCCGCAACAGCGCGGCGACGTCGTCGGGGCGCGCCGGCTTCCCGAAGTAGTAGCCCTGCGCGAGATCGCAACGGTGCATGCGCAAGAACGCGACCTGCGGTGCGGTCTCGACGCCCTCGGCGACCACCGCGAAGCCGAGGGTGTGCGCCATGTCGATCACGGCCCGCACGATGGCGGCGGCGTTCGGGTCGCTGGTCGCGTCCCGCACGAAGGAACGGTCGACCTTCAGGGCCGTGACCGGAAAGCGGGGGAGATGGGCGAGGCTCGAGTAGCCCGTCCCGAAATCGTCGATCGAAATCTGCAGCCCCGCCTCGCGCAAACGCTGCAACGCCTCGATCGCATGCTCCGGGTCCTGCATGAGGTAGCTCTCCGTGATCTCGAGCTCGAGCAGCCGCGGGTCGACGCCCTCGCCGGCGACGAGCTCGACGATCCGCTGGTCGAGATTCCTCGCCTGGAACTGCCGCGCCGAGACGTTCACCGACACCGGCACCGGGACGAGCCCGGCTTGCCGCCAGGCGCGGATCTGGCGGCACGCTGCGCGGACCACCCACTCGCCCGCCGGAACGATGAGACCGGTCTCCTCGAGCGCGGGAATGAAATCGGCCGGCGAGACCGTCCCGCGGTGCGGGTGCTGCCACCGCAGGAGCGCCTCGACGCCGCGAACGCGCCGCGTCGCGAGATCGACTCTCGGCTGGTAGACGAGCGTGAACTCCTCGCGCTCGATGGCGAGGCGGAGGTCCGCCTGGACCTGCCGCCGCGCGTGCGAGCGCCGCTCCATCTCCGCGGTGAAGAAGCAATATGCCCCGCGGCCCAGGTCCTTGGCCCGGTACAGGGCCGCGTCGGCCGACTTGAGCAGCGACTCCGCGTCGGCGCCGTCGGCCGGATAGAGCGCGATACCGACGCTCGCGTTGACCGACACCTCGTGCCCGCCCAGCCGGAACGGCGCACCGAGCCTCGCGAGTACTTTCTGCGCGACGTTCGCTGCCGCCTCCGCCTGATCCACGTTCGGGAGAACCGCGACGAACTCGTCGCCGCTCACGCGCGCGAGGGTATCGCTCGCGCGCACCAGCGCGCGCAGCCTGGCGCCGACCTCGGCGAGGAGCCGGTCGCCGAGATGATGCCCGTACGTGTCGTTCACGAGCTTGAACCGGTCGAGATCGGCGAAGAGCACCGCGACCTGCCGGCCGTCCCGCGCGGCGAGCGCGATCGCCTGATCGAGCCGGTCGCGCAGGAGATTGCGGTTCGCGAGGCCGGTGATGCTGTCGTACTGGGCGAGGTACGCGAGCCGCGCCTCCGCCTGGTGCCGCTGCACCGCCGAGGACACGATGTTTCCGACGGTCTGCACGAACTCCGCCGCGTCGTCGCTGAAGGAGGCCTCGCCGGCCTTCACCATCGTCAGCACGGCGAACGGACCGGCCTCGCCGAGGATCGGTACGCTGACCGAGGCGCGCGAGGCGCAGCCCCTTGCGCGCCCGGCGGGCTGCTCGCAGCGCGCCGTGGGACAGCTCGGGACGATCACCGGCGCCTCGGAGCGCAGCGCAGCTGCGACGCCGCATGCGTCGCAGAGGGTGACCACGGCACCGCTCGGCGCGTCGGCGCCCACGCCCGATGCCGCACGGACCACGAACCGGCCGCGCTCGGCTTCTCCGTCCGGCGGCAGATACTCGAGCACGGCGGCGCCATCGGCGCTCGCGCCGTCGGTCGCCTGCACGGCCTGCGCGAGGAGCGTCTCGAGCGTCGTCGTCTCGAGCGCGCGTTGGCCGAATCCTGCGATCCATTTCTGCCGCGCAGCGTCGGCGGCCAGCTGCTGCTCCGCGAGCTTGCGCCCCGTGATGTCGTGACCGACCCCGCGATAGCCGCGGAACCGCCCGCCGCCGTCGAAAATCGGCTCTCCACTCGTGCTCACGTGGCGCGGCTGGCCGTCGTCGCCGGCGCACACGTACTCGAAGTCCCGGAACGGCTGACGCGCCAGGAGCGTTGCGCGATGGTCCTCCCACGCTCCGATCGCCGGTGCCGCCTCGTGCATCTCCCAGCAGGCCTTGCCGAGCGCGTGCGCGCGCGCGACGCCCGACTTCGCGGCCCCCTCCTGCGAGACGAGCGTGAAGCGGAACGACTCGTCCTGCTCCCAGTACCAGTCCGAAGACAGATGCACCAGGCTGCGGAAGCGGGCCTCGCTCCGGGCGCGGCTTTCGAGCGCCCGGCTTGCGCGAAGCAGGTAGCGCATCCGATGGCCCAGCAGCTTCCAGCTGATCGGCTTCGCCGCGAAATCGGTCGCTCCCACCTCGTAGGCACGGGCGATCGACGCGTCGTCGTCGGAGACGGTGAGGATCAGGATCGGCACGCGCTCGCCGTGCGGCAGGCGGCGGATGCGCTCGCAGCACTCGAATCCGTTCATCCCGGGCATGTTGATGTCGAGCAGGATGGCGTCCGGACGCATCCGCGAGAACGCGTCGAGCGCGTCTTCGCCGCACGCGGCCTCCACGACGCGGAATCCTTGCGGCGTGAGTGTCTCCGCCACGACGAGGCGCGTGATCTGGTCGTCGTCGACCACCAGGACAACGGGCGTGTGCGCATTGACCGCGGGGCCGTCGCTCGCCGGCGCGGCCGCAGCGCCGGCGCGGGCGGAGCACGTTTCGGTGCCCGGGGTGGAGTTCGTAGCCGACCGTACCATCGCGCAATCTCCTCGCAGTGAACGTCTGGCTGCAAAGAGGCACACGCCCGACCGAAGTCGCGCGGCCGCGCGGCACGCTTGCGCGCCGCGCCATGCCGATGCCTTCCCGGAGATCGCGGCGCGCGCTCACGCACGCTCGAAATGAAACAGCCGCGCTCGAGGGGCGTGTAAGGCACGCGCGTGACGCGACTTACACTGGCAGCCCCGCTATCTTGCGACCCGCGTGAGCTCGGCGCTCGCGCGGGTCCTTCAGACCGGAGGCTTTGCGACCCCGCCTTTCGGCAGGTGTGCCCTTTTCAGCTGCGAAAAAGCCTATCGCACGCGATATCCGGCGCCACGGAACTTTGTCACGCCGATGGGCGTCTCGCGCGTGGTTCGGGCGCGCGGGGTGCCGTGCTTCACGCGCGGGCCACCGGCAACGGCTTCGCGACCATCAGATAGAAGAGAACGAGCACGATGGCGAACGCGGGGATGGCGAGGCCGAACCACCACCCGAACCAGCGATGGAAGCGCCCGGGCAGTGCGGCCACCGACGCCGACCGTGCGGCCACACGATGCAGGCGCACCTGCAACGCGAGGATCGGCAGCCAGCAGGCGCCCGCGAGCAGATAGAGGCCGAGCACCGCCATCGACCACGGGCTCACCCACGGCCATCCGAGCGCGCGCATCAGCACGAGACCGCTCGCGAACTGAAACGCGACCGCGGGCGCGGTCAGGCACGCGTCCGCGATCACGGTGAGCCTGAGCAACGCGCGCAGCGCCGCGAGGTCGTCCGTCCGCACGGCGCGGCGGTAGCCGAACCAGGTGAAGTAGGCGATTCCGAGCCCGCCGCCGAACACGACGGCCGCACCGACGGCGTGCGCCGTCTTCCAGAGCGTGTAGGCGTCGCTCAGCCGCGCACCCCCGGTCGCAAGTCCTCGCCGGCGACGCACTGACGGCCCGGGAGCGCCACGAACGCGTGATCCCAGTCGCGTGCCGCGGCATGTTGTGGCGTCATCGTCTCCCTTCCTTTCGCGGTCTCGCCCGGTGGCGGCGGTGCACGGAGTGTGCCGCGAGGCCGGCGTCAGGGCAAACGTTCGCCGCCCGGCGCGCCGCCTGACTTGCCCCAGGAACAAATGCCGCCTGGCGGCTCTCCATCGGGGTCGGGCCTCCGCGACGCCCGGCGGTGACGGCGCGGCGCTATCCCGCGCCAAGCGAGAGAAACGGCACCCCGGACGGCGCGGCAGGGTTGATCCGGCACGCGTTTTCGGGTCACCATGACGCCTGCATGACCACAGCCCGGGAGGCGGAATGAACCGCATCTGTGCCGCTCTGTTGCTCGGCCTGCTGCCGCTCCACGCGTCGGCGATGTGCTACACGGTCTTCGACAACCAGAACCGGATCGTCTACCGCGATACGGTCACACCGATCGACCTCTCGGGATCCATCGAGAGCGCGATGCAGGCGAAGTTTCCGCGCGGCCACCTGGTGATCTCCGGTGCGGACGCCAGTTGCGTCCGGGTGACGCCGGCGAGCCCGGTCGACACGCGCGGCATCGCCGCCGCTTCGGCTACGAGGTGAACCTGCGGGGGAGCGATGTCGCGCCCGTCGTAAGCGCGGGCGCCGGTGAACGGCGGCGCGCCGGCCCTCAGAGGCCCAGATAGGCCTGCTGCACCTGCGGGTTGGCGGCGAGCTCGGCGCCGGTGCCCGCGAGCACCACCTGGCCGGTCTCGAGCACGTACGCGCGGTCGGCGACGGAGAGCGCCGCGCGCGCATTCTGGTCGACGAGGAAGATCGTCCGCCCCTCCTCCTTCAGCCGGCGCACGTAGGCGAACACTTCCTGGACCAGCAGCGGCGCGAGCCCCATGCTCGGCTCGTCGAGGAGCAGGAGCCGCGGCTGCGCCATCACCGCGCGGCCCATCGCGAGCATCTGCTGCTCGCCGCCCGAGAGCGTTCCGGCCAGGCTGGCGCGCCGCTCGCGCAGCCGCGGGAACATCGCGTAGATGCGCTCGAGCGTCGCCGCCGCCGCTTTGCCGCCGCGCCGGTAGGCGCCGAGCCGCAGGTTGTCCTCGACGGTGAGCGGCGCGAACACCTGGCGGCCCTCCGGGACTTGAACGATCCCGAGCCCGACGCGCCGATCCGGCGCTGCGTGCGTGACGTCGGCGCCGTCGAAGCGCACGTGGCCGCCGGTCGCCGGCTGCACGCCCGAGAGCGTGCGCAGGAGCGTCGTCTTGCCGGCGCCGTTCGCCCCGACGAGCGCGACGAGCTCGCCCTCGCGCACGTCGACGTCGATGCCTTTCAGCGCCGGGATGCGGCCGTAGTGGCTGGTGAGCCCGCGGACCTCGAGCATCTCAGGCCTCCGCCTGCGCCGCGCCGAGGTAGGCCTCGATCACGCGCGCGTCGGCGCGCACCTCCGCGGCGGTGCCCTCGGCGAGCTTCTTGCCGTAATCGAGCACGACGATGTGGTCGGACACACCCATCACCAGGCGCATGTTGTGCTCGACGAGGATCACCGTGATGCCGCTCGCCACCAGGCGCTTGATGAGCTCGTCGATCGCGGCGGTTTCGGTCGGGTTGAGGCCCGCCGCCGGCTCGTCGAGCAGCAGGAGCCGCGGGCGCGCTGCGAGCGCGCGGGCGATCTCGAGGCGCTTGAGCGCGCCGTAGGGAAGCGCGTCGGCCGGCGCCGCCGCGTACGCCTCGACCCCGACGAAGCGCATCAGCTCGAGCGCCGCATCGCGATACGCGCGCTCGTCGGCGACGCGCCCGGGCAGCCGCAACAGCGCGCCGGCGAGCCCGCGCCGCGCGCGCAGATGCCCGCCCACGAGCACGTTCTCGAGCGCGCTCATGTTGAAGAAGATCTGCAGGTTCTGGAACGTGCGCGCGATCCCGGCGGCGGCGAACTCGTGCGGCGGCGCGCCGTTCAGGGTGTGGCCGTCGAACGCGATCCGGCCTTCGCTCGGAGCATAGATGCCGTTCAGCAGGTTGAGGAGCGTGGTCTTGCCCGCGCCGTTCGGCCCGATGATCGAGTGCACGCGCCCGGGCTCGATCACGAACGAGACGTCATTGACGGCCTTTAGCCCGCCGAACTGCTTGGAGAGTCCGTCGACGGTGAGCAGGCTCACTTGCGCCACCGCGCGAACGCCGCGCCGATCGTCGGAACGAGGCCGCGCGGCAGGAAGATCATCGTCAGCATGAGCACCGCGCCGAAGACCATCATCTCGTAGTCCTTCAGCGCCGTCAGGACCTGCGGCATCGTGGTGAGCACTGCGGCGCCGACCACCGCGCCGAACGTCGATGCCATCCCGCCGAGCACGACCATCGTGACGAGCTCGATCGAGTGCAGGAACGTCGCCTTCGCAGGCGTGATGAAGCCCGCGTAGTGCGCCGTGAGGCTTCCGGCGACGGCGGCGAATACCGCCGAGATGACGAACGCCATCACTTTGTATCGGCGCGGATCGACCCCCGCCACCTGCGCGGCGACTTCGGAGCCGTGCAGGGCGCGCAGCGCCCGGCCCACCGGCGAGTCGATGAGGTTCAGCGCGAGCCAGACGGCCACGACGAGCATCACGCCGACCACCCAGTACCACACGCGCTCGCCGGCGAGCGGGAATCCGAGGAGCGCCAAGGGCGGCACGGCCATGCCGTCCGGCCCGCCGGTGATGCGGTCCTCGGTAGCGATGACGATCGAGATGATGATGCCCAGGCCGAGCGTCGCCATCGCGAGGTAGTGGCCCTTCAGCCGGAGGATCGGCCGGCCGACGACGTACGCGACCAGCCCGGCGGAGCCGATTGCGACCACCAGCGCCGCGCCGGGCGGCCAGCCGAAACGCGAGGTGAGGATCGCCGAAGTGTAGGCGCTGAGCGCATAGAAGCCGGCGTGGCCGAGGCTGATCTGGCCCGCGTAGCCGATCAGCAGGTTGAGGCCGACGCAGACGATCGCGTTCAGCCCGACCTGGATCGCGACCTCATAGTAAAAGTTGTTCGTGAGCGCGAGCGGGAGGAGCGCGATCACCAGGACGAGCACGGCGAGCCCGCCGGTGCGCGCCTGCGCGAGCCGCGGCCACACGGTCACACCCGTTCGGCCGAGCGCCGCGCGAAGAGCCCGCTCGGCCGGAAGAACAGCACCGCGAGGATAATGACGAACGCGATGACGTCCTTGTAGGCCGAGGAAACGAAGCCCGCGCCGAGGCTCTCGAGGATGCCGAGGGCGAGCCCGCCGGCCACCGCGCCGACGCCGCTGCCGAGGCCGCCGAGGATGGCGGCCGCAAAGCCCTTCAACCCCAGCATCACCCCGACGTCGTACGAGGTGATGGTGATCGGCGCGGTGAGGATGCCGGCGATCGCACCGAGCGCGGCGGACAGGCCGAACGCGAGCAGGAGCATGCCCTTCACCCTGACGCCGACCAGCTCGGCGGCGAGCCGGTTGTGCGAGGTGGCGAGCATCCCCTTGCCGAGCAGCGTGCGCCCGAAGAACCATCCCAGCGCGGCGACGATCAGGACCGTCACGCCGAGCACCCACAGGCTCTGCGGCAGGATGGTGGCGCCGAAGACCGCGATCGGCGTGCTGCCTGTGAAGGGGCGCAGCGCGTGGAAGTTCTTGTCCCAGACGAGCTGCGCGAGCCCGCGCAGGAAGATCGAGGCGCCGATGGTGATGATGATCAGGGTGACGACCGAGGCCCCGCGCGCGCGCTCGATCGCGAGCTTTTCGAGCAGAAGGCCGACCGCGGCGGCCACGACCACGGCGAGCGCGATCGCGAGCGGCAGCGGCATGCCGCCGTCGACCAGGGAAACCGTGGTCATGCCGCCGATCATGACGAACTCGCCTTGCGCGAAGTTGATCACCTGGCTGGCGTTGTAGATGATCGAGAACCCGAGCGCCACCAGGGCGTAGATCGCCCCGATCGTGATGCCGGTGAGAAGGAACTGGGTGAGCTCTGCGCTCATTGGTCGATATCACGCCCGGGCGGGGGATCGACCCGCCCGGGCGCCGGGACTGCGCGGTCAGGCGCGAAAGCCTAGTTGCCGAGTTCCCAGTCGCCGTTCTTGATCACGAGCATCCGGAAGGCGGTGAGATCGAGCCCCATGTGATCCGTGGGCGACATGTTCACCACCCCGGCCGTGCCCATGAAGCCCTTGGTGTTCTCGAGCGCGTCGCGCACCTTGGCCTTGTCGGTCGTGCCCGCCTTCTTCATGGCGTCGACGAGCAGCCACAGGCCGTCGTAGGCGTGCCCGCCGAAGGTCGAGACGTCGGACTTCCAGCGCTCCGCGTACGCGTTCTTGTAGTCGACGACCACCTTCTTCTGCGGATCGGAGTCGGGCAGCTTGTCGGCGACGAGCAGGGCCGCGGCTGGCAGCCGCACACCGTCGGCCGCCCCGCCAGAGAGCTTGATGTACTCCTTGGAGGCGACGCCGTGCGACTGGTAAAACGGAAACGGGACGCCGACCTGGCGGTAGTTCTTGGTGACGATCGCCGGTCCAGAGCCGAAGCCGGCGTTCAGCACCGCCTGCACGCCCGGGGTGTTCTTGATCTTGGTGAGCTGCGCGGTCATGTCGGTGTCGCCCGCGCCGTAGGTCTCGTCGGCCAGGATCTCGATCTTGTACTTCGGCGCAACCTTCAAGCACTCCGCGCGCATCGACTTGTCGAAGCCCCCGGGGCCCGAGATCAGCGCGATCTTGCTGATCTTGCGCTCCTGCATGTCGACGAAGATCTTCTCGCAGGCCATGCGGTCGGTGTGCGGGGTCTTGAACACCCACTTCTTCACCGGCTCGATCACCACCACTGCGCCTGCAAGCGAGATGAACGGGATGCCCGCCTGCTCGACGAGCGGCACGACCGCCATGGTCTCGCCGGTGGTGCTGCCGCCGATGATGGCATCCACCTTGTCCTGTTCGATCAGCCGCTTGGCGAAGGTACGGGCCTTCTCGGCGTCGCCGCCGGAATCGTAGGAGATGAGCTGGAGCTTGCGTCCGAGCACGCCCCCCGCCGCGTTGATCTTGTCGACATACATCTCGAGCGTCTTCTGCTCGGGGTCGCCGAGGAAGGCCGCCGGACCGGTCACGGCAAGGAAGGCACCGATCTTGATCGGTTCCTGGGCCGATGCCACGCCTGCGCCGAGTGTGAGGCACGCCGCGAACGCGGCCGGCGCGAGGTACTTCAAGGTGCTTCTGACCATCATGAGATCTCCTCCATCCTCCAAAGTGGACTCCGACTCGCCGGTCGCGGGAATGGTCCAGCCGGGACACCGGCATTCGACCCGACTCGCGCACAGCCTAGCCGGGCATCCGCAAGCTCCCCCTCCCGGTGCTGCCCGGACCACGAAGCCTATGCGGGCCGCCCCATCGGGTATTTGATCTGAGTCATTTTTCCGGCCACGCGGAGTCTACCCGGAATCACGCCAGGCAGCGCCGGCGCCAACGCCCTTTGGGCGGGCACGAGTCTCCGCCCGTGCCACCGATGGGATCGCCGGTAGGCTACCATCGGCCGCAGTGCGGTCTTGGTCGGAGAATCATGAATCGCTCGATCTGGTGTGAACGCGGCGGGACCGAGGGACCCGTGCTGGTGTTCCTGCACGGCATGGGCGCGAACGGCGCGGTCTGGGAGGGCTGCAAGCCGCTGCTCGCCGCGCGTTGGGCTGGCCGCTGGGTCATCCCGGATCTGCGCGGGCATGGTCGGTCGTTCCATGCGCCGCCGTACGGGCTCGGCGTGTACGCCGCGGACATCGCCGGGCTGCTCGATGCCGAGGACGATGCGATCGTCGTCGGCCACTCGATGGGGGGCGTCGTCGCGCTCGCGCTCGCCACGGGCATGTTCGGCGTGCGGGTGCGGCGCGCGGTTGCCTTCAGCGTCAAGGTCGGCTGGACCGGCGAAGAGCATGCGAAAGCGGAGGCGGTGGCGCGCGCGCCGGCACGGCTGTTCGATACGCGCGAAGAGGCGATCGAGCGCTACTTGCGGGTATCGGGCCTGAAGGGCCTCGTCGATCCGGGCGCGGAGGCGGCGGCCGCGGGCGTGCGCGAGGCCGCGGGAAAGTTCCGCCTCGCCGCCGACCCGCTCGCCAATCGGCTCGGCTGGTCGGACTTCGAGGCGCTTGCCGGGACGGTGAAGGCGCCGGTGCGCCTGCTCTGCGGTGAGCGCGATGCGATCGCGCGCCCTGAGACCATGCGCCTCCTCGGATCCGAGGTGACGGTCCTGCCGGGGCTCGGTCACAACCCGCACGTGGAAGCGCCCGAGGTCTTCTGGCGCGCGATCGAGGGCGACCTGCAGCGTGCATGAGCCGCTCGGACGAGGCGCGGGTGAGCAATCCGGTGCGCGGCAGCGGACACGGTGAGCCGGCCGGCATGAGGGCGGCGGCGACGCGGCGCGCCGGATCCGGCGCGATTCAACCCGGTGTGAAGTCGGTCCAGGTCGGGCTGCGAGTGCTGGCTGCGCTCGCCGCAGCCTATCGGCCCATGATGCTGAGCGAGTTGGCGAAGGCGGTGGCCATGCCTTCGGCCAAGGTGCACCGTTATCTCGCCAGCTTGAGCCGCGCCGGCATCGTCGAGCAGGAGGGGCCGGGCGGGCGCTACGGGCTCGGACCCCTCGCGCTGACGCTCGGGCTTTCCGCGCTTCACCAGTTGGATCACGTCCGCGTCGCCGGCGCGGCGATGGCGGCATTGCGCGATCGCACGGAGCAGACTGGGCTCGTCGCGGTCTGGGGCTCGGCCGGGCCGACGATCGTGCGTTGGGAGGAGTGCCGGCGGCCCGTGGCGGTCAACATGCGCGTCGGCTCGGTGTTGCGTCTGCTCGATTCGGCCACCGGCCTCGTGTTCGTCGCTTTCCTGCCGCGCCATGTGACCGAGGGTCTGCTCGCATCCGAGATGCGAGGCCGCGACGCCGCGCAGGTCGAAGAGCGCTTGGCCGAAGTGCGTGCGCGCAAGATGGCGCGCGTCCGTGGCCAGCAGATGGCCTCCATCCACGCGCTGAGCGCGCCGGTGTTCGACCACACGGGGGCACTCGTTGCGGTGATGACGCTCCTCGGGCCGGAGACCCACTTCGACGCGACCTGGGACGGCCCGCTTGCCGCAGCCCTGCGCGACGCGGCGGGCGAGGCTTCCGCGCGGCTCGGCGCGGCGATCCCGGACGCCCCGGCGAGCAGTGCGCGACCGCCCGGCGCGGGGCACCCGCATATGACATAGATCACGGACTCTGGCGCGGGCCGATGCTACGGTATGCGCAAGCAGTTACGCAATGCGTAAGAACGGTTCGACGGCGCACCGGCCCTTGGCGCATCGCCGCCATGGCAGGGAGGGTGGTTGCATGAGACTCGGAATGGTGATCGACCTGAAGCGCTGCATGGCGTGCTACGGGTGCCAGATGTCCTGCAAGGCCGAGCACGGAACCCCGCCCGGTGTGTTCTTCGCCCGCGTGCTCAAGCG
This sequence comes from Burkholderiales bacterium, assembly GCA_020848075.1. Lineage (GTDB taxonomy): Bacteria > Pseudomonadota > Gammaproteobacteria > Burkholderiales > SG8-39 > JAABRB01. Next base: position 73,452 of record JADLAV010000018.1, read on the forward strand.
CGAAGAGGGGCACTACCCGACGCCGCGCATGCTCTTCCTGCCGGTGCTGTGCAATCACTGCAGCGACGCGCCCTGCGTGAGCGCGTGCCCGACGGGCGCCAGCCATTATGCCGAGCACGGCATCGTCGACATCGACCACGACAAATGCGTGGGCTGCCGCGCCTGCATGATGGCCTGCCCCTACGGCAACCGTTATTTCCACGACGAACGGCGCTACTATTTCGGCGACGCCGGGCCGACGCCCTACGAGCAGGCCTGCTCCGACCGTTATCCGGAAGGCGTGGTGATGAAGTGCAACTTCTGCCGCCATCGCCTGGCCGAGGGCAAGGATCCTGCCTGCGTCGAGAACTGCGCGGCGAAGGCGCGCACCATCGGCGACCTCGACGACCCGAAGAGCACCGTGTCGCGCCTCATCAAGGAGCGCGGCGGTTTCACGCTCCATCCGGAAGCGGGAACGGGCCCGAACGTGTACTACCTGGCACCGTGAGGCGGACATGAACCGGTACGACCAGCTCATCGCCGATCTGCGCAGCGACTATCGGCCGCAGCGGGAGTGGGGGGAAGGACGCGGCGTCCTGATGGTGATCGGCCACTTCCTGGTCGGCATCGCCGGCGGCACCTGGTTGATGGCCTCGCTCTACGGCGTGACCGCGGGGCTCGCCGTCGCCTACGTCCTCGCGGCGCTCGGCGCGCTCGCCCACCTCGCGTTCCTCGGCCGCCCGGAGCGCGCGTTCGGCATGATGCGGCACTTCCGCACCTCGTGGATCTCGCGCGGGTTCGTCGGGCTCGCGCTCTTCCTGATCGGGGGCGGCGTCTACCTCGCCGTTACGCTGTTTGCCCCCGAGGGCGCCACCGGGCTCGTGGCCCGGATCGGGCAGGTGATCGCCGCGGTCGGCACGGTAGTGATCATCGGGTACATGGGCTTCTGCTACACGGCCTCGAAGGCGATTCCGTTCTGGCACTCGCCGCTGCATCCGGCGCTCTACATCGCGTTCGCGTTTCGCGGCGGCATCGCCGCGCTGCTGGTGATCGGCGCGGTCACGGGCGCCGCGGCCGGCGCCGGACTGCTCGAGATGTGGATCGGCGTCACCGCCGCGGTGGCGCTCTTCTTCGCGCTCGAGATCCATGGGGCATGGTCGGGGGGGAACGTGGCCGCCCGCTGGTCGGTGCGCGACATCCTGGCCGGGCGGCTCGCGCTGCTCTTCTACGGCGGCACGCTCGCGCTCGGATTGATCGTGCCGCTCGCGCTGCTCCTCGCCCCTGGCGTGCACTCGCCAGTCGCGATGGCGCTCGTCGGCCTCGCCTCGGCGGCCGGCGACTTCTTCATGAAGCTTTCGACGGTGCGGGCAGGCGTCTACCTGCCGCTGGTGATTCCCGCGCGGCGCCAGCGGGCGTGACGCGGCGCCGCCGCGGCCCGGGCGGCGGAGAGAAGCGCGAAGGAGAACGACGATGGGGAATGCGCACAATGCGGCACGCGCACCGGGTACGGCGCCCGCCGCCGGCGGTCCCACGCGCCCCGCGGCCGAACCGGTGACCGTGCGGGTCTCCTTCATGGGGCTCATTGCCTACGTCACCAAGGAGAAGGAGCTCGCGCTCGAGTTCGCCGGGACCCCGACCCTGCGCGGGCTCCTGGACGAGCTCGAGCGCCGCTACGGCGCGGACTTCGGCGCGCGGGTGTTCCGCACGTCGACGCCGCCGCGCCTGCTGCAGATGTGCACGCGGATCTTCGTCAACGGGGATCTGGTCGACGACAAGGCGCTCGATGCGCCGCTGCCGGCCGCGCCCGGAACGCCGCCGGCGATCCTGGTCTACCTGCTGCCCGCAGCCACTGGAGGATGACGCCGCCATGAAGGACGCCAGACAGGAACTCGAAGCGGTCATGCATGCCGGACGCGTGTCGGGCGAGGAGATCCGGGAGGACGTGTGGATCCCCTCGGTGTGCACGATCTGCTACGGCGGCTGCGCGATCCGGGCGCACCGGGTGAACGGCACGATCGTCAAGATCGAAGGCAATCCCGCGAGCCCGACGGGCAGCGGGCGACTCTGCGCCAAGGGGATCGCCGGCATCATGATCCTCTACGATCCGCACCGGCTGAAGACGCCGCTCCGGCGGACCAACCCGCAGAAGGGGATCGGCATCGACCCCGACTGGAAGCCGATCAGCTGGGAAGAGGCGCTGGCGGAGACCGCGACCCGGCTGGAGCAGGTGCGCGCCGAGGATCCGCGCCAGCTCGTCCTCCAGGTGACCACCACGATGGCGCCGTCGTCGCTCCTCTTCTTCACGTTCGGCTGGGCGTTCGGCACGCAGAACATGTGGGTGGCGGGCGGCGGCGTGCACTGCGGCAACGGCGCGCACGCCGCGGGCGGCATCACGCACGCATCGTGGTCCGTCGTGCCCGACTTCAAGCACTGCAACTACGCCATCTACTTCGGCGCGTCCAAGGGGCACGGCGCCGGCCACGCGGCGACGCCGAACATCGCGCAGGCGGCCGATGCGCGCGAGCGCGGGATGCGGATGGTGGTCGTCGATCCGATGTGCAACTTCGCCGCGGCGAAGGCGAACGAGTGGGTGCCGATCCGCGTCGGCACCGACGCCGCGCTCGCGCTCGCCATGGCGAACTGCCTGGTGAACGAGCTCGGCATCTACGACGCCGAGTACCTGCGCACGAAGACCGACGCGATATACCTGGTGGGCCCGAACGGGCGCTATGCGCGCGACGCGGCCTCCGGCAAGCCGCTCGTCTGGGACGCCGGCGCCGGGGCGGCGAAGACCTACGACGATCCGGCGGCGAAGAATGCGGCGCTCGAGGGCGAGTTCCGGGTAAACGGCGAGGCGTGCCGGCCGGCCTTCGCCGTGCTGCGGAACCACCTGAAGAAGTACAGCGCCGAGGAGGGCGAGCGCATCTCCGGCGTTCCCGCCGCGACCATCCGCCGCCTCGCGCGCGAGTTCGGCGAGGCGGCGCGCGTCGGCAGCACCATCGTCGTTGACGGTGTGACCCTGCCCTACCGGCCGGCCTCCGCGATCTTCTTCCGCGGCGCGCAGGGCCACAAGAACTCGATGTACAACTGCTTCGCGATCGATCTGCTCAATCACATCGTCGGCGCCGCCGACGTGGTCGGCGGGACGCTCGGCTTCAACCCGGTGTGCCACGGCCACCCCGAAAGCGGCCGCCCGCGCTACCAGCCGCGGCCGGACCGCGACGGGCTGATGGCGGTTGGCTCGTGGATGCTGCCGCACGTGCCGTATCCGCCGGCCGAGCCGCGGCGCCCCGATTCGATGGGCTTCACCGAGCTCTTCCCGCTCTCGCACGTGTCGCCGCTGATGGCCTCGTCCGATCAGGAGCAGTGGTGGCAGCGCTTCGACCTGCCCTACCGCCCGAAGATGATGATCAACTACGGCGCCAACTCGATCATGAGCGTCGGCAACAAGGAGGCGGTGGCGCAGAGCCTGAAGAACTTCGACTTCATCGTCTCGTTCGACCTCTTCCTGAACGAGTTCTCCGACTTCGCCGACATCGTCCTGCCGGATGCGAGCTATCTCGAGGTGTTCGATCCGCGGCCGAACTTCCCCTTCATCTTCAACCATCCGGCGGGCCTGGGCGATTGGGGCTGGCCGATCCGCCAGCCCGTCGCCGAGCCGGCCTACGAGCGGCGCAGCGCCCGCGAAGTGCTGCTCGGGCTCGCCTACCGCCTCGGCCTCGGGCCCGAGATCAACATGGCGGTGAACGCCTTCTACGGGCTCGACGGCCCGCAGATGCTCGACCCGGCCGGCACCTACACGCTGGAGGAGATCTGCGACCGGGAGCTCAAGCACAAGTTCGGCCCGGCACGCGGGCTCGACTGGTTCAAGGAGCACGGGGTCATCACCTGGCCGAAGAAGGCGGAGGAGGTGTACTGGCGCCCGTTCGTCGACGTGCGCATCCCGATCTACCACGATTACCTGGTGGAGCTCGGCGAGCGCACCGGCAAGCTGTGCGAGGCGGCCGGCATGCGCTTCGATCCGCGCTACTACGGCCCGCTCCCCGAGTGGCTGCCGTGCCCGTCGCACGAAGTGAAGGACGCTGCGTTCGATCTGCACGCCTTCTACTACCGCGACGCGATCCAGGTGAACGGGTTCACGATGGAGAATCCCTGGCTGGACGAGGTGGCGCGCATGGATCCGTTCTCCTACCGCATCGCCGTGAACGCGGAGACCGCGCGGCGCAAGGGCGTGAAGGACGGCGAGGCGGTGTGGGTGGAAACCTCCACCGGCCGGCGCGTGGCCGGACGGGTCCGGGTGACCGAGGGCATCCAGCCCGAGGCGATCGGCATCGCCGCGTGCGCGGGCCATTGGACCGAGCACCAGCCGATCGCGCGCGGCAAGGGGGTCTTCTTCAACGATCTGCTCGAGATCGACTTCGAGCACACCAGCCCGGTCAACCTGAACCTCGACCTCTGCGCCAAGGTCCGGATCACGCGCCACGAGGATCAGCACGCGCCGCACGGGACCTGATCGCGCGCGCGGGCGCGCGGTCACCGCCGTGCCGTCGACCCACGGAACCCGCCCGGATCCCGTGGCGCAGACGCCGCGCGCATCGCCTGCGATCTGAGCCGCGCGCGTCGCGCCCGCCGGCGCTTCGCCGCCGCTCGAGCGGCGGCCCGCGGCGATGCGTCTTCTCCTCCTGCGGCCTGGAACCGCGGGCGGTTGACAGCCTGATGGCGCGCGCCGATCATATTCCGCCGCCGGGGGAATCAACGCGCCTGACGAATAAGGGCCGACATTCCCCGCCGGGCGGGCGCACACATTCGAGGAGGAGGAAGCATGAACCGCAAGCTCATCGCCGCGTTCGCCGCGGCGAGCGTGCTCGGCGCGGGCGCCGCCCACGCCGAGATCACGGTCGGCGTGACGCTCGGCGCCACCGGTCCGGGCGCCTCGCTCGGCATCCACTACAAGAACGCGTTCCAGCTCGTGCCGAAGACGCTCGGCGGCGAGCCCGTCAAGTACATCATCCTGGAGGACGGGTCGGACCCGACCAACGCCGGCAAGAATGCGCGCAAGCTCATCACCGAGGACAAGGTGGATGCGGTGATGGGCTCGAACGGCGTGCCCTCGTCGATCCAGATCGCGCAGGTGGCGTTCGAGGCGAAGACGCCCTACCTCTGCCTGACGCCGATCTCGCTGCCGCCCGAGAAGTACCACTGGACGTTCGTGGTGCCGCAGACGACCGAGCTGATGATGAGCGCGGTCGCCGAGCACATGAAAGCGCACGGCGTGAAGACGGTGGGCTACATCGGCTTCTCCGACGCCTGGGGCGACCTGGTGTACAAGGCGATGACGCAGCTTGCCCCCGACTACGGCTACAAGGTCGTCACCGACGAGCGCTACGCGCGTCCCGACACCAGCGTCACCGGCCAGGTGCTGAAGATCCTCGCCGCCAAGCCCGACGTGGTCGTGGTCGGCGGGTCGGGCACGGGCGGCGCGCTCCCGCACGTCGCCCTCCGGGAGCGCGGCTACAAGGGCACGATCTATCACAACCACGGCACCGTGAACGCCGAGGTCATCAAGGTCGGCGGCAAGGACGTCGAGGGCGCGATCGCGCCGACCGGCCCCCTGATCGTTCCCGAGGAGCTGCCGGCGGACTTCCCGACCAAGGCGATCTCGTTGGAGTTCACGAAGCGCTACGAGGACACCTTCGGCGCCGGCAAGCGGAACGCCTTCGCGGGCTACAGCTACGACGGCGTCCTGATCCTGAACGCCGCGGTGCCGGCCGCGCTGAAGAAGGCGAAGCCGGGCACGCCCGAGTTCCGCGCCGCGCTGCGCGACGCGCTCGAGAACGTGAAGAACGTCGTCGGCACGCACGGCGTGTACAACATGACGCCGACCGATCACAACGGCGAGGACGCGCGTGCGCGCGTGCTGGTCCGGGTCGACAACGGCGCCTGGCACCTCTTGAAGTAGCGTAGGCGCGGGCACGCGGGCGGTGGTGCGAAGGGGACGGGCGACCGTCCCCTTCGTCGTCCTGGCAGGGCCGAATCGAGGGGCGACCCGCGGCCCGAACGCTCGCGCGCAGGCCAGCACACCATGACTGCGGACATCGTCGCCTGGCTCGCCCAGGACGGGATCACGAACGGCGCGATCTACGCGCTGCTCGCGCTCGCGCTGCTCCTCGTATTCGCGGTCACCCGCGTCATCTTCGTGCCGCAAGGCGAGTTCATCGCGTACGCCGCGCTGTCGCTCGCGCTGATGGAGTCGGGGCGCGTGCCCGGCACGGTCTACATCCTGCTCGGCGGTGGCGCGCTCGCCGCCGCGATGGAGATTGCGCGCGCCGTGCGCGAGCACGCGCTCTCGCGCCTGCCCCGCATCCTGGCGCTGTACGTCCTGCTGCCGGTGGTGATCGCTGCCATCGTCTGGTGGGCCGTGCCGCGCAAGCTCGACCAGTGGCTGCAGATCCTGCTGGTGCTGGCAATGGTGGTGCCGCTCGGCCCGATCATGTACCGCATCGCCTATCAGCCGCTCGCGAGCGCATCGGTGCTGGTGCTCTTCATCGTCTCGATGGCCGTGCACTACGTGCTCATGGGCTTGAGCCTGGTCTTCTTCGGCGGCGAGGGCCTGCGCTCGCGGCCGTTCTCCGACGCGCATTTCAAGGTGGGGATGCTCGATGTGAGCGCGCAGAGCCTCTGGGTGGTGTTTGCGAGCATGGTGCTGATCGGCGCGCTGTGGCTGCTCTTCGAGCGCTCGATCTACGGCAAGGCGCTGCGCGCGACCGCAGTGAACCGCATCGGCGCACGCCTGGTCGGCATTCCGGCCAACCTCATGGGCCAGCTCTCGTTCCTGCTCGCTTCGTTCATCGGCGCGGTCTCGGGCATCCTCATCTCCCCGATCACCACGATCTACTACGACACCGGCTTCATCATCGGCCTGAAGGGCTTCATCGGCGCGATCCTGGGAGGCATGGCGAGCTACCCGCTCGCCGCGGCGGGCGCGCTCGCGGTCGGCCTGCTCGAATCGTTCTCGTCGTTCTGGGCGAGCGCGTACAAGGAGAGCATCGTCTTCACGCTCATCATCCCGGTGCTGGCGTGGCTGTCGCTGCGCTCGCGCCACGTCGAGGAAGAGGACGAGTGACCGGTGGACGGGTGTCGGGCGGACGGGTGAGCGCACCGCGCGTCGCGCTCGGCCTCTTCCTCGTGTTCCTGGTCGCGGCGCCGTTCGTCCTGTCCGAGTTCTACGTCACGCTGATGAACTACATCGGTCTCGCCGCGCTCGTCACGCTGGGCCTCGTGCTGCTCACCGGCGTCGCCGGCCTGATGTCGTTCGGCCAGCAGGCCTTCGTCGGCATCGGTGCCTATACCACGGCGGTGCTGACCACGACCTATGCCCTGTCGCCGTGGCTCGGGCTGGCCGCGGGACTCGTGCTCACCGGGCTCGCGGCGCTCGGCATCGGGGCGATCACAGTGCGGCTCTCCGGCCATTACCTGCCGATCAGTACCATCGCGTGGGGCATCGCGCTCTACTTCGTCTTCGGCAACCTCGAGATCCTCGGCCGTTACAACGGGCTGCAGGGCGTGCCGCCGGTCACGATCGCCGGGTGGACGGTCGGCAGCGGCCGGAACTCCTACGTGCTCATCTGGATCGCGACGCTCGTCTCGCTCATCGCCGCGCGGAACCTGCTCGACTCCCGGTCCGGCCGCGCGGTGCGGGCGCTCCGCTTCCGCGGCACGATGGCCGAGAGCTTCGGCGTCGACACCGCGCGCCTGAAGCTCGTCGTCTTCGTCTACGCCGCGCTGCTCGCGGCGCTGTCGGGATGGCTCTACGCGCATTTCCTGCGATTCGTCAGCCCCGGTCCCTTCAACGTCAACGCCGGCATCGAGTACCTGTTCATGGCGGTGGTCGGCGGTGCGAGCAGCGTGTGGGGCGCAGTGGTCGGTGCATCGGTGCTGACGATGCTCAAGGAATGGCTGAAGGATCTCCTGCCGGCGCTCTTCGAGCAGAGCGGCAACTACGAGGTCATCGTCTTCGGGGTGCTGATGGTGGCGCTTCTGCACCGTACCCGCGAGGGCCTCATGCCCGCCTTCGCGCGCCTCGTGCCCGTGGCGCGCCGCGAGGCGTGGCCCGCCGAGGCCGCACCGCTTGCGCGGCGCGAGCGGCCGCAGCCAGGCGAGCCGCTGCTCGAGGTTCGCGGGGCGCACCGGCAGTTCGGCGGTCTGGTCGCGGTCAGCCACCTCTCGTTCGAGATGAAGAGCGGGGAGATTCTCGGCCTGATCGGGCCGAACGGCGCCGGCAAGAGCACGATGTTCAACCTCGTCACCGGCGTCCTGCGCGCCGACGGCGGGGAGATCCTGTTCCGCGGCGAGCGCATCGAACGCCGCGCCGCGCGCGAGATCGCGCGGCGCGGCGTCGCCCGCACGTTCCAGCACGTGAACCTGGTGGGCGCGATGCCGGTGCTCGAGAACGTGGCGATCGGCGCGCACCTGCGCGGCCGGCACGGCACGATCGCATCCGTCCTGCGGCTCGATCGGGCCGAGGAGACCGTGCTGCGGGCAGAAGCGGCGCGGCAGGTCGAGCGCGTGGGGCTCGGCGGGCAGTTGCACGACGCTGCCGGCAGCCTTCCGCTCGGCCAGCAGCGCCTGGTGGAGATCGCGCGCGCGCTCGCCGCGGATCCGGTGCTGCTCCTCCTCGACGAGCCGGCGGCCGGGCTGCGCTACCGCGAGAAGCAGTCGCTCGCCAGGCTGCTGCGCGAGCTGCGCGACGAGGGTCTGAGCATCCTGCTCGTCGAGCACGACATGGATTTCGTGATGGGGCTGGTCGACCGCCTGGTGGTCATGGATTTCGGCGAGAAGCTCGCCGAGGGCAAGCCGCAGGACGTCCAGCGCAATCCCGCCGTGATCGAAGCATACCTCGGGGGGCTCGAGTGAGCGCGTCGCTCGAGGTGCGCGAGCTGTCCGTGGCCTACGGCAAGGTGGAGGCGCTGCACCGCGCGAGCCTGCGCGTGTCGGACGGAAGCATCGTCACCGTGATCGGGCCGAACGGCGCCGGAAAGACCACGCTGCTCGGCGCGCTCATGGGGCTCCTGCGCTACTCCGGACGCGCGGATTACGCGGGCGTCGATCTCGGCGATGTCCCGGTCGAGGCGCGCGTCGCGCGCGGCCTGTGCCTGGTGCCCGAGCGGCGTGAGCTCTTCGGTGAGCTCACGGTGGAGGACAACCTCCGGCTCGGCGCGTTTCAGCGCTACCGGCGCGCCGACCCGACGATCGGCGCGGACATCGCGGGCGTGTACGAGCGCTTTCCGCGGCTGCGCGAGCGGCGCGGGCAGCTCGCGGGCACGCTCTCGGGCGGCGAGCGGCAGATGCTCGCGCTCGGGCGCGCGCTGATGGCGAAGCCGCGGCTCCTGCTGCTCGACGAGCCGAGCCTGGGGCTCGCGCCGCGGTTCGTGCGCGAGATCTTGCACATCATCGCGGACCTGCGCAAGACCGGCGTGTCGATCCTGCTGGTCGAGCAGAACGCGCGCGCCGCGCTGCAGATCGCCGACTACGGCTACGTGATCGAGGCGGGAGAGATCGTGCTCGAGGGCGAGGCGCGGCAGCTCGCGGAGAATCCGCGCGTCATCGAGTCCTATCTCGGCGGCGGATCCGGAGCCTAGCCCGGACGGGGCGCTGCAAACACGTTAGACTCCGGCACCGTCCGCCGAGAATCCGCCAATGAGAGTGTTTCTGGTCCACGTCAGGGACCCGCAGTTCTACGCCATCCCGGACACGAAGCGCGCCAAGAACGGGCGCCTGCGCGTCATGGGCTTCCCGCCTATCGGCATCATGTCGCTCTCGTCGGTGCTCAAGCGCGCCGGCCACGAGGTCGTGATGTTCGACCAGGCGAACCCCGAGACGCCGAACGAGGCGATCATCGAGGAGATCCGGCGGCAGCGCCCCGCGCTCGTGGGCCTGAGCTTCCTTTCGACCACGAGCTATCCGTACGCGAAGATTCTCGCGCGCCAGATCCGGGCGGTGGACGCGAACGTGAAGCTCGCCTTCGGCGGCGTCTTCGCGTCGCTCAACGCGCAGCTCGTGAAGATGCAGGTGTCCGAAGTGGACTTCGTGTGCCGAGGCGACGGCGAGCAGCTCATCCTCGACCTCCTCGATCGCCTCGACGATCCGGACACGATCGCGGGCGTGACCTGGCAGGAGCGCGACGGCAAGCTGCGGCACAACGCGAGCCGGCCGCTCGAGCGCAACCTCGACCAGTGGCCGTTTCCGGACCGCGAGAGCCTCGCGCTCGACTTCGTGGAGTCGATGCCGCTCGACGTGCCGGCGGTGCTCTCGCTCGAGCGGTTCACGACCATGCAGACATCGCGCGGATGCCCGTGGCCGTGCGTGTTCTGCGACATCCCGGTGTTCAACGAGGGCAAGTGGCGCTCGCGCAGCCCGGAGCACGTAATCGCCGAGATGAAGCAGCTGCAGGCCGACGGCTACGGCGCGGTCTACTTCGTCGACGACCATTTCCTCCTGCAACCGCGCCGGATCCAGACGATCTGCAAGGGCATCAACGACAACGACATCCGCATCCAGTGGGGCTGCGAGGGGCGCGTGGACTCGACCTGCATGGAGCTCTTCCCGGCGATGGCGAAGGCGCACTGCCGCACGCTGATGTTCGGCCTCGAGAGCGGCAGCCAGAAGGTGCTCGACCGGCTACAGAAGGAGCAGACGCTGGAGGAGGCCGAGACCGCGGTCGACAAGGCGAAGGACGCCGGCATCGAGATCGTGCACGGCTTCTTCGTCGTCGGCTGCCCCGGCGAGACCGAGGAGGAGATGCGCGAGACCTTCCGCTTCGCCTCGCGCCTGCGGATCGACACGTTCGGCTTCAACCGGCTGTGCGTCTATCGCGGCACTCCCCTCTGGCAGGATTACGTCCGGCGCGGCCTCGTGAACGACGCCACGGACTGGTACAAGTACTTCAAGTGCTCGTCGATCGACCCGACCGTGCTGCCGGGCGAGACGATCCACCGGATCCGGCAGGAAGGGCTGCGCCACCTCATCGTCTACAAGCTCACGCACTATCCGATCCAGGCGCTGCGGCTGCTCTACCGCTTCTTTCGGCACATGCCCGCGCGCGACGTGCTGCACCTCCTCGCCAAGCCGTTCCTCGGGCCGAAGGGCGGCATGACCAATGCCGAGGTCGTCTCGCGCGCGGTGGAGCACGCCGACCTGAAGAGCGACGCCGCCGAGCTGACCCAGGTTTCGGACGACGCGCTCGAGCATGCGATCCGGGAGTCGCGCGCCGAACGGGCGCGCATCCAGGCGGCCGCCGAGGTCGAGCGCCGGGCCGCGTAGGTTCAGTCCACAGGGAGGTAAGTCATGCGCAACCGTGCATTCGCGGCGCTCGTGCCGCTCGCCTTTGCCACCGCTGCGTTCGCTCAGCAGCAACAGGTGGTCAAGCCACCGATCGCGGTCTACTGGGTGAGCGCTGCAACCACGTCAGGGCTGGCCGCCGGGGGAGGCGGCACCGCCGCGATGATGGGGATGATGCTCGGCCGCGGCGGCGGCAGCGCGCAGCGCACGCTCGATCTGCGGCTCGGCTCGTCGCAGGCCGCGTCCGGCGCGCCGCAAGCGCAGCACGACATTCCGCCGGGGCTCAACATGGGGCCGTCGCTGCCGCTCCTGACGCCCGCGCGCGCGCCCGCGCAGCCGGGCGAGCGCGATCTGCCCGGAGACATGGGGCAACCGAAGGGGCGCCTTCTGATCTTTTGGGGTTGCGGCGAGAAAGCCGGGCCGGGGCAGCCGGTCGTGGTCGACTACGCCGGCCTCGCCGCCGGGCAGCGGCCGCCGAATCTCGCGGCCCGCCGCGTCGCGGTCCCCGCAGGGCCGATGTTCGGGCACAACCGCTCCTTCGGCGCCTGGCCGAACCAGCAGGACAGCAGGCCCGTTCCGGCGGACGGCTCGCTCAAGGGGGATCACGCGGTCAAGGCGAACTACGCGCCCGAGATCCGCTTCACCGTCGACGAGCAGCGCGATTTCATGCCAGGGGTCGCGCTCACGAGCAGCGCGACCGCGACCGGGGCGCGGCAGGTGCGGTGGGGCTCGGTCACCGGCGCGACCGGTTACTTCATGACCGCGTTCGGCAGCAAGGAGGGCAGCGGCGACGTGGTGATGTGGAGCTCGAGCGCCGTCCAGGAGATGGGCGGTGCGCTCATGGACTACGTGCCGCCGAACGAAGTGGCCCGGCTCGTGCGCGAGCGAGTCATCCTTCCGCCCCAGACCAACGAGTGCACCGTTCCCGTCGAGGTGCTGAAGGCGGCCGAGATACCGATGCTGCAATTCATCGCGTACGGCGACGAGCTGAACGTCGTGCACCCGCCGCGGCCGAAGGACCCGAAGATCGCCTGGGAGCAACAGTGGGCTGTGAAAGTGCGCCTCAAGTCGACCTCGATGACCCCGCTCGCCGACGGCATGGACATGGGCGCTGGCGCCGCGGAGCCGCGCGCGCGCGGACCGCGCGAGGAAGCCCGCACGCCGGGCGCGCCGGGCGAAGCGCAGCAGCAGCAAGGCGAGGGCAGCCCGGTCGGGCAGGGCGTCGAGATCCTGCGCGGAATCTTCGGTCGCTGACGCGCACCGCGTCGCTCGCTGGGCTCGACGGAGCCGCGCTGCGGCGGCGAGCTGCGGCAAGCGGGTCGGGCGGTTCGCTCTACGCCGCAGCGAGCCGCGCGCGCGAGCGCTGCAGCAGCCAGGCCGCGATCGACAGGTTCAGCAGGTTCCAGGCGATGCCGTTCACGAACGCGGCCTGGTACGAGCCGGTGAGATCGAAGATCGCGCCCGACATCCAGCCGCCGAGCGCCATGCCGAAGAGCGTGGCCATGATCACCGTGCCCACCCGCGAACCGGCTTCGCGCGGCGGGAAGTACTCGCGCACGATGATGGCGTAGGAGGGCACGATGCCCCCCTGGAACAGTCCGAACAGCGCGGAGACGACGTAGAGCGAGACGAGCCCTTCGGACGGCAGGAACAGGACGAGCGCGATCCCCTGCAGCGCCGAGCCGAGCAGGAGCGTGCGCAGGCCGCCGATCCGGTCGCAGATCCAGCCCGAGACGAGGCGGCTCACGATGCCCATCCCGAGCATGAGCGAGAGCATCTCGGCGCCGCGCGCCGCGCCGTACCCGAGGTCGCTGCAGAGCGCGACGAGGTGAACCTGCGGCATCGACATCGCGACGCAGCAGGCGAAGCCGGCGACGACGAGGAGCGTTTGCAGCTGTGCGGGCGTGATCCCGAGCGCCCGCGGCGAGACCGCCTGCGCGCGCGAGCTCCCCGGCGCGACGTCGAGGATCGGCGGCCGCCGCCGGAGCACGAGCGCGAGCGGCAGCATGCTCACGATGCAGAAGAGGCCGATGCCGAAATAGGTCGCTCGCCAGCCCGCCGTCTCGATGAAGTGCTGCACGACCGGCGGCCAGACGGTGCCGGCGAGGTAGTTGCCGCTCGCGCAGATCGCGACCGCGATCCCGCGCCGGCGGTGGAACCAGAACGAGGCGTCGGCGACGAGCGGCGCGAACGTGGCCGAGCTGCCGACGCCGATGAGAGCGCCCTGTGCGACGGCGTAGAGCCACAGGCTGCCGGCTGCGCCCGCAGCGAACAACCCGAGCCCCAGTGCGATCGTCCCGGCAAGGACCGGCACGATCACGCCGAACCGGTCCGACAGGCGGCCCATCAGGATTCCGCCGAGGCCGAAGCCGATCATCGTGAGTGTGTAAGGCAGCGACGCGTCGGCGCGCGCCACGGCGAACTCGGCCTGCACCGCCGGCAGCACGACGACGACCGACCACATGCCCACGCCGCCGATCGTCGACAGCACGAGCAACGCGGCGAGCCGCATCCAGGCGTAGTAGGACTCGATCGCGTCCTGGCCCGCGTGACTCATGCGCTTCCTACCGGTCGTCGCACCAGTCGAGGATCCGGACGCCGCCGCGGCGCCTGAGCGGCGGCCCGTCTCCGATCGGCGTGCACTGCGGGTGTTCGGGCGAAAGCGTCAACGGATTCTTCGGGCATCACGGCCGGGATCGCGCGGGGCGTCGCGCGCGAAAGCCGCTATGCTACTCGACCGCAGCCGAACGAGTAGGCGATGCGCGCGGAATCGCGGCGAGCGGTGCGTCGCCACGCTCCGGGAGCAAGTACACTTCGACCCTTTCGGTGGCGCGGCGCGAGTGATGCAGGAGCAGAAAGGGCAGAGCGAAACCCGTGGTACCGTGCCGCGCGGCGAGGGCGGCGGCCTCGGCCGCGCGCTGACGATCCTGCTGCCCGCCTTCGTGTTCGCGACCGCGGGCACGATCCATTACCAGACGCCGATGCTCGCCGAGTTCGGACGCGAGTTCGCGGCGACGGCCGCGGCGGTGGGCTGGGTGCCGACGCTCTCCTTCGGCGGGTTTCTCGCCGGGAGCCTGTTCCTCGTCCCGCTCGGCGATCGCTACGACAAGCGAACGATCGTATTCGCCAAGCTCGCCGGGCTGATCCTGGCGATGCTGGCGCTCGCGGCCGCGCCGGCGCTCTCCGTGGTCGTGGCGGCGAGCTTCGTGGCGGGCGTCTGCGCCAGCGCGTCGCAGGACATCATCCCGCTCGCGGCCGAGCTCGCCGCCCCGCACGAGCGGGGCAGTGTCATCGGCACGGTGCTCTCCGGGCTCTTCGTCGGCATCCTGTTCGGCCGCCTCGGCGGCGGATTCGTGACCGCGCAGTTCGGCTGGCGCTGGATGTACCTGATCTCGGCGGCGATGCTCGCCGCGATGGTGCCGTGGCTGCTCGCGTACCTGCCGCGCACGCCCGCCAAGACGCGGCTCGGGTACGCAGCCCTGATGCGATCGCTTGGCCGGATGCTGCGCGAACGCGCCGATCTGCGGCGCGCCTCGGGGGTGCAGTTCATGCTCGGCATCTGCTATGGCGGCTTCTGGGCGACGCTGTCGCCGATGATGTCGGCGCTGCACGGCGTCGGACCGGCGATCGTGGGCCTCGTCGGAATTCCGGGCGCTGCGGGCGTGCTGGTCGCCCGCCCCGCCGGACGCTGGATGGACCGGAGCGGCGTCGGGCCGGTCGTCACGGCGGGCATCCTGCTCGTCGCGGCGGCGTATGTCGTGTTCGGCTTCGCGGGACTCTTCGTCGGGGCCGTCTTCGCCGGCGCTGCACTGCAGGACTGCGGATTGCGCGCGGCAATGGTGGCGAACCAGGCATTGATCACCGGGACCGACCCGGAGGCGCGCAGCCGGTCGAACACGGTGTTCGCGGTGCACGTCTGGGGCGGCAACGCGGTGGGCGCCTTCGTCGCGAGCACGGCGTGGACCCACGCCGGCTGGCTCGGCGTGGTCGCGGGCGGGATCGCCGCGTCGCTCGTCGCGCTGGCCGTGCACCGTGGCCTCCTGCGCCGCTGACCGGCCTTTTTCACGTCTATCGTCAACGGCCGGACAGTTCGCGAACCGGCAGCTGCTGCACCGCCTGCGCTGGGTGACGTGCCGTTGCCGAGCGCCGCTCCATCGCTGCCGCACCGCGCCGAGGCGCCATCTGCGGTCTTCTTTCACACTTTCTTTAGCACGGATCAATTTCGTGTCCCGCAGCCGCTTGACGTCGCCCGTGCCCGGGATCTGAATGGAGGGGTCGCTCTGTCCGCTCTGCGGGAGGTGGCCATGGATCCACTGTTCGTGCTCGTGCTGGTCGGCGCCGCGCTCACCATCATCGCGTTCGTCAGGGGCATCGCCTCGATGACGCACGGTGGCGTCGAGGACCATCAGGCCAGCCATCGGCTCATGTTCCAGCGCGTCGGCTGGCAGGCGCTCACCGTGCTGCTGATCATCGTGCTCGGCCTGCTGACGCAGGTCCGTTAGCCCGCCGCGCGCGGCGAATCACGGCTCGCGCGCGAGCACCGCCGGCGGCTGCGGCCGCTCGCTCACCGTCGGGCGGAAGACGTCGGGCCGCGGATCCACGCGCTCCTCGCGCGTGCGCGGGTCGGCCCGCGCGGCGCGCATTGAATCAGGGGGTCGCTAAAGCTTTGGCTGCGGGCCAAGAGCGATGCTACGATCCGGCCCGGAGAAAATCCGGTGCTCGTCAACTGCGTCGCCTATCAGGACGGCCGCAAGCTCGCCGATATCCAGCCGGGCGAGATCGGAAGCTACGTGAGCCGGCCCGAGTGCTTCGTCTGGGTCGCGCTGCGCGAGCCGTCTGCCGACGAGCTCGACGCGATGCAGCGGGAGTTCGGATTGCACGAACTCGCGGTCGAGGATGCGCGTCACGGCCATCAGCGGCCGAAGATCGAAGAGTACGGAGACTCGCTGTTTGCCGTGCTGCACACGCTGGAGTTCGTGGCCGGCGCGCTGAGGGTCGGCGAGATGGCGATCTTCGTCGGCCGCAACTACGTGCTCACCGTCCGGAGCCACACCGAGCGCGGCTTCGCGGACGTCCGCGCGCGCTGCGAGCGGGAGCCGGAGCTGCTGAAGCACGGGTCGGGCTACGTGTTCTACGCGATGATGGACGCGGTGGTCGACCGGTACTTCCCGGTCGTCGACGCGCTCGAAGTGGCGCTGGAGGCGGTCGAGCAGCAGATTTTCGCCGGGCGCGGCGACCGCGAGATCATCGCGACGACCTACGGACTCAAGCAGGAGCTGATGACGCTCAAGCACGCCACCGCCTCGCTGCTCGAGGCGACCGGGAAGCTCTACGGTGGCCGGGTACCCCACCAGTGCGTGAACCTGCAGGAGTACTTCCGCGACGTGTACGACCACCTGCTCCGGCTGAACCAGTCGATCGACAGCCTGCGCGAGACGGTCACGACCGCAATCACGGTGAACCTGTCCCTCCTCACCATCCAGGACAACGAGGTCACCAAGCGCCTGGCGGCGTATGCCGGGTTGGTGGCGGTCCCGACCATGATCGCCGGCATCTACGGCATGAACTTTCGGAACATGCCGGAGCTGAACTGGTGGTTCGGCTACCCGCTGGCGCTCACGATCATGGCCGTGATCGACGGCTACCTCTTCTACCGTCTGCGCAAGGCGAAGTGGCTCTGAAGCCGCGCCCCGCCGCGGATTAGCCCCGCAGCGGGTACGCTTCGCGCCGCGCCCGCGGCGTGCTACTTCTCGATGCTGACGCCCAGCGCCTTGGCGACGCCCGCGCCATAGGCCGGATCGACTTTGGCGAAGTGGGCGAGCTGGCGCTGCACGATCGCCTCGGGGACGCCTTGCATCGCCGCGGCGATATTCCGGAACAGCCGCTCCTGCTGCGCCGTGTCGAACAGCCGGAAGAGTGCCCGGGGCTGCGTGTAGTCGTCGTTCCCCGCGCGATGATCGTACCGGCTCGCATCCCCCGCGATCCTGAGCGGCGGTTCGGCGTACGACGGGTCCTGGGCCGCTCCGCCCATCGAGTTCGGCTCGTAGTAGGCGTCGGGGTTGCCGGTGTCGTTCTCGAAGAACCGCATCGCGCCGTCCTTGTGATAGTGGTGGACCGGGCAGCGCGGCCGGTTCACCGGCAGCGCCTCGTAGTGCGTGCCGAGGCGATAGCGGTGCGCATCGGCGTACGAGAAGATGCGCGCCTGCAGCATCTTGTCCGGCGAGAAGCCGATGCCGGGCACCACGTTCGACGGCGAGAGCGCGAGCTGCTCGATCTCGGCGAAGTAGTTGTCCGGGTTGCGATCGAGCTCCATCACGCCGACCTCGATCAGCGGGTAGTCGCGGTGCGGCCACACCTTGGTGAGGTCGAACGGGTTGTAAGGGGTCTTCTCCGCGTCGAGCTCGGGCATCACCTGCACGTAGAGCGTCCACCGCGGGAATTCCTTGCGCTCGATCGCGCCGAAGAGGTCTTCCTGGTAGGTCTCGCGCGATTTGCCGATCGCCGCCTCGGACTGCGCGTTGGTCAGGAATCGGTGGCCCTGCCGGGTCTTGAAGTGGAACTTGACCCAGAAGCGCTCGCCCTGCGCGTTCCAGAAGCTGTACGTGTGGCTGCCGTAGCCGTTCATGAAGCGCGGGCTCGCCGGGATGCCGCGGTCGGAGAAGAGGGTGGTGAGCTGGTGCAGGCTCTCCGGCGAGAGCGACCAGAAGTCCCACATCGCGGTCGCCGAGCGCAGGTTGGTCCTCGGATGGCGCTTCTGCGTGTGGATGAAGTCGGGAAACTTGAGCGCATCGCGGACGAAGAATACTGGCGTGTTGTTGCCGACCAGGTCCCAGTTGCCTTCGCCGGTGTAGAATTTCAGTGCGAAGCCGCGCACATCGCGCTCGGCGTCCGCCGCGCCGAGCTCGCCGGCGACGGTCGAGAAGCGGGCGATCATCTCGGTCTTCTTCCCGACCTGCGAGAAGATTTTCGCGCGGGTGTACCGGGTGATGTCCTTGGTGACGGTGAAAGTGCCGTAGGCGCCCCAGCCCTTCGCGTGCACGACGCGCTCGGGGATGCGCTCGCGGTTCTGGTGGGCGAGCTTCTCGACGAGCTGCCAGTCCTGCAGCAGCACCGGACCGCGCGGGCCGGCCGTGATCGAGTTCTGGTTGTCGGCGACGGGCGCGCCGGCGGTGGTGGTCAGCGTGGGCGGTCGTTTGGTGCTCATGACAATCTCCTCTGGGGTGGCGGGCGGGCGAACGCGCGTGCATCCGCTGTCGGAGCCGAAGTTAAGGGAGCGCTCGCGATCGGTCCAACCGAATATTTCTGTCGTACTGATCGAACATGGCGATCAATCTGCGACCTTGCACCCGGCGGGCGCGCCCGGACCCGCCTTGGCGGCGCGCCGGCGCTCGCGCGATCGTGCAATCGGCTACGATACCCGGGCTGCGGGCGGGCTTCGCCCCCCGTTTTCCCCCGCCTTCCTTCGCTGCTGTTACCGTTACCGCATGGCTGAATCGACCGAGTGGGCGTTCCCCGAGCGGGTCCAGCCCAGACCCGAGGACTTCCGTTTCGACCTCGCCGCGGTGCTCGACGCTGCGGTGATGCTCCACGTGGAAGTGCCCGAGGACGCGTTCACGGCCTCGATTCTCGGGACCGAGCGTGCGGGCAACGGCGTCGTGATCCGCGAGGACGGCCTCGTGCTCACCATCGGCTATCTCATCACCGAGGCGAGCACGATCTGGCTGACGACGAACAAGGGCACGGTGGTGGCGGGACACCCGCTCGCCTACGACCAGGCGACCGGCTTCGGCCTGGTGCAGCCTCTCGGCCGCCTCGGCGTCCCCGCAGTTGCGCGAGGATCCGCAGCGTCGTGCGCCGTCGGCAACGATGTGCTCGTGATCGGCCAGGGCGGGCGCGCGCATGCGCTGAAGGCCACGGTGATCGCGAAGCGCGAGTTTGCCGGCTACTGGGAGTACGTGCTCGACGAAGCGATGTTCACCGCACCGCCGCATCCCCAGTGGGGCGGTGCGGGCCTGGTCGGCCGCGACGGCAAGCTGATCGGCCTCGGCTCGCTTCTCGTGCAGGAGGCGGTCGGCGGCGAGACGGTCCAGGGCAACATGTTCGTACCGATCGATCTCCTCGAGCCGATCCTCGACGACATGCTTGCGTTGGGGCGCCCCGCCGGAGCGGCGCGCCCCTGGCTTGGCATGTACACGACCGACGACAAAGGGAAGCTCGTCGTCGGCGGGATCGCAAAGGGCGGGCCCGCCGCGCGTGCGGGCGTGCGGGTTGGCGACATCGTGCTCGAGGCGGGCGGGAAGCGCGTCAACGTCCTCGCGGAACTCTACCGCGGCATCTGGCGCCTCGGTGCCGCCGGCGTCGAGGTGCCGCTCACGCTCGCGCGCGAGGGCTCGCTGGTTCGCGCGCGCGTCCGCTCGGCCGACCGCAACGACTTCCTGAAGAAGCCGCAGGTGCATTGACCTTCGCCCGAGCCGCCGGCGCTGACTCACGTCGCCGGCATCGGAGGAGCAGCGACTGCCGGCGCCCGAGCCGGCACTCGAGCACCGCAGGTCACGTGCCGTCACCGATTTAGCCCCGCGCACACGAATCGCTCGTCGCGCTTGACTGCGCTGGGGGCGTCGTCGAATACTCCGCGTTCCTCGCGGCAACCGGTTTTTCCCCTCCTTCAAGGCGCGATCCATGGCTGACCTTCGAAAGCACAAGGTTGTCTACGTTTCCCACCCTGGGAGCGGGCTCGCCCGGTCCAACTTCCCGACGGTGTGCCACGTTGACGGCGGCCGGATCGTCCGATCGCTGCCGTTCCACATTCCCGAAGAGGTCGCACTCTACGAGATCAAGACCTCGCGCGGCGTGTTCGCGCGGCCCCGCAAAGAGGTGCAGATGCCGCTCGCTTACGCCTGGAAGCGGCGCGTCCACTCCGGGGCGAGGGTCGGTTATCCCCTGCTGCGCAACGATTGGAGCCCCGGCAATCCGAATCCGGCGACGCGGGGCAGCAGCGGCTATACGCGGATCAGCTGGGAGCGGGCGCTCGACATCGTCGTCGGCGAGTTTCATCGCGTCCGCGAGAAATACGGCTCGATGGAGCCGGTGCTGGTGCAGGCCGACGGCCACGGGCAGAGCGGCTACCTCCAGTCGCTGCACTTCTGGGGCCACTATCTGTTCGACATGATCCACGAGCGCCTCGGCTGGGGATGGTGGACTCAGCAGGTGCGCAACCCCGACAGCTGGGAAGGCTATTACTGGGGCGCCAAGCACGTCTGGGGCTTCGACGAGACCCTCGGCGAGCCGCCGCAGGATGCGGTGTGGGACGACGTGCTCGAGCACGCGGAGATGGTGATCTTCTCGGGCAACGATCCCGAGGCGACCGGCCTCGGGATGTCCGGATCGATCGCGGTCGAGATGCCGAAGTGGCTGAAGCGCGCGGGCATCCGGATCGTCGCGATCTCGCCGAACCTCACCTACGCCGGTGCGGTGCACGCGGACAAGTGGATTCCGATCCGGCCGAACACCGATTCGGCGCTGTACCTCGCGCTCGCGCACACGTGGATCGTCGAGGGGCGCTACGACAAGGAGTACGTCGCGACGCACACGGTCGGCTTCGAGGCGTTCCGGCGCCACGTGCTGGGCGAGGACGACGGGGTCCCGAAGACGCCGGCGTGGGCGCAGCAGATCACCGGCGTGCCGGCGTCCACGATCCGGGCGCTCGCCCGCGAGTGGGCGGGCAAGCGGACCAGCCTGTCGGTCTACTTCGGGGGGGCGAAGATCCGCGGCACCCTCGCGCATCTCACCGGGCGGCTGGAGGCCTACGTGCTCGCGATGCAGGGCATCGGCCGCCCGGGACGGCAGTTCCTGCGCACCGGGGCGCCGTCTTTCTACAAGCGCTCCCTCGCGCAGGTCCCGCGCCATCCCGACGTGGACCGGCGCGGCATCGCGCTGAGCCCGATGATCGAGTACGCGATCGGAAAGGGGCCGAAATCGCCGCTGTTCATCCCGCGGACGCTTGCGACCGAGGCGATCCTGTGTCGCCCGATCGAATGGCGCGGCACCTCGGCCGCACTGGCGAAGGCCGAGGACCAGTTCCGGCGTTACCGTTTTCCCCCGACCGACGCGCATCCCGGCATCCGCGTGGTGTGGAACGAGAACGGGAACCAGGCCGGCAGCTGGGGCCGCGGCCTGAAGTGGCTGGAGGCGCTGCGCAGCCCGCAGATCGAGTTCGTCGTCGGGATCCATCCGTGGTTCGAGAACGACATCCCGTTCTCGGACCTGATCCTGCCCGCGCAGACACACTACGAGCACGAGGATCTGATCGTGGTGCAGCGGAGCGACATCCTGGCGATGTTCTACCAGGAGCGGGCGATCGAGCCGGTCGGGGAATCGAAGAGCGACTACGAGATCCACCGCATGATCGGACAGCGGCTCGGGCTGGAAGAGGCGTTCCCGCCCGCCGACGAGTGGCTGCGCAAGGACTACGAGGGGACGCTGGCGGCGACCAAGCTCGGCATCACGTGGGCGGAGTTCAAGGAGCGGAAGTCGGTTATCTACGACTGCCCGACGTGGGACGAATGGGTGGAGATCAAGAAGGCGCACGGCTACGGACCGCATGACGGCGGGCTCCACTGGTTCTGGTCGCAATGCGGCGGCCTCGAGACGGTCTCGGGCAAGATCGAGTTCGTGTCCGCCCGGATCGCGGCGCTCGATGCCGACAACGCCGAGCGGCCGCCGCTTGCGACGTGGATGGCGCACGCCGAGCTGGCGGGCGCGCCGAAGTCGCAGGCGTATCCCCTGACGGTGATGTCGAACCACCCGAAGTACCGGTTCCACGTGCAGGGCGACGACATCGACTGGATCCGCGAGATCGGCAAGGTCCGCGGCCCGGATGGGTACCTGTACGAGCCATGCTGGATCCATCCGCACGACGCCGCCAGCCGGTGCATCGCCGGCGGCGACGTCGTCATGGTCCACAACGAGCGCGGCGCGGTGCTCGTGGGCGCCGTGGTGACCGAGCGGATCATCCCCGGCGCGCTCAGCATCGAGCACGGCGCCCTCATCGATCTCGCGACGCTGCGTGGCCGCCTCGTCGACCGCGGCGGATGCATCAATCTGATCGCGCCCTCGCCGCAGGAGAAATACGCGGCCGGCGGGGAGATCAAGGTGCCGGAGATGAACGTGAGCGGCTACCTGGTGGAGGCGGTCAAGGTCGACGTATCTGACATCGTCGCCGGCGCCGGCGTGTCGCGCGTCACGGCGATCCAGGCCGAGGTCCCGGCCGGAGGGAAGAAGGCGACGGAGCCAGCGGCAGGATGAGCAGCAAGACCTTCATCTTCGACGCCGAGCGGTGCACCGGTTGCAACCTATGCGTCATCGCGTGCAAGGACGAGCACGTCGGAAGCGACCATGCGCCGTGGGCCAAGCCGCAGCCCGATACCAGGCACTTCTGGATCAACGTGCACGGAATCGAGCGTGGCCGCATCCCGCGGGTCAGGATGACGCATCTGCCCGTGCTGTGCCAGCACTGCGGGAACGCCGCCTGCATCAAGGCCTGCCCCGAGCACGCCATCAAGCGGCGCGACGACGGTCTCGTCTGGATCGATCCGGCGGTCTGCACCGGTTGCGGGCTCTGCCGGGAGGCATGTCCCTACGGCGTCATCTACATGAACGCGGAGCTCGGCATCGCGCAGAAATGCACCGGCTGCGCGCACCGCGTCGACGCGGGTTCCCTGCCGCGGTGCGCCGACATCTGCCCGCACGAAGCCATCGTGTTTGCCGACGAGACCGACGGCGTGGTCCGGGCAGCCGAGCGCAATGGGATGCTGGAGGTCTACCACCCCGAGTATCTCGCCGCGCCGCGGGTCCGGTGGAAGGGTCTGCCGAAGCCGTGGATCGCGGGCACGGTCATCGATGCGGCGAGCGACGAGGTGCTCGCGGACGCGACGATCACGTCGCTCGACCTCTTCGACGACGCGTCGGTCGCCGTACGGTCGGACGCGTTCGGCGACTTCTGGGTGAAGGGGTTGCAGCCGGAGCGCAAGTACCGCGTTGCGATCCGCAAGGAAGGCTACGAGGCGTTCCTTGCGATCGTGACCACGACCGGCGATCAGGATCTCGGCACCGTCAGCCTGAAGCGCGCGCGAGGGAACCTC
The DNA here is from genome assembly GCA_020848075.1 of Burkholderiales bacterium. Classification (GTDB taxonomy): domain Bacteria; phylum Pseudomonadota; class Gammaproteobacteria; order Burkholderiales; family SG8-39; genus JAABRB01. The sequence continues at coordinate 96,908 of JADLAV010000018.1, forward strand.
TAAAGCACCTCGTCATTCCCGCGCAAGGTCGTCACCCCCGAGTGCTCTTATCGGGCGCGGGAATTCGGAGGGCCGTCATTCCCGCGTAGGCGGGAATCCGAACGGCCGTCATTCCCGCTTAGGCGGGAATCCAGGTTGCGTGCTTTCGAGCGCTGACCGGACCCCCCGCTCCCCGGTTGCACCCTCGGGGACAGGTCTGGCGGGCATGACTTCTTTCGAGCTGCGCTCACTCGACCGGCCAGCGCAGCTTGACGATCTTCTTCATGTCGAGCCGATCGGCGATGCGCATCGCGGTCGCGCGCACCTCGCGCATGATCTCCTCCTGGTCTATCCGGGTCAGGCGCCCATCGCGCACCAGCTGCTCCCCGGCCACGAACACGTGCTTCACGGTGTTGCCGGTTGCGCTGTAGACGAGGTTCGATACCGGGTTGTAGAGCGGCTGCCATTCCGACACGGTCGCGTCGAAGAGGACGAGATCGGCTTCCTTGCCCACCTCGATCGAGCCGATCCGGTCAGCGAGGCCGGCGCCCCGCGCGCCGTTGACGGTCGCCATCTCGAGCGCGTGCTCCGGCGGCATCACGCGCGGGTTGATGCGGACCTCCTTGTAGCCGCAGGCGCAGTAGCGCATCTCCTGCACCATGTCGACCGAACCAGAGCACGCATGATCGGAGCCGAGCGTGACGTTGACCCCGAGCGCCATCAACTCGGGCAGCATGCCGACGGCGAGGTTGCCGTAGCCGTTGTGGATCGAGGACGAGGGCGCGCACACCAGCGTCGGCTTACGCCTGGCGAGGAGCGCGACTTCGTGCGGCTCGAGCCAGCCCGAATGGACCACCAGCATGCGCTCGTCGAGCACGCCGAGCGACTCGAGGCGCTCGATCTCGGGCTTCCCGTACTGTGCGACGCTCGAGTCGTGGGTGCTATAGGAGAAGCACGCGTGGGTCTGGAGCGTGGCACCATGCTTGTCGGCGATCGCTTTCAGCCCGAGGATGAGCTCGTCGGAGGCGTTGTTGAGGCCACGGAACGAGGCGCTCGCCGCGAGCCGCCCGTCGTGCCCGCCGTGGTAGCGCTCGAACAGTGCTTCGGTGCTCTCCAGGCAGTGCGCGGTGGTCTCGATCATGCGCTCCGGCAGCAGCCCCATGACCGACTTGGTCTTGTCGAAGCTCGACCGCGCGATGACCATCCGCATGCCGCTCGCGGCGATCGCCTTCACGGTCGCCTCGGGATGATAGTTGCCCGGATCGATGAAGCAGGTGACGCCGTGGCGCAGCAGCTCGACCGCGGCGAGCGAGGCGCTGACGTACACGTCCTCGCCGGTCATCGCCCCTTCGTAGGGATACATGTGGTCGAACAGGAACGACTGGGCATTCGCCTCGTCGGCGAGACCGCGCGACATCTGGAACGAGGAGTGCAGGTGGTTGTCGACGAACCCCGGCGTCGCCACCGCGCCTCTGGCATCCAGCGTGCGGCCTGCGCGCCACTCGCCCTCGAGCTCGGCCGCCTTGCCGACGGCGGCGAACTTTCCGTCCTTCACCGCGATCGCGGCGTCGCGGATGACGCGCCGCCCGGCATCGACGGTGATCAACCAGTCGATGCCGCGCACCAGGAGATCGGCTTCGCGCGCCGTGCTCAATGTCCGCGCTCGCGTGCGAGACGGCCCCGGAGGCTCACTTGTTGTCCCCGACGTAGTTCAGCTTGTCCCGGCACTTGAGCTCGATCAGGACGTTCTCCGCCGCGGACTCCTCGCACAGCATCGAGCGGTGCGTGATCCCCTTCGGGATCACGATGACCTCGCCCTCCCTCAGGACCACCGTGCCCATCTCGGTCTCCCAGCGCAGCGCGCCGCGCACGCAGATGATGACCTCGTGGTAGTCGACGTTGCGGTGCCAGAACCCCATGTCCTCCTTCGAGCGCTTGGAGACGTCGATCTTGACCGGCGCCGAGTCGAAGAGCCGCAGCGGCGATCCGTCGGCCTTGTTGTAGTTCGACGGCTGGAACTTCGCGTCGAAGATGTTGAGATAGTGGAACAGCTCTTTCGCCTTCAACACCCCCAGGTTCTCGACCGGATTGGCATTGACCGCCAGCTCGACGTTGGTGCCGTCGATCGTGACGACTTCGCGCAGCGGAGCCTTGGGCAGTGGCATGGCGCATCTCTCCTGACCGAATCGACAGACCGGGGAAACCCAGGTTGAGTGGAAGGGGCGATTCTACTTCCATCCGCGGGCCGTCAAGAGGCGCGCGAGGACGCGCCGGCACAACCCGCCGTGGCTCGGCGCGCTCCATGCCGCGCCGGGTGAGCGAAGCGCGCGACGACGTGCGCGTCACCAACGTGCTCTTTCCGAACGCCTTCGTCATTCCGATGCGACTGGACGCGACGCGGTCCGCAGCGTCGCTTCGCGATCCGGCATTCGCACGCGGGATCGATCCGGTCGAGGGCCGGGCGAGCTGCGGGCACGCCTCCGACGCCAGGCGACGTGCGCGCCCTCCTTGGACGCCTGCCACCCTGACTGAGACTTGCCAACGCTAATGCGAAGCATTATCATTCAGACCAATAGCCCGGAGCACGCCATGTTGGGAACCGCGGTCATCGTCTTTCGTGAAGTGCTGGAAGCGGCGCTGATCGTGGCGATCGTCATGGGTGCGAGCCGCGGGCTCGCCGGCCGCGGGCGCTGGGTGAGCGCCGGCATCGCGCTCGGCGTGATCGGATCGCTCGTCGTCGCGGGCTTCGCCGGTGCGATCTCCGAGGCGGTGGAAGGCCGCGGCCAGGAGATCATGAACGCGTCGATCCTGCTCGCGGCGGTGGCGATGCTCGGCTGGCACAACGTCTGGATGAGCGCGCACGGGCGCAAGCTCGCCGGCGAGATGACGCGTCTCGGCCACGACGTGAGCGTCGGCGCGAAGCCGCTCTCCGCGATTCTCGTCGTCACCGGATTGGCGGTGCTGCGCGAGGGATCGGAGACGGTGCTCTTCCTCTACGGACTCGCGGCGAGCGGCACGCAGCGCGCCGGTCTCCTCGGCGGCGGCGTGCTCGGCGTTGCGGCCGGCGTGGCGCTCGGGTTCCTGCTCTACCGCGGCCTCCTGCGCATCCCGTTGCGGCACTTCTTCCGGGTCACGGGCTGGATCGTCCTGCTGCTCGCCGCGGGGCTCGCGGCGAACGCCGCCGGGTATCTCGGCGCCGCCGAGCTGATCCCGACCCTCGCGCCGCAGGCGTGGGATACGTCGGGCATCCTGAGCCAGGACGGCACGCTCGGGCAGCTGCTGCACATCCTGATCGGCTATACCGCCCGGCCGTCGGGCATGCAGCTGGTGTTCTACGCCGTCACGCTCGCCGCGATCCTCCTCCTCATGCACGTGTTCGGCGGCAGCGACGGGCGCGGCGCACGTCGTTCGCCCGGCGAGGCGGGCGGCGCCACCTGACGCCGGCATGCGCCCGCTTGCTCGTCCCCGGTCCGTGGCGCGTTGGCAGCCGCTCGTGCGACGGGGACCGCACCGTCCCGAGAACCCGGACAGAAAGGACCTGCCATGATGCGGGCTCGCTCGATTCAGCGCGCTGCCCTCGCGCTTGGCGTCGCCGCTTCGCTCGCGATCGACACACCCGCGTGGTCTGCGCCCTTCAAGGTCTACTCGCCGAAGGTCGAGCGTGGCGTGAACGAGCTCGAGTACCGCATGTACCGCGACTTCGACCACCGCGACGAGATCGACGGCAGCCAGGCGCACAAACTCTCCGTCGGCCGCGGGGTCACCGACTTCTGGTTCACCGAAGTCTACGCCTCGTTCGAGAAGGAAGACGGCGCGTCCCTCAAGCAAGACGCGGTGGAGTGGGAGAACAAGTTCCAGCTCACGCCGCGAGGAAAATACTGGCTCGACCTCGGCCTTCTCGCCGAGCTCGAGATGGGGACCCGCTCCGGCAGCGCCAATGAGTTCGTCCTCGGACCGCTCCTGGAAAAGGAGCTCGGCCCCCGCTGGCTCGCCACCGTGAACCTGCTCTTCGAGCGCGAATTCGGCGCGAACGCCGAATCGGGCACGACGTTCGCATACGCGGGCCGGCTCAAGCTGCGGCTGAACCAGTACTTCGATCCCGCGATCGAGGTGTACGGCAAGCCGGGCCGGATCGGGCACTTCGGCAGCTTCTCCCGGCAGGAACACTGGGCCGGCCCCGCGTTCTACGGCAAGGTCAAACTCGAGAACGCCGGCGCGTTCGAGTACAGCGCCGCGCTACTGTTCGGGACGTCCGAGGCCGCGTCGGACCGCCGCGCCGTGCTGCGCCTCGAGTACGAGTTCTGAGCGCGCGCACATCGTCCTCGAGGCGCGCCATCGACGCTCTGCATCCCGGCCGGCCGGGATGCACCGGCATACTATGGCCTTCCTCGGTACCGCGCCGTGCCGCGTTCCGCTATTCCTCGGCAACGGCGGCCGCATGGAGAGCGCACGATGACGAGCACGCGGACCGCACGCCTGCTCACGCGGTACAACGCGTGGGCCAACCGAGTCATCTTCGACGCCGTCGGGGCGTTGCCGCCGGGAGAGGCGACGAAAGAGCGTCCCAGTCTCTTCCGGTCGATGGTCAAGACGCTGAACCACCTCTACGTGGTCGATCTCATCTGGCAGGCGCACCTGGAGGGCCGGCCGCATGGCATCCCGGCGCTCAATACGGTGCTTCACCCCGAGCTTCCCGCGCTCCAGGCTGCCCAGCACGATCTCGACGCGTGGTTCATCGCCTGGAGCGACGGGCTCGTCCCGGCGGACCTCGATCGCCGGGTGAGCTTCACGCTCCTCTCCGGCAACCACGGGGAGATGGCCGTGCGCGACATCGTCTTCCACTTCGTCAACCACACGAGCTATCACCGCGGGTTCGTCGCCAATCTCTTCTACCAGGTGCCCGCGGTTCCGCCGCTCACCGACCTGCCGATCTACCTGCGCGAGCACGGCGAGCCGTGACCGTGTCGGGGCGGCGCTCGCCGTATATCATTGCGCCTTCCCGCCGCCGTACGCCCCCATGCGCATCCTCATCGCCGAAGACGACCCCGGCCTCGCCGAGGGAATCGCGGCGTACCTGCGCCCGCTCGGCCACGCCGTGGAGGTCGCGCGGCATGGCGCGGATGCAGATGCGATGCTCGCGGGCGACCGGTTCGAGCTCGCCCTGGTCGACATCGGTCTGCCGCGTATGGACGGATTCGAAGTGCTGCGCCGCATGCGCGCGCGGGGCCAGACCACGCCGGCCATCGTGATCACCGCGCGCGACGCCCTCGACGACCGGGTGCACGGCCTCGACCTCGGCGCGGACGACTATCTGGTGAAGCCGTTCGAGCTCGCCGAGCTCGCCGCCCGCATCCGGGCGGTCGTGCGTCGCGGGCAGACGGCGCACTCGCCGCGGCTCGTTCACGGACCGCTCGTCCTCGACACCGAGTCCCGGCGCGCATCGCTTCGCGGCGAGCCGCTCGATCTCACCGCCCGCGAGTGGGCGGTGCTCGAGGTGCTGCTCAAGCGCGCCGAGAAGGTGGTCTCGAAGGAGCTAATCCTGCAGGCCATCTCCACCTGGGAGGATGAGCTCACGCCGAACGCGATCGAGGTCTACGTCTCGCGGCTGCGCACGAAGCTCGAGCCCGCGGACATCCGGATCCGGACGGTGCGCGGCTTCGGCTACCGGTTGGAGGAACCGCCGCAGGAAGGCGATGCGCGCGAGCATTAGGCTCACGCTCCTGCGGGCGCTTGCGCTGCCGATGATGGTGGTGCTCGCCGGCGGCGGCTGGTTCGCCTACCGCGTCGCGGTCGACGTGGCGAACGACGCTTACGACCAGAGCCTGCAGAGCTCGGCGCTCGCGATCGCGAACCGCGTCCGGTTCGTGCGCGGCCAGGCCCAGTTGCTCCTGCCGGTGGAGGCCGAGCAGATGCTGCGCACCGACGAGTTCGACCGCGTGTACTTTCGGGTGCGCGATGCGCAGAATCGGCTCGTGGCGGGCGACGAAGGACTGCCGGTCCCGGAGCTCCCCGACGTGCCGAACACTTTCTCCTTCTATCACGCCGTGTACGACGGGCGGCGCATCCGCGCGGTGCGGCTGAACGTCGGCTCGGGCAACAGCCGGTTCTACGTCACGGTCGCCGAGACCACGCGCAAGCGCGAGATCGCGGTGCGGCGGCTGCTGTTCGCGCTGGTCTTGCCTGCCGCGCTCATCGTGCTCGCCGCGGCCGCGATCATCTGGTTCGGCATCTCGCGGGGTCTCGTGCCCCTGCGGCGCCTCGAGCGGGAGCTCGAGCAGCGCGGCGGGGAAGACCTCTCGCCGGTGAACGAGGCGGACGTTCCGTACGAGGTCCGCCTCCTGGTGCGCGCCCTGAACGGGCTCCTTGGGAGATTGCGCGCCGCCGCCGCCGGGCAGCGCACGTTCCTGGAGGACGCCGCGCACCAGCTGCGCACGCCGCTCGCGAATCTGCGCATCCAGCTCGAGCTGCTCGCGCGCGAGCCGGCGTCGGAGTCGATGGCGCGCCAGCTGCAGGAGTCGGTCACGCGGACCATTCGCCTCGCGAACCAGCTGCTTGCGCTTGCGCGCGCCGAATCCGGCCAGCCGCTCGCTCCCGACTTCCGTCCGGTCAACGTCGGCGCGGTGATCGAGGAGCTGGTCGACGAATGGGTGCGGGCGGCCGACCGCAAGGCGATCGACCTCGGCTTCGATCGCCGCGAGGCGTGGATGCTCGGCGATCCCTTCATGCTCCGCGAACTGGCCGCGAACCTGATCGACAACGCCATTGCCTACACGCAGGCGGGCGGGCGCGTTACCGCACGCTGCGGTACGAACGACGGCACGGTCTTCCTCGAAGTCGAGGACAATGGCCCGGGCATTCCGGCAGCGGAGCGCAGCCGTGTACTCGAGCGCTTCCGGCGCGTGCCGGGAAGTCCGGGATCGGGAAGCGGCCTCGGGCTCGCGATCGCGAACGACATCGTGAAGGCGCACTCGGGCAAGCTCGTGCTCGCGGAGCCTGCCGTGCATCTCGGCACGATCGTGCGCGCGGAATTCCGCGCAACGGCGCAGCGGCCGAGCATGGGCGCGCCGCCGGCGGCACGCGCAGTTGCCGTCGGCGGGTAGCGAGCGCGCCCGGTGACGCCAGCCGAATGGCTGTGGATTCCGGTCACCGTCTGGGCGGCGTTCGCGCAGACCCTGCGCAACGCAGCGCAGCGGCGGCTGATCGAAACGCTCGGCACGCTCGGCGCCACGCTGGTGCGCTTCCTGTACGGCCTGCCGTTCGCGGCGCTCTGGCTCGCGGTCGTGCACGGGGCGAGCGGTGACGGCCTCCCCGCGCCGAACGCCGCGTTCGCGGCCTGGGTGAGTCTGGGCGCGGTGAGCCAAATGGTCGCCACCGCGCTCCTGTTGCAGGTGATGGCCGAGCGCAACTTCGCGCTCGGCGTCGCGTATTCGAAGACCGAGATCGTCCAGGTCGCGATCTTCGGACTCGCCTTCCTCGGCGACCCGATCACCGCGGCCGCAGCGTTCGCCATCGCGTGCGGCACGGTCGGCGTGCTGCTGCTCGCGCCGGCGGATCGCGCGAGGCCGATCCGCTCGCTCGTGGCCGGCTGGGCCGCACGACCGGCCCGCCTGGGCCTCGCGTGCGGCGCGTGCTTCGCGCTCTCGGCGGTTGGAGTCCGCGGCGCGGCGCTGGCGCTCGGCGCCCCTTTCCTGATCGCCGCCGCCTACACGCTGCTCGCAGCGCAGCTTCTGCAAACCTTGCTGCTCGGGGGCTGGCTCGCCTGGCGCGACGCTGCGGTCATCGCGCGCGTGTTCCGGGCGTGGCGGGCCTCGCTCTTCGCGGGGTTCATGGGCGCGGCGGCATCGGCCGGCTGGTTCACCGCCATGGCGATCGAACCGGTGGCGCACGTGCGCACGCTCGGGCTCGTCGAGCTCTTGTTCAGCGCCGCGGTCTCGCGACGCTACTTCCGCGAGCGGATGACCGGCCTCGAGATCGCCGGCGTGGTGCTCCTGATGCTCGGCGTGGTGATCGTGAGCCTGTTGCGCTGACGCGACGTGCCCCGCGCGTGCGGACCTTTCGTCACCGGCGCGCGCACCAGTTCTGCATTGCGCTCAGCCGCGCGTATTCCTCGGGCGAGTCGACGCGCTTCTGGCGCGCCTCGACCTCCTCGCGCACGCCCTCGAGGTAGGGCTGCAGCGTCTGTGCGATCACCGCCTCCACGTGGGTGTCGGCGGCGGCTGGCGACGCGAAGTAGAGGATGCGGTCGCCGAGCTCGTGCCCGAGGTCGACCTGGATCTGCGCCGCGAAATCCGCCAGATACTCCTGGTACACCGCGATGTGCTTCAGCTCGTGCTCCATGGTGACGCGAAACCCGCACGAGCCCTCGGGATGCTCTCTCGCGACGAAGAGCCGCATGGGCGCGAATGCAAGCCGGACGTCGACCGACGGGCGCATGCAGTACCGATCGCGGAAGCTCTGCTTGATGCCGTTCAGCCCGAACTTCGCCTCGCTCCGCACCTGCGTCTCGACCAGGCCGAGCACGATGGTCCCGGCGCTGTGCGCGCCGCGCGCGGTGAGATCGTCGATCGATCGGCTGAAATCCGTGGTGTAGCTCACCGGCGTGGTGGTGACGTGCACCGACGTCGGCCCGAGGCGTCGCTCGCACACGGCTTCGAACGGGCGGACCGCATCGCAGCCGGCCAGCGCCACCGCCGTGCAGAGCGCGAGCAGGAGCGAGGGGGTGCGAGCGTGGCGGTGCACGCCGCCGATTCTGGCACACGGTCGCCTCGCCCCGCCGCGCACTACTACCCCGTTCACGCGCGGCAAGGTAGCGCTGCGCTACCATCGGCGCTCCCGTCCGGCGCCGCCTGCCGTGCGCACGGGCACGCCCAGCCTTCGGAGACCGCAGCATGAGCTCACACGACAAGGTCGCCATCGTCACCGGTGCGGGCACCGGCATCGGCAAAGCCGTCGCGATCGCGCTCCTGCACGACGGCTACCGGGTTGCGCTCGCCGGGAGGCGCGAGGCGCCGCTCGAGCAGACTGCTGCGGAGTCCGGCGCGGCGGCCGGGCGCGCGCTCGTCGTGCCCACCGACGTTGGCGATCCGCAGGCGGTGCGCGCGCTCTTCGCGCGCACGCGCGAGGCCTTCGGCCGGCTCGACGTGCTCTTCAACAACGCCGGCATCGGCGCGCCGCTGGTGCCGCTCGAGGACCTGACCTACGAGCAATGGACAGCCGTGGTGGACGTCAACCTGACCGGCATGTTCCTGTGCATGCAGGAAGCGTTCAAGCTCATGAAGGACCAGTCGCCGCGCGGCGGGCGCATCATCAACAACGGGTCGATCGCGGCACACGCGCCGCGGCCGAACTCGGCGCCGTACACCGCGACCAAGCACGCCGTGACCGGACTCACCAAGTGCGGGTCCCTCGACGGGCGCAAGTACGACATCGCCTGCGGTCAGATCGACATCGGCAATGCCGCGAGCGAGATGACCGCGCGCATGGCGACGGGCGTGCCGCAGGCCGACGGGACGGTGAAGCCCGAGGCGCGCATGGACCTGGCGCACGTCGCGTCCGCCGTCCTCTACATGGCGGGCCTGCCGCTCGACGCGAACGTGCAGTTCATGACGGTCATGGCGACCAAGATGCCGTTCGTCGGCCGGGGCTGAGCGCAGCCGAGCGGTCAGTTTCTTCCTTCGCGAGGTGCGGTCAGTCCTCTCCTTTTCAAGGAGGGGTGCGGGCGCGCGGCAGGCTCATGGTTCGGTAGATCTCTTTCCCCTCCTCTCCGAGGAGGGGTGCCGGCGAAGCCGCCGGGGAAGTCTCTTTCCCCTCCTCCCTGAGGAGGGGTGCCGCCGCGCACCGGTTCGCCCTGCGCTGACACGCGAAGCTTTGCGAGGGTTTGAACACACTGCGCATACCACTGACGTTCTGGCGCCGGCACATCGTGGCAACACGCATACACACCACCCCGTCACGCTTCGCGTGCCACCCCTCCTTCTATGAGGGGGGGGGAGAAGAAGGGATCCCCTCCTTCCCAAGGAGGGCGGGAAGGGCGCAGGCGTCAGCCGCCGCGCAGCACGCGGTCGAGCACGCGCTCGAGCGCAGCGGCGACGGCGAGCGTGCGGCGGTCCGAGCCGCCGACGCCGCACACCATCAGGCCGACCGGCGGCTCGCCGTGCCGATGGCAGGGCAGCGTGGCGGCGCAGCCATCGAGGAAGTTGATGAGGCCGGTGTTGCGCAGCAGCCGTGCGTTCCAGCGGAAATAGGCCTCGTCGGTCGCGTCGGCCTCGGCGATCGTGGGGGCGACGCACGGGGTGGTGGGCATGACGATCGCGTCGAACGGCGCCGCGGCCGACGCGACCTCGGCGATGAACGCCGCGCGCAGCACGCCGAGCGCGACGAGATCCGGCGCCGAAATGTCGTTGCCGAGCGCGATGCGCTTGCCCACGCGCGGATCGTATTCGGCGAGGCGGTGCGCCCAGCGACGATGGATGGCCACGGCCTCGGCGCCGGCGAACCCGCCGCCCTTGAAATACTCGTCCTGGCGGTCGAAGGCGGGCATCGGGCGCTCGGTCACCGCTACGCCCGCGCCCGAGAGCGCGGAGAGCGCATCGGCAAACGCGCGGCCGACATGGGCGTCGAGATCGGCGAGCGCGCCCGAGCGCGGCAGCATCAGCCGCAGGCCTCGGGCCGGAAGCTCGGGCAGCGGCGCCGGCGCCTCGCCGGCGAGGATCGCGTCATACGCCGCGCAGCACGCAATGCTCGACGCGAGCGGGCCGACCGAGTCCATCGTGTACGAGAGCGGGAACGCGCCCTCGCGCGGCACGCGGCGCGCGGTCGGCTTGAAGCCCGCGATGCCGCAAAGCGACGCCGGGATGCGAACCGAGCCGCGGGTGTCGCTGCCGAGCGCCATCGCGCACATGCCGTCGGCTTGCGCGACCGCGGCGCCCGCAGATGAACCGCCCGGGACTCGCCCCGCCGCGCGGTCCCACGGATTGCGCGGCGTGCCGTAATGCGGGTTCAACCCGATGCCGCTGAATGCGAACTCCACCATGTTCGTGCGGCCGACGATGATCGCGCCGGCGGCGCGCAGCCGCGCCACCGCGAGCGCGTCCGCAGGCGCGGGCGGCGCATCGGCGAGCACCCGTGACCCAGCGCGGGTGACGTCGCCGCCGACGTCGAACAGATCCTTGACCGAGACGGGCAGACCGTCGACCGGCGAGCGCACCACGCCCGCCGAACGGAGGTGATCGGCGAGATCGGCCTCGGCGCGCGCGGTCCTCGCGTAGACCTTCAGGAACGTGCGGTCGCCTTCGCCCGCCGGATCGGCGATGCGGGCGAGGGCGTCCTCGACGAGCGCGCGGCTCGTCGTACGCCGGGCGGCGAGATCGGCGAAGAGCGATGCGACGGTGGGCATGGGCGCATGTTAGCCCAGCGCGTGCGCGTCCGCTGCCCGTGCAGCGCGGGCTTACGCACCCGCGACGATGCTTCGCCCGAGGCTCACAGTTCGCACCGATCGTCCGGCGTTTTTGCCGGTGACTCCGGGATTGTCGATAATCGCGGCATGGATCTCGTCGCGATCGCGCGCCGGCTCCGGGTCGATGTGTCGAGGCTCAGGTTCGCCGCGCCGGTCGCGTGCGTCTACAACCCGCTCGAGTACGCATGGGCTCCGCACCGTCTGTACCTGGAACGCTTCGGCAAGGGTCACCCCCCGGTGCTGCTGCTCGGAATGAATCCCGGGCCGTTCGGCATGGCGCAGACCGGCGTTCCGTTCGGCGACGCTGGCATCGTGTCCGGCTGGCTCGGCATCCATGGCCCCGTCAAGCATCCGGCGTGCGAGCACCCCAAGCGGCCGATCGCCGGCTTCGCATGCCCGCGCGGCGAGGTGAGCGGGCAGCGGCTGTGGGGCTGGGCGCGCACGACCTTCGGCACGCCCGAGCGCTTCTTCGCGCGGTTCTTCGTCGCGAACTACTGCCCGCTCGCGTTTCTCGAGGCGAGCGGACGCAACCGCACACCCGACAAGCTGCCGCGCGCGGAGCGCGAGCCGCTGTTCGCCGCGTGCGACCGTGCGCTGCGCGCCACCGTCGAGCGGATGGCGCCGCGTTACGTCGTCGGCATCGGCGTCTTTGCCGAGGCGCGCGCCGCCGCGGCGCTTGCCGGCATGGATGTCGCGCTCGGGCGCGCGCCGCACCCGAGCCCGGCCAGCCCGAGCGCCAACCGCGGGTGGGAGGCGCAGATGAATCGAGCGCTTACTGCGCTCGGCGCGCTCCGTTGATCGGCGCTCACCCGAGCGCGATCGCGAGCGCCGCGACGGCCGACAAGGCGAGCACGATCGGCACGACGCGGACGCGTCCGCGCCGCCGCGAGCGCGTCGGCGTCGGCGCCGCGCGTGGTCCTGCGCTTTCCCCGCCGGCATCCGGTGCGGCGAGCTGCGGCTGCACGGCGAGCGCTTCGCTCATGCCCGTGGCCGCGGCGAGTGCGCGGATTGCTGCGCTCGAATCGAATCGCCGCGAGACGGGCAGCCCCGGGCCGGTCTCGGCACCGACGTCGCGCCGGGGCAGCGGCATCGTCTGCGTGGCCGACGCGTCGGCCGGAGCGCGCACCATCGTGCGGTCCGCTGCGGGCCCGGCGGGCTCGCCGAGGGTGGGCTTCGCCGGCTGAGCGAGCGATGTGCGCAGATCGGCGGCGAGCTCGGCGGCGCTCTGGTACCGGCGCTCCGGCGCCTTCGCCAGCGCGCGCGCCACGACGAGGTCGAGCATCATGGGCACGGCCGGGTTCAGGCGGCTCGCTGCCGGGGGCTCGAAGCTCGCCACCTGGAACATGATGGCCTGCACGTCGTCGCCGCCGAAGGGCGGCACGCCGGTGAGCATCTCGTAGAGGACGATACCGAGCGCGAAAACGTCCGCGCGCGGGTCGACCGGCTGCCCGAGCACCTGCTCGGGCGACATGTACCGCGGCGAGCCGAGCCGCAGGCCGGTCTGCGTCTTGACGTCGGAGGCGCGCACGCGCGCGATGCCGAAATCCATGATCTTCGCGCGCCCGTCGCGCAGCACCATGATGTTCGACGGCTTGACGTCGCGATGCACGATGCCGCGCTCGTGGGCGAACGCGAGCCCGTCGGCGATCTGCGCGGCGGTCTCGATGGCGGCAGGAAGCGGCATGCGCCCGCGTCCGAGGATGTCGCGCAGCTCCTCGCCGTCGAGCAGCTCCATCGCCATGTAGAGCACGTCCTGTTCGCGTCCGACGTCGTACACGGTGATGACGTTCGGGTGGCTCAAGCCGCCGGCGGCGCGCGCCTCCTGCATGAAGCGCGCCTCGTGGTCGGCCCGCTCGGCAGGCTCGCCCGACATGTTGATCGTCTTGATCGCGACCGGCCGGTCGAGCACGTCGTCCACGGCTTCGTACACGATGCCCATGGCGCCGCGCCCGAGCTCGCCCAGGATCCGGTAGCGCCCGATGCGGGTCGTCGGGGCAACGCTCTCAGTCACGGCTTCAGCCCTCGGAAGAAATCGCGCACGCTGCGTGCGGCCTGGCCGACGTCGCGCTTGAATCCCTGCACTGAAGGGCGCTCTTGCGCCGGCTGCTGCTTTGCAGGCGGCGCCTTCGCCGTCTGGGTCTTGGCCGGCTCCGGCTTCGCCGCGGGCTGTGGCGTCGCGACCGCGGGCGGCGGTGGCGGCGGCGGGAACGCGTGCCGCACCTCGAGGCTTTCGCCGGGCTGCAGGTCCACGTTCAGGGTCACGGGCGCGTTGTCGGTGTTGCGTACCTCGATCGTGTGGCGGCCCGGGCCGAGCTCGAGGCTCCTGAGCGGCGGCGTCTTGCCGCGCAGCTCGCGGTCGACGAACACGTCGCCCCACGGTGTGACGGCGAGCGCGATCAGCGCGGGCCGCCGCGCGCGCGCCACCGCGGCATGGCGGAGGCGACGCACCGCCGCGCCCGCGGCAAGGATGCCTGCGACGCCGAGGGTTCCGAGCAGGAGGGCCCGGCGCCGGCGCACCGGGCCTGCCACGCTATCCGGCGCGAACACGTCGTGTGAGCGCACGGCCGAGTCGGTGAACGTGCCCGACGGCCGGAGCGCCTCGGCCTCCCCGGGGGCGACGTCGGCGAGCGCCTCGCGGAAGCTGCGCGATGCGAGGAGGCCGCTCGGCGGGGCGAACTCCGCGATCGCCGTACTGGCGGTGAGGGCGTCGCCGACGAGCGCCGGGCCATGCGCGCCCTGGACTGCGAGCGTCACCGGCCCGTGGTCGATGCCGATGGCGAGCGACAGCTTGCTGCCCGCAGCACGCAGCCGCTCGCCGAGCGCGAGTGCCGCGTCCGGGCCGTCGAGCACCACGACCGCGGCGCCCTCCGGTGCATCCAGCACGATCCGGTGGGTCGGGTTGAGCGGGGCGAGCGCGGGCGCAAGCGCGTCCTCGAGCCCTTCCTTCAGCCGCGCCTGCTCGGCGACCGGCCGTGCGCCGAAGCCGGCGAGGCGGCAGAACACCACCGAGGCGGGAATCGCTTTTGCTTGAGCCATGGCGAGCTGGCATCGTGCCACCGGGCCGGGCGCCCCGCAGAGGAAAGCCTCCACATCGGCGGCCACCCCGACGCTCGCGTCCGTGCTTTTCCGCCAATTTCGGGGCTGGCAGCGAGCCTGCGGGCGCCGCAACCTACTCCCCGCGCTTCAGGCGCCGCTTGAGGTCCGCGAACGGGTGATGCGTCGCCGGCGGCGCGTGCGCCCCCGGTGCCTCCGGGTCGCGGCCGTGCTCGGTGATGTAGCGCTGGTGCTCGTTCTCGTGGCAGTACGTGCAGAGCAGCTCCCAGTTGCTCCCGTCGGGCGGGTTGTTGTCGTGGTTCTGATCCTTGTGGTGTACCTCCAGCAACTGCAGGTTGGCATGCGTGAACTCGCGGCCGCAGCGCCCGCACACCCACGGAAAGAGCTTGAGCGCCTGCTCGCGATAGCCCTGCGCGCGTGCCTCGCGCGCGCGCCGCGCCTCGGCCACGATGCGTTCGAGGCGAGCGTTGTCCGGGCGGCCGTCCTTCGTCGGCATGGCTTCCCTCGGGCGATGACCTGGATGGCGCCAGTCTGCCGTGCTTCCGCCGCATCCGCCGCGGCGTGCGCCCCCCACGGGGGCTCAATGCGCGAGCATCTCCTCGACCTGCGCGAAGTTGCGCGCGATCTCCGGGATGTCGATCGCGGCGCCGCCGAGCTGCTTCTCCACTTGCGAGGCCGACAGCAGGCCGCGCACGCATTGCACGCCCTGCGCGTCGCGGTCGACGACGAGCGCGTGGCGCCGGCCGACCGCCTGCAGCGTCGCGACGACGTCGGCGACCCGGGCGCGTGTCACGGCATCGATGTCGATCGCCTCCAGCCGGTCGCGCGCGGTCATGATGTCGGCGACCAGGATCTCGGCGCGCCGGATGCCGCGCTCGTTGATGATGCGCAGCGGCTTCTCGCCTTCGATGTCCGTGGAGGTGACGAGGCCGAGCAGCGTGTTCCGCGCGTCGACGACGAGGAGCAGGTGCACGCGGTTGGCGACCATGCGCTCGTGCGCGTCGTCCATCGTCGCGCCTGGGGCGACGGTGATCGCGCGCACGCGCCGGAAGTCGGTCATGACTGCGACCGCGGGGTCGCCCGGCTGGACCGGCGCGGGCTCCGCATGCTCTGGCTGATGAAAGGTGACGGCCGGCTGCAACCCGAACGCGGGCAACGGCCCAAAATCGTGCGGCATACTGTTCTCCTCGGTGGTCGGTTCGAACCAGGCATCGGCTTCGCCGTCTCGCGCGGCGTTCACCGGTTGCGCGAACAGAGTATAGGCCTGCGGGGAACGAGGCGAGCGGTTCTGCTTAGCGGCGCATCAGCGCCGCCTATGGTGACCTGGGCGCGAATCGCCTGCCGGGCGGAGGGCCTAAGCCGCCAGCGGCCGGTACTTGATGCGGTGCGGGTTGTCGGCCTCCTCGCCGAGCCGCTTGCGCCGGTCGGCGAGGTAGTCGGCGAAGTTGCCCTCGAACCAGACCGCCTGGCTCTCGCCCTCGAACGAGAGGATGTGCGTCGCGATGCGGTCGAGGAACCAGCGGTCGTGCGAGATCACCACGACGCAGCCGGGAAAATCGAGCAGCGCCTCCTCCAGCGCGCGCAGGGTCTCGACGTCGAGGTCGTTCGTGGGCTCGTCGAGCAGGAGCACGTTGCCGCCGCTCCTCAGGAGCTTCGCGAGGTGCACGCGGTTGCGCTCGCCGCCGGAGAGCTCGCCGACGCGCTTTTGCTGATCCGGGCCGGTGAAGTTGAAGCGCGCGACGTAGCCGCGGCTCTGTGTCTCGTAGCTGCCGACGCGGATCGTGTCCTGGCCGTCGGAGATCTCCTCCCACACGGTTTTCTTGGGGTCGAGCGCGTCGCGACTCTGGTCCACGTAGGCGAGCTTGACGGTGTCGCCGATGCGGATCGCGCCGGCGTCGGCCTTCTCCTGCCCCACCAGGATGCGGAAGAGCGTCGTCTTGCCCGCCCCGTTCGCGCCGATCACGCCGACGATGCCGCCGGGCGGCAACCGGAACGACAGGCCATCGAAGAGGAGGCGCTCGCCGTAGGCCTTGCGCAGCTTCTCCGCCTCGATCACGAGGTCGCCGAGACGCGGGCCGGGCGGGATGTAGATCTCGTTCGTGTCGTTGCGCGCCTGGTACTCCTGCGATGCGAGCTCGTCGAAGCGCGCGAGGCGGGCCTTGCTCTTTGCCTGGCGCGCCTTCGGGTTCTGGCGCACCCACTCGAGCTCGGCCTTCATCGTCTTGATGCGGGCGGCCTCCTGCTTGGCCTCGACCTCGAGCCGCTTCTCCTTCTGCTCGAGCCAGGAGGAGTAGTTTCCTTCCCACGGAATGCCGTAGCCGCGGTCGAGCTCGAGGATCCACCCGGCCACGTTGTCGAGGAAGTAGCGGTCGTGCGTGACGGCGATGACCGTCCCGGGAAAACGCTCGAGATAGCGCTCGAGCCATTGCACCGAGAGCGCGTCGAGGTGGTTGGTCGGCTCGTCGAGCAGCAGCATGTCCGGCTCGGAGAGAAGCAGCCGGCAGAGCGCCACGCGCCGCTGCTCGCCGCCGGAGAGCCTGGTGACGTCGGCGTCCCAGGGCGGCAGGCGAAGCGCATCCGAGGCGATCTCGAGCTTGCGCTCGACTTCCCAGCCGCCGGCGGCGTCGATCCGCGCCTGCAGCTCGCCCTGCTCCTCGAGGAGCTTGGCCATCTCCTCGTCGCTCATCGGCTCGGCGAACCGGTCGCTGATCTCGTTGAAGCGGTGGATGAGCGCGAGGGTGCCGGCCAGTCCTTCCTCGACGTTGCCGCGCACGTCCTTGGCCGGGTCGAGGCGCGGCTCCTGCGGCAGGAAGCCGATGCGCATGTTCGGCATCGGGATCGCCTCGCCCTCGAAGTTCTTGTCCTCGCCGGCCATGATGCGCAGGAGCGTCGACTTGCCGGAGCCGTTCAGACCGAGCACGCCGATCTTGGCGCCCGGGAAGAAGGAGAGCGAGATGTTCTTGAGGATGACGCGCTTGGGCGGGACGATCTTGCCGACCCGGCGCATCGTGTAGACGTATTGAGCCATCGGTGGAGCGAGCGGATAGTGGATGAGAGCGGGGCGAGGCCCCCGAGGCGGGATCCGCCCGCATCGCGCGTGGCGCGCGACGAAAGCATCATTATCCCCTGTCTTGTCCGCGCCCGCAGGCGCTCGTGCGCAGGCGGTTGGGCTCGACCGGCGAATGGACTAGACTTTTGCCGGGAGCCGGTTTCGTTCAACACGAAGAACGCGGGAGGGAAAATGTGGAAACGGGTCGGGTTGGCCGTGATCGCCGCTGCGGCGGTGGGATTGGCGGGGTGCCGCACCGCGGCCGTCTACGACGTTCTGGACGCACCGGTGGTGGGGCCCGCCGGCGGGCCGAAGCCCACGAGCGCCCAGGTCCGCAACGCGATCACGCGCGCCGGGTCCGGCCTCGGCTGGGACATCAAGGAAGTGCAGCCCTTCCTGCTCGAAGGCACGCTCCATCTGCGCACGCACATGGCGCGCGTGAGCATCCCCTACAGCGCCGAGCGCTACAGCATCGTCTACAAGGGCAGCGAGAACCTGAACTACGACGGCAAGACGATCCACTCCAATTACAACGGGTGGATCCAGAGTCTCGACAAGGCGATCAAGGCCCAGCTCTCGCATCCGTGATTCGTGACGCGTGAAGCGTCAAACGTGAAATGTGAAACGTCAAACGTGAAACGTGAAGCGCGAGATGCGCGCCCCTTTGTTCCTCACGCCTTGCTCTGGATCCCGCCGCCCGCGAGCGCGACGGTCGCGCGGCCCTCGGCGATCGGGTGCGCTCCCGCGCTGACCGTAAACGCGTAGACGAGGCCGCCCGGTCCGGCGGCGATCCGCGTCGCGCGGATCTCGAGATCCTCCGCGAGGCCGTCCAGCGTTTCGGCGTGCAGCTGCAGGTCCCGCACGGCGACCAGCAATCCGGGGGCGACCGCCGCGCCCGGCGCAGCCTGAAGCCCGCCGTGCGCCGCCATCGCCTGCGCCGCGTACTCGACGGCAACGAGCGCGGGCAGCCGTCCGTTCACGCGCAGCGGATGATCCGCGGCGCGGTGACTCGACGCGCGACACGTGATCGACTCCGGACTTGCCGAGTCGATCGCATCCAGCAGGCACATCGCGCCGCGATGCGGCAGCAGGCGGGCGAGGTCCCGGTCAGCGGGCGACATCGATCCGCACCCGCAGCGCATTCTCCTCGTCGAGCGCGAGCACGACCGTCGCATCCGCTGCGCGCGCGACGGGCGCGAGGAGCGCGAGCGCGCGCGTCACGGGATTGGCGAGCCGCAGTGCGTCGAGCTCCGGCGAGCGCATCCCCGTGACCTCAGCCGTCGCGCCCGGGATGAGCTCGAGCGAGAGCCGGGCGAGATGCTGCGCGCGCGGCTGCGGGCCGAGCACGAACGCGAGCCCCGCGGCGCAGGCGACCGGATGCAGCGCGCGGAGCGGAGCGGGCATCGGCAAGTCATAGCCGACCAGCAACATGTCGCGGCGCTCGATGTTCGCCTGGATGGCCGCCTCCAGGAGGCCGGCCGCGAACATGTCGTCCTGCCCGATGATCGCGCTGCTCGGCGCGCGGCACTGCACGGCGATGGTCCAGTACCCGCTCGCCGCGTTCTGCACCGAGTTGTGGAAGCGCGTGGGCGAGACTTCGGGCGTTGCGGCCGCGAGCGACGTGCACATCTGGTGCAGGTTCTCGCCGTCGCCGTCGGACGAGGCGAACACGCTCGCCAAGGTGCCGGCGTCGACGCCGGCGTGCGCCACCGCTTCCTGGGCGACCGCGATCGCGAGCCGCACCGCGGCCCCCGCGCGCCGGCGCTCGGCGGCGGGCAGCGCGTCGGGTACCGCGTGCGCGAGCGGTCCGGGCGCATAGCGCGCGCCGCCGGCGAGGAGCGCGCGCAGCGCGTCCCAGTCCCGCACGCCCGGGGCGGCGAAGCCGATGCCGGCGAGGTGGACCTGGATCACGGCGTCCGCGCGAAGACGAGGCTCGCGTTGTTGCCGCCGAAGCCGAGCGCGTTCACGAGCACCGCGTTCAGCCGACGCTCGGCCGTCTCGAGGATAATGCTCGTGCCGCACGATGGATCGACGGCAGTCGTGTTCGCCGTGCCCGGGATGAAGCCGTCCTCGAGCGAGAGCAGCGCGGCGACTGCGCCCACGATGCCGGCGGCGCCGAGCGTATGGCCGACGTGGCCCTTGATGGAAGTCACCGGAGTGCGCTCGCCGACGATGCCCGTAATGGCGCGCGCCTCGACCGCGTCGTTGTTGCGCGTCGCCGTGCCGTGCGCGTGGACGCAGCCGATGTCGCGCGCGGCGAGGCCGCTCGCAGCGAGGGCCGCCGTCATGGCGAGCGCGGCGCCCCGGCCTTCGGGGTGCGGGGCGGACATGTGGTACGCATCGACGCTCTCGCCGTACCCGGCGAGCGCGAGGCGCGGCGAACCCGCCGGCGCCCGCTCCAGGAGCGCGAATCCCGCGCCTTCGCCGAGCGACAGACCGTCACGCGCGACGTCGAACGGCCGGCACGGCGTCGACGAGACGAGTTGCAACGATCCGAACCCGTACAGCGTCGTGGCACACAGGCTGTCGACACCGCCGACCAGCGCGGCGTCGCAGAGCCCTGCGGAGATCCAGCGCGCCGCCGTCGCGAACACCTTCGCGCTCGACGAGCAGGCGGTCGAGATCGTCAGCATCGGCCCGCGGAGCGCCGTCGCGCGGCGCACGAATTCCCCCAGCGCGGCGAAGTTGTGGACCGTCGCGTAGCGCACGCTCGCGGGGAGCGCACCGGTCGCCGGGTCACGGGCGCGATACCCGAGCTCGGTTTCCAGAATGCCCGAGGTGCTCGTGCCGACGATCGTCGCCACGCGGGCGGCGCCGTGTCGTGCGCGAGCGGCCGCGACTGCCTCGTGAAAACCATCCTGCTGCAGCGCGAGCCACGCGAGCCGATGGTTGCGGCACTCGAACTCGGCGAGGTGCGCGGGCAATGCGATCGACTCGAGGCCGGCGACGCGGCCCACGAAACCGCCGGACGGCGCATGAGCGAAGTCGTTCGGCGCGAGCCCGGTGCGTTTGGCGAGCAGGCTCTCGCGCGTCGGTGCGCGCCCGGCGCCGGCGGCGGTCACCGCGGTGTAGGCATTGACGAAAAGCGGCTGCACGGCGCGAGTGGAGAACCTCGCATCGAGTATAGCAAAGCGCTTCGCGCGCTCCGTGGCTGGGGAAGCGCCGATCAGGTCATTCCCGCGACCGGAGCGGTCAGCTTCGCGAGCGCGCCCGGGCGGCGGCGAAGACGAGCGACAGCACCGTCCCGAGCGCCACGGTTTCGCCGATCGCCCGGAGGATCGCGGTTCCCGAGAGCGCCAGCGCACCGAACGCGACCAGCGTCGTCGTTGCCGCGACGATGACCGCGTAGGCGCCGCGCAGTTTCTCGGCCTCGTCGGGGACGCGGCGATTGAAGAAGAGCGCGTAGTTCGTCCCGGTGCCGAGCACCAGGAGGAACGACACGAGGTGCAGGAGCGAGAGCCGTATGCCGCCGAGCACGAGCGCGGCGGCGGTTACGCTCGTCGCGGCGAGGACCGGCAGCATGACGTCGGCGGCCGCGCGCCCGCTGCGAAGCCCGACCCAGAGCACGCCGCCGATCAGGATGACACCGGCCGCCGACAGCGCGAGCGCCTGATCGCGGTAGCCGCGGAGCATCGCTTCCGACTCCCCCTTGAGATCGAAGGCCCACACCGCCGGATCGGCGAGACCGGCGATCATGCGCTGGAGCGCGCCGGGGTCGGCTACGCCCGAGAGCGGAGCGAGTCCCACCCAGTGCCCGCCTTGCTCGAAGAGCAGCGCACGCAGTGCGACGCCCCATGCCGTGCCCGCGAAGTCCTCTGGCTCGAGCAGCGGCGCCGCACGCGCCTCGGCGGCGTCGGCGATGAACAGCGCGAAGAGGCCTTCGCGGAACGGCAGCCCGGCGGTTGCACGCGCCAGCCGTGCCGCGAGCGTACCGGCGTCGGGCAGCGCTGCGCGCCGCGCGCTCTGGGTCGCCGCGCTCGGCAGGTAGCGCGCCGGTGTATCGAAGTCGCGGACGGCGCCGCGCGCGACGAGCCCCGCGAGGTGCGGCGCGAGCGTCTCGAAGCGCGCCAGTACGTCGTCGCGGGTCGCGGCGGTGACCACGACCAGGTGGCGCACGTCGGGCGCGCCGAGCGCCTCGCGCAGCTCGCTGTCGCGCGACTTGGCCGCTTCGGAGACCGGGCTCAAGGCTGCGATATCGTTCTCCCAGAGCGTCGCATGGCGCAGGCCGACCACGACGATGCCGGCAACGAGCGCGAGCGGCACGAGCGGCGCGGCGCGGCGAGCGTTTGGCGCGAGCGCTGCGAGCGGCCCGGCGAGCGGCACCGCTTGCGCACTGCGCGCGGCCCAGCGCTCCGGAACGAGCGCCGGCAGGACGTAGCGCGCGACGAGTCCGGCGGCGAGCGCGCCGACGGCGATGAGCAGGCCAAGCTGCGCGAGGCCGGTGAAGCTCGATGCCAGCATCGCGAGCGAGCCGAAGACCGTGGTGAGCACGGCAAGCCGCAGCGTCGGCCAGACGCGCCGCGCGATGGCGGCGAGTGTCTCGCCCGGCGCGCGCTGGGCGAGCACGTAGGTTGCGTAATCCGCAGCCTCGCCGATCAGCGTCGCGCCGAACCCGAGCGTGATGCCGTGCACGCTGCCGAACGCGAGGCTGACCGCCGCCATCCCGGCCAGCATGCCGCTCGCCACCGGCAGCGCGCCGAACCCGACGAGCGTCGTGCTGCGGTACGCCGCGAGCAGGACGAGCGCGACGCCGCAGCCGGCGAGTGCCGAGAGCCGCCAGGCATCGGCCTCGATCTCGGCACGAGACTGCACCGCGAACACCGGCGGCCCGGACAGCACGAGCCGCATGTCCGGCCGGGTGCGCGTCGCCGCGAACGCGGCTTCGATCGCAGCCTGGACGCGGGCCTGGGCGTCGAGATCGTAACCGGGCGCGCGGGTCTCGGCGGTGAGCAGCGCCCGCGTGCCCGCGGGATCGAACCAGACGCCCTGCCGGGTCGCGGGCTGATGGCGTCCAAGGTGCGGCGCGAGCGCCGCCGCGGTTTCGCCCGTCGGGTCGGCTGCGAGCATGGGGCGAACGAGCGGCCCGAGCGGCGTAGCGAGCAGCTCGAGGGTGCCCTCGAGCGCGGTCCGGAGACCCTGCTCGGTGAAGCGCTCGGGCGTGACCGCGGGGCTCAGCAGATAGCGGTGAGCGAAGAGCGCGTCGCGGTCCGCCCTTGCGAGCGCGGTCTCGCCGTTCGCCACGTAACCGAACGCGGCACTTGCACGCAGCCGCCGGGCGAGCGCGCGGCTCGACGCAGCGAGTTCACGCTCGTCGGCGCCCTCGAGCGCGATCAGCAGCAGGCGCGCGGCCACGCCGTCGCGGAGTTGCCCGATCAGCAGCTCCTGGGCAGGGGTCTTGGAGCGCGGCAGGAATGCGGTGAGGTCGGTGGTGTAGCTCGTGCGCGCGACCACGAGCCATAAGCATGCTGCGACCGCGACGATCCAGATGGCGAGCGGCAAGGCGCGAGCCGCGCCAGGCCGACTCATTTCGCGCTCCCGGGGGGCTCGTCGGTGAACCGGGTCACGACGCGGTCGCCGCTTCGCTCGAGCACTTCCATGCTGCGGATCCGGTCGCCCTGGCCGGCGATCCGCACGCTCGTGATGAGCTCGGCGACTTCCGGATCGGCGGGCAGCAGGGCGAGGACCCAGTCCTCGCGCGCCCCGGAAAACACCACGCCGTAGTGCCGGCGTAGGCGAGCCAGATCCCCGGCGAGGGTCGCGCGGATGGCATCGATGAACGCGCGTAGCAGCGGCAGTGCGTCCAGGCGGAGCGTCCGCGTCGTGTCGCCGCGCTCGATCGTGAGCCGATCGCCCTCGATCGTGTAGCGCTCCGCAAACGGCGTCGCCACGCGCCGTTCGAGGCGTTCGTCGCCGCCTGGCGCGCGCCGGTAGCGCAGCCCGCCGGTCGTGACGAGCGGCTCGCGCAGCGCATCGGAGTGGCGCGTCTCGATGAATCGCACCGCGGACTCCGGCCGCTTCGCGAGCGCGGCCATGAGCTCCTCGACACCGAACGGCGTATCGGCGGCGTGCGCGAGGGCCGCCGCGACGAGCGCGGTCGCCGCAGCGAGCGCAACGCGCGAGAGCGCGGCCGCGGAACGGCTCAGCCGCGCGCCCCTTCGTCGGGCGCCGCCCATGCGTCGAAGAAGTTGAACCAGTTGTACGGCGCGAGGCGCGTGTAGTGCTCGAGTCGCGTCGCGTACGCGCGGGCGAGCGCGGCCACGGCAGCCCCGCGCTCGGCCCGGGGGAGCGAGATCCGCTCCCGGAAGAGCTCGAAGTGGACGTCGTAGCGCCGTCCGCCGCGGTAGAGCCCGAAGCCGAGCACGACGGGCGCGCCGAGCACGGCGGCGAGCGTGAACGGGCCCGCGGGCAGCCACGTCGTCCCCCCGAGAAAGCTGCAGCCGATCGCCTCGTCGCCGCGGCGCAGCCGGTCCGCGAGCACCCCGAGGAGCGCGCCTTCCTCGAGCCGCTGCTTGGCGCGGATGAGCGAGTCCGGTGCGCCGACGTTGATGATGTCGTCGGCGAGCTCGGGGTTGAGCGCCGCGAAGATCCGCGTCATCTTCCGGGCGTTCGCGTTGTCCATCAGCATGGCGACCTTCCAGCGCGGTCCGGAGAGCGCCGCCGCCCGCAGCACCTCGAAGCTGCCGAGATGCGCGCCGATCAGCACGCACCCGCTGCCGCCCGCCATCGCGTGCTCGACGGCCTCGGTGCCGTGCAGCCGGACGTCGAAATGCTCGTAGCGGCCCGACAGGAAGTACACGCGGTCGACCAGCGTGGAAGCGAATGCATGGTAGTGCCGGTAGACGTCGGCGAGCGTCGGCGGCCGATCGAGCACCCGCGCGAGATACTCGCGTGATGCGCGGCGCGGCTTGACCGAGAAGACGACGAAGTACGCGACGACCACGGGCAGGAGCGCGCGCGCCGGCGCGCGCCCGAGCCGCCGCGTGATCCAGACGATCAGGCGGACGAGGATCGGACTCCCGCGCTCGCGCGCTTCGAGCCAGGCGGGCTCAATCCCGGTCGCCGGCATCGGAGGCGAATCGGAAGATGCCGCTGGCGATGACGTGTCCGCCGGCACGGCACTCGAAGCGGGCTGCGATGTGACCGTTCTCACGGTCGAACCGCGGGAACGCGATGGTGCACGGCGCGCCGGGGGCGAGCGGCGCGTGGAACTTCGCCTGCGGGATGCCGATGAGACGTAGCCCTCCCAGGCGAGGGGCGAGCAGGGCTTCGACCGCGGCCTGCGCGTGCGCCAGCACGAGCACGCCTGGGACCACCGGATTGCCGGGGAAGTGCCCCGGAAGCGCGGGGTGGTCGGGTGCGACGACGAAGCGTGCGTCGGATTCCATGCGGCGCGGCGCGAAGGGCTAGCGCGTTGCTTCGGCCTCGAGGACGCGCAGCGCCTCGAGCGGCAGCTTGCCGGTGGCGGCGCGCGGGAGCTGCGCCACTTTCACGAGCGGACGCGGCAGGAACGCCGGGTCGATCGCGCGGCGCAGCGCTTCGAGGATCTCGCCCTCGGTGAGGTCCGGCGCAACCACGAACGCCATGACGCGCACGACGTGGCCGTCCGGGGCGTCCGGGACGTGGAACACGCCGTCCAGAACGCCCGGGATCTCGGCGAGCTTGTGGTTCAGATCGCCGAGCGAGGCGCGTTTGCCGGCGATGTTGACGAGGTCGCGCGACCGGCCCTCGAGGAGGAACTCGACATCGCTTCGCCGGCGCAGGACGTCGGTCGCGCGCACGCAGCCGTGCACGTGCCCGCCGATGAACGCCCAGCCGTCGCCGGCGGGCACCAGCCGGATGCCTGCCATGGTGCGCCATGCAGCGCTCGCGACGGTGCGGCGGGTCGCGATCATTCCGGCCTCGCTGCACCCGTAGATCTCCATCACGCGCGCGCAGAACCGGCGCTCGGCTGCCGCGGCGAGCTCCGGGGCGAGGGGGGCGGCCGCGGAGAGGAGCAGCGCGAGCTCGGGGAGTGCGGTGCCGCCCTCGATGCACGCGCGCACGTGGATCGGCGTCGTCACCAGCACGCGCGGCGCCGGCAGCTCGGCAAGCGCCGCCTGGACGTCGGCGGCGAGCAGTGGCCGGGCCGGGTGGACCGTGCCGCCGAGCATGAGCGGCAAGAGCACGGTCGATTCCAGGCCGTACATGTGCTGCGGGGGCACCGTGCCGAGGAGATTGACGGCGCCGCGGGAGAGCGCGAGCGCGGCGCCTTCGGCCCGCGCGCCGGCGACGAGATTGCCCCAGCGCTTCAGGTTCGGCTGCGGCTCGCCCGTGCTCCCCGAGGTGAACACGATGGCGGCGGGATGATCCGCGTCGACCACCGGCGCGTGCCGGGGACCGCGTGCGGTGACCGGGACCTCGGGATAGGCGAGCAGTTGCGCGTCGGGCGGTGGCGCCGGCGCGTCGGCGACAACCCCGCAGCCAGGATGGGCGGCGAGCACCTGCGCGAGCGCCCGCTCCGTGCGATTCGGCGGCAGCAGGCTCGTCTTGCCGGCGACGAGCGCCGCGGCGAACGTGACCATGAACCGATACCGGTCCTCGCACAGGTTCACCACGTGCGAACCGGCCGGGAGCACGCCGGCGACGTGCTCGACCTCGGCGAGGAAACGCGCGACGCGCACCGGCGCGCCGTTGCGCCAGGAGATCGGCTGCGTCGGCTCGGTGTGACCGACGAGCGCGAGGCGTGACGGCCGCGCCATGGCCCGATCAGCGAAAGAGCTCGGGCGCGCGCTCAGCGAGGCGCGCCGCGACTGCGACCGGGTTCACGTGCGAGTACTGCGGGTAGCGTCGGACCCGGTAAGGGTATTCCCCGAAGAACAGCGCGGCGAGCGTGGCGTAGCCGAGCACGTTCGTGAAGAGCGACCAGGTCGCCGGTGCGGCGAGGCCCGCCAGCAGCACCGAGGCGATGGCCATCGCGAGCGGCAGGAGGGTCCATATCCAGGTGAGCGCGCGCGTGTACGCAGTGAGCTCCGGTGGCATGTGCTCGCCGCGGTCGACGAGGCGCGCCATACGCTCGACGAGGGGCATGCGCCCCGGACGCAGCGTGTGGCCAAAGACCCACGCGATCCCGAGGTAGACAAGGATGGGCCAGACCACCGCGAAATGCGCCGCGGCGCGGTGGTCCAGCCAGGCGAAGCCGGCGACGCCGAGCGCCGCGAGCGCGAGCGCCCAGGGCGGAATCCAGCGGGCGCGGCCGCCGATCGCCACGCCGAGCGCCACCAGCGCGGCGAAGGCGAGAAGGAGCGGCGTGCTGTCCCAGAGGATCGCGAGGTGCAGCACGAGCGGGCTCGTGCCGAGCATGGTCGCGGGGAGCCCTCTCATGACACCGCCGGGTGACGAGGATCGTCCGTGCCGGCAGCCACCGCCGGCGCGTCGCGCGAAGGCGATTGGGAAAGCCCGGGTGCGAGCGCGGAGTAAGCCGCGTGCAGAGCCCCGCGCGTGTGATACCCGTGTGCGGCGACGTGTCCCGCGCGGGATGCGCTCATCGTGCGCGCGTGTGCTCCACGTGCCGCGCGAGATTGCGCAGCGACGCGAAGACCTGCCGGCTGGCATCGTCGTCGGCGCGGAGCTCCACGCCGTAGCGCTTCGCGATCGCGAGCGAGATTTCCAGCATGTCGATGGAGTCGAGCCCGAGCCCCTCGCCGTAGAGCGGCGCCTCCGGGTCGATGTCTCCGGCCGGGACCTCGAGATTCAGCACCTCGACCATCAGTGCGGAGATCTCGGCTTCGAGGGGCTTCTGCGCGGCCATGCTCCGGTCTGTCCGCCAAGCAAAAAAGAGGGGCGTGATATTACTCGATTGCGGTCCGACTGTGCGGGTTCGACGCAAACGCTCACGAGGCCGCCCGCCCCGCGTCCGAGGTCCGGTTGCGCGGTGCGAGCCGCCTGCCGCGGAGAGTGGCGAGCCGCTTGACATGGTAAATCAGCTGGAACACCCGGATGCGCCACCGAACCCCGTTGCCGCGATAAATGTCACCCGCGAGAAACGAGATCATGGCGTCCACGACCCGCAGCACGTTCCTCGGGTGCATGATGAGATCGCGCATCGCCGGCGTCGTCATCCGGTAGATGAACCAGGAGAAGGTCGCAAGGCTCTGCCGCACGCGATGCTCGTAGGCGCGGGCGGCCCGCTCCGCGGCGGCCGGCGCGCGCAGGCTGGTGTCCACGGCGTCCGCGGCGGCGAACGCGCCGACCATGGCGAGATACACCCCCGACGAGAACACCGGGTCCACGAACGCAAACGCGTCGCCGACCATGAGGTAGTTCCGCCCGTGGGTCCGACCCGCCTCGTAGCTGTAGTTGCCGGTCGCGGTGACGGGGGCGATCCGGCGCGCCCGCGCGAGGCGCGCGGCGAGCGGTGGGCAGAGCGCGACCGTCTCGTCCAGGAACGCGTCGAGCGAGCCGCGCCGGGTCTTGAGGTAGTCCGGCCGGCACACCGCACCGACGCTCGTGATCCCGTGCTGGAGCGGGATGAACCAGAACCATCCGTGGTCGAACCAGTAGATCGAGATGTTGCCGGCGTCGCGGCCGGGGCTGCGGTCGGCATCCTCGTAGTGCCCGTAGATGGCGGCGGCCGCGTGCCGGCGGTTCGGCGCCTTGATCCCGAGCCGGCTCGCGAGGAGGGTGTCGCGGCCGGATGCGTCGACGAGGAAGCGGGCGGTCCATTCGGCTTCACCCGCCGGCCCCGCCGTGCGAACCGAAACGCCCCGCGTTCCCGGCTCGGTGGCGAGCGCCGCGCCCAGATCCACCGCGGTGGCGCGCGTCTCCTCGAACACCGCCACGCCCTTGCGCGCCGCATTGCGGATCAGGATGTGATCGAGCTCGGAGCGGTGCACCTGGAACGCGGTCGGCTCGGATGCGTCCAGGGCGCTCGCGAAGTAGAAGGTCCGGGACTTGCCGTGCACCGGCGAGTTGAACTCCACGCCGGCCTTGACGATCCCGATCGCGCGCACCTCCTCGAGCACGCCGAGGCGCGCGAAGAGCGGGTTGTTGCGCGGGAGTAGGGACTCGCCGATGTGGAAGCGCGGGTGGCGGTCCTTCTCGAAGAGGGCGACCTTCCAGCCCCGCTCGGCCAGCAGGGCGCCCGTGGTCGTGCCGGCGGGTCCGCCGCCGATCACGATCACGTCGTAGGCACGCACCGGAGTCTCTCGCCCGCTCATCGTCTTGCGGCTCGACCGCGGCATTATAGCCGTGCCGGTCCCGAGCTCCGGCGAACCGCGGCCGCTCAGGCCCGCAAACGCTGCCAGAGGAGCCAGGGGAGGCGCACCAGGGCGCCCAGCACGAGCCGCGTGTGCATCCAGGTGAGGAGCAGGTTGTCGCGCAGATAGTTGAAGTGCGACACGCCGCCCTCGTCGGGCCGGAAGTAGCGCACCGTGGCCGGCAACCGCACCGGGCGCACACCCGCCCAGACGAGGCGCACCGCCGCCTCCGGATCGAAGTCGAAGCGGCGCATCCAGACGGTGCCTTCCATCGCCCGCACGAGCGGCGCGATCGGGTAGACGCGGAATCCGAACAGCGAATCGCCGATGCCGGCCCAGAGCGTCTCGAGGTCGGCGAAGAAGTTCGAGATGCGCCGGCCGCGCACGCGCAGCTTCGGCGCGGTCGCATCGAAGATCGGCAGGCCGAGGATCATCGCGCCCGGCGCATCGCGCGACGCGGCCATGAACGCCGGGATGCGCTCCGCCGGGTGCTGGCCGTCCGCGTCGAGCGTCAGCACGTGAGTGAACCCCTCCGCGCGCGCGGCGCGAATGCCGTGCAGCACGGCCGCGCCCTTGCCCGAGTTGCGCGGGAGCCTGAGCACGCGCAGCCCCGCCTGCGCCGCGGCGAGCGCCGAGAGCGGCGCATCGCTGCCGTCAACGCTGCCGTCGATCACGACCCACACCGGGCGCCAGTGCGCGCCCGCCGCGCGCACCGTCTCGACGAGCTTCGGCCCGGTGTTGTAGCTCGGAATGAGGACGAGATGGGTCGCCGAGGCCTGCACTTGCCGCTCGCCGCGTTCGGCTGCTCCTCAGTCGGCGCGCGGCTTCGTCCCGCGGTACTCGGAGAAGATTCCGAGCGTGACCGTCCGGCCGACGTTGCGAAATCCCGCGTGGGCGAGCGTGCTCGCCACGCTCGCGGGCGGGA
Source organism: Burkholderiales bacterium (assembly GCA_020848075.1). Classification (GTDB taxonomy): domain Bacteria; phylum Pseudomonadota; class Gammaproteobacteria; order Burkholderiales; family SG8-39; genus JAABRB01. The sequence goes on from JADLAV010000018.1 coordinate 126,604, forward strand.
CGCAGGCTTCGATCGTGTCCCAGTAGTAGCGCATCAGGAGCGGCATCTCCGAGGAGCGCGCGGCCACGCGCGCGATCGCGGGAACGACGCCGCGCATGTACGCCTTGAGCAGCGCATTGCCGATGCGGCCGGCGGGGCGGGTCACTTCGAGGATGAGCACGATGCCGCTCGGCCGCAGCACGCGGAAGAACTCGCGGAACGCGACCGCGAGGTCGGACACGTGCCGCAGCGCGTAGCCCATGCTCACGAAATCGACGGATGCGTCCGGCAACGGAATCCGCTCCGCGCTCCCCTCCAGCAGCCGCACGCCGGCGGGCAGCACGGCGTTCGCCAGCATCGCGGGGCTGGGATCGACGCCGATCACGGCCTGCGGCGCGCCGAGGAGCGCGACCGCCTCGCGCGTGACGAGACCGGTGCCCGCCCCGACGTCGACGAGCTGCATTCCACGTACGAGGCCGCCGCGCGCGAGCGCATGCCTGCGATAGCGCGCGCCCGAGCCGAGCGCCATCAGGCGCTCGACGCGCGTGTAATCGGCCGCCGTGCGATTGAAGATGCCGCGCACCCAGGCGCGCCGCGCCGCCTCGTCCGCGAAGTAGCGCGTGAGCGGCGGATGCGGCGCGTGAGCGATCTCCGGCGGGCGCGACTCGGGACTCATCGTGGTGCGCGAGGGATCGATGGCGAAGCGTAGCACAGCGAGCAACCTGCACGGCCAGGGAAGCTTTCCACGAGTCATCCCCGCGAAGCCTGTCCCCGAGGGGGTAATCGGGGAGCTGGGTTCCAGCCGCTCGTCGATTGCGCTCGAACTGGATTTCCGCGAACCCTGCCCCCGAGCGGTGTTATCGGGGGGAATGACGGGGTTCTCCTGAGCTTCCTGAGCGAGTCTGGCGGGAATCGCCGGTAGAAGTAGAATCCGCGCACACCGGAGCGTCGATCGACCGCAGTCGCCATGACCGAGAACAGCATCGCCTCGCGAACGTATCCCGCCGTGCGCGCGTGGTGGCCGACCCCCGCGCTCGGCGTGACGGCGATGGTCCACGCAGGTGGCGTCGGTGCGATCGTCCATTCGCCCCACGTGTGGCCGTGGGTCGTTGGAGCGCTCGCCCTGAATCACGTGGTGCTCACGGCGGCCGGATTCGCGCCGCGCAGCCAGCTGCTCGGCCCGAACCTCGCGCGGCTGCCGGCACCGGCCGCGGCGCGCGGCGAGGTCGCCTTGACCTTCGACGACGGACCGCACCCCGAGATCACGCCGCGCGTGCTCGACCTGCTCGACCGCGCGGAGATGAAGGCGAGCTTCTTCCTCATCGGGGAGCGCGTGCGGCGTCATGGCCCGCTCGCGCGCGAGATCGTGGCGCGCGGCCATGCCGTGGAGAACCACAGTCACCGCCACGCGGCCTGTTTCGCATGCTTCGGCGTCGCGCGCATGCGGCGCGAGATCGGCGAGGCGCAGGCGGCGATCGCCGATGCTGCGGGCGTCGCGCCCGCGTTCTTCCGCGCGCCGTTCGGCATCCGCAGCCCGTTGCTCGCGCCCGCGCTCGCCGCGTCCGGCCTGCGCTGCGCGTCGTGGACGCGCCGCGGGTTCGACACGGTCGGGCGCGACCCCGGGAAGGTGCTCGGGCGCCTCACCCGCCGGCTCGCGGCGGGCGATGTGCTGCTGCTGCACGATGGCGCGCGCCCCTCCCAGGCCCTCGCCGTGCTGCCGGGCGTCCTCCAGCGCATGGCGGCGCGCGGGCTGCGGTCGGTGACGTTGCGCGGCGCATGCGTCGAAGCGCAGCGGCGCTGATCGCGACCCGCGGTCACCGGGACGGGCAAGCATTGCAACCCGCAGGCGAGGCCGAGCCCGCCCGATGGCGGTCGATCGCCGCGGCAGCGGCGCGCGCCTACGCGCCGGCGGGCCGCTTCGCCGAGCGCTACGCGCGCGGCAAGCTCACCCGTGATCCGGTGTTCGCTGCAATCCTCGCGCAGGGGCTGCTTGCCGATCGCACGCGGCTGGTCGACATCGGCTGCGGAGCGGGCTTGCTTGCCGCGCTGCTGCTCGCCGCCCGCGAGCGCTTCGAGCAGGGCGCGTGGCCGGCGTCGTGGCCGGCGCCACCGCGGCTCGCGTCGCTCCGGGGCATCGAGGTCCGGCCACGCGCGGTGCGGGTCGCACAGGCGGCGCTCGGCGCGCGGGCCTGCGTGATCGCGGACGACATGCGCACCGCCGTCATTCCGCCGGCCGACGCCATCGTCTTGCTCGACGTCCTCCACTACGTGGATGGGGCTGCGCAGACGGCGCTCCTCGCGCGCTGCCGCAAAGCGCTCGACCGCGGCGGAATGCTGCTCGCACGAGTCGCCGACGCGCGCGCGGGCCTGCGCTTCCTGGCGACGACGACCGCCGATCGCATCGCCACGCTTGCTCGCGGCGGCTCGCCGCGTCTGCACTGCCGGGCGCTGCCGGCATGGCTCGAGCTGCTCGCGCAGTGCGGGTTCGGCCAGGTCGAGACCGCGCCGATGAGCGCGGGGACGCCGTTCGCGAACGTGCTTCTTCGCGCGCGGCCGTGGTAGCGAAGCCTCAGTCTTCCGAGTCGCCGCACCCGCGGCTGCGACCCGCTACTGGGCCGCCGCGCCGACCTTCAGCGTATTGTTCACGCGGACCACGCCCGAGACCTCGGACGCGATCCTGGCCGCGAGCGCGCGGTTCGCCTCCGAGGCCACCGTTCCGGAAAGCGTCACGACGCCGCCCACCGTGTGGACCTCGATCTGTTCCCGCAACAGCGTCCGATTGAACTGCAGCTTCGTCGAGACCTTCATGCTCGTCGCCTCGTCGCGGAAGAAGCTCGGTTGGCGCGCGGGCGCGGGCGCTGGCGCGGGCGCCGCGCTTGCCGTCTGCGCCGGGGCTGCCGCGCGTGCGCGATCGGCGTCCGCGCGCGCGCGCGCTTCCGCCGCGAGCTGTGCCTCGCGTGCGCGATCGGCCTCCGCACGCGTGCGCGCCTCCGCCGCGAGCTGTGCCTCGCGTGCGCGTTCTGCCTCGGCGGCCGGCGGCGTGCGGCTGGCGGCAGCCCGGGCGCGTGCGCGCTCCGCGTCGGCCTGCACGCGCGCCTGCGCTGCCTGCTTGGCTTCGAGCGCCTCGCGCTCGGCACGTGCCCGCGCCTCGGCTGCCGCGCGCTCGGCGGCGCGCGCTTGCTCCTGCTCGGCGCGCCGGGCCGCGGCCGGATCGCGTGCCGCGGCGATCGGCGCGGGCGCCGGGACTGCCGCTCGGCCTTCGGTCGCGCTTCGAGCTTCGCTTCCGGTCCCGCTTCCGGTCCCACTTCCGGTCCCGCTTCCGGTCCCGCTTCCGGTCCCTCGTGCGAGCCACCCCGCGACACCGGCCGCGATCAGCACGAGAACGACGGCGGCGCCGCCGAGCGCCCACGTCAGGTTGGCGCGCGCCGCCGGCGGAAGCGTCCCAGCGAGCCCGGCATCGGTCGCGGTCCGCGCGCCGGTTGCGCTGGCGGCGCCCTCGCCCTCCCTTGCCACATCGGCGGCAGAGCGCCGGGGCGGACTGCTCGGCGGGTGGGACCGACCCGCCGGCGGCGGTTCGCCGGTCGTGCTGCGCGGCGGCGGCGTGGCGCCGGTGCCCGTGCGATCGACCTGCCAGGACGGCTGGCTCGGATCGTAGATCCCGGCGCGGCCGGGCTCGTTGAGAATGGTTTCCTCGGAGATCGTCGGGCTCACCGGCTCCGCGTAGGCGCGGAGCATCGCTTCCTTCATCTCGGCCGCACTCTGGTAGCGATCCTCCGGCCGCTTGCCGATCGCGCGTGCGACCACGGGATCGTACCGTTCCCAGTCGCGTCCCGGCATCGCCTCGGACGGCGGCGGCGGGTTCTCGTAGCACACGCGGTACATCAGCTGCTCGGGACTTCCGGTGAAGGCGCGCACGCCGGTGAGGAGCTGGTAGAGGATCACGCCGGCAGCGAACACGTCGGCGCGCCAGTCGACGGCTTCGCCCTTGTACTGCTCCGGCGCCATGTATCCCGGGGAGCCCATGACCGCGCCGGTCTGGGTGAGCGCAGAGGAATCGATCCGCGCGATCCCGAAGTCGGCCACCTTGAGCCGGCCGTTCGTCATGATGATGATGTTCGCCGGCTTGATGTCCCGGTGCCAGACGCCCGCCTCGTGCGCGTGCTGCAGCGCATCGAGCAGCTGCGCCATGAGGCTCACGATGTCGCGCTCCTCGAACCGCGTCTCGCGGGTAAAGTACGCGCGCAGGCTCGCGCCCTGCACGAACTCCATCGCGATGTACGCGAGGTCGTCCGCCTCGCCGTAATCGTAGACGGCGACGATGCCGGGATGCGCGAGCCGGCCCGCCGCGCGCGCCTCGTTCTTGAAGCGCGCCATCATCATCCCCGCCCGGCTGTCGTCCTCGATCAGCTCCTTGCGGATGGTCTTGATCGCGACCGCGCGCTGGATGTCCGGGTCGAACGCCCGGTACACGATGCCCATCGCGCCTTTGCCGAGGACATCGGTGACCTGGTACTTGTCGAGGCGCTCGGGATGGCTCATCGGATCGGCGCAGACGGTGCCACGTGTCGGAGCAAGGGGCATTATGGCGAGGGTCCACCGCCTCGGGCAAGCGCGGGTGCGGCCGGTCGGGCGGGCCTGCGCGTGCGGCGGCCCGGTGCGCGAGAATGGCGGCGCGTGTCGCGCCGCCGGCACCGGCCGGCCGGTGCGATGGCGCGCTCGTCACTGCCACTTCGTCCACACCGTCTGGAGTTTTCACATGACCATCAAACACATCGGCGTCGTCGGCGCCGGCACCATGGGCAACGGCATCGCCCAGGCGTTCGCCGTGAAGGGGTACGGGGTCACGATGACCGACGTCGCCGAGGCGGCGCTCGCGCGCGGCATGGCGGCGATCGACGCCAGCCTGGAGCGCCTCGTGAAGAAGCAGGCGCTCTCGGCCGGGGACAAATCGGCCGCCCTCGCGCGGATCCGGACCGCCACGCGGGTCGCCGACCTCGCGGCAGCCGAGTTGGTCGTCGAGGCGGCCACCGAGAACCTGGAGCTCAAGCTCAAGCTCTTCGCCGAGCTCGACCAGACGGTCGCGCCGGGCGGGATCATCGCCACGAACACGTCCTCGATCTCGATCACGCGGCTCGCGGCCGCGACGAAGCGCCCCGACCGGGTGATCGGCATGCACTTCTTCAACCCGGTCCCGCTGATGCAGCTCGTCGAGCTCATCCGCGGGCTGCGGACCTCCGACGAGACCTATGCCGCGGTGGAGGCCGTGTCAAAGGCGATCGGCAAGACGCCGGTGCGGGTGAAGAACAGCCCCGGGTTCGTCGTGAACCGGATGCTCTGCCCGATGATCAACGAGGCGGTCCATGCGCTCGGCGAGGGGCTCGCGACCGCCGAGGAGATCGACAACGCGATGAAGCTCGGCGCGAGCCATCCGATCGGGCCGCTCGCGCTGTGCGACCTCATCGGGCTCGACGTGGAGCTCGCGGTCATGAACGTTCTCTACGAGGGGTTCAAGGACCCGAAGTACCGTCCCGCGCCGCTCCTCGTGGAGATGGTCGAAGCGGGGTACCTCGGCCGGAAGACCGGGCGCGGGTTTTTCAGCTACGGGAAACCCTAGGCAAACGGACGCGTCCTCGGGCACAATCCCCGCTCCCGACCGCCCGCGAGAGGCGGCGGCCCACAGGAGTTGCCCCCCGGGGCGCTGAGCCCCCGGTTTGGTTGCGGATCCACGGACGCTGGAGGAGGGCAGCATGGCAGAGCTTGATACGTTTCCGCGCCTGCTTCTGCACCATGCCCAGGTCCGCCCGGACCGACCGGCGATCCGCGAGAAGGACCTCGGCATCTGGCAGACCGCGACCTGGCGGCAGATGGCCGACGAGGTCCGGCTCCTCGCTTGCGGGCTCGCGGCGCAGGGACTCACCCGCGGGCAGCACCTCGCACTCGTCGGCGAGAATCGGCCGCGTCTCTACTTCGCAATGACTGCCGCGCAGGCGCTCGGAGCGATCCCGGTGCCGCTGTACCAGGACGCGGTCGCCCAGGAGATGGTGTACGTGCTCCGCGACGCGGAGGTGACGCACGCGATCGTCGAGGACCAGGAGCAGGTCGACAAGCTGCTCGAGATCCTGCCGCAATGCCCGCGGCTCGCGCACATCTACTTCGACGATCCGCGCGGATTGCGCGGGTACCGCCAGCCGCAGATCGCGAGCTACGAGCGGCTCCTCGAGGCCGGCCGTTCGTTCCTCGCCACGCACCCGCGCTTCTTCGAGGAGGAGATCGGGCAGGGCCGGCCCGACGATACCGCCGCCATGCACTACACCTCGGGGACGACCGCGCATCCGAAGGGCGTGGTCCTCACCTACCGCAACCTGATCGAGAGCGGGCGCAGCGCAGCCCAGATGGAGGGCCTCACCGATCGCGAGGATGTCCTCGCCTACCTGCCGCTCGCCTGGATCGGCCAGAACATCTTCTCCTACACCCAGTGGCTGGTGGTCGGGTTCTGCGTGAACTGCCCGGAGTCGCCCGCGACGGTGATGACCGATCTGCGCGAGATCGCGCCGACCTATTACTTCGCGCCGCCGCGGGTGCTCGAGGCGCTGCTCACGCAGGTGGCGATCCGCATGGAGGATGCCGCGCGCATCAAGCGCGGCATGTACCGCTACTTCATGGGGGTGGCGCGCCGGGTGGGCGGGCGCATCCTCGACGGCCAGCCGGTCGGCCTGGTCGACCGGCTGCGCTACGGGCTCGGCGAGCTGCTCGTCTACGGGCCGCTGCGCAACGTGCTCGGGATGAGCCGCGTGCGCGTCGCGTATACCGCCGGCGAGGCGATCGGGCCGGATCTCTTCACCTTCTACCGCTCGATCGGCATCAACATGAAGCAGCTCTACGGCTCGACCGAGACCTCGGTCTTCGTGTGCATCCAGCCGAACGGGCAGATCAAGCCCGACACGGTGGGGCCGCCCGCGCCGGGCGTCGAAGTGAAGGTGACCGACGCCGGGGAGATCCTGATCCGCAGCCCGGGGCTCTTCCGCGAGTACTACAAGGATCCGCAGGCGACCGCGGACGCGCGGACGCCCGACGGCTGGTTCCGCACCGGCGACGCCGGCTACTTCGACCAGGACGGGCACCTGAAGATCCTCGACCGCGCGAAGGACGTCGGCAAGCTCGTCGACGGCACGCTGTTCGCGCCGAAATACATCGAGAACAAGCTCAAGTTCTTCCCCTACGTGAAGGAGGCGGTCGCGTTCGGCGACGGCCGCGCGATGGTCTGCTGCATGATCAACATCGACTACGAGGCGGTGGGCAACTGGGCCGAGCGGCGCAACCTCGCCTACACCGGCTACGCCGATCTCGCGTCCCGGCCGGAGGCCTACGGCCTGGTGCGCGACTGCGTCGAGCAGGTGAACGCCGACCTCGCCGCCGACGCGAAGCTCGCCAACTCCCAGATCCACCGCTTCGTGATCCTGCACAAGGAGCTCGACGCCGACGACGAGGAGCTCACCCGCACCCGCAAGGTCCGGCGCGGCTTCATCGGCGACAAGTACGGAGCGCTCGTCGACGCGCTCTACGCCGGGCGCAAGGAGCAGTTCATCGAGACGAAAGTGCGGTTCGAGGACGGCCGTACGGGATCGATCAGCGCGACGCTGCGCATCGAGGACGCGAAGACCTTCGCGCCGGCGGCCGCGAAGCTGGCCGCATGACCCCATCGGACCGCGGCATCGGCGCCCCGATCCTCGCCGTGGAGGGGGTGTCGCTCGCGTTCGGCGGCGTGCGCGCGCTGCAGGGCGTCTCGTTCGACGTCCGCGAACACGAGGTCCGCGCGATCATCGGCCCGAACGGCGCGGGCAAGAGCTCGATGCTGAACGTGATCAACGGGGTCTACCACCCGCAGGAGGGCACCATCACGTTCAAGGGGCGCTCGCGGCGCGACATGGTCGCGCACGAAGCCGCCGCGCAGGGCATCGGGCGCACGTTCCAGAACATCGCGCTCTTCCGCGGGATGACGGTCCTCGACAACATCATGACCGGCCGCAACGTGAAGATGCGCTCGACTTTCCTCGAGCAGTCGATCTGGATCGGCCGGGCGCGGCGCGAGGAGCTCGCGCACCGCCGCAAGGTCGAGGAGATCATCGACTTCCTCGAGATCCAGCACATCCGCAGGACCCCGGTGGGCCGGCTGCCCTACGGGCTGCAGAAGCGGGTGGAGCTCGCCCGGGCGCTCGCGATGGAGCCCGAGCTGCTGCTCCTCGACGAGCCGATGGCGGGCATGAACCTCGAGGAGAAGCAGGACATGTGCCGCTTCATTCTCGACGTGAACGAGCAGTTCGGAACGACGGTCGTGCTGATCGAGCACGACATGGGCGTCGTGATGGACATCTCGGACCGCGTGGTGGTGCTCGACTACGGCCGCAAGATCGCCGACGGCACGCCCGACGAGGTGCGTGGGAACCAGACGGTGATCGACGCCTATCTCGGCGTCGCGCACTGACGAGCGACGGCGCCGAGGACAAACGATGGGATCCCCGGTCAGTTTCTTCTTCGAGGTGGTGATCAGCGGCCTGCTTGCCGGGGTCATGTACTCGCTCGTCGCGCTCGGCTTCGTGCTGATCTACAAGGCCTCCGGCGTGCTCAACTTCGCGCAGGGCGCGATGGTTTTCTTCGCCGCGCTCACCTTCGTCTCGCTCGTCGAGCGGGGGGTGAACTTCTGGCTGGCGATCGCGATCACGCTGGCGGTGATGATCGTGCTCGGGATCCTGACCGAGCGCATCGTGCTGCGGCCCCTAGTCAACCAGCCGGCGATCACGCTCTTCATGGTGACCATCGGCCTCACGTTCTTCTTGGAGGGGCTGTCGCAAGGGATCTGGGGCTCGCAGCCGCACGGGCTGGAGCTCGGGATCCAAGATCAGCCGATGCAATGGCTGGCCGATCGAACCGGGATGTTCGTGAGCCAGTTCGATCTGTTCGCCTCGGCGGTGGCCGCGATCCTGGTGACGGGGCTGGCGCTCTTCTTCCAGCGCACCCGCATCGGGCGCGCGCTGCGCGCGGTGGCCGACGATCATCAGGCCGCGCTCGCGGTCGGCATCCCGCTCAAGCAGATCTGGGCCATCGTGTGGGCGGTGGCCGGTTTCGTGGCCCTGGTGGCCGGGTTGCTGTGGGGCGCGCGCACCGGGGTGCAGTACTCGCTCACCTTCGTCGCGCTCAAGGCGCTGCCGGTGCTGATGCTGGGCGGCTTCGAGTCGATCGCGGGCGCCATCGTCGGCGGCTTGATCATCGGCGCGAGCGAGAAGGTCGCCGAGGTGTACGTCGGGCCCTACGTCGGCGGGGGCATCGAGTCGTGGTTCCCATACGTCCTCGCCCTCGTTTTCCTCCTGTTCCGGCCCGAGGGCCTCTTCGGCGAGAAGCACATCGACCGCGTGTGAAGTGAACCAGCGAGGAAGCAGCACAGCGCAGCCATGCTCTACCGCGAAGCCGGCCAGTTCCGCGCCACCTACGCCGAGGACCAGCAGATCTTCCCGCTCCGGCAGGACCGGGTCGCCATCGGCGTCCTGCTCGTCGCGGCGTTCATCGCGGTTCCGCTCGTCGCCGACCAATACTGGCTGAGCGCGCTCCTGATCCCGTTCCTCATCGCCGCGCTCGCGGCGCTCGGCCTCAACATCCTCACCGGCTACGCCGGCCAGCTCTCGCTCGGCACGGCGGCGTTCATGGCGATCGGCGCGTTCGCCACTTACAACTTCGTGCTGCGCGTGCCGGGCATCCCGATCCTGGCGGCTTTCGTGCTGGCCGGAATCTGCGCGGCGATCGTCGGCATCGTGTTCGGGCTGCCGAGCCTGCGGATCAAGGGGTTCTATCTCGCGGTGGCGACGCTCGCCGCGCAGTTCTTCGTGCTGTGGGCGATCCAGCGCATCGGCTGGATCACCAACCACAGCGCCTCGGGCGTGATCACCGCGCAGAACATCGCGATCCTCGGCGTCCCGATCGACACGCCGCGGGCGAAGTACCTCCTCACGCTCTCCGTCGTCGCGGTGCTCGCGCTGCTCGCGAAGAACCTCGTGCGCAGCGAGACCGGGCGCGCATTCATGGCGGTGCGCGACATGGACGTGGCGGCCTCCGTGATCGGCATTCCGCTGATGAAGACGAAGCTCCTCGCCTTCGCGATCAGCTCGTTCTACTGCGGCGTGGCAGGCGCGCTGTACGCCTACACCTACCTCGGCACGGTGGAACCGGAGGCGTTCAACCTCGAGCTCTCGTTCCGCATCCTGTTCATGATCATCATCGGCGGGGTCGGCTCGGTGCTCGGATCGTTCCTGGGCGCGGCGTTCATCGTGCTGCTGCCGATCGCGCTGAACCTGGTGGTGCCGCCGATCTCCGAGGCGGCCGGCATCGAGATCCCGCACGCGATCATCTCGAACCTGGAGCTGATGATCTTCGGCGCCCTGATCATCTTCTTCCTGATCGTGGAGCCGCTCGGCCTCGCGCGCCTGTGGCAGATCGCGAAGGAGAAGCTGCGCCTCTGGCCGTTCCCGCACTAAACTCGCAGCGTGATGCAAAACGCGGAAATTCGTGCGCGCAGAATCTCGAGACAGCCGTTGCTTCGAGGGAGATTGGCGTTTTGCATCACTGGAATTCGGGATTCAAAAGCGGGTGTGGCCCCTTTCGCATCCAGTCGCCAGGATTGCGTTCACTCGGGATTGAAGAGTATAGTGGCCCGGACTAACCCCAAGAAAACTAAAGAAGAACGAGTATTTTGTGGGAGACATTTCCTTCCACCTTCATTGCAGAGGAGAGAATGACATGGCAGGACACATCGCACGTGGGATCGGCAGGCCGGTCGCGGCCTTGCTCGGCGCGGCCGCGCTCGCGCTCGGCGCCGGATCCGCGCTCGGGCAGGCCAAGGAGCAGTTCATTCCCGCCATCGGCTACTGGGTCGGCCCCTATGCCCCCGGCGGGTCGGGCTTCTTCGGCGGGATGATTGACTATTTCGAGTTGCTGAACGCGCGCGACGGCGGCATCAACGGCGTCAAGCTCACCTGGGAGAAGTGCGAGACCGAGTACAACAACGCGCGCGGCGTCGAGTGCTACGAGCGCCTCAAGAACAAGGGCCCGACGGGCGCCACGGTGATCCAGCCGCTGTCGACCGGCATCACCTACTCGCTGATCGAGAAGGTGACGGCCGACAAGATCCCGATGATCTCGATGGGCTACGGCCGGACCGACGCGGCCGACGGCCGGGTGTTCCCGTTCGTCTTCCCGCTCGTGACTACCTACTGGTCGCAAAACACCGCCAAGATCAAGTTCATCGGCATGAAGGAAGGTGGGATGGACAAGCTGAAGGGCAAGAAGATCGTGAACCTCTATCACGACTCGGCCTACGGCAAGGAGACCATCCCGGTCCTGGATGCGCAGGCGAAGAAGTACGGGTTCACGGTCACGCACATCCCGGTGCCGCATCCGGGCAACGAGCAGCAGTCGCAGTGGCTGCAGATCCGCCAGATCCGGCCCGACTGGGTGATCCTGCGCGGCTGGGGCGTGATGAACCCGACCGCGATCAAGGCCGCCGCCAAGGTCGGTTTCCCGCGCAACAAGATGGTGGGCGTGTGGTGGGCGGGCGCCGAGGAGGACGTGATCCCGGCCGGCGAGGCGGCGAAGGGCTACATCGCGGCCGCCTTCAACATGCCCGGCACGACCTTCCCGGTGATGCAACAGATCCTCAAGGAGGTCTACGGCAAGGGCAAGGGCGAGATGGAGGACCGCTCGCGGATCGGCTCCGTCTATCACACCCGCGGTGTGGTGGCCGGCATCATTGCCGCCGAGGCGATCCGTACGGCGCAGGAGAAGTTCGGCAAGGGCAAGTCGATCACCCCCGAGCAGATGCGCTGGGGCATCGAGAACCTCAACATCGACGAGAAGCGCCTGAAGGAGCTCGGCGCCGTTGGCCTGATGCAACCGCTCAAGGTCTCGTGCCTGGACCACGAGGGCGGCGGCGCGGTGAAGTTCATGCAATGGGACGGCGCGAAGTGGAACGTGATCACCGACTGGATCCCATCCGACCAGTCGCTCGTGCGCCCGATGATCGAGGAGTCGGCGGCTAAGTACGCCAAGGAGAAGGGGATCACCCCGCGCGACTGCAAGTAGCGCGAGACGGCGGGCGGGGGCCGCTCCCCGCTCCCGCCGAGAGCCCTGCGCGAGCCGCTTCGATGTCCGAGGCGGCTCGACCGGAAGCTCTCGCCGCGGTCGGCATCCGGCGCGGGCGGTCCGCGGCGCGCCGTCGCGCGCTGCGCGTCGTATCGTCCATCCACGAAGAAGCGATCGGCCATGTCGGCAGCCACCGCCCCCCAGCCCGTAGCGCAGGCCTATCTCACGGTCAACAACGTCGAAGTCATCTACGACCACGTGATCCTGGTCCTGAAGGGCGTCTCGCTCCAGGTGCAGAAAGGGCAGATCGTCGCGCTGCTCGGTGCGAACGGCGCCGGCAAGACCACGACGCTGAAGGCGATCTCCAACCTGCTGCGCGCCGAGCGCGGCGACGTCACCAAAGGCTCGATCGAGTTCGACGGCAAGCGGATCGATAAGCTCACGCCGAACGAGCTCGTGCGCCTGGGCGTCTGCCAGGTGATGGAAGGCCGCCACTGCTTCCAGCACCTCACCGTCGAGGAGAACCTCCTCACCGGCGCATTCACACGCAGGATCGGTCGCGCCGAGCTCCGCGAGAATCTCGAGCTCGTCTACGGCTATTTCCCGCGGCTGCGCGAGCGCCGCGCTTCGCTCGCCGGCTACACTTCCGGCGGCGAGCAGCAGATGACAGCGATCGGGCGCGCGCTCATGGCGCGCCCGCGGATGATCCTGCTCGACGAGCCCTCGATGGGGCTCGCGCCGCAGCTCGTCGAGGAGATCTTCGACATCGTCAAGAGCCTGAACGAGAAGGAGGGCGTCTCGATCCTGCTCGCCGAGCAGAACACCAGCCTCGCGCTGAAGTATGCGAACTACGGCTACATCCTCGAGAACGGTCGCGTGGTGATGGACGGCGCCGCCGCGAGCCTCGCGCACAACGAGGACGTGAAAGAGTTCTACCTCGGCATCTCGGCGGGCGGGCGCAAGAGCTTCCGCGACACCAAGTTCTACCGCCGGCGCAAGCGCTGGCTCTCCTGAGCGCATGGAGCACTTCGACGCCCTCGAGACCCGCGACCCCGAGACGCGCGAGCGCGCGCTCCTCGCGGCGCTGCCGGCGCAGGTCGAGCATGTGAAGCGGAACGCTGCGGGCTTCGCGCGGATCCTGAATGGCGTCGACGCGCGCGCGATCACCACGCGCGCCGCGCTGGCGCAAGTGCCGGTCACGCGCAAGTCCGATCTGAAGGCGCTGCAGCGGGCCGACCCGCCGCTCGGCGGCCTCAATGCCACGCCGGTATCGCGGCTCGCCAAAATCTTCGTCTCGCCCGGCCCGATCTACGAGCCGGAAGGGCACGCAAGAGACTGGTGGCGGCTCGCCCGCGGGCTCTTCGCCGCGGGATTCCGCGCGGGCGATCTCGTCGTCAACACGTTCGCCTATCATTTCACCCCGGCGGGCTCGATGCTCGAGAACGGCGCGCTCGCGCTCGGCTGCACTGTGGTGCCGACCGGCGTCGGCCAGACCGAGCTGCAGGTCGCGACGATCGCCGACCTGCGCGCCGGCGGCTACATCGGCACGCCTTCCTTCCTCAAGGTCATCGTCGAGAAGGCGGACGAGATCGGGACCGACATCTCGTGCATGAAGAAGGCGATGGTCGGCGCCGAATACCTGCCGCCGGCGCTGCGCGAGGCGATGCGCGCGCGCGGCGTGAGCGTCGTGCAGATGTATGCGAGCGCCGATCTGGGGCTGATCGCCTACGAGTCGAAGCTGCCCGACGGCACGGTCACTCCGGGCATGATCGCCGACGAGTCGATCCTCCTGGAGATCGTGCGGCCGGGCACCGGGGATCCGGTTTCGGAGGGGGACGTGGGCGAGGTCGTGGTCACGACGTTCAATCCGGACTATCCGCTCATCCGGTTTGGCACCGGCGACCTTTCGGCGGTGCTGCCCGGGCGCAGCCCGTGCGGCCGCACCAACGTGCGCATTAAGGGCTGGATGGGCCGTGCGGACCAGACCACCAAGGTGAAGGGCATGTTCGTCCATCCGTCCCAGGTGGCCGAAGTGCTGAAGCGCCACCCCGAGGTGGCAAGAGCGCGGCTGGTGGTCGATCAAGCGGACGGTCAGGACCGGATGACGCTGCGCTGCGAGGTGCCCGGCGGCAGCGAGGCGCTCGCCAAGGCGCTCGTCGACGGGATGCGGGAGGTCACCAAGTTGCGCGGCGAGGTCGAGTTCGTGCAGCCCGGCACGCTGCCGAACGACGGCAAGGTGATCGAGGACGTTCGCAAGTACGAATGACCCCGCGGCCCGCCGCTGTCGTGGGCGGGAAGGGGTGAGGGAGGCTGTGATGATGGTGGTGCCGTTCCTGCTGCTCGTCGTCGCCGCGCTGGTTGCGACGATCGGCCTGCGCCGCCCCGCGATCTGGGTGTGGATCGTCGCCATGGCGGCGTTCCTCTACACGCTCAGCCTGCGCGCGGGCGACTTTCTCCAGTTTGCGCCGTAGGCACGCCCGTGGCCGCCATCGCCAGACTCGTCAACGCCCTCGCGCTCTTCGCGACGTGCGTCGTGCTGCTGTTCGTCCTCTATTGGCAACTTGTCCGCGGCGACGCTCCCGGCACGCTCGCGCTGATGCAGCGGGTCGCGCTCCTCGGCATCGGACTCGGATTCCTGCTGAACGTCCGTTTCGGATCGTCGGAGGCGCACTTCGGCATCGTCATCTTCAGCGCCGCGATAGGCCTCCTGGCCGCGGCGCGGCAGATGATCGGGTACGCCGCGGCGAGCGGCCCCGCGCTCGGCGCCGAGATGTTCGGCTATCACTTCTGCACCTGGGAGGTGGCCGGATTCTTCGCGGCGATCCTGCTCGGTGCCGCGCTCCTCTTCATCGAGGGCCAGTTCGTGGAAGGCGTGCGCGACAGGCGGCCGAGCGGGGCGGCGCAGGCGGTCGGCTGGCTCTTCGTCCTGGTCGCGCTCGCGCACGTGGTGGTGGCGCTCCTGCAGTGCGGCTTCGAGGCCTGCGTCGACGGCGCTCCGGGCTACGAGCTGTTACGCAGGTGAAGCGGTTCTGGTGTCTCGTGCTCGCCGTCCTGGCGGGCGGCGGCGCATTCGCGCGCGTGCCGACGCAGGCACCGGGCGAGGAGGTGCCCTTCGTCCCCACGCCCCAGAACGTGGTGGTGGCGATGCTCGAGCTCGCCGAGGTGCGGCCCGGGGATTTCCTGATCGATCTCGGCTCGGGCGACGGGCGCATCGTGATCACGGCGGCGCAGCGGTTCGGCGCCGAAGGCCTCGGCATCGACAACAGTCCGGCCCTCGTGCGCGAAGCGCGCGCGGCGGCCACCCGCGCCGGCGTCGCGGACCGCGCGACCTTCGTCGTCAAGGACATCTTCGACGCGGATCTCTCGCAGGCGACGGTGCTCGCGCTCTACCTCCTGCCGGAGTACAACCTCGCGCTGCGCCCGCGCATCCTCGACGAGCTGCGTCCCGGTGCGCGCGTCGTGTCGCACGACTGGGACATGGGCGACTGGGAGCCCGACGAGAGAATCACCATGCCCGCGCCCGAGAAGACGCTCGGCGGCACGCAGACGAGCACGATCTACCTGTGGCGCGTCCCGGCGCGCGTGCAGGGCCCGTGGCGCGCACGGCTCGGGGCCGGCGGCGAGCTCGAACTCGCGCTCGAGCAGAAATTCCAGCGCGTCACCGGGACCGTGCGCTACCGTAACGCCCAGTGCCCGATCGAGGCGGCGACGCTCTCCGGCGACCGGCTCGCGATCCGCGCGTGCGAGGGTTCGAATCGCCTGCAGCTCACCGGCAAGGCCTACCAGGACCGCATCGTCGGCACGGTGGCGCGCGGCGGCGCGCCGCCGACGCAGTTCCGCGCGCTGCGCCCGAGCGACGACGCGCTCCCCGAGCTTTCGCGCTGACGGGGCGAGAGTCTGATGCGTTGAAGCGCGCTCCGGATGCACCGGTGGCGGCTGGCCGGCGAGTCTTCAGCGTTCCTGATTACCAATGAGGCTCAGCCTGTGAGCCAGGGGGGGTAGCAAACTGGCATTGCTTGATTTTCCAAGGAGAAAGCGATGCCGAAGAACGAAGTGCAGTTTCAGCGAGGCATGAGTTTGCGCG
>JADLAV010000019.1 GCA_020848075.1 Burkholderiales bacterium
AGCACTCCAAGATCGCGATCTGGGTCGGCGGCAAGAACTCGAACGCGCGCGGGCGCCCGACCTTCCACAAGCTGGTCGCCTCGGGCCTGCCGAACAACGCGCCGCGCTGGCCGGAGGTGGCCGCGGCGGTGAAGAAGATTCTCGCCGCGTACAAGGCCGACGCGCGGCCGTGGGAGCGCATGGTGGACTGGATCGAGCGCATCGGCTGGCCGCGGTTCTTCGAGCGCACCGGGCTGCCGTTCACGAAGTACCACATCGACGACTGGCGCGGATCGCGGCGCACGCTCAACGCGTCGACGCACATCCGGTTCTAGGTTCTTGGGCGTAAGCGATGAAGATCGGCGTGATGGTCAACGAGGGGCCGTACAACCACCAGGCCTCGGACACCGCCTACCAGTTCGTGAAGGCGGCGCTCGCGAAGGGCCACCAGATCTACCGCGTGTTCTTCTACAACGACGGGGTGAACAACGCGACCAAGCTCACCGAGCCGCCGCAGGACGACCGCCACGTCGTGAACCGCTGGTCGAAGCTCGCCCAGGAGCACGGGCTGGACCTGGTCGTGTGCGTGGCGGCGGGGCTGCGCCGCGGGCTGGTGGAGGACAACCTCGCCCCGGGCTTCCGCATCTCGGGGCTGGGGCAGCTGGTGGAAGCGGGCATCCAGGCCGACCGCCTGGTGGTGTTCGGGGACTGAGATGACCGAGGCGGCGATGGACCTGGACGAGGGCGCCTCCGGCGTCGTCAAGAAGTTCATGTACGTCAATCGCAAGGCGCCGTACGGAACGATCTACGCGCTCGAGGGGCTCGAGGTGGTGCTGATCAGCGCCGCCTTCGACCAGGACGTGAGCCTCGCCTTCCTCGACGACGGCGTGTACCAGCTCGTCAAGGGCCAGCAGACCAGGGGGATCGAGGTCAAGAACTTCTCGCCCACCTACCGCGCGCTCGAGGGCTACGACATCGAGAAGCTCTACGTCGAGCGCGAGTCGCTCGAGGCGCGCGGCCTCACCGAGGGCGAGCTGATCGTACCGGTCGAGGTCATGGGCCGCGACGAGATCGTGCGCCGCATGGAAGAGCAGGACGTCGTCATCGCGTTCTAGGGAGGACCCCGGTGCTGCACATCGTCAACAAGTCGCCGTTCGAGAAGACCACGCTCGCGAGCTGCCTCGCGCATGCCGGCCCGGGCGCGGCCGTGCTGCTGATCGAGGACGGCGTGTACGGCGCCACCAAGGGTAATGCCGTGGAAGACGCGGTCAGGGGCGCGCTCGGCCGGACCGCCGTCTACGCGCTCGCGCCGGACCTCGAGGCGCGCGGCATGAAGGACCGCGTCATCGAGGGCGTGAAGACGGTGGATTACGAGGGCTTCGTCGACCTGGTCGCGGAGCACAAGACGAGCCAGTCCTGGCTCTAGGCAGGTTTCACTTCAGGCAGGACCACCCCGAAGGAGCGCGACGGATGAGCATCGAAGTGGGCGGCAAGACGCTGGAAACCGACGAGGAGGGCTATCTCGTCAACCTCGCGGACTGGACCGAGGACGTCGCGAACGTGATCGCGCAGGCCGAGAACGTCGAGATGTCCGAGAATCACTGGGAAGTCGTCAACTTCCTGCGCGACTACTACAACGAGTACCAGATCGCTCCCGCCGTGCGCGTGCTGACCAAGGCGATCGGCAAGAAGCTCGGGCCCGACAAGGGCAACAGCAAGTACCTGTACGAGCTCTTCCCCTACGGGCCGGCGAAGCAGGCGTGCAAGATCGCCGGCCTGCCCAAGCCCACGGGCTGCGTTTAGGGCCTTTAGACGGCCGAGCGGCGTCGCGAGCCAGCGCAGCTGGGCGAGCGTGGACGACAAGGGCTGACGCCTGATCCGGAACGAACTCGCGATGGCATGCGCCGAAACGCCCGGGCCGGAGAGATGCTGATGTGGAAACGGTCGGAGCGGTCGAAATGAGCGCGCTCACGCTCGTCTACGCCGGCCTCTTCTACGCCGCGACGGCGGTCTTCGTCGTCGGCCTGGCGGCGAAGATCGCCGGCTATGCGCGCACGCCCGCGCCGCTGCGGATTCCGACCACGCCGGCGCCGCGCACGCGGGCGGGCGTGGTCGGGCGCATGGCGCGGGAGGTCCTGCTCTTCGAGAGCCTCTTCCGCGCGAACAAGTGGATCTGGCTCTTCGGCTGGCTCTTCCACGTCGCGCTCGCGCTGGTGCTGGTGCGGCACCTGCGCTACTTCACCGAGCCGGTCTGGCCGGTGGTCGCGATCGCGCAGCCGTTCGGGATCTACGCCGGCTTCGCGCTGCTCGCGGGTCTCGCGGGCCTCTGGGCGCGGCGCCTCCTGGTCGAGCGCATCCGCTACATCTCGACCTGGTCCGATCACCTGATGCTCGCGCTCCTGATCCTGATCGCGGTGTCCGGCCTGATGATGAAGTACGTCGCGCACACCGACATCGTCGCGGTGAAGGCATTCGTGCTCGGACTGATGCGCTTCGACCTGCAGCCGCTGCCCGCCGACGGGCCGCTGCTGGTGCACCTCTTCCTGGTCGCCGGGCTGATGGCGATCTTCCCCGCGAGCAAGCTCCTGCACGCCCCGGGCGTGTTCTTCAGCCCGACGCGAAATCAGGCCGACGACTCGCGCGAGCGGCGCACCGTCGCGCCGTGGGCGGCCGGGCTCGAGAAGAAGTAGGCCGCCGCCGTGGGCGCGCCCGATGTCCAGGCCCCGCCGCTCAAGGCGTATCCGGTCATCCCGATCCTCCAGGCGGACGCGATGGCGGGCAGCAGGCCCTACGTCGCCGCGGAGAAGCTGAACGAGGCGATCGGGTTTCCCGGAAAGCTCGTCGACGGGTGGCAGGCGAAGGCGGTCGCGAAGCTCGGCGAGCTGCGCGACCGGTACCGCTCCCTGCGCGTCTTCCTCGACGCCTGCGTGCACTGCGGCGCATGCACCGACAAGTGCCACTTCTTCCTCGGCACCGGCGATCCCAAGAACATGCCGGTCGCGCGCCAGGAGCTGGTGCGCAAGGTCTACCGCCGCTACTTCACGTTTGCCGGGAAGCACTTTCCGAAACTGGTGGGCGCCGAGGACCTGACCGAGTCGGTGCTGGAGGACTGGTACCGGTACTTCAACCAGTGCTCGGAGTGCCGGCGCTGCTCGGTGTACTGCCCCTACGGCATCGACACCGCCGAAATCACCATGGCCGCGAAGGAGGTCATGGACTCGATCGGCATGGGACAGAAGTACACGAACGAGATCATCGGCAAGGTCCACAAGATCGGGAACAATCTCGGCCTGCCCGGCCCGGCGCTCCTGGACACGCTGCAGACGCTCGAGGAAGAGGTGAAGGAAGAGACCGGCCAGGACGTGCGCTTCCCGCTCGACGAGCCGGGCGCCGAAGTGCTGGTGGTCACGCCCTCGGCGGACTTCTTCGCCGAGCCGCACGTCTTCAGCCTGATCGGCTACGCGAAGGTGTTCCACGCCGCGGGGATCCGCTGGACGCTGTCCTCGCACGCCTCCGAGGCGGGCAACTTCGGGCTCTTCATCGGCAACTACGACCAGACCCGCAGGATCGCCATGCGCGTGCGCGAGGCTGCGCTCGAGCTGGGCGTCAAGCGCGTCGTGGTGGGCGAGTGCGGCCACGCCTGGCGCGTCGCGTACAGCTTCTGGAACACGCTGATCGGACCGTTCGACTTCCTCGATGCGCGCCACCCGGTGCCGCAGCACGTCTGCGAGCTCACCTACGACCTCATCCGGCGCGGCGCGATCACGCTCGAGCGCGAGAGGAACGACCGCCGCGTCGTCACGTTCCACGACTCGTGCAACGTGGCGCGCGCCTCCGGCATGGGCGGCATCCCGCGCGGCCAGTTCATCCTGCCGCGCGCGATCGTCCGCGCCGCCTGCACCCGCTTCCACGACATGGCGCCGGAGACGATCCACGAGAACACCTTCTGCTGCGGCGGCGGGGGCGGGCTCCTCACCGACGAGCTCGTCGAGCTGCGGGTGAAGGGCGCGCTGCCGCGCATGGAGGCGCTGAAGGCGGTGGTGGACGAGCACGGCGTGAACTTCATGGCCACGATCTGCGCCATCTGCAAGGCGCAGTTCGCGAAGGTGCTGCCCTACTACAAGTTCGACATGGGCATGGTCGGCGGCGTTCACCAGCTGGTGGGCGACGCGATCGTGCTCGGACGGAACGACTGAGAGCGAGGAGAGGGACGATGTCCGCCACCACCGAGACCCGGCCCACGGGTGAGAAGCTCAGCTTCCGCCGCTACCGGGAGGGCGACAGGGAGTGGAAGCGCTGGAGCGACTACATCTTCCAGGCGAGCCACACGCACAAGTGCCCGACTTACCAGAAGAGCACGCCGCCGTGCCAGGCGAGCTGTCCCTCGGGCGAGGACATCCGCGGGTACCTCGCAATCGTGCGCGGCACCGAGAAGCCGCCCGCCGGCGTGCCGTGGCAGGAGTACGCGTGGCGGCGGCTGACCGAGGCGAACCCCTTCCCGGCCGTGATGGGGCGGGTGTGCCCGGCGCCCTGCGAGTCCGGCTGCACCCGCAACGAGGTCGAGGACTTCGTCGGCATCAACTCGGTCGAGCACTTCCTCGGCCAGTACGCGATCGAGAAGGGGCTCAAGTTCGTCAAGCCCGGGGAGTCCAGCGGCAAGAAGGTCGCCGTCATCGGCGGCGGGCCCGCGGGGCTCTCGTGCGCCTACCAGCTCGCGCTCAAGGGCCACGCGGTGACGATCTTCGACGAGCACGAGGCGCTCGGCGGCATGATGCGCTACGGCATTCCCGGCTTCCGCACGCCGCGCGAGGTGCTCGACGCGGAGATCCAGCGCATTCTCGACCTCGGCGTGACCGCGCGGCTCGGGACGCGCGTCGGCACCGACGTCGCGCTGGACGCGATCGACGCCGAGTTCGACGCCGTGTTCCTCGGGCTCGGCGCCCAGGGCGGCCGCGCGCTGCCGGTTCCCGGGACCGAGGCGCCGAACGTGGTGACCGCCACCGCGTTCCTGCGCGCGTTCAACGACGGCCGGCTCAAGCACGTCGGCAAGCGCGTGGTGGTCGTCGGCGGCGGCGACACGTCGATCGACGTGGCGACCGTCGCGCGGCGGCTGGGGCACATCGGGCATCCGCACGCGACCGACCACCCCGAGATGGTGATCGTCGGCAAGGCCGCGCAGGACGTGGCCGACGTCTCCGCGCGTCATGGCGCGGAAGTGACGCTGACCTCCGTGTTCTCGATCGGAAAGATGCAGGCGAACCGCCACGAGATCGAGCATGCGCTCGCCGAGGGGGTCGCGATCCGCGACGGCTGGGCGCCGGTCGAGGTGATGCGCGACGCGGCCGGCCGCGCGACCGGACTGAAGATCGCCAGGTGCGAGGCGAAGTTCGTCGGGTCGAAGCTCGAGATCAAGGTCGAACCGGGCACCGAAGAGATCGTGCCCGCGGACCTGATCGTCTCCGCGATCGGCCAGGCGGTCGACTTCACCGGGCTGGAGGCGTTCGACAGCGGGAAGGGCCTGGTTGCCGCCGACAAGAACTACCAGGTGGTCGGGAAGAAGGGCGTGTTCGCCGGCGGCGACGTGCTGCGCCCGCATCTCCTCACGACGGCGATCGGGCAGGGCTGGATCGCGGCCGAGGGCATCGACCGGCACCTCGCGGGCGAAGACCCCGAGCGGCGGCCGAAGATCGACGTGCACGCCTTCGACCTGATGCGCAAGATGGTCGAGCGCGGCGTCGCGCCGGAGGACGCGCCCCGGGAGGAAGTGCGCGGCACTTCGGCGGCGAATTTCGCCATCCACAACTACGAGGACCGGTCGGGGCGTTACGTCATCCCGCACGAGGCGCTCTTTCTCGGCCATTTCCAGCACACCCCGCGCAACGTCCGCGCGGTCACCACGCTCAGCGCCGAGCAGGCGCTCGGGAACTTCGACGAGCGCCTGCAGCGCCTCGCCGAGAAGGAGGCGGTGGCCGAAGCCAAGCGCTGCATGAGCTGCGGGCTGTGCTTCGAGTGCGACAACTGCGTCGTCTACTGCCCGCAGACCGCGGTGTTCCGCGTGAAGAAGGCGCAGGCCACCACCGGGCGCTACGTCGACACCGACTACACGAAGTGCATCGGCTGCCACATCTGCCGCGACGTGTGCCCGACCGGGTACATCCAGATGGGGCTGGGGGAGTAGGCCTTGGCGGGCCGCGCCGTCTTCGCCGGGCTGATCTTCGCCACTGCGCTCGGCGCCGGCTGGGCGCTCGCGCAGGAGCGGACCGCAGCCGCAGGCCGCGTGCCGAAGCCGGCGCTCGCTCAGGCGAAGGGCGACAAGTGCGTCGACCCGACCGACTTCATGCGCCGCAATCACATGCAGGTCCTGCTGCACCACCGCGACCGCACGATGCACGAAGGCATCCGCACGCCGCAGCACAGCCTGAAGGGGTGCGTCGAGTGTCACGCCGGCCCGCAGAGCGGTACGGTGGTCGGCGGCAGCGACGACTTCTGCCAGAGCTGCCACGCGTACGCGGCGGTGAGCATCGACTGCTTCGAGTGCCACGCGGCGCGGCCGCGGCAGGCGCGCGCCGGAGCGCGCAAGCCGTGAAGCCGGTCGACCCGACGCGGCGCCAGTTCCTCGCGGCTGCCGGCGGCGCGGTCTCCATCCTCACGCTCGCCCCGGGCGTGCTGCTCCTCGCGCCCGCGCACGGCCGCGCGCCCGACCAGCCGGTGACGGGCAAGGTCCGCTGGGGTCTGCTGATCGACACGACGAAATGCGCGGCCGGCTGCGCCGATTGCGTCGCCGCGTGCAACCGCGAGAACGGGCTCTCCGGCGGCACGCGGCCGACCGACCCGCAGTGGATCCGCAAGGTCGAGCTGAAGGACCGCCGCCCCGGGCGGCAGGCGTCGCTCCCGATGATGTGCCAGCACTGCGCGCAGCCGCCGTGCGTGGACGTCTGCCCGACCGGCGCGTCGTTCAAGCGCGCCGACGGGATCGTGCTGGTGGACAAGCACATCTGCATCGGCTGCCGCTACTGCATGATGGCCTGCCCGTACAAGGCGCGCTCGCTCGTGCACGAGCCGGTCACCGGCCAGAGCCCGGACGTGCCGCGCGGCAAGGGCACGGTCGAGTCGTGCACCTTCTGCGTGCAGCGCGTCGATCGCGGCGAGACGCCCGCGTGCGTCGAGGCCTGCGCGGCCGCGCGCCATGGCGCGATGGTCTTCGGCGATCTCAACGACCCGGCGAGCGAGATCGCGCGGCGCCTCGCCGCCTATCCGAGCACCCGGGTGCGCGCCGACCTCGCACTCGACCCCGGCGTGCGTTACCAGGGGATCTAGCGACCGTGGGAATCGCCCTGCACGCGATCGAAGGCCGCAGCCCCGGCTACTGGGGGCTCCTGGGCGCGCTCGGCGCGCTGACGGCACTCGGCCTCGCCGGTGCCTGGTACATGGAGCACCACGGTCACGTCGTCACCGGGATGACGAACCAGATCGTCTGGGGCGTACCGCACGTGTTCGCGGTGTTCCTGATCGTCGCGGCCTCCGGCGCGCTGAACGTCGCCTCGATCGCGTCGGTCTTCGGCCGGACGTTCTACAAGCCGCTCGCGCCGCTCTCGGGGTTGCTCGCGATCGCCCTGCTCGCCGGCGGCCTGATGGTGCTGGTGCTCGACCTCGGCCGCGCCGACCGCCTCGTCGTCGCGATGACGCACTTCAACTTCAAGTCGATCTTCGCCTGGAACATCTTTCTCTACACCGGGTTCTTCGCGCTCGTCGCGGTCTACCTCTGGGCGATGCTCGAGCGGCGCATGAACCGCTACGCCGCCGCGGTCGGATTCGGCGCGTTCGTCTGGCGCCTCGTCCTCACCACCGGTACCGGGTCGATCTTCGGCTTTCTCGTCGCGCGCGCCGCCTACGATTCGGCTCTCCTCGCGCCGCTGTTCATCGCGCTGTCGTTCTCCTACGGGCTGGCGGCGTTCCTGATCGTGCTGCTCGCGGCGTACGGCTGGACCGGGCGCGAGCTCGGGGCCGCGGTGCTGGCGCGACTCAAGAATCTGCAGATTGTCTTCGTTGCCGCGGCGCTGTATTTCGTCGCGGTCTACCACCTGACCAACCTGTATCTCGCCAAGCAGGGCGCGTACGTGCGCTTCATCCTGGTGGACGGGGGCGTGTATCCGCTCGCCTTCTGGGGCGGGCAGGTCCTCCTCGGCAGCCTCGTGCCGATGGCGCTCCTCGCTCACCCGAGGCTCGGCGCGACCCGGGGCGCGATCGCCGTCGCGGCGACGCTCGTCGTGCTCGGCGGTCTCGCGCAGATGTTCGTGACGATCGTCGGCGGCCAGGCCTTCCCGCTCGAGCTCTTCCCCGGCTTCGCCGAATCCAGCACGTTCTTCGACGGCGAGGCGCACCGCTACGTCCCGAGCGCGCCCGAGCTCGCGCTGGGCGTCGCGGGCATCGCGGTCGCGGGGATCCTGGTGGCGCTGGCGGTGAAGCTCGTCGCGTTCCTGCCCGCGCGCTTGGGCGACCCGCTCGCCGATTCGGCCTGACGATGATCGCCACGCCGTCCCGGCTGCTCGTCTCGGCTGCCCACAAGTCCTCGGGCAAGACCACCGTCGCCCTCGGCCTGGCTGCGGCGCTCGCCCGCCGCGGGCTCGCGGTGCAATCGTTCAAGAAGGGCCCCGACTACATCGACCCCCTGTGGCTCGGGGCCGCGAGCGGCCGCGCGTGCCGCAACCTCGACTTCCACGTCACGCCGCGCGAGGAGCTCGTGCGGGAGTTCGCGCGCCACGGCGCGGCCGCCGACGTGTGCCTGGTCGAGGGAAACAAGGGCCTCTACGACGGGCTCGACCTCCAGGGCACGAACAGCAACGCCGCGCTCGCAAGGCTTCTCGGCCTTCCGGTGGTGCTGGCGCTCGACGCGCGCGGGATGACCCGCGGGATCGCGCCGCTCATCCTCGGCTACCAGGCGTTCGACCGCTCGATCGCAATCGCCGGCGTCGTCCTCAACCGGCTCGGCGGCTCGCGCCACGAGGCGAAGCTGCGCGCGGTCATCGAGCACTACACCGACGTGCCGGTGCTCGGCGCGGTGCACGAGGACCCGCGGCTCGTGATCGCCGAGCGGCACCTCGGGCTGATGCCGGCGAACGAAGCCGCGGCGGCACAGGCGCGCATCGCGGCGATCGCGGCCACGGTCGAGGCCCAGGTGGACCTCGACCGGCTGCTGGCCGCGACCCGGGCGGCCGCGCCGCTCGAGCCGCCGGCGCCGCTTCCGGCGCCGGCCGGACGGCGCGTGCGCATCGGCATCGCCCGCGACCGCGCGTTCGGCTTCCATTACGCCGACGATCTCGACGCCTTCGCGCGCGCCGGCGCGACGCTCGTCCCGTTCGACACGCTGCGCGATGCGCGCCTGCCGAAAGTGGACGGTCTTTTCCTCTGCGGCGGGTTTCCGGAGTGCTTCATGGCGGAGCTCGAGGCGAATGCGCCGCTGCGCGCGGCGCTGCGGCGCGCGATCGAGGCGGGTCTTCCGACCTATGCCGAGTGCGGGGGGCTGATGTACCTCGCGCGCTCGCTCGCGTGGCGCGGCGAGCGGCGCGAGATGGTGGGCGCGATCCCGGGGGACGCGGTGATGCACGATCGGCCGGTCGGCCGCGGTTACGTCCGGCTCGCGGAGACCGCGGCGCACCCGTGGCCGGGCGGTGCGCCGGTCGCGTGCCACGAGTTCCACTACTCGAGCCTCGAGAACCTCGCGCCGGGAACGGCCTTCGCCTACCGCGTCGAGCGCGGCCACGGCACCGACGGCGCGCACGACGGTCTCGTGCGCGGCAACCTTCTCGCCTCTTACGCGCACCTTCGCAGTACCGGCGCGTGCGACTGGGTCGGGCGCTTCACCGCATTCGTGCGCGGCGCGGCGTACCGGGCGCGGGCCGCATGAAGGGGCCGTATCCCTTCCGGCTGACAAGCGCCGCGGCGGCGCAGATCCGACGCGCGGCGCAGGGCGAGAACGCGGGGCTCGACTTCCGCGTCGCCGCCAAGCACGGGACTGCGGGCGCGCTCGTGTACGGCATGGGCTTCGACGTGCCGCGGGAGAACGACGCGACCGCCGAAAGCGAGGGCGTCACGGTGCTCGTCGCGCCGCCGTCGCAGGCCCTGCTCGTCGGTGCGAGCCTCGACTTCGTCGAGGTCGCGCCGGGCGAGTTCCAGTTCGTCTTCCGGCATCCCGAGGTGCCCGAGACGGCGCCCGGGTAAGAGGGTGCTACTCGGCGCCGCACCCTCGTGCTGGCGCAATGTCCGTTCGGGAGTGCCTGTCGCCGGTACACGCGAGATCGCGCCAAATCGATCATTTTGAGTTCGCAACTGGATATTTTCGGTCACGCTCTTCAAGCAGCGCTGCCTGGAGATCATCCGTCGGGTCGAACGGTCCGGTAAGCCGGCGGCGATCACGCGCCGCGGCAAGGTTGTCGCGCGCCCCCAGCCCCCTGGCCCCGCCACGCGGGCGGGATTTGGAGGCCTTGATTGCCGTCCTCGAGTAGTCAGAGCGCGAGCGCGCGCCGGTCGCGGTAGCGCGCCTCGAGCGCGCGCTCGTCGTCGGCGAGCGCGAGCAGTCCCCGCGCCTGCGCCGCCCAGTGCGCCGCGCCCGCCGCGGCCGCGTCGCGCAGCACGGCGGCATCCCCCTTGCGCCGCCATTCTTCGTAGACCGCGGCGAGGCGCGGAAACAGCTCGCGCCGCAGGCCTTCGAAGCTCGCGAACCAGAGGTGAATCGCGGCCGCTCGATCCCGGTCGACGAGCGCGGGCAGCGTCGACAGGCAGTCGGCGAGGTTGTCGCGCACCGCGCGCGCCAGCAACTCCGCCGGCGCGCGTTCGAATCCGGCGAGCATCGCCTCCCAGGCTTCGCCGAGCGCCGCGCCCGCGCGCGCCTCGCCGAGCTCGTGGAGGACGACCGCTTCGACCTGCGCATCGACCACGCGCTGG
>JADLAV010000020.1 GCA_020848075.1 Burkholderiales bacterium
AGCCCTTCGCGAAGGCTCGAAGCTGCCCCCGGGTGCGTTCGGGCAAGGGAATGTGCCAGGCGATCGAGTTGACGCTTGGCAAGGACGGGGTCCTTCGTGTCCCAGGCGTCCTTCAGGGCGCGGCTGACGCTCGCATGGAGCTCCTCGGGCAGATGCTCGATAACGTTTCGACGCTTGTGCACTTGGCAGCGCTGAACGAGCGCCGAGGCGCCAAAGGTCTCGACGATTGCCCGTCGCAGCGCCTTGGCGCCGTCGATCACCCACAGTCGCGGAGAGTCGGCTTCGAGCCCCCGGTCGATCAGCTCCGAGAGCAACGCTCGAACGACGCGAGCGTTCTCGGTGCTGCCCTCGCGAAGCCCCAGGACGTGCTTCTTGCCCGTGGCGTCAAAGCCCAGGGCGACGAGCACCACGCGCTCGTCGAAGTGGATACCGTCGATCATCACTACCGGCATCGCGACCTTGATCGGTTGGGCAAGCCACTTGGCGAGCTGCTCGGTGCTCAAGGCGACGAAGCGCCGCGACACGGCGCTGCGCGACACCGAGCGCTGCGCCTCGGTCTCGGGCAGGCAATCGAGCGTGCCGCGGTAGCGGCGCGTGGACACGCCCGCCGCGATCGCCGAGACTGTAGCGACGTTGAGCGGGTCGACTTGGCTGGCCCACTCAAACGTGGGCAGCGACAGCTCCTGTGCCCAGAGCGAGCGCGCTCGAGGGCGCCGGATGCCGATCCGGCGCCCACCCAACACGATCGAACTGCGAGTGTGCCCGCCGCGATAGGCCGTGCGGGTCGTATTGGGTGCGCCCTTGGGTCCACAAAGCGCCGTGCGCTCGGCTTCCATCATTGCCCCGAGCACCGCCTTGCCCGCGTTGACGCACAGCCCGAAGAAGGCGCTTCGCACATCGCGCAGCACCCCTGCGACTGGCAATGAGAGCTGAACCTGGGCATACTCAGCGGCAAACTTCGTCCGTAGCGACTTCATGAGAGACTTCATCTTGGTGGCTCCTTGTGCGCCGGCTAAACCGGCGAGGTGTTGTGAATGAAAGAGTCATACGGTGAAGGTGTAGCGACCCACACCGGCCCCGAGTCATGCGGAGCCGCTCGCAAGGGCGGCGTCGAAGCGTTGACAGGGGTACGTGCGGGCCGGGTATTCAGCCGCGAAAGAGACTTCCTCCGGGGTGCCGACGCTGTAAGGAGAAGCGCAAGGCCACACCCGGCGCATCGATATCGCGAGATGCGCCGGGACCCCGCGCGGTCACAGACCCCGTGCACGCACGGAAACACCTCGCGCGGGAGCCGGGAGATCCCTTGTTCGCCCAGAGCAACGGGCCGTGTCGGGAAGTCGAAAGACGCACGCCGATGATGTACGGACAAGGGAAGTCGGACAGGACCGCAGTACCTGCGAAGTCGCCGAACAAGGCCGGGCAACCGGTGGCGGAGGCGATGGAGGGAAGGGGCTTGGCCAAAGGGAACCTGCCCGAGCAAAACGCGCTCCGGACGTTGAGCCGGGAAAGCGTGCGCAGTGCGCTCGAGCGGGTACGTCAAGCGGCAAAGAAGGATAGGACCAAGCGGTTCACCGCGCTCCTGCACCACGTCTACAGCCTGGACACGCTGCGTACGGCCTACTTCAGCCTGAAGAAGGAAGCCGCCCCGGGCGTGGACGGCGAGACTTGGCGCCACTACGGCGAGGGGCTGGAAGAACACCTCCAGGACCTCGCGGAGCGGCTCAAGCGGGGAGCGTACCGGGCAAGGCCGGTGCGTAGGGTCTACATCGCCAAGGACGGCGGCGGGCAACGCCCGCTGGGCGTTACGGCGCTGGAAGATAAGATCGTCCAGCGTGCCGCTGTCGAGGTCTTGAACGCCATCTACGAGACGGACTTCCTCGGGTTCTCGTACGGGTTTCGCCCCGGTCGCAGCCAGCATGATTGTCTGGATGCGTTGTATGTGGGGATGCTCACGAGGCCGGTGAACTGGGTGCTCGATGTGGACATCCGTGGGTTCTTCGATTCGATCGATCACGGCTGGCTGGTGAAGTTCATCGAGCACCGCATCGCAGACCGGCGCGTCGTGCGGCTGATCCAGAAATGGCTGAACGCCGGCGTGCTGGAGGACGGCAAGCGCACGCGCATGGAGGAAGGTACGCCGCAAGGCGGCAGTGCATCGCCGCTGCTGGCCAATATCTACCTTCACTACGCGTTTGACCTGTGGGTGCGGGCATGGCGTCGAAAGCACGCGCGCGGCGAGATGATCGTCGTTCGTTACGCCGACGATATCGTGCTCGGCTTCCAGGTGAAGTCTGATGCCGAGCGGTTCCAGGCGGAGCTGACCGAACGGTTGGCGAAGTTCTCCCTGGAGCTGCATCCCAAGAAGACGCGGCTGCTGGAGTTCGGCCCGTACGCGGCTGCGCGCCGAGCCCGCCGTGGCTTGGGCAAGCCCGAGACGTTCAACTTCCTTGGCTTCACGCATATCTGTGCGACCAAGCGGAGCAACGGACGCTTCACGGTGCTGCGTCAGACGATGCGCAAGCGCCTGCAGGCGAAGCTGCACGCGGTGAAGACCGAACTGCGGCGGCGTATGCATGAGCCCGTCCCGGTGCTCGGCCAGTGGTTGGGTGCGGTGATAAGTGGGCATCTGCGCTATTACGGCGTGCCCATGAATCACCCGGCGTTGCATCTGTTTCGCTTCCAGGTCGCTCGCCTGTGGCATCGCGTGCTGTGCCGGCGCAGCCAGAATGGTCGCGTCCGCTGGGAGCGTATGCGTCGCCTCATCCGGCGCTGGTTGCCACTTGCCCGCGTGTGCCATCCCTACCCCCTACGCCGCATGGGCGTCATCACCTGAGGCAAGAGCCGGATGCGGGAAATCCGCTCGTCCGGATCTGTGGAGGGGGTGATCAGTAATGGTCATTCCTACTCCGACCCATGCGATGCAACGCGACGAGCGAGCGCCAGGTGACCGGTGGAATGGCGAGATAGATCGCGCAACTGAGCGCGAGGAACGCCTTCCACCAGCCGAGGAGCGGCGTGAACGCGAGCACCGCAACGACGACGAGGCACTGCAGACCGTAGCTCGCGTAGCTTGCGACGATCAGCGCCCGCCCGGAGCGGAGCTGCCCGAGCCCGTACAGCACGCCGTAGCCGAACGCGAGCAGCACGAACAGGCCGAGCAGGCTCGCGGTGACGAGCATCTGAACGGCACTCATGCCGGCGCGAGCACTGCGATGGCGCGCTTGCGCCGCCCGACCCGTAGCAGGTCCACCACCAGCCACACGTAACCCGTCGCGAAGATGAGTCCGAAGCCGAGCCGTGCGACCATCCCTTCGACGAACCAGGAGCTGCTCTGTCCGGCGATGAACGCCTCGAGCGTCGAGCCCCCGATGGCACGCTCGTAGAACGCCTGCGCCATGCCGGCGACCAAGAGCGAGCCGACCATCCCGAGCAGGCCGACGTTCAGGAGCGCAAAGGGCCACTTCCAGCCCCCCCCGTCGAACGTCGCCGCACCGCGCGCGTGCTGCAACGCGAGATAGATGATCGAGATGACGCTGCAGGCATACGCACCCCAGAAGGCGAAGTGACCGTGCGAGACGGTCCACTGCGTGCCGTGCGAGTAGAGATTGATCTGCGGCAGCGTCATCATGAAACCCCACATCCCGCCGCCGATGAAGTTGCCGAACGCCGCCGCCATCAGCCAGTAGAGGCTCGGCTGGTTGGTGGTCTTCATGTGCTGCGTGCCGGCATCGTAGACCGCGTGGATCACCATGCCGAGCAGCGGCAGCGGCTCGAACGCCGAGAACAGGCCGCCGATCGCCAGCCAGTACTTCGGCGTGCCGATCCAGAAATAGTGGTGGCCGAGGCCGAGGATCCCCGTGCCGAGCACCAACCCCACCTCCACGTACAGCCAGATCTCGACGATGCGCCGCGGCGTGTTGAGGAGCTGCATCAGCGCGAGCGCCGTGATGCAGCCGATCAGCACCTCCCAGGTCGCCTCGACCCACATGTGCACCAGCCACCACCACCAGTACAGGTCCTCGGACATGTTCGCCACTGCCGGGAACGCGTCGAGGTAGAGCACGACCAGCGGCACGAGGCCGAGCATCATCACCGCGATGACTCCGGTGATCCTGCGTGCCTTGATCACGGTGGCGACGATGTTGTAGGAGAACACGAGCATCACCAGCACGATGCCGATTGCCGCCCAGCGGGGCGCCTCGACGTACTTGCGACCCTGGTTGACGAGCCACATCGCGGCCTCGTCGCTGCCGCCGTACTGCACGAAGATGAACACGAGGAACACCACGGCCACCGCGGCGCACAGGATCCAGAACATGACCTCGCCGAGCTTCACACCCACCGTCTCGCGTCCCAGCTCTCCCGGTAGGAACCAGTAGATGGCGCCGATGAAGCCCATGAGCAGCCAGAGGATCAGCGCGTCGATGTGGATGATCTTCGCCAGGTTGAACGTGAAGTGTGGGAAGAGGAACTGCGGGTGCACGAAATCGGTGGCCGCGATCAGTCCGCCGATCACCATGATGCCGAAACCGACGATCGCCGCGGTGAAGTACTTCAGCGCCAGGCGCTGCGATTGGTACATGGCTCTTCCCCTTTCCCGTCCTGCCGCGTCAGCGCCCGGCGCGCGCTGCGGCGATCGCGTCCGCCTGGACGATCGCCCCGGCATGATTGCCGAACGAATTGCGCTCGAACGTGACGATCGCGGCGATCGCCGGATCTTCGAGTTGTGCGCCGAACGCCGGCATCGGCGTACCGGGAATGCCGTGCAGGACGATGTCGATATGCTGCTTCAAGGGCCCTTCCACGATCTTGCCGTCCTTGTAGAAGCCGCGTTCGGCGAGCGCCGCCAGCATCGGCTCGGCAGCCGAGAACGGCTGCCCGGCCGCGAGCGGCGGGAAGGTGCCGGCAACCCCGAGGCCGTTCGCCTGATGGCAGGCGGCGCATTGCGCCAGGTAGGCCTTCTTGCCTTCTGCCATGAGTTGCCGCTCGGTGAGCGCTCCGGTTGCGGCGGCTGGCGCCCCGGCGTGTGCGGCGAGCGCCTCTGGCGAGGCCTGCGGGCCCGCGCTCGCCGTCCTGATCATGCCGAAGTTCGCCGGGAAGCCGTTCGCGTCCACCGCCGACATCCATTTCAGGTATGCCACCACCGCCACTGCTTCGTCCCAGGTGATCGAGAGGTTCGGCATCATCCGGCTCCAGGTCGGATAGGTCTCCGGGTGCATGAGGAACTCCGCCATCGCACCCTCGCGTGTCTTCTGCTGCGTCATCGGCATCCACGTCCGCTCCCATGCCGGGTCGAGCCATGCCTTGGTCAGATCTGGCCCGTAGTAGGCGCCGTTGCCGAAGAAGGTGTGGCAGTCCATGCACGCGCGGCTCTGGATGACGAGCTTGCCCTTTTCGATCAAGGCCCGGGCTTCGAGCTCCGTGTAGGGGCGATCGAACAGGAGCTGCTCCCCGCCAATCACGGGCTTGTCGTAGCCGGCATCGGCATCGTAGGCGTAGCCGATCTCGCGATTGATGACGGTATACGCCGGTACCTGCGCGCCGCCCTCGCGGATCACCTCGAGGCTGTCGACGGTCAGGAACACGAGCACGACCAGCATCACGATGGTCATGCTGATCGCACCCGCACGCCAGAAGGCGGGGTCGCTCGCACTGGATGCCGGTGACATCGACAACCTCTCGTCGGGATCGGTGGGCAGCGCATCTTCACACACCTTCGGTCTCGGAACCGTGCGTCGAATCATTGATCTCGCGCAATCAGCCAATGCATCGCGCCAGCGCGCTGACGGGCTTAGACTTCGCCTTGGAGGTTCCGGAGATGACACGCTTTCTCGAATCGCAGTCATTTTCTCGACTGGGAAGGAGCACGGTCCGCGAACCCGGTGAACTTACCCGCTGCCACAATTGTCTGCGGGAAGTGCCGCGATCGGTGGCGACGATGGCCGAAGGGTCGGACTACGTGTTTCATTTCTGCGGCGCGGAGTGCTTCGCGCAATGGTACGAACGGCGGCGACACGGTCGGAACCCGGCGCGCGACGCATGAATCGCCCGCTCGACGCGCCGCCGGACCGAATAGCCGTCGAGCGCGAGCGGATCGACTTGCTCGTGCAGCGCGACGGGATCGCCGCGGCAATGCAGTGGGTCGAGCGCACGATGCGCATTTACCGGCGCGCGGTACTCAACCGGCATCACTACGCGAGTCGCGACGAATATCGGCGCAGGTTCATCCGCTCATACTGTGCGTTCAAGGCGTGGCTCGCGAGCGTCGCCAGCTCGTCAAACCCCGCTGGCTCGTCAATCGGTGAATGACGTACTGAGCCGTGCGATCGAGTCGACCGGGTTCGGGATGGTGCAGGCGGTGATAAGGCGGTAGCATAATGTTACGTCTGTGCGCTCAAATCTTCGCTCGCTTCAAGGGAGACTCCTATGGCACGCATCGTGAAACGCACCTGGCACGAACCGTACAAGCTCGTCATCGGCGGCGAGGAGAAGCACATCTGCCGCTGCGGGCTCTCCAAGAACCAGCCCTTCTGCGACGGCTCACACAAGCTCACCCGCACCGAGGACGACAACAAGCTCTACTGGTACGACGCCGACGGCAAGCGGCACGAGTGTCCGGACGACTTCCCCGGCATCCGGAGCTACTGATGGCTGTGCATCCGAAGGCGGTAGCAGGGGCCTCGAGATGAGCGTCCACGAAGTGCGGCTCCTGCGGCGCGAGAGCGTCGCCGAGGGGACGATGGCGTTCCATTTCTCGCGGCCGGCGGGCTTTGAGTTCAGTGCCGGGCAGTCGCTGCTCCTCAGCCTGATCGCGCCGCCCGAGACGGACGGCGAGGGTGACAGCCGTACCTTCACGATCGCGAGCGCTCCGCACGAGCCGGACCTGATGATCGCGACGCGCATGCGCGATACCGCGTTCAAGCGCGTGCTCAAGTCGCTGGCGCTGGGCACGGCGCTCGCGATCGACGGGCCGGCCGGCGAGATGGTGCTCGAGCCGGATGCGAGCCGCCCGATCGTGTTCCTCGCCGGGGGGATTGGCATCACGCCCTTCCGCTCGATGGCGCTGCACGCCGCGCACGCCGGGCTCGCGCACCGTATCGTGCTCTTCTACGGCAACCGGCGGCGCGAGGACGCGGCATTCCTCGGCGAGCTGCAGGATACCGAGCGCCGCAACCCGAACTTCCGCCTCGTCGCCCTCATGTCCGAGCCGGAGAAATCGGCGCAACCCTGGAACGGCGAGACCGGATTCATCCGCCGCGAGCTGATCGAGCGCCACGTGCCCGAGCCGAAGTCCGCCATTTACTACTTTGCCGGTCCGCCGGCGATGACCGGGGCAATGCACGCGCTGGTGGAAGAGCTCGGCCTCGGCGAGCAGGCGATGCGCTACGAGGAGTTCTACGGCTACTGACGCCGCCGGCCTGTCCTGAGCCTGTCTACCCGTAGACCAGCGCGCCGACGATGATCGCCGCATCGAGGCTGACCCAGCCGATGCATGGTAGATAGATGTTGCGATCGCCTTGCAGCACGCCGTGCCAAAGCCAGAGCAAGGCCGAGACGAGATACGCGCTCCAGGAGATCACGGATACCCCCGCTGCCTGGTGTCCGACCCAGATCGTGAGCACCTGCGGAACCGTCAGCAGCATCGTGATGATCGACGCGACCCCGAGTACGCGGCGCAACGCCGGTGGCGTCGCCGATTCCCGCTGGTCGTCGGGGGGACCGTGGTGCGGCTCCATGGCTCTCTCTCCTCGACTGAATTCGTGCAGCTACCCGCGAAACGAGCGACCTGCTCCGCCCCGGGCCCGAGTCAGGGCGCCCTGAGCTTGTGAATGGCAGAGGCGGCGAACAACGGCATACGTGACCGTGGCGCTCTCCCGGTGCCGCCGCAAGAGCTACGACACCGAGTTTGGCGCCGTACCGGAAGCAGTCCCTTGCTCGGCTCTTTGCGGTTATCTCGGCAGTCGTCGCCTCGGAGGAGACGCGAACTTGAGCACGAGCATCTGACGGTGCGCGCCGGTCAGCGCAATGTCGCCTGCAACCTGATCGCCGTGCCGGCGAGCGCCTTCGAGACCGGACAGCCTTTCTTCGCGCCCTCGGCGATCTCCAGGAACTTCGCACGCTCGATCCCCGGGACTTCCGCCTCGGTGGCGAGATCGATGCCGCTGATGGCAAAGCCGTCCCCCGCCTTGCCGAAGTGCACCGACGCCTTGGTGTGGATGCGCGTGGGCGTGAAGCCCGCCTTTCCAAGCTCGGCCGAGAGTGCCATAGAAAAGCACCCGGCGTGGGCGGCCGCGATCAACTCCTCGGGACTCGTCCCGGTGCCGTCCTCCATCCTCGACTTGAAGCTGAACGGGCCATCGTAGGAAGTCCCCATCTTCATGTGCCCATTGCCCGCGGTGAGGTTGCCCTTCCATTCCGCTTCTGCTTTGCGAACCGGCATGATGTTCTCCTGTTGAACTCGGTTTGAGAATCGAACCAGGCAGGCGCCCGTTCGGTCAGCGTCAATTCCACACAAGAAGGACGAACGCGTCGCCGCGCCAGATCATTGCGCTCGCGCAATTGGCTGCCGCAGTGTGCCGCCGCGTTCGAACGCTATACTCGATAAGAAGCGCGCGTGGGTAGATTCGGACGGGAGCGAGATCCGTGGCGAAGACATTCGAGATCGGCGATCACGTGAGCTGGAATTCGGAGGCCGGGCGCGTGCGCGGCAGGATCATCAAGGTGCACACGCAGGACGTGAACTACAAAGGCTACGTCCATCACGCGAGCCCCGAAGATCCGCAGTACGAAATCAAGAGCGACAAGACCGACCACGTCGCTCTGCACAAAGGGCGCGCGCTGACAAAGCTTCGGAGCTAGGAGCTGCCGCCAAGCCGTGGCGAGGCTTCTTTTGGCTTCGAGTCACCTTCTAGCGTCTTCGACCGCGTCCAGACGCGGTCAGTTCCGTCTGACCTTCCCGCATGCGGAGTCGCCACGGAGTGCGCGTCAGCGTAGCGCGCGCGGCACCGCGCGCGGCGGCTGTCTCGGACGGCGCGTGAGCAAAGCGGTTGCGGCGCGTTCATGATTCCCCGCAAGGACGCGATCTGCCGGCTGTGATTCCATACGTGAGCAGGTCGCAACGAACACCCGGCCTGCATTCGGTCGGAATCGTTCACGTGGTGCATCCTTTCCATTGCTTCGACGCGGCGTTCACCGGCCGCCCGGAGTCCAGCGCGCGCGGTTCTCCCTTCAGGTGGTCGACGGAACTCAAGAAGAAGGAGGTCGGCATGAAATCGGTTCGTCTGTTTCTAGTGAGCGCGTGCTTTGGCCTGTGTTTTCTCGTGCCCGGGATGTCGGCCGTCGCCGCCGACATCCACAGCAAGGCGCCCGACAACTTCAAGAAGGTGAGCACGCTGGTGAAGCTCCCCGACTACATTCCGGGGCTGGGCGTTCTCTACGTCGATCCGTCGACGCTCCCGGTGGGACCGTTCCTCGGCTACGACAAGAAAGGGCGCCTGGTCAACGTGACCTACATGGTGCCGCTCAAGGACATGGATGCCCACAAGAACTGGGACGATCTCGGGGCGAAGCTCGGCAACCTCAAGATCAACCATACCGACTTCGTGTACAACCCCGGGCATCCGGGCGTAGAGGAGCCTCACTATCACGTCGTCCAGTGGTTGATCACGAAGAAGCAGCAGGATGCCGACCTCAAGTGATCCGGGCCGCGGCTCGGAGGTCGTGCTTGCGCGACGCGTAGGGTGGTTATTCGCGCTCTGCTGCTGCGCGCTCGCCCTCTTGCCCGGAACTGCCGTCGCGCGCACCCTCGAGGTGCGCGCGGTGTTGTCGAAAGACGGTTCACGGGTGTATTTCGATCCTGTGGGCATCCACATCCAGCCGGGGGATACGGTGCGCTGGGTGCAGGTGAACGGTTATCACTCGGTCGCTGCGTACGATCCCGCCAACGGCAATCACGAGCTACGCATCCCGGCCGGGGCGAAGCCGTGGGATTCGGGGATCCTCCTCGGCGAATATCCGGCCGCGGGATCGACCTTCGAGCACACTTTCACCGTGCCGGGCGTCTACGATTATTTCTGCCAGCCGCACGAAGCGGCCGGAATGGTCGGGCGGATCGTCGTGGGCGAACCCGGCGACGGTCCCGGCACGCGTCCCTTCGACTACGCGCCGGACAAGCACTGGAAGCCGGTGCCGCAGGCGGCGCGCGCGGTTTTTCCCGCGGTGTCCCGTATCGTGAAGGACGGCATCGTGCGCGCGGCGCCGGCGTCCGCCGCGAAGTGACCGGCGCAACACGCTTTACCCCTGTAGGAGGCATGACATGACGCAACGGATCGACTACCCGAAGACCGCGCCCGAGGCCCTTACCGCGATGCTCGGGCTGGAGAGATACGTGAGGCACAGCGGCCTGCCGAGAAAGCTCCTCGAGCTCGTGAGGATGCGCGCGTCGCAGATCAACGGCTGCGCCTACTGCCTCGACATGCACAGCAAGGATGCGCGCGCGGACGGCGAGAGCGAGCAGCGCCTGTACGTGCTGGCGGGCTGGCGCGAGGCGCCCTTCTACGACGAGCGCGAGCGCGCCGCGCTCGAATGGACCGAGGCGCTCACCCGCATCGCCGACAACGACGTGCCGGACGAGCTGTACGCACGCGTGCGACGGCAATTCAGCGAGAAGGAGCTCGTCGACCTCAGCCTTGCGGTGATCGCGATCAACGGGTGGAACCGGCTCGCCATCCCGTTCCGCACGCACGTGGGCGACTACCAGCCCGCGGGGAAATCAGCGCGGTGACCGGCGCGGCCGACGCGTGCGGCGCGCTCGCCGGCTGGCCGCGCGTAGCACGCGCCGCGATGATCCGCGAAGTTCTCGCCTGAGGCAGCGATGCTGCGGTTCGTGCTCGTGCCGACGCCTCCGTTCCGGCTCGATCTCACGGCGTGGGCGCTGCGGCGGCGCGTCTCGAACCGGATCGATCGCTGGGACGGCGAAGCGTACCGGCGAACGCTAGCGGTCGGCGATGCGCCGCTCGCAGTCGAGGTGCGGCAAAGGGGCGGCGCCTCGACGGCGCGACTCGAAGTACGGGTGAGCGGCGACGCGCGTGCACTGCGCACAGCCAGGCCGGCCGTCACCGTGGCGCTCGAACGGCTGCTCGGGCTGCGCGTCGACCTCGGCGCCTTCTATCGTCTCGCGGCACGAGACCGTCGCTTGGGCCCCCTCGTGCTGCGCTTCCGCGGCGTCAAGCCGCCGCGCTTTCCGACGCTGTTCGAGGCGCTCGCGAACGCCATCGCCTGCCAGCAGGTGACGCTCGCCCTCGGCATCGTGCTCCTCGGCCGGCTCGGCGAGGCGTGCGGGCTTGCCGCGCGGGAGGAGAACGTTGCCGCCTTCGCGTTTCCGCGTCCCGAGGATCTGCTCCGGCTGAAGCCCCACGCCATGCGCCGCCTCGGTTTCAGCCGGCAGAAGATCCGAGCGCTGCACGAGCTCGCCCGCACGGCCGCCCGCGGGCAACTCGACGAGAACGAGTTCGCGGCGCTCGACGATGCGACTGCCCTCGAGCGGTTGTCTGCGCTGCCCGGCGTAGGACGCTGGAGCGCCGAGTACGCGCTGCTGCGCGGCCTCGGGCGGCTGCACGTCTTTCCGGGCGACGACGTCGGCGCGCGCAACCATCTGCAGCGCTGGCTCGGCCGGTCCGCGCCGCTCGATTACGCGGGCGTCGAGCGCGCGCTCAAGCGCTGGCGCCGTCACTGCGGCATGGTGTACTTTCACCTGCTGCTCAGGCGGCTTGCCGACGAAGGAACCATCGCCGCATGAACCGGAGACCCATGGTCGCGCAACGCATCTGCGATGCGGCCGTGCAGGCCCGGCGACCGGCCAAGGAGTCGAAATGGCATCGAACCCGCTCACTGCGCTCTCGGCGCTCGGCCAGAGCATCTGGCTCGACACCATCGGCCGCGGCCTGTTGACCTCGGGCGAATTCCAGCGGCTGATCGACGAGGACGGGCTGCGTGGCGTGACCTCGAACCCGTCGATCTTCGAGAAGGCGATCGTCGGAAGCGAGGACTACGACAGTGCGATCCGCGCGCTCGCCGCCAGCGGGCAGGACAGTGCCGGGATCTACGAGGCGCTCGTGCTCGAAGACATCCGGCGCGCGGCGGATCTGCTCCGCCCGGTCTACGACCGGCTCGAGGGCGCGGACGGCTTCGTCAGCCTCGAGGTTTCCCCGCGTCTTGCGCGCGACACCGCAGCGAGCATCGCGGAAGCGCGCCGCCTGTGGCAAGCGGTCGACCGTCCTAACCTGATGATCAAGATCCCGGCGACCGCCGCGGGGGTACCGGCGATTCGCCAGCTCCTCAGCGAGGGAATCAACGTCAACGTGACGCTCCTCTTCGGGCTGGCGCGCTATCGCGAGGTGGTCGAGGCCTGCCTCGGCGGGCTCGAAGCGCGCGCAAGCGCGGGTGCACCGATACGGGGGATCGCTTCGGTCGCGAGCTTCTTCCTGAGCCGCATCGACACGCTGCTCGACCCCGAGCTGGAGAAGCAGACGCGCTCGGGCGGCGCGCGGGCCGTGCTCGCGCGCGGGCTGCACGGCCAGGTCGCGACCGCCTGCGCGCGCGCGGCGTATGGGATCTACGAGGAGCTCTTCGGCGGCGAGCGGTATCGGGCCCTTGCTGCCGCCGGCGCGCGGACCCAGCGGCTGCTCTGGGCGAGCACGAGCACCAAGAATCCCGCCTACAGCGACGTAAAGTACGTCGAGGCGCTCGTCTACCCGACGACCATCAACACCCTGCCGCTCGAGACGATCGCCGCCTACCGCGATCACGGCCGGCCGCAGCCGCCACCGGAGCGGGCGATTCCGGAGGCGCGCGAGCTGCTGGAGCGGCTGCCCGAGCTGGGGATCGACCTCGAGGCCGCGGCGCGCCGCCTGGAGGAAGGGGGCGTCGCGAAGTTCGTCGCCGCGCTCGATCAGCTGCTGGGCGTCCTCGAGCGCAAGCGCTCGGCGGTGCTGGGTAGGGCGCCGCGCGGCGTCGCCGGGGGCGGCGCCCGGACGGCAAACGTCGCTCCGAGAGGTTTCGACACCGACCGCTTCTGCCGCACGCTCGCGCGCGAAGCGGCGGACGCTATCGTGTATGCGGACGCCGCAGGCCGCATCCGGTTCTGGAACCAGGGCGCCGCGCGCATCTTCGGCTTTGCCGAGGGCGAGGCGCTCGGGCAACCGCTCGACATCATCATCCCCGAGCGGCTGCGCGCCCGCCACGCGGCGGGCTACGCGCAGACCATGCGCACCGGCAAGACGCGCTACGGCAGCGGAGACGTGCTCGCGGTGCCGGCGCTGCGCAAGGACGGCAGCCAGATCTCGGTCGAGTTCACGGTGCTGCCGTTTCGCGACGAGCGCGGCGGCATGCTCGGCATCGCCGCGATCCTGCGCGACGTGACGACGCGCTTCGAGGAGACGAAGGCGCTGCGGCGCGAGCTCGCCGCCGCGCGCGGAAGCGCTGGCTAGTCGCGCCGTCCCCCGCGCAGTTTGTCGAGCGCCTCCTGCATCGCGGCGAGCGCGCGGTCCTGTGCGGCGAGGTGATCGAGCACCGCGCGAATCTCCTCCTCGGCCTTCTCGTTGATGAGGAAGTCGTTGCGCGCTTCGATGCGATCGCGCTCGGCCTGGCGGTTCTGGCTCATCATGATGATCGGCGCAGTGTACGCGGCCTGCAGCGAAAGGAGCAGGTTCATCAGGATGAAGGGATAGGGGTCCCAGTGCCGGATGAAGCCGATCGCGTTCACCGCCACCCAGGCGGTGAGCAGGACGCTCTGCACGATGATGAAGTGCCACGAACCCACCGTGGCGACTACCCAGTCGGCGGTCCGCTCGGCGAGCGTCGTACGCTCCGCGACCAGCTCGTTGACGTTGCGGACCGGCGGATGATCGTGTCTGAACGGTTCAGGGAATCGCACGCGTTCCATCGCTGTCCTCCCGCAGGTGTCGAAGGCTCCGAAATCGTTCGGCGGGGCGATGCTACTCCCGAACTGATCTGATC
Source organism: Burkholderiales bacterium (assembly GCA_020848075.1). Lineage (GTDB taxonomy): Bacteria > Pseudomonadota > Gammaproteobacteria > Burkholderiales > SG8-39 > JAABRB01. The sequence continues at coordinate 14,017 of JADLAV010000020.1, forward strand.
TGGCGCAATGATCTCGCGCAGGTGTAGACTTCTTCGCCGGGCGTTTCCGCCCGTATCCGTACCCCGGCGGGGCAGACGCGCGACAACCACGGGCGCGAGCGCGGGGATGGCGTGTTCGACTCGCCCCGGCGGCGCCCGGCCGGGAGGCAACATCGTGGACCCTCGAATCGGAACCCTGCAACCGCTCAAGGCTCGGCTCGCCAGCCATATTGCCGACGGCCAACCGCTCGCGGGCGGCGAGGTCGAGGTCCTGCGCGTGCTGCATGAGCGCGCCCACGCGGTACGGCGGGGTCACCATGTGGTCACGCAGGGGCGCCCATCCGGGGGGCTGTGGCTGCTCGCCGACGGCTTCGCGCTGCGCTACAAGGTGCTCACCGACGGCAAGCGTCAGGTGTTTCACGTGGCCCTGCCGGGCGACCTGCTCGGCTATCCGGCGTGCTTCTTCCAGCGGGCGCTGTACTCCGTGGTGGCGCTCACCGATGCGAGCGTATGCCAGCTCACCTTCGCCGAGCTCTACGCGCTGTTCGAAGCGTATCCCCGGCTCGCGATGGCGCTGTTCTCGTCAGGCGCGGGGGAGGCGGCGATGTACGTCGAGCGCCTCGCTGCGGTCGGCCAACGCGGCGCGCTCGAAAGAGTCGCGCACTTCGTCCTGGAAATGGCGTCGCGGCTGCACGCCGCGGGGCTCGGCGACGGAACGGCGTTCCACATGCCGCTCACGCAGGAGCAGATCGCGGACGTTCTCGGCCTGAGCGCACCGCACGTGAACCGGATGCTGCGCCGGCTGCGCGAGGAGGGTCTGATCGAAGTCGTCGATTCGAGCGTCCGGCTGCTCAACCGGGCGGCACTCGCGGATCTCGCCGATTTCGACGGCGACTACCTCGCCGTCGCGGCCGCGCGGCCGCATGATGCACCCCACGCCGCGGGCGCTTTCCTTGCCTCCGCAGCGCGAAACGGCGCGCCGCTCAAGCCCTGAGCGGCAGCCGGCTCTTCCGCTGAGCGACGCGCTCGCCCGGTCGCGCCCGATCGCCCGCGAGCACAGCGGGATGTAGAGCGGCGCGGATCGCGCGACCTAGCCTTCCGCACCGCGGGTCTGGACGAGGCGCGTTGCACTCACCGCCGCGGCGAGGAGCGACACGCCGGCCGCGACCCAGAGGGCCGACAGGCTCGCGTGCGCGCTGAAGAGGCCGAACATCAGCGCGACGAGCGCCGCGCCCGTGGTCTGGCCGACGAGCCGCGCGGTGCCGAGCATGCCGCTCGCCGCGCCGCTACGCTCGCGCGGCGCGGATCCGAGGATGGCGCGATTGTTGGGCGACTGGAACAACCCGAAGCCGGCACCGCACAGCGCCATGCGCCAGATCACGTTCGCGTCTCCGGGCCCATCCGGCAGGAGCGCGAGCAGCGCGAGCCCGGCCCCGAAGATCAGCAGTCCCGCCAAGCCGAGGATGCCGGCCGGATAGTGATCTGCCAGCCGCCCGGCGATCGGTGCGGTCATCGCCGCCGCCACCGGCCAGGGCGTCATGAGAAGACCCGTGGCCACGTCGGTGCGGCCGAGCACGGTCTGGAAGTAGAAGGGGAGCGCCACGTACGCGAGCATCTGCGCCGTGAACGAGCAGACCGAAGTCGCAATCGACAGCGCGAAGAGCGGGATGCGCAGCAGATCGACCGGCAGCAGGGGCGAGGTCTGCTTGAGCTGGCGCGCCACGAGCGCGGCACCCGAGACGGCGGCGCCAGCGAACGCGAGCCCGCTGTACAGCGCCCGCTCGCTGTGGCCGATGCTATCCACCGCGAGGATGAGCAGGCCGAAGAAGAAGGCGTTGAGCAGCGCGCTCTGCAGGTCGAAGCGCCGCGCCGCGTGCGGCGTGCGCGGCAGCGCCCGCGCGGCGACGAGCGTCGCGACGCCGGCCGGCACGTTGATCGCGAACAGCCACGGCCAGGAGGCGACCGAGAGGACGCCCGCGGCCACGGTCGGACCGATCGCCGCCGAGACCGCCACCACGAAGGCGAGGATGCCGATGCCGCGACCCAGCAGCCGGCCAGGGTAGATAAAGCGAACGAGCGCCGAGTTGATGCTCAGGATCCCGGCCGCGCCCGCGCCCTGCACCACGCGCGCGAGCGTCAGCGCTGGCAGCGAAGGCGAGAGCGCACAGGCGAGCGAGGCGAGGGTGAAGATGACGAGCCCCGCACGGTAGATGCGCCGGTAGCCGACGATCTCGCCGAGCGAGGCGAGCGGCAGCAGCAGCACGGCGATCACGAGCTGATAGGCGTTCACCACCCAGACCGAGTCGGCCGGAGCGGCGTGCAGATTGCGCGCGATCGTCGGCAGCGCCACGTTCGCGATCGCGCCGTCGAGCACCGACATCGTGACGGCGAGTCCGATCGCGAACATCGCCCGCTTGCGTTGCGGCAGCGGCAGCCCGTCGGGGGTTTCCATGGGCGCGATTCTAAGGGGCGAATTGCAGTAGCACGCCGCGCGTTCGAAAATAGGGGGACTCGCGACCTTCCAGGGGGACTGCCGTGGCGCTCGATTCCTTGCTCTCCTTCCCAGTGCTGACCGGCCGGCATGGTGGTGCCCTCAACTTCACCAGGATGAACGAGCAGCAGATCATGAGCTTGGCGATCGCGCTGGAGGAGGACGATGCGCGGATCTACAACACCTACGCGGACGCGCTCGCCGCCGACTATCCGGACACGGCACAGCTCTTCCGCGGCATGGCTGCCGAGGAGGACGGCCATCGCCACCGGCTGATCGAGCTGTACCGCCAGCGTTTCGGCGAGCGCATCCTGCTGATCCGCCGCGAGGACGTGCGGGGCTTCATCACGCGCAAACCCGTGTGGCTCGCGCAGCCGCTCGACCTGGACAAGATCCGCGCGCAGGCCGAAATCATGGAGGCCGATTCGCGACGCTTCTATGCGCAGGCCGCGCGGCGCACGAGCGACGCTGCGCTCCGCCAGCTCCTCGGCGACCTCGCCGCGGAGGAGAGCCGGCACGAGTCGACGGCCGAAACCCTGGGCGACAAGTTCCTGACACCCGCGAACCTGCACACCGAGGGCGAGACCCAGCGGCGCCTCTTCCTCCTCCAGTTCGTCCAGCCGGGCCTCGCGGGGCTGATGGACGGCTCGGTATCGACGCTCGCGCCGCTGTTCGCCGCCGCGTTCGCCACGCACGACACGTGGAGCACCTTCCTCGTGGGGCTCGCCGCCGCGATCGGCGCGGGCATCAGCATGGCCTTCGCCGAGGCGCTGTCGGACGACGGCGCGCTCACCGGCCGGGGACACCCCGTGATCCGCGGTGCGGTCACCGGGGTGATGACCGCGCTCGGCGGGCTCGGCCACACGCTGCCCTACCTGATCCCGCAGTTTCACGTCGCCACGGCGCTCGCGATCGCAGTCGTCGTGCTGGAGCTCATCGCGATCGCCTGGGTGCGGCAGCGCTACATGGAGACGTCCTTCGGCCTCGCCGCGCTGCAGGTGATCGTCGGCGGTCTGCTCGTGTTCGCTGCCGGCGTGTTGATTGGCGGCGCCTGAACGTGGGATGCTGAACTAGCGAGTGCGCGCTCGAACCTTGGCCCTGCCACCGGCGGCGGGTGTATCCTCTCCTTCCGATCGGCCGCCTCGCAGACGAAGGAACCATCGCCGCGTGAACCGCGAGAAACCCGCCGTGCTGAGCGTCAAGCGCGTGTACGAGCCCGCGGCGCGCGCCGACGGCGCGCGATTCCTGGTCGAGCGGCTCTGGCCGCGCGGCATGAAGAAGGAGGCGCTGGCGATGAAGGCCTGGGTCAAGGACGTCGCCCCGAGCGACGCGCTGCGGCGCTGGTTCGCGCACGACGCGGCGAAGTGGACCGAGTTCCGCAGGCGCTATTTCGCCGAGCTGAAAGGCCGCATGGACGCCCTGCGCCCGATCCTCGAGGCGCTCGAGCGCGGCAACGCGACGCTCCTTTACAGCGCGCACGACACCGAGCACAACAACGCTGTCGCGCTGAAGGAGTATCTGGAGCGCATCCGCGGGGGCACCGCGGCAAAGCGCAAAAGCTGAACCGGGCTCGCGCTGGCGCGGAGGAAACGGCGCCGGGGACGACCGCCACCGCCGCGGGGCGGAACGCTTGCACGGATCGCGGTGCGATCGCCGGGTTGTCACGACAGTCCGTCATTCGGCAGAATCAGCGCCGCACGCCCTGCAGGATCGGATCCGAATGACATCACCTACGCGCAGCGGAAAGACCCGGCGCCCTCTCGTCCTGACGGCGATCGTCATGGCGATGTTCATGGCGGCGATCGAGGCCACCATCGTCGCCACGGCGATGCCGAGCATTGCGGCGAAGCTGGGAGGCCTGTCGCTCTACAGCTGGGTGTTCTCCTCGTTCTTGCTCATGCAGGCCGTCACCATCCCGATCTACGGCAAGCTGGCGGACGTCTTCGGGCGAAAGCTCCTGTTCAACACCGGAATCGTCATATTCCTGATCGCCTCCACGCTCTGCGGCTTCGCCGGATCGATGATGGTCCTCGTCGTCTGCCGGCTTGGCCAGGGATTGGGCGCCGGCGCAATCCAGCCGCTGGCGGTCACGCTGATCGGCGACATGTACACGCTGGAGGAGCGCGCCCGGGTACAGGGTTACGTCGCGAGCGTGTGGGGGATCTCGGCGGTGCTGGGGCCGCTCGCAGGCGCCCTCATCGTCCAGTACCTGCCGTGGGCCTGGGTATTCTGGATCAACGTCCCTTTCGGCCTGGCGAGCATATTCCTGGTGTCGCGCTATCTGCACGAGCACATCGAGCATCGCGAGCGCAGCATCGACTACGCGGGCGCTGTCCTGCTGCTCCTCGCGCTCTCCTCGTTGATGCTCGCGCTCACGCAGGGGAGCCATTGGGGCGTCCCGGCGATTGCCCTGCTCGTCGCGCTTGCCGCTGGCGCGTTCTGGATGCTGCTGCGGCAGGAGCGCTGGGCGGCCGACCCGGTGTTGCACGTGGAACTGTGGCGCGTGCGGCTCATCCGGCTCGCCAACCTGGCGACCCTCAACGCGGGCGTGGCGATGATGGGGCTGATCGGCTTTCTGCCGATGTTCATCCAGGGCGTCCTCCACCGCTCACCGGTGGTCGCCGGGCTCACGCTTTCCATGATGTCGCTCGGGTGGCCGATTGCGTCGGTGATCGCGGGCCGGGCGCTGCCCCGCGCCGGTGTGCCCCGACTCGCACGCAGCGGTGGCATCGCGCTCTTCGCCGGGAGCCTGATCGTCGCGTTGCTGGGCGGCTACGGCCCGGTCGCGGCGGCCAGCGGCTCGCTACTCGTCGGCGCCGGCCTCGGCATCCTGAACACGACGTTCATCGTCACGATCCAGGAGAGCGTCGGCTGGAATCAGCGCGGCACGGCGACGGCGATGAACATTCTGATGCGCATCCTGGGCAACGCGCTCGGCGCGGCGGTCCTGGGGGGCGTGCTGAACATGGCCCTACGCCGTTCGATCGAAGCCGCGGGGGACAGCGCCGGCACTTCCTTCGCGACCCTGCAGTCCCTGCTCGAGGGGACGGCGCTGCCGGGTGCGGGCACCGGCGCGCTCTACGAGGGATTCGCCGCGGGGCTTCACGGCGTCTTCTGGACCGGCGTCGTGTTTGCCGGCGTGGTGCTGGTCGCCAGCTGGCGGATACCGCACGCTCAACCGGCTGAACCCGCGCCGGTGCAGCGGCCGCAAACGAAGGCGGTCACTCCCGGCCGGAAGCGGGATCGGGGCAGTCACTCTGTCATGGGAAGGTCCGACTGAGCCATCCTCGCGAAACGTACCCCGGGGAGGTAATCGGGGGCGAGGAGCGTCGTCGACTGCGATCGAACTGGATTCCCGCGTGCGCGAGTGTCGTCAGTAGCGGTAACAGCCGCTCAGCGCCGCTCGCGTGGCCGCGGTCGAATCCTTCAGCGAGACCTCGCCCTGCGTCGTGCCGTTGATGCGTAGGAAGGACTCGGTGCTCAAACGCGCCAGCTTGTCCCGCGTCGCGTCGCGGCCCCGGTGCGCCAGCCATTGCGGCAGTTCCGAACGGGACAGGTCGGCGAGCCACAGCGTTCCATCGCGGTTACCGGGCGCCATTGGCACGTTCACCGTCCAGCCGCGAAACACGAAGGTCAGCGTGACCGGGCCGGCGGGCGGGTGCATCTTCAGCAGCATCGCGAGCACCGGCTTGCCCTGGTCGCAGAACACGCTGAGCGTCTTGATCACCGAGTCGATTGGCACGGCCATCGCCAGCAGGTGGCCAGCGGCGTTACGCGTCTGCCACGCGGGTGCGGCAGATGCCTCTGGTGGCGGCGCGACCGGCACGGCAGGGGCCGCTCCGGATTTCGGCGGCGGCGCCGGCGTGGCCTGCATGCCGCATTTGGCGTAGGGCGAGCCGCGCACCAGCGCGGCCTGCAACGGCGACAGCGACTGCCCGGGCCCGAGATTCGGCTCGAACTTGAGGGTGCCGGGCCTCTCGTCCGGGTTGATGGTCATCAGCACGCGGCCGAAGTCGTCGTCACTCACCGGGAACGGGAAGAACCAGCGGCTGATGCCCCGATAGTCCTGACCCATGTAGCTGAGCGCCCATTCGATCGTGCTGCTGCGCGTATCCTTGCCCGCGACGCGGTACGTGAAACCCGAGCCGTCCACCAGGATCCGCGGCTCGCGCTGGCAGTCGCCGTGCGGTGCATAGGTGCCGTAAATGTCCTGCAGGTCCTGGCCCTCGAGGCGCTTGATCGTCAGCGCGTGCGCCGCGCCGGTCGCGACGAGCGCCGCGAGGGCGAACCAAAGTGCGTACCAGCATGCTTGGCGCGTGTGCACGTTAGAACGCTCCGTTTGTGGGTTGCGCGCGAGCTGCGCTTCCGGCAGAAGGATACCAGCGCGCGCGATCGAAAACTCACCGCCATCTCGTCTGCATGGGCGGTTGGTGGACTGCCGGCGCCAGAGTGCCGCGCAGTCGTCGGAAACGGGGGAAAATGTATAATCCGGCGACCCTCGCTTCTGCTTCGGAAGAGATGCCATGAGCTATACGCTACCGGAGTTCTTCGCCCACGCGATCGCGCTCGAGAACGAGGCCGCCGAGCGCTACCTAGAGCTGGCCGACATGATGGAGGCGCACCGAAACGACGAGGTCTCGACGCTCTTCCGGGACATGGTGCGGTTCTCGCAGATGCATCGCGACGAGATCAAGGCGCGGGTCGGCGCCATCCAGTTGCCCGAGCTGCGTTCCTGGCAATACCGCTGGCGGTCCTCGCCCGAAGCCGGCGGCGAGGAGGCCTTCGATTACACGCTCGACGCTCACACCGCGCTCAGGTACGCGCGCGCCAACGAGGTGCGCGCGATGGAGTACTACCAGCGAGTGGCGAAGGAATCCACCGACAAGGAAGTCGTCCGCCTCGCGCTCGAGTTCGCGAGCGAGGAGGAAGGGCATGTCGCCGCGCTCGACAAGTGGCTGGAGCGAACGAAGCGGCCGTCGGCGACCTGGGCATCCGACCCCGGCACGTAGCCGTCTCGCGCTGCACCACGGGCGCGCGGTGCAACTCTGCTTGACAATCACCTGACACGACAGTAGCTTGGCCGGGTTTCGCCAGCGCCGCATCACGCGCTTGGTCTCCGGAGATGGCGCGTTGCGGTCCCTCAACCCGATGTGCGGGCACAGATGCCCGTTGACGGGGAGCGTCCCCGTCAGTCAGGAGGCTTCGATGATCGAGCACACCCCCCGTGCGAAGCGCGGCGCCGGCCGGCGCCGATTCCTCCGGCGATCGCTGGCCGCCGGCGCCCTCGCGGCGGCGCCCACCTTCCTGGTCCGCCGTTACGCGCAGGCTCAGGAGAAGACGCTCAAGGTCGTCCACTGGAAGCACTTCGTGCCGGACTACGACAAGTACTTCGACGTCTTCGCCAAGGAGTTCGGCGAGAAGCACAAGTGCAAAGTCGAGGTCGATTACGTCGCCACGCCGGACCTGCCGACGGCCATCGCCGCCGACATCTCGCGCCGCGGGGGCCACGACGTCTTCATGCTGAACGGCACCGGCTCGTGGCTCTACGACCAGATCCTCGTCGACGTCACGGACGTGGCGAACCGCCTCGGCAAGGAGTTCGGCGGATGGATTCCCGAGGCCAAGGACGTCGCGGTGGTGCGGGGCAAATGGCTCTGCATCCCGCACTGGTACATGAGCTTCCCGTGGATCATCAACCGGCAGTATTTCACCCAGGTCGGCGAGGACTTCACGGACAAGACGACGTGGGAGGATGTCCGCCGCATCGGCGCCAAGCTGAAGGCGATCGGGCACCCTCTCGGCATCCCCATCTCGCAGACACCGGATTCGAACGACAACCTCGTGCCGGTGATGCTCTCCTACAAGGCGTACATGTTCGACAAGAACGGCGGCATCGCCTTCGCGAAGAAGGAGATCGTCGAGGTGCTGCGCTTTGGCGCCGCGCTCTACAAGGACACGATGACCGACGAGGTGCTCTCCTGGGACGACACCTCGAACAACCGCTTCATCGCCTCCGGCAAGGGCTCGATGATCTGCAACCCGATCAGCGCCTACCGTACCGCGGCGAAGGACCAGCCCGACGTCTACAAGAACCTCGAGATCGTGAAGCCGCCCATCGGCGTGCAGGGCATCCGCGTCGGCGGCGCGCGCACCATGTCCTACGGCATCTACAACTTCTCGCAGGTGCAGGACCTCGCCAAGGAGTTCCTGTACGCGATGAACCAGGAAGGCCTGAGGGGCATGGAGGCCTCGACGGGCTACAACCATCCTTACCTCAACGCCTTCTTCAAGAAGCCCATGCCGGTCATCGGCCACGAGCCCAAGCTCGAGCTGCTGCAGGACTACCAACAGTACGTGAAGTTCATCGGCTGGCCGGGTCCGATGACGAAGATCGCGACCACGATGTACGCCAAGTTCATCGTGCCGACGATGTTCGCCGAGGTGTGCACGGGCCGGAAGACGCCGCGCCAGGCCATGGACGATGCGGAGAAGAAGCTCCGTGCCGTCTAGCGTGACGGGCGCCGGCCGGGCCGGAGCGCTGGATGGCCGACGTCACCTTCGAGAAGGTTGAAAAGAGGTTCGGCGAGGTCTATGCCGTCCGCGGCGTGGACCTCGCCATCCGGGACCGGGAGTTCGTCGTCCTCGTCGGGCCGTCCGGCTGCGGCAAGACCACCACGCTGCGCATGCTCGCCGGTCTGGAGGACGTGACGGCCGGCGACATCCGCATCGGCGGCCGCTCGGTGACGCACCTGGCGCCGCGCGACCGCGACATCGCCATGGTCTTCCAGAGCTACGCGCTCTACCCGCACATGACGGTGGAGAAGAACCTTTCGTTCTCGCTGCGCCTGCGCGGCGTGCCGAAGGCGGAGATCGACCGCCGCGTGCAGGATGTGGCCAAGATCCTGGGCCTCGGCGAGCACCTCCAGCGCAAGCCCCGGCAGCTCTCCGGCGGTCAGCGCCAGCGCGTCGCCGTCGGCGCCGCGCTCTGCCGACAGGCCGGCGTGTTGCTCTTCGACGAGCCGCTCTCGAATCTCGACGCCAAGCTGCGCGTGCACATGCGCACCGAGCTCAAGCGCCTGCACCACTCGTTCAAGTCGACCATGATCTACGTCACCCACGACCAGGTGGAAGCGATGACGATGGGCGACCGCATCGTGCTGATGAACCACGGCGTCATCTGCCAGGTGGGGACGCCGCTCGAGCTCTACGAGCGGCCGGCGACGCGCTTCGTGGCGGGCTTCATCGGGAGCCCGCCCATGAACTTCTTCGAGGCGCGCCTCGTCGCCGCCGATGGGGGCGCTGCGGTGGAGCTCGGCGGTGAGCTCCGCCTGCCGCTGCCCCGGCCCGAACTGGCGGCGCAGGCGGGCCGCCCGGTCGTCTTCGGCATCCGGCCCGAGCACATCGTGCTGGGCGAGGGCGCCCGGCCGGGCGCGGTCCGCGTCCCGGCAGTGGTGGACGAAGTCGAGCCGCTCGGCCACGATGCGATCGTCACCGCGCGGTGCGGCGCCGGCGTCTTCCAGGTGCAGTCCGAGCACTACGCCGGCGTGAAGCGGCTCGACCAGGTCGACGCCTGGTTCCGGATGGAACGGGCGTTCGTGTTCGACGGCGAGAACGAATGCGCGATCTAGCCGCCAGCGCGGCGCCGCCTGCCGCGCGTCGCGGCCGCCTGCTCGAGAACGAGCGCTCGCTCGGCTACGTGCTCGTGGTCCCGGCGGTGATCTACCTCGCCGTCTTCATCGCGTACCCCTTCCTGATGTCGATCTACCTGAGCCTCTCCGACGCGGAGGCCGGCAACCGGGAGTGGCACTACGCGGGCTTCGACAACTATTCGAAGATCACGAGCTACGTGGGGCTGGCGGACGATTTCGTGCTCGCCTCGCTGCCCGACGAGGCGGCCGCGCGGGCGCTGGTGGATGCACGCGGGCAGGGGAAGGTGTTGATCGAGCCCGGCCGCGACGGGCGCACGCGCGCCGCGCTCCAGATCGGCGAGCGCACGATCCCGCTCCTCGAGCTGCCGGACGAGAAGGACGCCTCGTTCCTCGCCGACACCATCCTGAACGACTTCGACTGGCAGGTGCGGCGAAGCGGCGGCGCGTGGACGGTCGTCGCGCACGCGAAGGACGAGCCGGTGTCGCTCGGGCAGTTCGACTCCCGCCAGGCCGTGAACGCAGCCCTGAAGGACGAGGTGCTGACGAAGGCGGCCACGCAGGTGAAGACGAACGGCACCGGCGTGCTGCAGGACCCGAACTTCGTGCTCGCCGTGAAGAACACGTTCAAGTACACCTTCGGCACCGAGATCATCAAGCTCCTGATCGGCGTGCCGTGCGCGCTGATCCTCAACCGCAAGTTCGGCGGCCGCCGCCTGCTGCGCGGGCTGGTGGTCATCCCGTGGGTCATCCCCATCGCCATCAGCGCGCAGGCGTGGCTCTGGATCCTCGACTCCACCTACAGCGTGATCAACTGGTGCCTGGTGCACTGGGGGCTGCTCGCGCCGGCGGACATCATCAACTTCCGGGGCGACAAGGACTGGGCGATGTTCTCCGTGATCCTCGTGAACGTCTGGCGCGGCTTTCCGTTCACCGCCATCGTGATTCTCGCCGGCCTCACCGCGATCCCCGACGAGATCCTGGAGCGCGCGCGCCTGGACGGCGCCAACGCGATACAGCGCTTCGTGCACATCATCTCGCCCATGGTGCGTCCGATCCTGCTCGTGTCGCTGCTCTTCTCGGTGATCTTCAGCTTCACCGATTTCAACACGATCTGGATCATCACCAAGGGCGGGCCGTACGACCAGACGCAGGTGCTCTCGACCTACGCCTACCAGCTCGGCGTGAACGCGGGCTACCTCGGCAAGGGCGCCGCGGTGTCGCTCTTCATGTTCCCGATCATGGCGGTCATGGTCTTCTTCATGCTGCGCTTCCTGCGCCGGGAGGCGATGTGACGGGCAGCGCCTGGGGCGTGCGCTGGCGGCGCTTGCGGTTCCTCCTCGCCTCCTACGTCGGGCTGGCGCCGTTCCTCGCTTTCGCGCTCTTCCCGTTCTACTGGATGCTGATCACGTCGCTGAAGGCGGACGCCAACCTCTACGACCTCCGGAGCAACCCGTTCTGGTTCTCGCGCGTCGACGGCGCCACCGGGCAGCCTTATCACAAGGACATCATCGTCCCTGCCTCGCTCACCGCGGGACCCATCCGGTGGGAAATCCGGACTGGCGCCGCGACGACCCGCAGCGACAGCGCAGTGAACCCGCCCGCCATCGCCTGGATCGGCGACCAGAAGGTCCTGAGTCCGGTGGATGGCACGCTCGCCGAGATCCGCGTGCCGACCGGCCAGGTGGCCCATCCCAACGAGGTCATCGGCGTCATCCACGTGCCGAACCCGACGCTGACGCACTACCGCTACCTCGCCACCACACCGTTTGCGCGGTGGATGCAGGTGAGCCTCGTCACCGGCGCCGCCGTGGTGCTGATCACGCTCGTGCTCGCCGTGCCCGCCGCCTACGGCTTGGCGCGGCTCGAGTTCCCCGGCAATCGCGGCATCGGCATCGCGATCTTCCTCACGTACCTCATCCCGCCCACCATCCTCTTCATCCCGTTCTCGCAGTTCGTGGGCGCGCTGCGCGTCGACAACACGATCTGGTCGCTGATCCTCTCGTACCCCACGTTCACGGTGCCGTTCTGCACGTGGCTCCTCATGGGCTTCTTCCGCGCCGTGCCGAAGGAGCTCGAGGAGCGCGCGCTGCTCGACGGCGCCACGCGGCTGCAGACCCTGCGGATGGTGGTGATCCCGGTGGTGATGTCCGGCATCCTCACGGCGGCGATCTTCGCCTTCACGCTCTCGTTCCAGGAGTACGTCTACGCGCTGACCTTCATCTCCTCCACGGTGAACCGCACGCTGCCCGTCGGCATCACCGTGGACATGGTGCGCGGCGATGTCTACTTCTGGGGACCGCTCATGGCCTCGGCCGTCGTCGGCTCGGTGCCGGTCGTCATCCTCTACGCGCTCTCGCTCGACTGGTTCATCTCCGGCATGACGACGGGGGCGGTGAAGTGAGGGAGATGGGAACGGGCCACGCCGAAGGCGAGCGGCCGGATCGCGGTCTTCCGCGTGGCGCCGCTATCCTCGTCCTCGAGGACGAGTAGGGTAGGCGCGCAGGCGACGGCTGCGAGGCGGCGGTCGCGGATTTCTTTGCCTGCCGCGCCGTTATCAGGGAGAATCCCGGGCATCCCTCATGGCCCGCGGCGCTGGGGAGGCGCCGCCGGGAAATTCCTAACGTTGGGTATTCGGTAATGAAGCCGTTACTCGCGCTCGCGCGCGCGATCGACTTCGTCAACGAGCGCATCGGGCGGCTCGTCTACTGGGGCGTGCTCGTCATGGTGCTCGTGAGCGCGGCAAACGCGACCTCGCGCTATGCCCTCAGCATGGCCTCGAACGCCTGGCTCGAGCTGCAGTGGTACCTCTTCTCCGCGGTGTTCCTGCTCTGCTCGGGCTACACCCTGTTGCACAACGAGCACATCCGCATCGATGTGGTCTCCGGCCGGCTCTCCCGTCGCACGCAGATCTGGATCGACGTCTTCGGACTCCTCTTCTTCCTGCTGCCGATGTCGGTGTTCATCATGTGGCTCTCCTGGCCGATCTTCATGAACGCCTGGACGACCGGCGAGATTTCGGGCAACGCCGGCGGACTCGTCCGCTGGCCGGCGCGGCTGCTCGTCCCGGTGGGCTTCTTCCTGCTCTCGGCGCAGGGGCTGTCCGAGCTCATCAAGCGCATCGCCTATCTCAGAGGGCTCGTTCCCGACCCGGCGGAAAAGCACGAGGACGCCGCCCTCGAGCAGATCCAGGTCGGCGAGAAGGCGGCGGAATGACGCAATTCGTCGTTGCCAACATCGCGCCGCTCATGTTCGCTGGCCTGGTAGTGTTCCTGCTGCTCGGCTTTCCCGTGGCGTTCGCGCTCGGCGCGCTCGGCCTTTCGTTCGGCCTCATCGGCATCGAGCTCGGCCTCCTGAACGAGGCGCTCTTCCGGGCGCTGCCCGAGCGCATCTTCGGCATCATGGCGAACGAGACGCTGCTCGCGGTGCCGTTCTTCACCTTCATGGGCCTCATCCTCGAGCGAAGCGGCATGGCGGAGGACCTGCTCGACACGATCGGCCAGCTGTTCGGGCCGGTGCGCGGCGGCCTCGCCTACGCGGTGATCTTCGTCGGCGCGCTCCTCGCCGCCACCACCGGCGTCGTGGCGGCCTCGGTGATCTCGATGGGCCTGATCTCGCTGCCCATCATGCTGCGCTATGGCTACGATCGGCGGCTCGCATCCGGCGTGATCGCCGCCTCGGGGACGCTCGCGCAGATCATCCCGCCGAGCCTGGTGCTCATCGTGCTCGCCGACCAGCTCGGGCGTTCGGTGGGGGACATGTACGCCGGGGCGATCTTCCCGGGTCTCATCCTCACCGCGCTCTACGCGCTCTACGTCGTCGGCGTGACTTTGATCCGGCCGCCGTCGGCGCCCGCGCTGCCGCCCGAGGCGCGTCCGCTGCGCGGCTGGAAACTGCTCGGCCGCGTGGTCTTCGTCCTCATTCCGCCGCTCGCGCTCATCTTTCTCGTGCTCGGCACGATCTTCCTCGGCGTCGCGACGCCGACCGAAGGCGGCGCCATGGGCGCGACCGGTGCGCTCGTCCTCGCGCTCATCAACCGGCGCCTCAGCTGGTCGCTGCTCCGCCAGGCGATGAACTCGACGGCGAAGCTCACCTCCTTCGTGATCTTCATCCTGGTCGGCGCGACGGTCTTCAGCCTCACCTTCCGCGGCGTGAACGGCGACCTGTGGATCGAGCACCTGCTCACCAGCATGCCCGGCGGGGAGCTCGGTTTCCTGATCGTCGTCAATCTCCTCACGTTCGTGCTCGCGTTCTTCCTCGACTTCTTCGAGCTCGCGTTCATCATCGTGCCGCTGCTCGCGCCGGTCGCGGAGAAGCTCGGCATCGATCTCATCTGGTTCGGCGTGCTCCTCGGCGTGAACATGCAGACCTCGTTCATGCACCCGCCGTTCGGCTACGCGCTCTTCTACCTGCGCAGCGTCGCGCCGGCACGCGAGTACACGGACAAGATCTCGGGCAAGCGCATCGCACCCGTCACCACCGGGCAGATCTACTGGGGCGCGGTGCCCTTCGTGGTGATCCAGGTGATCATGGTCGGCGTGGTCATTCTCTTCCCGCAGCTCGTGACCGGCAACCTCCAGCGCGCCACGATCGATCCTTCTAAGTTGAAGATCGAGATACCGGTGCCGGACTACGAGCAGCAGCAGATCGACCAGGGCACGCCCGGCAGCGGCATTCCCGAGGAACCCGGGGTGACCGAGGGTGCGGGTGAGAGGCCGAACAGCGGCCAATCGGCCGGCGAACCCGGGAAGCGAGGAGGGGAGAAATGAAAAACCCCGCCGCGAGGGCGGGGTTCTTCTGCGGCGGCAAGCGGCCGACTTCCCGGCAGCCGCCTTGGCGTCTCAGAGCTTGGGGCTGACCTTCGAGAAGAAGGCGTAGTTCGCGTAGGCCGCCTCGGCGACGCGGAACCACATGAACTCCTCGTTCCGGAACTTCATGTATTCCGGGTAGATGCGCTTCCAGTGCGGGCTCTTCGCGCCGAGTTCCTCATAGACCTCGTACATCGCCTTCTCGGACGCCTCCATGATTTCCCTCGAGAACGGCCGCAGCTGCACGCCGCTCGCGAGGAGCCGGCGCAGCGCGGGGGGGTTCTCCGCGTCGTACTTCGCCATCATCCAGGCGTTCGCCTGGCCGCACGCTGTCCGCAGCGCGGCCTGGTAATCCTTGGGCAGCTCGGCGAATTTCTTCTCGTTCGCGAGCGTCACGATCATGGGGCCGCCTTCCCACCATGCCGGGTAGTAGTAGTACTTTGCGACTTTCTGGAAGCCGAGCTTCTCGTCGTCGTAGGGGCCGACCCACTCGGCCGCATCGATCGTGCCCTTCTCGAGTGCCGGATAGATGTCCGGCCCGCCGAGCACCTGCGGAATGACGCCGAGCTTGCTCAGCCCGAGCCCCGCGATGCCGGCGATGCGGAACTTGAGACCCTTCAGGTCGGCGACGGTCTTGATCTCCTTGCGGTACCAGCCGCCCATCTGGGTGCCGGTGTTCCCGGCGGGGAACGCGACGCAGCCGTAGTCCTTGTAGAGCGGCGCCATCGCCTCGCGGCCGCCGCCGAAGTACCACCAGGCGTTCATCTGCCGGGTCGTCATGCCGAACGGAATCGCGCAGCCGAGCGCGAATGCGGGATCCTTGCCGACGTAGTAATACGACGCGGTGTGCCCGAGCTCCACCGTTCCCGCCTGCACCGCGTCGAGCACCGCCAGCGCCGGAACGATCTCGCCGGCAGCGAACGCGCGGATCTCGAACTTGCCGTCGGTGATCTCGCCGACGCGCTGCGCGATCAACTCCGCGGTGCCGTAGAGCGTAGCGAGGCTCTTCGGCCAGCTCGCCGCCATGCGCCACTGGATCTTCGGCTGCGCACGTACGATGGCCGGTGCGGCGACGGTGCCCGCGGCCAGTCCGCCCACGGCTGCTTTTTTCAGAAACGATCTGCGCTCCATGGGTCCCCTCTCTGATCGAGTTGAAGAAGTGAACGGTCTCGACGCTTCGCGCCGCCCCGGCGCCGCGCCGTATTGCTTGGCTGGAACCGCGATTGTAGGCCGGGAGCCGCCACCGCGCCGTTGGTCCGGCCCGGCGCTGCCCACGCGGTCATGAACCGCAGTCGTCATCGCATTTTGCCCGCTAATTCAATCGGGCGCAAAGCGTCTTTCGCCGTACCCTCTTGGTGCACACTGTCATGGACTGTACCCGGCCCGATGAATTAATCTCTTTTCATGCTCAAGTTCGCGATCGTCATGCCAGCGCTCCTCGCGGCTGCCGCCGCGCAGGCGCAGGTCAATGCCGGCACGAAGCCGGCCGAGCCCACCCAGCCGTTCACCGTTACGCAGGTCGCGAGCTTCAACCTCCCGTGGCGGATCGCGTTTCTGTCGGACGGCCGGATGCTCATCACCGAAAAGGTCGGTCCGCTCTGGCTCGTGGGCGAGGACGGTGCGCGGCTGCCGGTGGCGAACGTGCCGGCGGTCCGGGCGCAGGGCCAGGGCGGGATGCTCGGCGTCTTCCTGTCGCCAGACTATTCGCAGGACCACGGCGTCTACCTGACCTATTCGGAACCCGGCGATGGCGGGTCGAGCCTCGCGCTTGCGCGTGCGGTCCTGTCGATCCGCAAGGATGGCGCGAGCCTGGACCGCCTCGAGGTGATCTGGCGCCAGATGCCGAAGGGACGCGGCGGGCAGTTCGGCGGCGCCGTCGCCTTCTCGCCGGACGGGCGCTACCTGTTCCTCGCGGTCGGCGACCGCCAGCGCATGACGCCCGCGCAGGATCCCGACCAGACGCTCGGCAAGATTCTGCGTCTGACGCTCGACGGGAAGCCGGCGCCGGGCAATCCGGGTGCGGGCAAGGTCGGCGCGCCCACCGTCTCGCTGATCGATCCCCCGGCAGACACCGAAGCGGCCAAGTTCGCGCCCGTCGTGAGCACCTACAGGTTCCCCGGACCGAACCTGGCACCGGCGGAGACGTGGGCGACCGGCTTTCGGACGCCCTACGGCCTCGCCTTCGCTCCCGATGGGCGACTGTGGGAACTCGGGCACGGCCCAAGGGGCGGCGACGAGCTCAACCTGATCGAGCCCGGCAAGAACTACGGTTGGCCGCTCGTCTCGTACGGCCGGAACTATGACGGCGTGCCGATTCCCAAGCCCGACACGCGGCCCGATCTGGTCCAGCCGGTCATCTACTGGGATCCGGTCATCGCACCGGGCAACCTCGCGTTCTACAGAGGGGCGATGTTCCCCGGCTGGAACGGGTCGGCGCTCGCATGCGGTCTCGCCTCGCACGCGCTCATCAGGCTCACCTTCGACGGCAAGGGCGGCGCCACGCAAGCCGAGCGATGGAATCTGGGCTTCCGCATCCGGGACGTCGCGGTCGCGCCCGACGGCGCCGTCTGGCTCCTGCAGGACGCCAATCCCGGCGGCCTCTTCAGGCTGACCCCGAAGTAGCCGGAGTATCCGAGGGTTGTGCAGCTATCCTTGGGGTCTCCAGTGCACCATCGGCAGGCCCGGTACGGGCGACCGGAAATACGGGATCCGGTTGCCGACCAGGCTGCCGAGATAGACCGTCGCGAGGTCTGCGCTGCCGAATGTGACGCTCGCCATCCAGGGCGCGATGCTTCCCCTGGCGCGCATCATGATGTCCGTGGTGACCGTGCCGGCGGCGAAGTGCCGCTCCAGTTCCGCCGTCGCGGCGGGGTCGCCGTCATCGAGCAGCTCGAGGACGTCACCCTCCGGCGCGATGGCGATCAGCCGGTCCGACATGACCATCGTGCACCACAGATTGCCGTGTGCATCGAACGCGATTCCGTCCGGAAAGCCTGTGCCCAGGCTCGACGGACCGTACACCTCGCGCCCCGATAGTTCTCCGCCAGGCCCGACCCGCAGCCGGCTCACCTGCTTGCCGGTGGTCTCGGCGACGTAGAGCCACGCCTCGCGTGCGTCCAGCCTCACCTCGTTGGTGAAGGCGAAGCCGTCGGCCACTACGCGCAGCCCGCGCTGGTCGGCGAGCGCCACGAAGCCGTCCGCGAGGCCAGGGCGCATCGCATCCACCCAGGGATTGACCCGCGTCGAGACGGTCAGCCAGAGCCGGTCGTGCGAGTCGCGCAGCACGAAGTTCACCTTGCCGATCGGCTTGCCGTCGATGCTGTCATACAGCACGCGGCTGCGGCCTTCGCGGTCCATCACCTCGAGCGCGTCGGTGCCGAAATTGGCGATCAGGAAGTCGCCGTTGCGCGCGAACGCGAGCCCGTTGGGCAGCGTGCCCTTCATGAAGCGCTCGTGGGCATCCGTGGCGCGCACGAACCTGTCATCGCCCCGCTGCCCCACGAACGTCTGGGTGCCGTCGGGGGCGATGCGCATCACGCCGCCACGCGCATCGGCCGACCAGAGCGTGCCGTCCGGTTCGGCGAGGATGCACTCCGGCCGCTGCAGGTCGCGGCCGACGTAGCGGATCGCCGTCCGGTCCACCCGGAAACCGCGCAAAGGGTTGGCCATGCTCAGAACCCCACGTTCTCCCGCCCCTTCAGCCCGAGCATCTTGCGGGCCTCCGCGGGCGTGGCGATCTCGAGCGACAGGTTCTCGAGAATCGTGCGGATCTTGCTCACCTGCTCCGCGTTGGAGGAGGCGAGCTTGCCCTTGCCGGCGTACAGGCTGTCCTCCAGCCCGACCCGGACGTTGCCGCCGAGAATCGCGCCCATCGTCACGAGGCTCATCTGGTGGCGCCCGGCGCCGAGGATCGACCAGACGTAGTCGCTGCCGAAGAGCCGGTCGGCCGTGCGCCGCATGAACAGCAGGTTGTCCGGATCGACGCCGATGCCGCCGAGGATGCCGAAGATGGTCTGGACGAAGAGCGGCGGCTTGACCACGCCCCGATCGACGAAGTGCGCGAGGTTGTAGAGATGCCCGACGTCGTAGCATTCGAACTCGAAGCGCGTGCCGTCCGCACCGAGCTTCTGCACGATCTGCTCGATGTCGCGGAAGGTGTTGCGGAAGATGAAATCGTCGGTCCCCGCGAGATAACCCTTCTCCCACTCGAACCGCCACTCCTTGAACTTCGCGGCCATGGGGAAGATGCCGAAGTTCATCGAGCCCATGTTGAGCGAGCACATCTCGGGTTTGAGATCCATGCCCGCCGCGATCCGCTGGTCCACGGACATGCCGAGCCCGCCGCCCGTGGTGATGTTCACGACGGCGTCGCACTGCTCCTTGATGCGCGGCACGAAGAGCCGGTAGGTCCCGGAGTCGCCGGCGGGCGAGCCATTCTGCGGGTTGCGCGCGTGCAGATGCAGGATCGCCGCCCCCGCGCGGGCGGCGCCCACCGCCTGCTCCGCGATCTGGTCAGGCGTCCAGGGCAGATGCGGCGACATGGTCGGCGTGTGGATCGCACCGGTGATGGCGCAGCTGATGATGACCTTGCTCATGCCTCTTTCTCCTCGGGGAACCGGATGTCGCGTCGCGGCCGGCCGTCGCACGCCGGCGTTGCGGATTGTAGAGCCGATCGACCGGTTCAACAGCTCGGCGCAGGAGTCACCGAACCCGCCGGCGGGCGGGGCGTGCGGCCGGCGACGGAGCGTCCGCTACGGACGATCGAGGCGGATCAGGAGCGGCGAGGACGCGGTCTTGCGGAACAAGGCGTCCGGTTCGCCTCTATCGGTTTCTGATTACGAGCTGATACGGCCGCCACAAGTACCAGAACGGGAGCGCCACCAGGTGCGCCAGCCGCGAGAACGCGAACAGGGCGATCACCACGAAGCCGTTCAGCATGTGCAGCTTCACCAGCCAGGGCAGGGACGAGACATACTGGGTCTGGGGATTGAGGCTCGCCAGCGAGATGAGCCAGGGGACGGCCGTGTGGACGTACCAGTCGGCGCCCCAGCGATAGACGAGCGAGACCCAGAAGCCGAGCGCCACCTGCAGCAGCAGGACCGCGAGCAGCACCCAGTCCATGATCGTGGTCACGGAGCGGATGCGCTGCTGAGTGAGGCGGCGCGCGATGAGCACGCACAGCCCCATCAGCGCGGCCAGCGCGAACGCGAAGCCTATCACCTCGAGGGTGTAGAGCGTCGCCGGCGCGGCGATGACGCGCGACCAGACCCCGGGGACGAGGAACGCCACCAGGTGCGCCAGCAGGACGATGGTGATGCCGTAGTGCCACGGCACCGACCCCCAGAAGAGGCGCCGCTTCTCCAGCAGCTCGGAGGAGAGGCTCGAGTAGGAGAAGCGGTCATGGCGGAAGCGGTAGAAGCCGCCCCCGATCGCCAGCACGACCGCCACGTACGGAAACGCCGCGAACAGGACGATGTCGCTCATGGTCGTACCCCCTCATGCCTGCCAGGTTTCGTGCAGCACCACGCGCAGCGCCTCGAGCGCCTGATGGTACGGATGGGGGCGTTCCTCCCCGCTGCCGGGATGGTCGTCATGCTCGCTCGCCTGCAGCAGAAAGCCGCCGCCCAGCACCTCCCCGTGGCCGTGCCCGTCGAGCTGTTTGCGCTCGACGCCGGTGTCGCCGTCGAACTCGGGGTGGTGGTCGTGGTCGCTGGACTCCGGCTTCGTCGTCATCCGTTCCAGGGCCGGGATCAGCCCCTCGCGCACCAGCTCGTCGGTGCTCGCGCCAGCCCGGCTCTGGGCGACGAAGCGCAGAACGGTCGACAAGCGGTCGGGGATCTCGTTCGCGCTCGCCTGGAATGCCTCGGCGAGGTAGCGCGCCTTGAGCCCGAGCAGAAAGCTGCTGCGCTTGTAGTTCTCGCCGAATAGCTGATAGCCCACGTAGGGGTGGCAGATCGGGTTCAGGTCGAAGAAGCCGCTGTAGATCTCCTCGAGCTTGCCCACCGGCGTCTCTTCAGCGAAGCTGCGAAAGCCGTGCAGGAAGGCGGCCGCCACGGGCGCAGCCGTGCCGACGAGTGCCTCGCATTCGGCCGCCTTGCGCGCCAGCCCCGGCGCGGGGTAGTCGAGGAGATCGGCGAACAGCCCCAGGATTCGTTCGTGCCGCGAGTGACGCCGCATGGCTACATTCCGCGCTGAGGATCGTGGTGAAAGCCGATCCCGACCTCGCCCTTGTGGGTCGGGTAGTTGCGCGCGATCGGATCGAGCGGCGGAAAGAGCGCCTCGACCGCCGTCTCGCGTTCCATGGCGGGGACCACGAACCGCTCTTCGAACGTGGGCAGCGAGGTGAGCCGGAAAATCGCCTCCACTTCGCGCGCGTCGGTCCCGCCTTCCGCGAGGGCCTTCTGCACCTCGGCCTCGGGGATGTCCTTGACCCGCTGGGCGCGCATGTACACGCGCACCGCGACCAGCTTCCGATAGACCTTGCGGATGATTTCTTCGTTGCCTGCCGAGAAGAGGCTCGCCATGTAGCGCAGCGGCACGCGTGATTTTTCCAGCGCGCTCAACATCGGCGCGAGCCCCTCGGCTTTGGCATCCATGGTGTCGTACTTTCCGTTGTCCATCTTGGCGAGCACCGGCCCCATGGGCGGCACGTAGAAGAGCATCGGCAGGGTGCGGAACTCCGGGTGGAGCGGCAGCGCGAGATGCCAGCGCTTGACGAACTTGTAGACCGGCGACTTTTGCGCGGCGTCGATCTTCGCGTCGGGAATTCCGGCTGCCTGCGCGGCGGCGATCACTTTCGGATCGAAGGGATCCAGGATCGCGTCGCGCTGCGCCTGCACCAGCTCGGCCTGCGGCGCCGACGCCGCCGCCTCGATGCGATCGGCATCGTAGAGCACCAATCCGACATAGCGGATGCGCCCGACGCAGGAGTGGAAGCAGGCGGGCGGCTGCCCGCTTTCGAGACGCGGATAGCACAGGATGCATTTCTCGGCCTTGCCGGTGGACCAGTTGAAGTAGGTCTTCTTGTAGGGGCAGCCCGAGATGCACATGCGCCAGGCGCGGCATCGTTCCTGGCTGACGAGCACGATGCCGTCCTCGCCGCGCTTGTAGATCGCGCCCGCGGGGCATGCCGCCACGCAGCCCGGGTTCAGGCAGTGGTTGCAGATCCGCGGCAGGTAGAAGAAGACGACCCGGCCGATCTCCTCCATCAGGCGCCGCTCCTCCTCGGTCGCGTGGTCGAGGTTCGGATCGTTGTTCGCGTAGACCTGCGAGCCGCCGAGGTCGTCGTCCCAGTTCGGTCCCGCCTCGATGGTGTCCATGTACCTGCCGGTGACCATCGAGATGGCGCGCGCGGTGGGCTGGTCGTCGCCCTCGGGGGCGTCGAACAGGTTCTGGTAGTCGTAGGTCCAGGGCTCGAAGTAGTCGTCGAGCGTGGGCAGGTAGGGGTTGTAGAAGATGTTGCCCAGCGTTCCCCATTTACCCTGGAGCCGCAGCCGCAGCCTTCCTTTTTTTCCGCCGAGCACCCAGCCGCCACGGTACTTGCCCTGGTCCTCCCAGCGTGTCGGGTAGCCCGTGCCCGGCTTGGTCTCCACGTTGTTCCAGTACATGTACTCGGCGCCCTTGCGGTCGGTCCAGATGTTCTTGCAGGCGACGGTGCAGGTGTGGCAGCCGATGCACTTGTCCAGGTGGAAGACCATCGAGACTTGGGATTGGATTTTCATCGTCTAGCCCGCCTTGTTCTTGAGATCCGGCCGGATACCGCCGTCGGTGCGCAGCGCGCAGTCGAGCGTCACCCGCTTGCCGGCGCCGAGTTGCGGCGCCGCGCGTTTCTGCGATCGAGCCGCGGCGCCGGTTACCACTCGAGCTTCTCCATCTTGCGCACGACGCAATAGGTGTCGCGCGTCATGATCCCGGTCGGGCCCCAGTAGTTGAAGGCGTAGGTGAACTGGGCGTAGCCGCCCGCCAGGTAGACCGGGTTGATGCGGGTGCGCGTCAAGCTGTTGTGCCCGCCGGCGCGCCGCCCGCCGCGCTCCTGCGACTTCGGGATGTACACCGTGCGCTCGACCGCGTGGTAATAGAGGCAGGTGCCTGGCTGCACCCGGCGGCTCACGTTGGCGCGGCTCACCACCACGCCGTTGTCGTTGTAGACCTCGACCCAGTCGTTGTCCTCGATGCCCGCCCGCGCAGCGTCCTGGTCGTTGATCCACACCGGATCCATGCCGCGCGACAAGAGCAGCATGCGGTGGTTGTCCTTGTAGGTGGAGTGGATGTTCCACTTCCCGTGCGGGGTGATGTAGTTCAACACCAGGCAGCGGTCGTCGACCCGGCTCTTCACGATGTCGCCGGTCTTGCGCGGCACGAGCTTCGGCTTGTAGGTGGGCAGGTGCTCGCCGAAATCGATGTACCAGGGATGGTCGAGGTACAGCGACTGGCGGCCGGTGAGCGTGCGCCACGGCACCAGGCGCTCGACGTTCATGCACCAGGCGGCGTAGGCGCGGCCGTCGTTGACCATCCCGGTCCAGCACGGGCTGATGAGGAGCCGCCGCGGCTGGCGCGTCAGGTCGCCGAAACTCATGGTGACCCCGCGCACCTTCTCGGCGAGGTCGGCTAGTGGCAGCCCAACGCGTTCCTCCTCGTGACGGAACGCCTGCCAGGCGACCTCGCCGTTGGTCTCGGGCGCGAGCGCGAGCAGCAGGTTGGCCGCATCGAGCGCGTCCTCGACGCTCGGATAGCGCTTGCCGTCCCACTCGACGCAGCGCATGTGCCGGGGATCGGGCGAGCCGCCGACCGGATTCGCGAGCATCCGGTCGTATTGCGCCTCGATCGGGATGTGCACGCCGTTCCCGGAGATGCCGTCCGCGCGCGCCAGCGGTCCGAACGAGATGAAGCGGTGGTACAGATTCGCGTAGTCGCGCTCGACCACCCGCAGGTGCGGCAGGGTCTTGCCGGGAACCGGCTCGCACTCGCCCTCGGCCCAGTCGCGGATCTGTGGCTGCGCCAGTTCGTCAGGCGTGTCGTGCGCGAGCGGCGTGGCGACCAGGTCGCGCACCGGCTCGGGAAAGACGAGCGGCGCCAGCTCGCTCACCTTGCGCGCGAGGAGCTTGAAGATCTCCCAGTCCGGCTTGGATTCCCACACCGGCGGCACCGCCTGCCCGAGCGGATGGACGAAGGAGTGCAGATCGGTGGTGTTGAGGTCGTTCTTCTCGTACCAGAAGGCCGCCGGCAGCACGATGTCCGAGTAGAGCGCCGACGAGTCCATGCGGAAGTTGATGTCGACCACGAGATCCATCTTGCCGCGCGGCGCCGGTTCGCGGAACTGCACTGTGCGCATCTTGTCCTTGGCGCGTTCGGCGGCGATGGCATTGTCGTGGGTGCCCAGGTAGTGGCGCAGGAAGAACTCGTGCCCCTTGGCGCTCGACTGGATGGCGTTGCCGCGCCAGATGAACCACACGCGCGGCCAGTTCTCCGGGGCGTCGGGATCCTCCACCGCGAAGCGCAGCTCTTTCTTGCCGATCTGCTCGACGACGCGCCCGATGATCTCGCGCTCGCTCTTCGCGCCGGCACGCTCGGCCTCGCGCACGATGTCGAGCGGATTGCGATTGAAGTGCGGGGCGTAAGGCATCCAGCCCAGGCGTACCGACTTCGCTTCCAGGTCGAGGGCGTGGCCCCTCGCCCAGCGCGCCTTTTCCGGCGTGATGCCGTACTCGGTGAATTCCGCCTCGTAGCGCCATTGGTCGCTGTTGGCGTAGTGCCACACCGGCGACTGCACCCGCCGCGGCGGCTTGAGCCAATCGAGCGCGAAGGCGAGCGTGTTCCAGGGCGCGACCGGTGCGAGTTTTTCCTGCCCCACGTAGTGGTTCATCCCGCCGCCGTTCTTCCCGCAGCAGCCGCACAGGATCAGCGCGGTGATGGGCGCGCGGTAGGCGAGGTTGTTGTAGTACCAGTGATTGACGCTCGCCCCGACGATGATCATCGAGCGGCCCTGGGTGGCCTCGGCGTTGGCAGCGAACTCGCGCGCGAGCCGGATCACCGTATCGCGCCCGATCCCCGTGTGGCGTTCCTGCCAGGCGGGCGTGTAGGGCGCATCTTCGTCGTAGCTCGACGGGTAGGCGCCCTCGAGCCCGCGGCCGACGCCGAATTGCGCCATCAACAGATCGAAGCCCGTGGTCACCACTACTTCGCCGGAACTCGTTGCGACGCGCCGCGCCGGCACGCCGCGCATGATGGTCGCGTTGCCGGCGAAATCGTCCAGCGCCACCTGGACCACAGCGTCGGACCGGTCGATGAAGCTCAGGACCGGATCGATCGGGCTCGAGTCCAGCCCGTCCTCCAGGGAGAGGTTCCATTTGCCCTTCTCGGGACCCCAGCGAAAACCCACCTGTCCCTTGGGCATGCGCGGCTCGCCGCTCCTGGCGTCGAGCATCAGCATCTTCCAGTCGCCGTTGTCGATCCCCTTGTAACGTGCCAGGCGATTGGCGCGCAGCAGCTGACCGGTGCGGTACCCTTTCCCGTCGGGAATCAGCTCGACGAGAAACGGGCAGTCGGTGTAGCGCTTGAGGTAATCGACGAAATAGGGGACCTCGCGGTCGGCGTAGAACTCCTTGAGGATGACCTGATCGACCGCCATCCACAGGGCGGTGTCCTGTCCGGCCTGGATCGGGATCCACCAGTCGGCGTACTTGGCGACCTGGCTGAAGTCCGGCGCGATGACCACGAACTTGGCGCCCTCATGCCGCGCCTCCGCGATGAAGTGCACGTCCGGAGTGCGGGTCATGTTCAGGTTCGACCCCATCGAGACGATGAACTTGCTGTTGTACCAGTCCGCGCTTTCGCACACGTCGGTCTGGTCGCCCCAGATTTCCGGAAACGCGTTCGGCAGGTCGGCGTACCAGTCGTAGAAGCTCATGTTCGCGCCGCCGAAAAGCTGCAGGAAGCGCGAACCGCCCGCGTACGAGAGGAACGACATCGCCGGGATCGGCGAGAAGCCGAATACCCGATCCGGCCCCCACTTGCGCGCCGTATACAGGCTGGCGGCGGCGATCAGCTCCGCCACCTCGTCCCACTTGGCGCGCCGGAAGCCGCCCTTGCCGCGCGCCTGCTGGAAGCGCGAGCGCTTTTGCGGATCCTCGACCAGCGCGCCCCACGCCTGCACCGGATCGGTGTGCGTGCGCCTGGCTTCACGCCAGAGGTCGATGAGGGCCCCGCGCACGTAGGGGTACTTCACCCGGATCGGGCTGTAGACGTACCACGAGGCCGAGATGCCGCGCTGGCAACCGCGCGGCTCGTAGGGCGGCAGGCCGGGTTCGAGCATCGGGTAGTCGGTCTGCTGCATCTCCCAGGTGATGATCCCGTCCTTCACGTACACCGCCCAGGAGCAGCCGCCGGTGCAGTTCACGCCATGCGTGCTGCGCACGATGTTGTCGTGCTGCCAGCGGTTGCGGTAGAACTCCTCCCACTTGCGGGCCTCGGGCTTGGCGAGGTCAAGTATCCAACCCATCAGGTCCTCCTCGGTGCGGTCGCCGGTTGTCCACGCGCGGTGTTCCGTTGCCGCGCGAGCATCGGGAGGCGCACCCCATCGGGTTGCCGGCGCCGCCATATCCAACCTGCGGCCACGAGCAGGATCGCGAGTCCCAAGATCGCCAAGCCGAGGAGCCGCCAGATCGCCTGCGTCGGCCGCTCGCTGATCGCCGCCTGGGCGAGGAAGGCGACCACGTTCGCGCGCTCGTCGGCCGTCAGCGGCGTCCGCTGCCACACGGCATTCATGGTCGGCGTGGGCGAGCCGCCTACGAAAGCGGCGGTCGCCGCCGCTCCGCCGAAACGCGTGACCACGGTGGTCAGGTCGGGTCCCAGCTGACCGCCGCCCAGCGCCCCGATGCCGCCGACGCTGTGGCACGCCATGCACGGTGGCCCGCCGTTGCGAAACCGGGCCGCGCCGGTAAAGAGCTCCTTGCCGACCTCGGGGTCACCGGAGGCGGCGGGCGCGCTCGTGGCCGGTGCCGGGGCGCTGACAGCCTCCGCAGGCGGCACCGCGGCGCCCGGCACTGCAGTCGCCAGGTAATCGATCAGGGCGTTGGCCTCGGCGGCGCTGAGCCCCAGGTTGGGCATCGGCACGTCGTGAAACTCGTGCAGCAGCGCAATGCCAACCGGATCCTTGGCGGCCAGCATCCTGTCGGGAGCGGCGATCCATTGCTGCAACCACTCGCGCGGGCGGAGCGCGGTGACGCCCTTCAAGTCGGGGCCCACGAGATTGCCTTTGCCTATGGTGTGGCAGGCGGTGCATTTCTCCTGGAAGATCTGCTTGCCCGCCTCCGCGTCGGCTCCGGCGGCCTTCGCCGTCGCCGGCGACGCGACCCATGCACATGCGATCGTCGCCAGCGCGGCGATGCGCAGCAGTCGCCACACGCCCCCGTTCGTCATCCGCCGTCCTCCGATCGCATGCGGGCCAACTTGCGGGGCGCCGACCTGGCGGAAGGCGCACGATGCGCTGACCCCCGGGGAACGATAGAGGCGCGCGCTTCCAATCCGCTTCCAATGCGGCCGGAAAATCATCGCGCGGTGACCCTACCCGCCGCAGGGCGTGCGCGGGTGTGGCAGTGCGCCGGGGCGGAGCCCAGCGGCTGCCTCAACGGCCGGGAAGGGGCCTGGGGGTAGCGCGGATGCGCGCGAACAGCTGTTCGGTCTCGGGCAACGGAGTCAGGTCGAGCCGCTCGCGGAGCAGGTGCGCGCACGCCTTGTATTGCCTTGCCGCCTCGTCACGGCGGCCCGACGCCCAGAGCGCGTACATCAGCGCCCGGTGCATCTCCTCGCGCAACGGATCCAGCAGCAGCGCGCGCCGCGCCCATTGCGCGCTCTTGTCCCAGCGCCCCAGCGCTCCCCAGAGCGCCGCGAGGCGGCCGAGTGCGCCGAGGCAGCCTTCGCGAAGCTGCTCGCGCGTCTGCCAGCACCATTCGGCAAAGGGCTCGTCCTGAATGTAATCGCCGCGGTAGAGATCGGCCGCAGCTTCGTAGGCGCCGATGGCAGCCTGCTCTTCGTGTGCCGCCTCCGCCTTGCGGCCGAGCTCCAGCAGTGCCCTGAACTCCAGCGTGTCGATCCAGCAGGAAGACTGCGTGCTGAACGCGTAGCGGTCGGCCCGGTTGCGCAGGTACAGCCAGTCGCCGCCGCGGTTCTGCGGCTCGAGCAGTTTGCGCAGTTCATGCACCAGGACGTGGAACTGTCTGGTGCGGACATCGGGGTTCGCGCCCGGCCACAACATCTCGATCAGCGCGTCCTTGCACTGCGGCTGATCGTGGTGCGTGAGCAGGATGCCGAGCAATGTCATGACCCGCTTTCGGCGGATCGCCGTTGGGGCAACCCGCGCACCGTCCACGGAAAGCTCGAGCGGACCGAAGCAGCGTATCTGCAGACGTGCCTCGCCGTGGCGTTCCCCGCGGTCGCCGGGGCGCAGTGGCGGCGGGACCGCCTCGTCCGCGGGTTCGGGCACGGCGACATCGCGTTGCAGCCGGCCGTGCAGAGCCACGTCCACTGGGGGAGTCTGCGCGCGCCGATCGCGCACATCGCGCACCTTCTCGGCCGCGAGGGAGGCGAGCCCCTCGATGAGAGCGATGTTCTCATAGGGTGGTGACGATCGCAGGCGGCGATGCAGCAGCCGGATCACCCCCAGCGATTGGCCATCGCAGGACATCGGGATGCAGCACCAGGCGCCGCCCGGGTGAGTTGCGCCACGACACGCGAGCGGCCAGGACTCGCGGCGACCGTGCAGGATGCTCGCCCGGCCGCTCGCGAAGGCGGGGCAGCGCTCGATCGCGTCCGCGCCCAGCACGGGACAGCGCGGTACGGCATCGATGCCCGGCACCAGCGAGCGCAGGCCAGTGCCCTGCCACGGCACGTACACCTCGCCACCATCGGCGCGGCTCACGCGCACCATCTCCTGCAGCACGGCGCGCAGCGCCTGGGGCAACCGGCGCTCCGGGTCGTCCTCCACGCCGTGCAGAAAAACGGCTGCGACTTCCCGCAGATGCGCCAGTGCCGTCTCCACGACCAGACCCATCGGCGTGCTTACCCAGCGCAGCAGATCGAGCACGCGCTCGAGATCGACATCGGAGCGCCGGAAGGCGAGCGCGAGGCAGCCGAGCATGTCGCGGTGGCTCGTCAGCGGCGTGCACACGTAGGTGCTGAATCCCTCCCGCTTGACCCAGGTGCGGAGGAACCGCTGATCCTCCGGTAGATGATCGGTGTAGGCCGGTTGCCCGTGCGACAGCACGAGGCCCGGCAGTCCCTCGCCGGGATCGAAGCGCAGCACCTGGTCGAACGCGCGCGTAAAACGCCCGTGGTGGCACGTGCGTACCACGCCCTCGCCGTGCGGCTCGGCGAGGAACGCCTCGCCGGCGTCAGCGACGGTCGCGTGCAGCAGGAAGTCGAGCGCATGACGCAGGCCCTGCTGCAGCGGCTCGCCCGAAACTCGCGCGGTCAGCGCTGCGATCCCGGCGAGGTCGTGAGCGAGATTGGGCGCGGCATCATCGGCGCTGCGGAGTCGGCCGAGCGCGCCGCCATTGGGCAAGGCGACCAGGTCGCAGGCCAGCCGGCGCCACGTCCCATCCGGCGCGCGCACCAGCATCCGCGACGTGCCCGCGATCCCTCCCGCGCGCAGGGCTTTCCAGGCGGGGCAGGCCAACCCGCACGCCGAGCGACCGACGTCGGTCTTGCTGCCGATCAGACGATCGCAGGATCCGCCGAGCGCTTCGTGCCTCGGCACGCTGAGCAGCCGCGCCGCCGCCTCGTCCCAGTCGATGACGCGCCGCTCGGCGTCGATCGCGAAGTGCCCGGTCTCCGACCCTTCATGCGCGGCCGCACTGCTTCGCTTCCTTTTGTCCAAAGCAAGCACCCCGTTTTCGGCAAGGCGAGCTCCGGCTGCGAGGCTCCGATTTCACCCGGGTTTCCCCGGACGAACTCGGAACTTCGCCGAATGGTAGCGCTTTTCACGACGTTTCGGCCGGGCGCGTCGTGCACGACGGTAGCGTCCGCGTGGGGTCACGGGATAGGTTCTGGCTCGGAAGTGTCGAATAACTGGGCGCCTCTCACCGGGACTGCACGATTCGTGCTCGAGCGTCCTGGGGTCCGAGAGGCATTCGGAGTACTCAAGCGGTGGGTCCACCCGCGACGAACGTCGTCCTCGTTATCGGTAGCGCGCCGGAAGCCGTCCGCGCGCGGGAGGTCGACACGCGCCAGGTCGGGAGCATCGTCGCCATCAACAACGCCTGGCGGATCCGGCCGGACTGGACGCACCTGGTCCATCCAGCGGATTTTCCGCCGGAAAGGCGGCCGCGGCCGGCGCGTGGCCAGCGCATCGTCACGCACGAGGATTACGTTCCCGCGAACAACCGCCTCGGCGGCGTCGTCTACGCCGGTGGCACGATGGTGTTCTCCGCCGCCTACTGGGTGCTCGACACCCTGCGGCCCGGCATCATCGCGTTCTGCGGCTGCGACATGATCTACGACCGGCACGGCGAGCCGTCGCACTTCTACGGCTTCGGACGTGCGGACCCTTTGCGTCCGGATCCCACGCTGCAAAGCCTGGAAGCCAAGGCGAATCGGCTGGCGATCCTGGCCGCGCGGGAGGGCTGCCTGTGCATCAACCTGACCGGCCTGCCGAGAAGTCACCTCACGTTCCCGCAGATGGCGCCGGCGATTCTGTCGGGCGATCTCGCGTCGCTGCACCGGACGGGCCTCGCCGAACTGCGCGCGCGCATCGTGGACAGTCGTCGAGCCGAGGCGGCCGCGCTCGAGGCACGCCAGAACTTCATCGTGCCGGCAGGCGATTACTGGAGCCGAGCTGACAAGATCGACGCGGATCTCCTGTCGTCGATCGACCGGCTGTGGCTCGAGGCTCTGCCCGCGCCGGCAGGCCAGAGCTGGTCGAGATCACGCATCCCCGAGTTGCAGCGGCTTGGATCACGATCCTGACGGTCGAGCGCGTGCGCGCGCCCCGCGTGGCGGATCGCACGCTCAGACGTGAATCGCGCGCCCCAAAGCGCGAAACGCCGCCTCCTGCACCGCTTCGCCGAGGGACGGATGTGCATGGATCGTCCCGGCCACGTCCTCGAGTCGCGCGCCCATCTCGATCGACTGCGAGAACGCGGCGCTCAGCTCCGACACGCCGCGGCCGACGGCCTGCCAGCCGACGATCAGGTGGTCATCGCGTCGCGCGACCACGCGCACGAAGCCGTCGGTGGATTCGAGCGTCATCGCGCGGCCGTTGGCCGTGAAGGGGAACCGCGCGGTGATGCAGTCCAGGCCCGCCTCCAGCGCTTCTGGCGGCGTGCGGCCGACGACGACGATCTCCGGGTCGGTGAAGCAGACCGCCGGGATCGCGGCGGGCGTGAAGCGGCGCCGCTGTCCGGCAATGATCTCGGCCACCATCTCGCCCTGCGCCATCGCGCGGTGCGCGAGCATCGGCTCGCCGGTGAGATCGCCGATCGCCCAGACGTTGCGCATCGAGGTGCGGCACCGGTCGTCGATCCGCACCGTCGCACCGCGCATGTCGAGCATCAGGCGCTCGAGTCCCCAGCCCTGCGTGCGCGGCGCGCGGCCGACCGCGACCAGGACCTGGTCGGCTGGCAGCTCGACTGCGTCGCCGCTCGCGTCCTGCACCCGGACCGCGTCGCCCGCCGCGTTCAAGCCTTGCACGCGGCAGCCCAAATGCAGTGCGATGCCCTGGCGCTGCAGCGACGCGCGCAGCGGTCGGGTCAGCTCTTCGTCGTACACCGGCAGCACCCGCTCCAGCGCTTCGACTACGGCCACCTCGACCCCGAGCTTGCGATACGCCATGCCGAGCTCGAGCCCGATGTAGCCGGCGCCGACGACCACCAGCCGCGCCGGCAGGCGTTGCGGCGCCAGCGCCTCGGTGGAGGAGATCACGCGCCCGCCGAACGGCATCGACGCCAGAGATTGCGGCACCGAGCCAGTCGCCAGCAGCAGGTGCTCGCAGGCGATGCGAGCGCCTGGGGTTGCGGCGGCGCCGCCTGTTCCGGCGGACTCCGGTGCCGGCCCCTGCACCTCGACGGCCTTGCCGTCGATCACCCGGGCCCAGCCGGGCACGACCCGCACCCCGGCCTTCTTGAGCAGCGCGCCGACGCCGGCGGTGAGCCGGCGCACGATGCCGTCTTTCCACTGTACTGTCTGGGCGATCTCGATCTGCGGGGCGGCGACGCGGATGCCCAGCGGAGAAGCCGCGGCCTGGTGCCGCGCCTGCTCGAAAGCCTCCGCCGCGTGGATCAACGCCTTGGACGGAATGCAGCCGATGTTGAGGCAGGTGCCGCCGAGCACCCCGCCTTCGACCAGCGTGGTCGCGATCCCGAGCTGCGCGGCCCGGATCGCGGCCACATAGCCGCCGGGGCCACCGCCGATCACCAGGAGTTGGGTGGACAGGGATTCCATCTCCACCTACTCCACAAAGAGGGTGGCGGGGCATTCGAGCATGCGGCGCAGCGCCTGCACGAACCGCGCGGCGTCCATGCCGTCGACCACGCGATGGTCGAACGACGACGACAGGTTCATCAGCAGCCGCGGCACGACGGCGCCGGCGCGCATCGTCGGGCGCTCGACCATGCGGTTCACACCGATGATCGCGACTTCGGGGTGGTTGATCACCGGCGTCGAGACGATGCCGCCGAGCGCGCCCAGACTGGTGATGGTGATGGTCGAGCCGGCGAGCTCGTCGCGCGTCGCGCGGCCGCTGCGCGCGGCTTCGGCCACGCGCGCGATCTCGGCGGCGCTCGCCCAGAGGTCAAGGCTCTCCGCATGGCGGAGCACCGGCACCATCAGTCCCGACGCGGTCTGGGTCGCGATGCCGATGTGGACCGCCCCGTACCGGGTCACCACGCCGGCCTCGTCGTCGAAGCGCGCGTTGATCTGCGGAAACTCGCGCACCCCGCGGACCACCGCGCGCGCGAGCAGCGGCAACAGCGTGAGCCGGCCGCGCTCCTCGCCCCACCGCTCGTTCAGCTCCCGGCGCAGCGCCTCGAGCTCGGTGACGTCGATCTCCTCGACATAGGTGAAGTGCGGGATGCGGCGCTTGGCCTCCTGCATCTTCTGCGCGATCTTGCGGCGCAGGCCGATCACCGGAACCGCCTGCTCGTCGTCGCGTGACGCTAAGCCCGTGCCGCGCGCACCGAACGACGGTGCGGCGGCGCCCCCGGCATAGGCGTCCAGGTCTGCGTGAAGGACGCGCCCGGCGGGTCCGCTGCCGTGCACGAACTGCAGCGCGATCCCCGAATCCCAGGCACGGCGCCGCACCGACGGCGAAGCGAGAGGCTTCTCGCCGAGCCGTCGCCGGACCCCGGTCGCTGGCACGCGCGGCGCGGCGGCCGATCCTTCGCGCGGGGCGGCCGGTGCGCCGGCAGGCGAGGGCGGTATCGACACCGGGGGTGCGGGTGCCGCTGCCGTGGTTTGCGTAGCCGTGGCAGCCGCGGGCGGCGGAGCTTTCGGCGCGGCGGTCGCCGCGTCGTCGCCCACATTGCCCGCACCCTCGACCTCGATGCGGATCAGCTCGCCGCCGACCGGCAGCGTCTGCCCGACCGCGCCGTTCAGGGCGAGCACCTTGCCCGCGACCGGCGACGGAATCTCCACCGTCGCTTTGTCGGTCATCACGTCGGCTAGCATCTGATCTTCCGCCACCGCTTCGCCCGGCTGCACATGCCAGGCGACGAGTTCCACCTCGGCGATGCCCTCGCCGATGTCGGGCACCTTGATCACGTGAACGCCCATCACGCCTCCATCGCGCGTCGCAGCGCGGCGGCGACCCGCGCCGGACCGGGGAAGTAGGCCCACTCCTGCGCGTGCGGGTAGGGCGTGTCCCAGCCGGTGACCCGCTCGATCGGCGTCTCGAGGTGGTAGAAGCAGTGCTCCTGCACCAGCGCCGCCAGCTCGCCGCCGAAGCCGCCGGTGCGCGTAGCCTCGTGCACGACCACGCAGCGCCCGGTCTTCTTCACCGAAGCGACGATGGTGTCGAGGTCGAGCGGCCACAGGCTGCGCAGGTCGATGATTTCGGCGTCGATGCTCGATTCGAGCGCCGCGGCCTCCGACACGAACACCATGGTGCCGTAGGCGAGCACCGTCACCTGCGCTCCGGCGCGGTACACCGCGGCCGATTCCAGCGGCACCGTGTAGTAACCCTCGGGTACCTCGCCCATCGGGTGCTTGGACCAGGGCACCAGCGGCTTGTCGTGGTGCCCGTCGAATGGCCCGTTGTAGAGTCGCTTCGGCTCGAGGAAGATCACCGGGTCGTCGTTCTCGATGGAGGCGATCAGCAGCCCCTTCGCATCGTACGGATTCGACGGCATCACGGTGCGCAGCCCCGCGACGTGGGTGAACAGCGCCTCCGGGCTCTGGCTGTGCGTCTGCCCGCCGTAGATGCCGCCGCCGCAGGGCATGCGGATGGTGAGCGGCGCGGTGAAGTCGCCGACCGAGCGGTAGCGCAGCCGCGCGGCTTCGGAGACGATCTGGTCGTACGCCGGGTACATGTAGTCGGCGAACTGCAGCTCGACCACCGGGCGCAGCCCGTAGGCGCCCATGCCGACCGCGGTGCCGACGATGCCGCCCTCCGAGATCGGCGCGTCGAACACGCGCGAGTTGCCGTATTTCGCCTGCAGCCCCTCGGTGCAGCGGAACACGCCGCCGAAGTAGCCGACGTCCTGGCCGTAGACGATCACGTTGTCGTCGCGCGCGAGCATCACGTCCATCGCCGAGCGCAGCGCCTCGATCATCGTCATCGGCGTCTTGCGCAGCGCATCGCTCGCGTGGCTCATGCTCAGACTCCGAGCTGCTGGCGCTGCCGGCGCAGGTGCTCCGGCATGTCCTTGTAGACGTCCTCGAACATGCTCGCCGCGCTCGGCACCCGGCCGTCGGCGAGCGTACCGTGGCGCTCGGCCTCCTTCATCGCGGCGCCGATCTCGGCCTCGAGCGCCTTCTCGACCCGTTCGTGCTCGTCGTCGGACCAGGCGCCGATCGCGACCAGGTGCTGCTTGAGCCGGGCGATCGGGTCTCCCAGCGGGAAGCGGCTGTAGTCGTCCGCCGGACGGTACTTGCTCGGATCGTCGGAGGTCGAATGCGCGCCGGCCCGGTAGGTGACCCATTCGATCAGGGTCGGACCGAGGTTCTTGCGGGCGCGCTCCGCCGCCCACCGCGACGCCGCGTACACCGCGAGGAAGTCGTTGCCGTCGACCCGCAGCGACGCGATGCCGCAGCCGACGCCGCGGCCGGCGAAGGTCGTGCCCTCGCCGCCGGCGATCGCCTGGAAGGTCGAGATCGCCCATTGGTTGTTAACGACGTTCAGGATCACCGGCGCCCGGTACACGTGGGCGAAAGTGAGCGCGGTGTGGAAGTCGGCCTCGGCGGTCGCGCCGTCTCCGATCCAGCCGGACGCGATCTTGGTGTCGCCCTTGATCGCGGAGGCCATGCCCCAGCCGACCGCCTGCACGAACTGGGTCGCGAGATTACCCGAGACCGAGAAGAAGCCCGCGCGCTTGTACGAGTACATGACCGGCAGCTGGCGGCCCTTGATCGGATCGATCTCGTTCGACATCAGCTGGCACATCAGCTCGACCAAGGGGATGTCGTCGCGCGAGAGCAGCAGGCCCTGCTGGCGGTAGGTCGGGAAGCACATGTCGCCGGGCTCGAGCGCCATCGCCTGGGCGATCGCGATGGCCTCCTCGCCGAGGCACTGCATGTAGAACGAGATCTTCTTCTGACGCTGCGCGAGCAGCATGCGAGCGTCGAAGATGCGCGTTTTCATCATCGCGCGCAGGCCGCGGCGCAGGGCGTCGGCCTCGAGCTGCGGCGCCCACGGCCCGATCGCCTTGTCGTCGTCGTCGAGCACCCGCACCAGGCTGCGCGCGAGATCGGCGGTGGCTGCCGCCGCGGTGTTCACCGGCGGACGCCGCACCGCACCGGCGGGCGACAGGTGGAGATAGGAAAAATCGGTCGCGTGGCCGGGGCGCCCGCTGGGCTCCGGCACGTGCAGGCGCAAATGCTCGCTGCGGCTCATCCGCGTCACCCCTTGCTCGATCGTGTCTTGCGCCAGGCGCCCGGCCGCCCGTCCCGATCGTGCGATACGCAATGCCTCTGCCGTCACGCAGATCCCGCAGAGTCGCCGCTGGTATCGCGCGCGAGTGAATCGTAACCCATTCGCCGGCGCGAAGATTGCCGCGTGGCGTGAGCTCGCTGAGGGAACCTCTGAAGAACCTCGTCATTCCCGCGCAAGCGGGAATCCAGCTCGAGGTCATTCAAGGACTTGCTGGATCCCCGCTCCTCGATTACCCCCTCGGGGACAGACTTCGCGGGAATGACTGAGTGCGCGCGCGTTCGAGGGCGGCCTGCTCGCGGATGATCTCGGCGAGGCGCCGCGTGCCCGGACCGGCCGCATCGGGGTCGGCGAAGATGAGGTAGAGCTCGACGTAGCGCTCGGCGCCTTCGCGCAGGAGCAACGGCTTGAGCGTCCCCTGCGCCAGGTCATCGCGAATTCTCTCTTCGGGCATCCAGGCGTAGCCGTGACCGGTGCGCACGGCCTCGAGCGAGGTCGCCATGTGGCTCACCGTCCAGCGCTGCGTCGCTTCCACCGTGGGGCGCGTCGCGCGCGCGCCGCTCGACTCCCGCACGATCAGCTGGCGATGGGCGCGCAAGTCCTGCAGCGAGAGCTTGCGCCCGAGCCGATGCAACGCATGGTCCCGATGCGCGACCAGCAGGAAGCGCAGCCGCATGAGGGAATCGCCCAGGAATCCGGGAGGCACCATCCCGGAGATCGCGAGATCGGCTTGACGCCGCACCAGCGCTTCGGGCGTGCCGCCGAGCACCGATTCGATCACTTCGATCCGGGTATGCGGGCTCTCGGCGCCGAAGCGCGCGAGGCACTGGAGGAGGAGCGCGCTCGGAAAGACGATCTCGGCCGCGATCCCGATCTCGGCTTCCCATCCCGCGGAAAGCGTGCGCCCGATGCGCTCCAGCGCGCCGGCCTCTTCGAGCAGCGCCCGGGCGCGCCTGACGAGGAGCTCGCCGGTCGGTGTCAGCACCGCCTTGCGCCCGCGGATCTCGAAGGCCTTCACGCCGAGCCGAGACTCGAGCTTCTGCACCGCGTAGGTGACGGCGGACTGACTCTTGTGAAGCCGCGCCGAGGCCTGCGCATAGCCGCCGGCATCGACCACCGCCACCAGCGCCCGCCATTGATCCAAGGAGATCATTTATCTATTTTACTGATAAAAACAAGCATGTTTTTGCGCTTTTCAATCTCAGGAATGAACCTTCAAAATGACGCATTCCGAACCTCGAGAGGAGCTTTCCCGTGAACACCGTCTCGCGCAACATCGCCGACCTCCTCGGGCGCATCCTGATGGCGGCGATCTTTCTCGTCGCGGGCGCCGGCAAGATCGGCGCCTACGCCGGCACGCAAGGCTATATGCAAGGGCATGGGCTGGCCGGGGCGCTGCTCCCGCTCGTCATCGCGGTCGAGATCGGCGGAGCGTTCATGATCCTGACGGGCGCATGGACGCGCATCGCCGCGCTCGCGCTCGCCGGGTTCAGCGCCCTCGCCGCGGTGATCTTCCACGCCGACATCGGCGACGCGATGCAACAGATCCATTTCCTGAAGAACCTGGCGATCGCCGGCGGCTTCCTGCTGCTCGCCGCGAACGGTGCGGGCGCGTGGAGCGTCGATGCTCGCCGCGCGCCGGCGATCGGCGAGCTACGGAGGGCCTTGCCGTGACGAATCGCACGCTGCAACAGGTCATCCAGTCGATTCCCGCGTCCGACGGCGCCGGCGTCAAGCTGCGTCGCAGCCTCGGGTCGCAGCAGGGCCTGCGAGTCGATCCGTTCCTCATGCTCGACGAGTTCTCCTCGGAGAATCCGGACGATTACGTCGCCGGCTTTCCGGCGCATCCGCACCGTGGCTTCGAGACCGTGACCTACCTCGTCGACGGGCACATGCTGCACGAGGATCACCTCGGGCACCGCGGGGACCTGCGCAGCGGCGGCGTGCAATGGATGAGCGCAGGCCGCGGTATCGTGCACTCGGAAATGCCGCAGCAGGAGCGCGGCCGCATGCGCGGCTTTCAGCTCTGGATCAACCTGCCCGCGCGCGAGAAGATGAAGCCGCCCGCCTACCGCGATCTGCAACCCGAGGAGATCCCGGTCGTCGATCTGCCCGGCGGCGGGCGCGTCAAGGTGATCGCGGGAGTGGCGAGGGTGGAGGGCCGCGAGACGCGGGGCCCGATTGCGGGCCTCACCACCGATCCGCTCTACCTGGACGTCGCGCTTCCGGCCGGCGCGAGCTTCGCGCAGCCCGTGAGCGGCGGCTACAGCGCCTTCGTGTATTCCTACGAAGGGGGCGTGACGATCGCGGGCGCTCGCCTGCCCGCGCACAGCGCCGGCGTGCTCGGCGCGGGCGAGGAGGTCGAGGTGGCCGCGGGCGGAGAAGGCGCGCGCTTCCTGCTGCTTGCCGGCCGGCCGCTCGGTGAGCCGATCGTGCAGTACGGACCCTTCGTCATGAACACGCGCGCGGAGATCGAGCAGGCGATCCGCGACTACCAGAGCGGCGAGCTGGTGCGCGCCGCCTGAGCGCGTCGAACCCGCCGGCGTCCGCCCGCACGACGTCGAGGAGCAGGAGCCGGGCGCCTCGGCACGCGCCGAGGACGACGTGGTTCTTGGCGGTCTGCGGCCGGACGCCCGTCGGTGGTGCGCATTGACGGCCATCTTGGCGTGGGGTAGATTGCGCGCGCAACCTGAATGAAGCGACGGCTTCATTTCCGGTGCCGCGCGCGGGCACGCCTTGGGGGCTCTTCGCAGTGATCGGCAGCTGGCAGCAGGCCCACGAATCCGGCGGCGGTGCGCCGCGCTACGAGCGCCCTGCCGATCTCGACGCCGCCCTGCGCCGGCTCGCCGAGGGCGGGTGGACGCCGCTGGCCGGCGGCACCGATCTCTATCCCGCACACGTTGGCCGCGCGGTTCGCGAATCGCTCCTCGACCTCTCTCGGCTCGATGCTCTGCGCGGCGTGCGGCCGTTTGGCCGAGCCGAGGCCGCCGGCTGGCACATCGGCGCGCTCACCACCTGGTCCGAGCTCGCGCGTGCGCCGCTCGAGCGCTCGCTGGCGGCGTTGCGGCAGGCAGCGCGAGAGGTGGGGGGCGTGCAGATCCAGAACCAGGCGACGATCGGCGGAAACCTGTGCAATGCGTCGCCGGCAGCCGACGGCGTGCCGGCGTTGCTCGCACTGGATGCGCGGGTCGAACTCGCCAGCGTGCGCGGACGGCGCGAGCTGCCGCTCGATGCGTTCGTGCTCGGCAACCGGCGCACCGCGATCGCGCCCGACGAACTGCTGACCGCGGTGATGGTTCCGCGCCGCTCGCCGCGCGCGCGGTCGCGTTTCGTCAAGCTGGGGTCCAGGCGCTACCTGGTGGTCTCGATCGTGATGGCGGCGGCGGGGGTGGATGTCGACGAGAACGATTGCGTGTCGCGTTGTGCGGTCGCGGTGGGCGCCTGTTCGGCCGCCGCCGTGCGTTTGCCGGCGGTCGAGGCGGCCATGAGCGGGGTGCCGCGCGCTGCGCTGGCCGCGCGCCTCGACGCGCTTTCGCCCGCCGAGGCGTTCGCACCGCTCGCGCCGATCGATGACGTGCGCGGCACGGCGGCATACCGTCGTCACGCCGCCATCGAACTGGTGCGCCGGATTCTCGCCGAGCTCGCGAGCGACGAAGCGGTCGGCGTCGAGCTGGGAGGTGCGCGATGAACCGGCGCGAGACAGGCCTCGCGGGCGGGACGCAGGTGCAGCCGATCCGCTTCGAAGTCAACGGCGAGGCGGTGGCCGTGCGTGCCGCGCCGGCAACGCGGCTGTCCGATTGTCTGCGCGACGAACTGGGCCTGACCGGCACGAAGATCGGCTGCCAGGCGGGCGATTGCGGGGCCTGCACGGTGCTGCTCGATGGCCAGCAGGTGTGTGCGTGCCTGGTGCCGGTGGGCCAGTGCGGCGGGCGGACCGTGACCACGGTCGAGTCGCTGGCAGCCGCCGCTTCGGGATCGCAGGCCGCGGCGCTGCGCAGGGCCTTCATCGACCACGGTGCCGCGCAGTGCGGTATCTGCACGCCCGGAATGCTGATGGCGAGCCTCGACGTGCTACGCCGTCATCCGCAGCCCACCGAGCAGCAGGTGCGCGACGGCATCGGCGGCGTGCTGTGCCGGTGCACCGGGTATCTCAAGATCGTCCAGGCCGTGCTGGCGGCATCGGCTGCGGCCTCTGCGCCGAGAGCGGCGCCGCAGACGCCGCCCGCCGGAGGCGCGGTCGGCGCGCGCCTGGCGGGCGTGGATGCCGCCGAAAAGGTCGACGGACGCCTCGCGTACGGGGCCGACCGCGCGCCGGCGGACGCCTGCTGGCTGAAGGTGGTGCGTTCGCCCCACGCTTCGGCGAGCTTCGACTACGGCGATCTCGACGGTTTCGTGGCCGCCCGTCCGGGCGTTCTCGGCGTGGTGACCGCCGCCGACATTCCCAACAACCGCTTTGCGATCTTCGCCGCCCTGCGCGATCAGCCGGCGATTGCCGAGCGGCACGTGCGCGGGCGCGGCGAAGCGGTGCTGGTGCTGGTGGGCGAACGCGAGGCGCTCGAGGCGATCGACGCCGCCTCGGTGCCGATCCGCTGGCAGCCGCGCACGCCGCTGGATACGCCCGAGGCAGCGCTCGCACCCGGTGCGCCGGTGCTGCACGAGCGCTTCCCCGACAATGTGTTGTGCCGCGGCCGCGTGGTGCGTGGCGACGTCGATGCGGCGCTCGCCGGCGCCGCGGTGTCGGCGAGCGCGACGATGCGCACCGCGCACGTCGAGCACGCCTACATCGAACCCGAGGCCGGTTACGCGCGGTGGTCGCGCGAAGACGGCGTCGAGCGGCTCACCGTGTTCGCATGCACGCAGACCCCGTACATGGATCGCGACGAGCTCGCGTGGATGTTCGGGTTGCAACCGGCGCAGGTACGCATCGTGCCTTCGGGAATCGGCGGCGGCTTCGGCGGCAAGCTCGACGTCTCGATCCAGCCGCTGCTGGCGGCCGCTGCACGCAAGTTCGGGCGTCCCGCGCGCATCGTCTATACGCGGCCCGAGTCGATGGCGTCGACCACCAAGCGGCATCCGGCGCGCATGAAGGCCACGCTGGCGGCCGATTCCGCGGGCCGGTTGCTCGCTTACGATTTCCATGGCGACTTCGATACCGGTGCGTATTCGTCGTGGGGCCCTACGGTCGCCAACCGGGTGCCGATCCACGCCACCGGGCCGTACCGGGTGGCGGCGGTGCGGGCGCTCACGCGTGCCGTTTACACGAACAATCCGATCGGCGGAGCGTTCCGCGGCTTCGGGGTGCCGCAGTCGACGCTGCTCGGGGAGATGCTCGTCGACATGCTCGCGCAGCGCCTCGGCACCGATCCGCTCGAATACCGCCACGCGCAGGCGCTGCGCGCCGGCGATCTCACGCCCACCGGGCAGCAACTCGCCGCCAGCGTGGGCCTGCGCGCCTGCCTCGACGCGCTGCGGCCGCACTGGAACGAAGCGCGTGCCCGCGCGGAGGCGTTTCGCGGCGCGAACAAGCGCCGCGGCGCCGGCATCGCCTGCATGTGGTACGGGATCGGCAACACCGTGATCGCGAATCCGTCGTCGATGCAGGTCGGGCTGCGGCGCGACGGCCGCTTCATGCTGTACAACGGCGCGGTCGACATCGGCCAGGGCAGCTCGACGATCATCGCGCAGATCTGCGCAGACGCGCTCGGCATGCCGGTGGCGCTCGTCGATCAGTGCGACCCCGACACCGACCTCACGCTCGATGCGGGCAAGACTTCGGCATCGCGCCAGACCTTCGTGTCGGGCAATGCGGCGAAAGCGGCCGGGGCCGACCTGCGCGCGCGCCTGCTCTCGGTGCTGGGTCTGCCGGCGCACGCTCGGCTCGCGCTCGACGGTGGCCGGCTCGTCGGCGAGACCGACGGGCAGCGCGCTGCGCTCGACCTCGCCCGCCTCCCCGTGGACGAGCGCGGCGACGTCGCGCTCGGCAGCGGTTACTTCGATCCGCCAACGGTGCCGCTCGACGCCGACGGCCAGGGCGTGCCCTATGCGACCTACGGCTTCGCGGCGCAGTTCGCCGAAGTCGAGGTCGATCTCGCCCTGGGCACCGTGCGCGTGCTGTCGATCCACGCGGCGCACGACGTGGGGCGCGCGATCAACCCCACGCAGGTGGAAGGACAGATCCACGGCGGCATCGCCCAGGGACTCGGCTTGGCGCTGATGGAGGAATACCACGCCGGACGCACCGACAACCTCCACGACTATCTCATCCCGACCGCCGGCGACATCCCGCCGATCGCGGTGCACCTGATCGAAGACCCCGAGCCCCTCGGCCCCTATGGAGCAAAGGGGGT
The DNA here is from genome assembly GCA_020848075.1 of Burkholderiales bacterium. Lineage (GTDB taxonomy): Bacteria > Pseudomonadota > Gammaproteobacteria > Burkholderiales > SG8-39 > JAABRB01. The sequence continues at coordinate 56,364 of JADLAV010000020.1, forward strand.
GGGCGAGCCGGCGCTCGTGGCTACCGCGCCGGCGATCCTGAACGCGATCCATCACGCGACCGGCGTGCGCCTGACCGAAGTGCCGGTGGCGCCGCACCGGCTGCGCCAGGCGCTCGAGGAGGCGGGCTCCCGATGACGCAACCGCCGGGCTCGAAGGTGATCGGCGAGCAGTTCGACATCCCCGAGGACGAGCCCGTTGCCGCCGGACGGATCGTCGCCGCGCGCGCGCCGGAGAAGATGGCGGCGAGCAAGATCCAGTGCGATGCCTGTCCGGTGCTCTGCCAGATCAGCGAGGGCAGGCTTGGCGCCTGCGATCGCTGGGGCAACGTCGGTGGCGTGCTCACCCGTACCGACCCGGTCGTGCTGCTCAGGCGCCCGGGCATCGAAGTCATACCGAGCACGGTCGAGGCCTGGGACGGCGAGCTGCTGAACAACGCGCCGGTGTTCGTCTCGGGCGTCGGCAGCGGGACCACGTATCCCGACTACAAGCCCGCTCCGTTCATCGTCGGCAGCCGCTGGGAGGGCGTCGACCTCGTCACGGTCGTGACGGAGGGCATCTTCAGCTACTGCAGCTTCAAGGTGAAGATCGACACCGATCGCTTCCTCGGCCCGGAGCAGGCGACGGTGCGCCATCGCGGCGAGGCGGTGGGACACGTGACGACGATCGAATACGGCTCGCAGTTCCTGTCGCTGGGCGGCGTGCACCACCTCACCGGCGGCTCGAAGAAGGAAGGGCGCATCACCTGCGAACTCATGATGGCGCTCGGCAACCGCGAAGAAGTGGAACTCGAGATCGACGGTGGCGCAAGGGTCGCGGTGCAGGCGGGGCGCGCACCGCGCATCAACGGCGTGGAGGAGCAACGCATGCGCGTGGGCTGCGGCTCGGCCACGATCGGCATCTTCGCGCGCCAGTGGCTCGGCCATGTCGACGAAGTGGTGGTGGTCGACGACCACATCACGGGCGTGTTGAGCGAACACCAGGCCGGGCGCTGCCTCGACATGCCACCCTCGGGCATCCGCCTGCTCGGGCGCAAGTCCACGCCGGGCCGCTATTTCCAGGTGGCCAATCCCGGTACCGGCTGGGGAGGCACCGACATCGACGATCCCCTGTCGATCATCGAGGGCTGGGATCCGAAGGTCGCGCACCCGGGCTTGAGGCTGCTGATGGTGTCGACCACCGGCGAGCACGCCGAGTGGTTCGAACTCGACGAGGCGCTGCGCCCGCAGCGCGCGCCCATGCCGCCGGCGGTGCGCAAGGTGGTCGACCGGATCGGCGAAAACTGCGAACCGGCGCTCGCGACGGTGCTCTTCGTGGGCGGCGCCGGAGGCAGCCTGCGCGCCGGCGTCACCGAGAATCCGGTGCTCCTCACGCGTTCGATCAAGGATCTGCTCACCAGTGTCACATGTGGCGGCGCGCCGGCCTACGTCTGGCCCGGCGGCGGCATCACGGTGATGGCCGACGTCACCAGGATGCCGGCGAAGTCCTTCGGCAGCGTGCCCACGCCGGCGATCGTCGCTCCGATCGAATTCACGATGCGCCGTGAAGCGTACGCAGCGCTCGGTGGCCACGTCGATCGCGTGCGCCCGCTCGAAAGCATCGTCGCCACCGCGCGGCACCGGCTGGTCGACGTCTTGCCGGGCAATCCGTGGCCGTTGGCCGAAATCCCGGGGAGCAGCGCGCAGTGAGCGGCGCCGTGCGTGCGCAGCTCGGCGACGGCCGCTGGCACTTTCAGCACGGGCCGATCGACCTGATCATCGGCGTCGAAGGCGAGGCCGCTGCGCTGCACGCGGCGCTCGAATCGGCCTGGGCGCGCTTCGCGCGCGTGCTCGACGAACTGGTCCGCGAGTTGCCGCTGCTGCGCACGCCATGCCCTCCGGCGCCATGCAGCGTCGTGCCGCGCGGCCCGATCGCCAGGCGAATGTTCGACGCCTGCCAACCGTATGCCGGGCGTTTCGGCTTGTTCGTCACGCCGATGGCCGCGGTGGCGGGCAGCGTTGCGCAGGAGATCGCGGCGTCGTTCGCGCGCCCGGGAATTCGCCGCGCCTGGATCGACAACGGCGGCGACGTCGCGTTGTGGCTTGCCGGCGGCGCGTCGGTCGATGTCGGCATGGTCACCGATCTCGCCGCACCGGAGATCGCCGGTCGCTTGCGCATCGCCGAGGCCGACACGCCGCGTGGCATCGCTACCTCCGGCTGGCGTGGGCGCAGCTTTTCGCTCGGCGTAGCCGATGCGGTGACCGTGCTGGCCGACACCGCGGCGATGGCCGATGCGGCGGCAACGATGATCGCGAACGCGATCGATGTCGAGCACCCGGCAGTGCAGCGCGCGCCCGCGTCGTCCCTGCGCGACGACAGCGATCTCGGAGAGCGCGCGGTCACGGTGGCGGTCGGCGCGTTGCCCGCCGATGCGGTCGAGCTCGCCCTCGCGCGCGGCGAGCGCTTCGCGCGTCGCTGCATCGAGCTCGGGCTCGTCTCGCAGACGATGTTGTCGCTGCAAGGGCGTTCGCGTATCGTGCTCGATCACCACATCGAGGCACTGGCGTGATCGAGATCCGCCGCATCTGGACGCAGGTGGAAGACGTCTTCCACGAGTTCGGCCCGCGCGGCGCGCAACCGCAGCGCCGGGGCGTGCTTGCCGTGGTGCTGGCGAACCCGTTCGCCGGTCGCTACGTGCCCGACATCGTTCCGATGATGGAGGCGATGAAGCCTGCCGGCGTGGAGCTCGCGCAGCGTCTGGTCGCGGCGATGAAGCTCGAACCGGTCGCGATCCAGTCGTACGGCAAGGGTGGCATCGTCGGCGTCGACGGCGAGTCCGAGCACGGTCACCTGTGGCACGTGCCAGGGGGCTACGCGATGCGCGAGCTGCTCGAGCGTCACGGGGTGCCGACGAAGGCGATCGTGCCCTCGAACACGAAGGTGGGCGGGCCGGGCGCGCGCATCGACATTCCGCTGACCCACGTCAACGCGAGTTACGTGCGCAGCCACTTCGACACCATCGAGGCCGGTGTGCCCGGTGCGCCTATGGGCGACGAGATTGCGTTCTTCCTCGCGATGAGCACCGGCGCGCGGATTCACGAACGGGTCGGCGGTCTGCGCGTCGACCAGATCAAGGGCGAGGACGGGCTGCGCTGAGCGCGCGCCGATCCGCAATCGAGAGGAGCAGCCGATGCCGGCCGAGATCCGCAAGCTGATCGTCTGTGTCGACGAGACGCGCATCGAGATGGGCCGCAAGGTCGAACCCCCCACGCGCCGCGCGCTGGCGATCGCGGTGATCGCCAACCCTTGCGCCGGCCGCTATGTCGAAGATCTCGACGCACTGGCCGCAATCGGAGAGGAGCTCGGCGGGCTCCTGGGGGCGCGCTGCGTCGAGGCCCTGGGCATTGCCCCGGGTCGCGCCGAGAGCTACGGGAAGGCCGCGATCGTCGGGGAGAAGGGCGAGCTCGAGCATGCCGCGGCGATTCTGCATCCGAAGCTCGGCGCGCCGTTGCGCAAGGCGGTGGAGAAGGGCGCCGCGCTGGTGCCTTCGGCAAAGAAGCTGGGCGGCCCGGGCACCGCGATCGACGTGCCGCTCGGCCACAAGGACGCGGCCTACGTGCGCAGCCACTTCGACGCGATCGAGGCGCGCGTGCCCGATGCGCCGCGCGCCGGGGAGATCGTCGTGGCCGTCGCGGTCACCGACAGCGGACGGCCGCTCGCCCGCATCGGCGGATTGCAGAAGCGCGAGATCCAGGGCAAGGACGGCCTGCGCTGAACGCGGGCCGGCGCGCGGGGCCGTCGACGGCTGCGCTGCGCATGGGTTCTATCGACAACGATACACAACGGAGACCAGCATGAAGACGAGACTGCTAGCCACCCTGTTCGCCGCATGCCTGTTCAGCGCGGGCGCGCAGGCGCAGGCGCCGATCCGCATCGGCGAGCTGAACAGCTACAAGGCGCAGCCAGGGTTCCTCGATCCGTACAAGAAGGGCTGGGAGCTCGCGCTCGAGGAGATCAACGCGTCGGGCGGGCTGCTCGGGCGCAAGGTCGAGGTGGTTTCGCGCGACGACAACGGCAACCCGGGCGACGCGGTGCGGGTGGCCGAGGAGCTGGTCTCGCGCGAGAAGGCCGACGTGATCTTCGGCGGCTTCCTGTCGCACATCGGGCTGGCGCTCACCGACTTCGCGAAGCAGCGCAAGGTGTTCTTCCTCGCCGCCGAGCCGCTCACCGACAAGATCACCTGGCAGAACGGCAATCGCTACACGGACCGGTTGCGCCCGACCACCTACATGCAGACCGCGATGCTGGTGCCCGAGGCCGCGAAGCTGAAGAAAAAGCGCTGGGCGATCGTGTATCCGAACTACGAATACGGCCAGTCGGCGGCGGCCACCTTCAAGCAGTTGCTCAAGGCTGCGCAACCCGACGTCGAGTTCGTCGCCGAGCAGGCGCCGGCCCTCGGGCGCGTGGACGCGGGTGCGGTGGTGCAGGCGCTGGCCGACGCGAAGCCCGACGCGATCTTCAACGTGCTGTTCGCCGGCGATCTCGCGAAGTTCGTGCGGGAGGGCACGACCCGCGGGCTGTTCAAGGACCGCCCGGTGGTGAGCCTGCTCTCGGGCGAGCCCGAGTACCTCGATCCCCTGAAGGACGAGGCGCCCGAGGGCTGGATCGTCACCGGCTATCCGTGGTACGGGATCGACACGCCCGAGCACAAGCGCTTCCTCGCCGCCTACCAGAAGCGCTGGAACGAATATCCGCGGCTCGGCTCGATCGTCGGCTACTCGTCGATGATGTCGCTGGCGGCCGGCATCCGCAAGGCCGGCAGCACCGACACCGAGAGGCTGATCGCCGCGTTCAAGGGCCTGAAGGTCGACACGCCGTTCGGTCCAATGGTCTATCGCCCCGAGGACAACCAGTCCACGATGGGGGCCTACGTCGGCCTGACCACGGTGCGCGACGGCAAGGGCGTGATGAAAGACTACTACTACGTCGACGGCGCGTCGGTGCTGCCGAACGCGGAGGAAACCCGCAAGCTGCGTCCGGCCGACTGAAGCACGCGGCGCTCGTCGAATGCTCTCGGGCTTCGCGGGCCAGCTGCTCAACGGACTGGCCGGCGCGTCCACGCTGTTCCTGCTCGCCGTCGGCCTGTCGCTGATCTTCGGGGTCACACGCATCGTCAACTTCGCGCACGGCTCGATGTTCATGGTCGGGCTGTACGTCGCGTATTCGCTGGCGCAGTGGCTCGCGCCGCTCGCCGGCGGCGCGGCGGCGTTCTGGCTGTCGATCCTGCTGTCCGCCGCGGCGGTCGGCGCGCTTGGCGTGCTGGTGGAGTTGCTGGTCCTGCGCCGGATCTACCGGGTGCCCGAGCTCTTCCAGTTGCTCGCCACCTTCGCGGTGGTGCTGGTGCTGCGCGATGCCGCGCTGGCGATCTGGGGCCCCGACGACCTGCTCGGCCCGAAGGCGCCGGGCATGAAGGGTGCGGTGCAGATTCTCGGCCGCCAGTTCCCGCAATACGACCTCTTCCTGATCTTTGTCGGCCCGGCGGTGCTGGCGCTGCTGTGGCTGCTGCTGCGGCGGACGCGCCTGGGCGTGCTGATCCGCGCCGCGACGCAGGATCGTGAGATGGTCGGGGCGCTGGGCGTGAACCAGGCATGGCTCTTCACCGGCATCTTCGCGCTCGGTTCGGCGCTCGCCGCCCTGGGCGGCGCGCTGCAATTGCCGCGCGAGCCCGCCAACCTCGGGCTCGACCTCGGCACCATCGGCGACGCGTTTGTCGTCGTGGTGGTGGGCGGGATGGGCAGCATTCCGGGCGCCTACCTCGCCGCGCTCATCATCGCCGAGATCAAGGCCGTCTGCTACGGCATCGGAGCGGTGCAGGTGTTCGGCGCCAGTTTCTCGTTCTCGAAGCTCACGCTGGTGGTCGAGTTCATCGTGATGGCGGCGGTGCTGATCTGGCGCCCCTGGGGCCTGCTCGGCAAGCCGCAGGGCATGGTGCGCGGCGCGGCGGCGGCCGAGGCACCGATCCGGCCGATGCGGCGCGCAGGCGTCGTCGCCACGGCGGCGCTCGGTGCCGCATTGCTGGCGCTGCCGCTGGCCGGTCAGGCGTTCCCGTATCTCACCGTGCTGATGATCGACCTGCTGATCGCGGTGCTGTTCGCGACCAGCCTGCACTTCATCATGGGGCCGGGCGGCATGCACTCGTTCGGGCACGCCGCGTATTTCGGGCTGGGCGCCTATGGCGCCGCCGCGCTGCTCAAGGGCCTGGCGCTGCCGATGGAGCTCGCGCTCGCGGCCGCGCCGCTGGTTGCACTTGCCGGGGGCCTGCTGTTCGGCTGGTTCGCGGTGCGCCTGTCGGGGGTCTACCTGGCGATGCTCACGCTGGCGTTCGCCCAGATCGTCTGGTCGATCGTCTACCAGTGGGACGAGGTCACCGGCGGCAGCAACGGAATGGTCGGCATCTGGCCGTCCGCGCGCTTCGCGTCGAAGACCGCGTATTACTACCTGACGCTGGCGCTGGTCGGCGCGAGCGTGTTCGCGCTGCGCCGGATGCTGTTCGCGCCGTTCGGTTACGCGATGCGCGCCGGGCGGGACTCGCCGCTGCGCGCCGAGAGCACCGGCATCGGCGTGATCGGCGTGCACTGGGCCGGCTTCGCGATCGCGTCGCTGTTCTGCGGCCTGGCCGGAGCGCTCTACGCGTTCGGCAAGGGCTCGATTTCGCCGGAGACGATTCACGTCGGTCGCTCGATCGACGCGCTGGTGATGGTGCTGCTCGGCGGAGTGCAGACGCTCTCGGGTCCGATCGTGGGCAGCGCGGTCTTCACCTGGCTGCAGGACTGGATGATCCGCGCCACCGACTACTGGCGCGCGTTGCTCGGCTTCGCGATCCTGGTGCTGGTGCTCGCGTTCCCGCAGGGCATCGTCGGCGGGCTCGCGGCCGCCTGGGAGCGCTGGCGCCCACCCGCGGCGGCCGCGGAAGGTCGGCGATGACCGCGCTGCTGAAGGTGCAGGGCCTGCGCAAGACCTTCGGCGGCGTGCACGCGGTCGAGGACGTGAGCTTCGAGCTGGCTTCGGGCGAGCTACTCGCGATGATCGGCCCCAACGGCGCTGGCAAATCGACCTGCTTCAACATGATCAACGGCCAGCTCGCCCCCGATTCCGGCAGTGTCGCGCTGGGAGGGCGCGAGATCGCCGGACGGCCGCCGCGCGAGATCTGGCGGCTCGGAGTGGGCCGCACTTTCCAGGTCGCGGCCACCTACGCATCGATGACGGTGGTCGAGAACGTGCAGATGGCGCTGCTGTCGCTGCACGGCCAGCTGTTCCGGCTGTGGGCGCGCGCCGCAGCTCTGCACCGCAGCGAGGCGCTCGAGCTGCTGGCCGCGGTCGGGCTGGGCCAGCGCGCCGACGAGCCATGCAGCACGCTCGCCTACGGCGACCTGAAACGGGTCGAACTGGCGATCGCGCTCGCCAACCGGCCGGCGCTGCTGCTGATGGACGAGCCCACTGCGGGGATGGCACCGCTCGAGCGCAATGCGCTGATGCAGCTCACCCGCGACCTGGTCAAGGAACGCGGCATCGGCGTGCTGTTCACCGAGCACAGCATGGACGTCGTCTTCGCGCACGCCGACCGGATCATGGTACTGGCGCGCGGGCGACTGATCGCCGAGGGCGCGCCCGCGGCGATTCGCGACGATCGGCAGGTGCGCGAAGTCTATTTCGGCAGCGGCCGCCTGGTGAGGACGGCGCATGCCGCCGCGCCCGGTTCGGCTGCGGCTGGCACGCGCGCGGCCGCAGGTCCGCCATGAGCGCCACGCTGCTCTCGGTGCGCGGGCTCGATGCGTGGTATGGGCGCGCGCAGGTGCTCTACGGCGTCGACCTGGAGGTGGGCGACGGCGAGGTGGTCGCGCTGATGGGCCGCAACGGCGCCGGCAAGAGCACGACGATGAAGGCGATCATGGGGCTGCTCGCGGCCCGCCGCGGCGAGATCGTCTTCGCCGGCGAGCGCATCGACGGCATGGCGCCGTATCGCATCAGCCGTGCCGGCCTGGGCTACGTACCGGAAGACCGGCGCATCTTCACCGACCTGACGGTGCTCGAGAACCTCGAGGTCGGCCGGCGGCCGCTGCGCGCCGGCGCGCCGGCCTGGAGCCCCGAGCGGCTGTTCGCGTTGTTCCCGAACCTCGGGCGGATGCCGCAGCGGCCCGGCGGGCGCATGAGCGGCGGCGAGCAGCAGATGCTCAGCGTGGCGCGCACGCTGATGGGCAATCCCCGGCTGGTGCTGCTCGACGAGCCGTCCGAGGGCGTCGCGCCGGTCATCGTCGAGCAGATGGCCGACATGATCGTGGAACTGAAGAAGCAGGGACTGTCGGTGCTGCTGTCGGAGCAGAACGTGCCGTTCGCCTCCGCGGTGAGCGATCGCGCCTGCGTGCTCGAGAAGGGGCAGGTGCGGTTCGTCGGCGCGATGGCGCAGCTCGAAGCCGACGAGGCGGCGCGCCGCGAGTACCTCGAGGTGTGACCGGGTGAGAGAAGGTGTGAGCGGCCGCGGCCGCCGCGGGCGGGCCGCGGCGACCGCAGGCGCTGGCAAGGAGGCAATGCGATGGCGATGGCAAGCGGTGCCGGCAGCTCCGGCAAGGTGGTGATTCGCAACGTCGGGCTGATGCTCTCGGGGGACATCGATCGCCCGATCCTCGATGCGGACACGGTGGTCGTCGACGACGGCGTGATCGTCGCGGTGGGCCGCGCGAACGACTGCGACACCGGCGGGCCCGCGCGCGTGATCGACGCCAGAGGCACCGCGCTCGCGCCGGGCCTGATCGACTCGCACGTGCACCCGGTCTTCGGCGACTGGACGCCGCGGCAGAACCAGCTCGGCTGGATCGAATCCTGCCTGCACGGCGGGGTCACCACGATGGTGTCGGCCGGTGAAGTGCACGTGCCGGGGCGTCCGAAGGACGTCGTCGGCGTCAAGGCGCTGGCGATCACCGCACAGCGCGCCTTCGACGGGATGCGCGCCGCCGGCGTGGGCGGCGGCGTGAAGGTGCTCGCCGGCGCGCCGGTGCTCGAGAAAGGGATGGTCGAGTCCGATTTCGCCGAACTCGCGGCCGCCGGCGTGAGGCTGCTGGGCGAGATCGGTCTGGGATCGGTGAAGTCGGGCGACGAGGCCGCGCAGATGGTCCGATGGGCGCGTCGCCACGGCATCCAGAGCACGATCCACACCGGCGGACCGTCGATCCCCGGCTCGGGGCTGATCGACGAGCAGGTGGTGCTCGAGGCCGACGCCGACGTGATCGGCCACATCAACGGCGGGCACACGGCGCTCGCGTACAAGGCAGTGTGCACGCTGTGCGAAAAGAGCACGCGCGCGCTGGAGATCGTGCACAACGGTAACGAGCGCATCGCGATCCTCACCGCGCGGCACGCGATCGAATTGAAGTGCCCGCACCGGGTGATTCTCGGCACCGACGCGCCGGCGGGCTCGGGCGTGCAGCCGCTCGGCATCCTGCGGCTGATCGCGCTGATCTCGAGCATGGCCGACATCCCTGCCGAGATCTGCTTCGGCTTCGCCACCGGCAACACCGCGCGCATGCGCGGACTGGCGCAGGGCCTGGTCGAAGCCGGCCGGCCGGCCGACTTCGTGTTCCTCGACCGCGCGCAGCATTCGGCCGGGCACGACCTGCTCGACAGCGTGCGCCTCGGCGACATCCCCGGCGTGGGCATGGTGATGATCGACGGCATCGTGCGCTGCCAGCGAAGCCGCAACACGCCGCCAGCGGCCGAGGTGCCGGCGATCGTCGCGTGAGCGTGACGCGGCCGGTCCGAGCCCCCGCGAAGCGTCACCGCGACGCCGGGGCGACGCGCGCGCGCATCCTGAAGGCGGCCGCGGCAGAGTTCGCGCAACACGGCTTCGCGGGCGGCCGCGGCGAGCGCATCGCGCGTCGTGCGCGGTCGAGCGAACGCATGCTCTACTACTATTTCGGCAGCAAGGACGAGCTGTTCCGCGCGGTGCTCGAAGCGGCCTACGCGTCGCTGCGTGACGCCGAGCGCGCGGTGCAACTCGACCGCGACGATCCCGCGGCTGCGCTTGGGCAGTTCTGCCGCTTCGTCTGGCGCTACTACGCCGAGCATCCGCATTTCATTGGCGTGCTGAACACCGAGAACCTGTATCGCGCGCGCCACCTGCGCAAGTCGGGGCGGCTCGACGAGCTGGTCGGCCCCGTCGTCGGCCTCCTCGCGCAACTGCTCGCCGACGGCCAGGCGCGCGGGGCGTTTCGCGCCGACGTCGATCCGGTCGACCTGTACGTCGCGATCGCGGGGCTGGGCTACTTCCGCCTGTCGAACCGCCATACGCTGTCCGCGGTGCTGGGCCGTGACGTGACCGAGCCCGGGGAGCTGGAGCGCTACTGGGAGATGGCGTCGAACATGGTCACGGATTACCTGCGGGCGCCCCGCGATCGCTCGTGATGGGGCGCCTGTACGCGCCGGCCGAGCGCGCGCTTCCTGCTGCTTGCCTGCCGGCCGCTCGGTGAGCCGATCGTGTAGTACGGGCCCATCGTCATGAACGCGCGCGCGACGCTGGACGCTCCGCTACTTGGCGCGGGTCAGCGGCACGAACCGGACGGGGATTGTGCGGCGGGTCGTCGTGGTCCCGCCGGCATTCTTGACGATGAGGAGTAGGTCCTGGGCGTCGTGCCGGCTGCCCACGGGGATGACGAGGCGTCCCCCGGGCTTGAGCTGCGCCACGAGCGCGGGCGGCACGTCCGGCGCTGCGGCAGTCACGAGAATCCCGTCGAAGGGGGCGGCGTCGGGCCACCCTTGGTAGCCGTCCCCGATCCGGGTGAGGACGTTCGCGTATCCGGCGGCCTTCAGGTTCGCGGCGCCCTGCTTCGCGACCGGTTCCAGGATCTCGATCGTATAGACCTTCGCGACCAGCTCGGCGAGCACCGCGGCCTGGTAACCCGAGCCGGTGCCGATCTCGAGCACGACGTCAGTGGGTTTCGGATCGAGGAGGTCGGTCATCAAGGCGACGATGTAGGGCTGGGAGATCGTCTGGCCATGACCGATCGGCAGCGGCCGGTTCTCGTAGGCGACGCGTTCCTGGCTCGGGGGCACGAACCGGTGCCGCGGCACTTTGCCCATCGCAGCCATCACCGAGTCGGCGAATTGGGCGCGGCCGGTTTCGGCACCGGTTGCCCGGGCCATGGCCGCGATCTCGACGACCATCGCAGCGCGGCGCGCCGAGTCCGAGTCGAGCGCGGCCCCTGGTGTCGGCTTCAGCGCGCCGAGCACGCCGGCGAGGAGAGCCAGCCGACCGAGAATGGCGCGTCCGGAGATCGATCTCGAAAGGAGTTTCATGCAGATTAGTGAACTGAGTATCAATATGTTATGAAACAATATTAAAGTGCAATCTAAAGTCTGCGCACGGGTTGTGGCGCCGCGCTTCGAGTCAGCCGGAGACCGGTGCCAGGGCGGCCGCCGCCGTCGGCGCAGCGCCCCCGGCGTCCGCTTGCGCCAAGCCGCCGAACCGCGCGAAGAAATACGGCGCTGCCTGCGGAAGGGGACCCTCCGGCGTCTGCAAGGTGGCCATGAGGTGCTGTTCGGTCAGCCGCTGCGTGAGCCGGTACAGGTTCCGGCAGAGCAGCCGCGCCGCCGATCCCGGCCAGTGCTGGGGCAGCAACTGCTCCGGCAGGAGCGGGTCGCGCAGCATGACGCGGCGGTACTCGTGGATGAGCAGCGTGCGCACCATGAAGCACTGCTCGGGGTCGAGCTTGCCTTCCGGGTGGCGCTGGAAGAGCTGCAAGACCGGGCGGAAGCGGTCGAGAAACGCCCGGTAGTCGCGCTCGAGGCGCGCGAAATCCCACGCGTGCTGCACCGCGTCGCCGAGCGCCGTGTCCGGAAAAGACGCGTCCGCAGTCGCGTTCATGACGAGCAGGTGCTGCTCCGCCTCGTGCTCCTGGAGGATCGCGGCGACGGCATCCTCGTCGATCGCAGGATGCGCCATCACGCCGCCCGCGAACCGTCCGAACCCCATCCAGGCGAGCTCGTCGCGGAGGGCGCGTCGCCGAGCCGGGGACAGCCGGTCGCCCGACCCGATCACCAGGCACCAGCGTCCGTCCCAGGCGCCGGTGCTCGCGGCATAGATTTTCCGGAACGCCGCCTCGAAGCGGCGCCGCCCGCTCTCGGTCAGCGTGTAGTGGCTGCGGCGGCCCACCTGCTCGCCACGCAGCCAGTGCTCGCGGGCGAGGCGGAACACGGTCGTGCGCACCGCGCGCTCGTTCACGCCGAACGAGGCAAGGAGGCGGATGAGCCCCCCGAGCCACACGGTGCCGCCGTGCGGCGCGATCGCATCGCCGAACACCGTCACCACGAGCGATTTCGTCCGCAACGGGCGCGCTCGCAGGTATTCGTGCAGCGCTTCGTCGACCGCTCGTATCTTCATGCCGGTCCGGCCCTGATTCGTTCCGCGCGCGGGGTCGCGCCGCTCAGGACTTCGGCCGCAGATCGACCACCCGCTTCGCCTTGCCCTGGGACCGCTCGATCTTGCCCGGCTCGAGCACCGTCACGTGCGTGCTCACCCCGACGTAGCTCTTCACCATGTGCTGCACGTGCTTCTCGAGGGAAGAGCGCTCCGCGTCCCGCATCCGACCGGCGAGCTCCTGGCGCATCTCGACGTACACGGTCATGTCGTCGAGCGGGCCTTCGCGCTTCACCTCGATCAGGTAGTGCGGCGCGAGCTTCTCCTCCTTTACCAGGAGCTCCTCGATCTGGGTCGGGAACACGTTCACGCCGCGGATGATCAGCATGTCGTCGCTGCGGCCGGTGATGCGCCCCATCCGCCGCATCGTGCGGGCGGTGCCCGGCATCAGCCGGGTGAGGTCACGGGTCCGGTAGCGGATGATCGGGAGCGCCTCCTTGGTGAGCGAGGTGAAGACGAGCTCGCCCGGCTCGCCGTCGGGCACCAGCGCGCCGGTCGCCGGGTCGACGATCTCGGGATAGAAGTGGTCTTCCCAGACGGTGAGCCCGTCCTTGGTCTCGACGCACTCCTGCGCGACGCCCGGCCCCATCACCTCCGACAGGCCGTAGATGTCGATCGCCTCGAGGCCCATCCGCTTCTCGATCTGGGCGCGCATCGAGTCGGTCCACGGCTCGGCGCCGAAGATCCCGATGCGCAGGCTGCTCGCCGCGGGGTCGAGTCCCTGCCGCTCGAACTCGTCGGCGATTGCCAGCATGTAGGAGGGCGTCACCATGATGATCTCCGGCTTGAAGTCCGTGATCAGCTGAACCTGTCTTTCGGTCATGCCGCCGCCGACCGGGATGACCGCGGCGCCGAGGGTCTCGCCGCCGTAGTGCGCGCCGAGGCCCCCGGTGAAGAGCCCGTAGCCGTAGGCGACGTGGATCTTGTCGGTCGATCGCCCGCCCGCCGCGCGGATCGACCGCGCCATCACGTGCGACCATGTCTCGATGTCGCGCTTCGTGTACCCCACCACGGTGGGCTTGCCGGTGGTGCCGCTCGAGGCGTGGATCCGCACGATCTGGTCCATCGGCACCGCGAACATGCCGAACGGGTAGTTTTCGCGCAGGTCGAGCTTGGTGGTGAACGGAAACTTCGCGAGATCCTCGAGGCGCTTCAGGTCCTCGGGTCGCGCGCCGTGCTGGTCGAACTTGCGGCGATAGTGCGGGACGCGTTCGTAGGCGTACTTGAGCGCCTGCTTGAGGCGATCGAGCTGCAGCGCGCGCAACTCGTCGACGCTTGCCTTCTCGATGGGTTCGAGCTGATCGTATTCGGTCATGATGCACTTCCTCCTGAGCCAGGCCTCCGCGGGTGCGATGCGCCCGGCAGCGCGGCATGCGGTCGATTGAAGCAAAGACGCGGCGGGGCTGCCCGGACCCAGATCAATCAAACCGCCGCATGCGGGCGCGGCGGCCGGGTCGGACGGGGCGCCTGCCGGCGTCACCTGCCGAAGAATCGCGGCGGACGTTTGTCCATGAATGCCGTCACTCCTTCGCGATAATCCTCGGTGCGCCCGAGCTCGCGCTGCAGGTCGCGCTCGAGGTCGAGTTGCGCATCGAGCGTGTTGGATGCCGAGGCCTGCAGCGCGCGCTTGATCGCGGCGAGACCGCGGGTCGGCTGCGTCGCGAGATGGCGCGCAAGGGCGCGCGCTTCGTCGGCGAGCGCTGCGTCTTCGACGCACTTCCAGATCAGGCCGATGCGGGCCGCGTCCTCCGCGGAAAGCCGGTCGCCGAGCAGCGCGAGGCCGGCGGCGCGGGCGCTCCCGACCAGCCGCGGCAGGAAATAGGTGCCGCCCGAATCGGGCACGAGCCCGAGCTTGCAAAACGCCTGGATGAAGCTCGCCGAGCGCGCGGCGAGCACGATGTCGCATGCGAGCGCGATATTCGCGCCGGCGCCTGCCGCGGTCCCGTTCACCGCGCAGACGATCGGCTTCGGCAGTGCACGCAGCGCCCGCACGAGCGGGTTGAAGTTCGCGTCCAGCGATGCTCCGAGGTCCGGCAGTGGCTCACCTGGCGTGAACCGGCGCTCGGTGAGGTCCTGCCCGGAGCAGAACGCGCGACCGGCCCCGGTGAGGAGCACGGCGCGGACGTCGTCCCGCGCGGCGACGGTGGCGACCGCCTCGTGCAGGCACGCGTGCATCGAGGGGTTGAAACTGTTCAGCCTCTCGGGGCGATTGAGCGTGACGACCGCATGGCCGTCCGCCACCTCGAGCAGGATCGGGGGGTCGCTCACTGGACTCTCCATCGTGCACTGTCATCCGAGAGGTTACCTCAAGCGATCCGATCGCGAGTCTTACGAGGGCCGCCGCGTGGCGCTCGGCGGAGGCGCGAGCCGGATGTCGAAACAACGTCACGCGACAGCCGGGAACATCTCACGGACGGGGCTCGCCTGAACCTAGAAAGGTGAACTTTTCCCGCGCAGGCGATGCCGGGTGCGCGATACTGAGCGCTCCGTCCGTCAGTCTGTTCGCCCGTCGCCATGCCGCACCGCGCCTTCTGCTGTAACGACACGCCGTCGCGAGGTCTCGTACTGGGGATGGGGGGCGTCGCAATCCTGCTTGGCCTCGCGGTCGTCGCGCTCGGATCCGGGTGGGTGTTCACCCTCGACGAGTGGAACACCGCGCCGAAGTGGGTCATCGTGGGCGTCGGTGCGATGATCGCGCTCGGCGGAATCGTGCTCCCGCTCTCCACACTGCCTGCACTGCGGCGCCGTCGCGCGGCGCAGCACTGAGCCGCGCACGGGTTGCGACCGCGTCGCGGGACGACCGCGCACGCGGTTACGTGCCCACAGTTCCGCATCGGTCCTGCCGCGGGCGAGCCCCGCTCCTGGCCGAGTCTTGCGGCATCGCCGCGGGCGTACTTATACTGCGCCCAGGATCGCGCCCAACCCCGCAACGCGCGTCCGCACAATGGAGGAGGCAATGGCTTCGCTTTCCACCGAAGCGATCCGGGCGGTCGCGCTCGTCGGGCACACAGGCTCGGGCAAGACCCTACTCGCCGAGGCGTTGTTGCACCGCGCCAAGGCGATCCCGGCCATGGGGAGCATCGAGCGCGGCACGACCGTCTGCGATCACGACCCGCTCGAAAAGGAGTCCCAGCACTCGCTCCGCGCGTCGCTCGTCCACTTCGAGGCCGACGGAACGCGGGTGCACCTGATCGACACCCCCGGCGCACCGGATTTCCTGGGGCATGCGATCGGGAGCCTGGCGGCGGTCGATAGCGTCGCGGTGGTGATCAACGCGCAGACGGGCATCGAGCTTACGACCACCCGGATGATGCAGTGGGCGGAGAAGCTCAAGCTGTGCCGCATGATCGTGGTGAACCGGATCGATGGCGAAGAGGTGGACCTGCCGCGTCTGGTCGCACGCATCCAGGATGCCTTCGGCAAGGAGTGCCTCCCGATCAATCTGCCCGCGGGTGGCGCCCGCCGGGTCGTCGACTGCTTCTTCAATCCGGCCGGCGATGCCGACTTCTCTTCGGTCGCACAGGCGCACGGTGCGCTCGTGGACCAGGTCGTGGAGGTCGACGAGGACCTGATGGCGGCCTACCTGGAGAGGGGCGAGATCGCGCCCGAAGAGCTGCACGCGCCTTTCGAGGCGGCGCTGCGCGAGGGCCACCTCGTGCCGATCTGCTTCACATCGGCGAAGAGCGGTGCGGGCGTGCAGGAGCTGCTCGACATTCTCGTCAAGCTCGCTCCGAACCCTGCGGAGGGCAATCCGCGCCCGTTCCTCCGGGGCGAGGGTCCGGACGCCAAGGCGTTCAGTGCCGAGCCCGATCCGGCGAAGCACGTCATCGCGCACGTGTTCAAGGTCATTGCCGACCCGTTCATGGGCAAGCTCTCCTACCTCAAGGTGCACCAGGGCACGGTCGGCAAGGAGAGCCAGCTCTTCATCGACGATGGTCGCAAGCCGTTCAAGGTCGGTCATCTCTTCATGGCGAAGGGGAAGGACCTGATCGAGATCCCGCAGGCCGTCCCCGGGGACATCTGCGTGGTGGCCAAGGTCGACGACATCCGCTTCGACAGCGTGCTGCACGACTCGCACGATGAGGATCACATCCACCTGCGGCCGCTCGACTTTCCCGAGCCGATCTTCGGCCTCGCGATCGAGCCGGCGAAGCGCGGCGACGAGCAGCGCCTCTGGGACGTGATGGAGAAGCTCTCCTCCGAGGACCCGTGCCTGCGCGTCGAGCGCGTGATGAGCACGAACGAGACCGTGGTCAAGGGGCTCGGCGAGCTCCACCTGCGCAGTCTGCTCGAGCGGATGGGGACCCAGTACAAGCTCGAGGTGAAGACCCATCCCCCGCGCATCGCGTACCGCGAGACGATCACCGCGCCCGCCGAGGGCCATTGCCGCCACAAGAAGCAGACCGGCGGCGCCGGGCAATTCGGCGAGGTGTACCTGCGCGTGAAGCCCCTCGAGCGCGGTGCCGGCTTCGAGTTCGTCGACGAGGTGAAGGGCGGTGCGATCCCGAACCAGTTCATCCCGGCCGTGGAGAAGGGCGTCCAGCAGGTGCTGCAATCAGGCGCGATTGCCGGCTATCCGCTGCAGGACCTGCGCGTGTCGGTCTACGACGGCAAGAGCCACCCGGTGGACTCGAAGGAGATCGCGTTCGTGTCCGCCGGCCGCAAGGCGTTCCTCGACGCGGTGGCGAAAGCGCGGCCGATCGTGCTCGAGCCGATCGTCAACATCGAGGTCACGGTGCCCGAGCAGGCCATGGGCGACATCACGGGCGATCTCTCGGCGAAACGCGGGCAGGTGACCGGAACGCAGGCGGGACCCGGCGGCATGCTGACGGTCTCGGGGCTGGTGCCGATCTCGGAGCTCGGCAACTACCAGTCGCGGCTGAAGTCGGTCACCGGCGGGGCCGGGTCCTACAGCGTCGCGTTCAGCCACTACGAGCCGGTGCCGCCGCAGGTGCAGCAACAGCTCGTCTCCGAGTTCCGCGCGCCGCCGGGCGAGGACTAGGGCAGCTACCTGGGCGCGCAGGGTCCGCGCAGGACGACACCCGTCTGCTCGAGCGCCGCGCGCTCATCGCACCACGACGCGCTGCCCCCAGGGCATCTGCGCCGGTTCTACCATCCGGACGTCGTAGTAACAGCCGGCCAGCGCGAGGGCCGCAGCCGCGCCGGGCAGCGAGCGCAGCAGGGTCGCGTTCATCGCGCGCGCGATCTTGCCACGCATGACCGGCTTTTCCATGTGTTCGCTCCTCCCGCTGTGGACGTGCTCGGTCTGAGGCGACCCCGAATGATTGGACAGGAATGCGGGTAGGATAGGAATTGACTTTTCGGATATTCTAATTATATCGAGGAGGACATGACATGCCGAAGGGATTGCTAAGCGTTGTCGCGCTGGCCGCGCTCATCGGGCTACCGGCGCCGGCGGCCTACTCGCAGCAGCCAATCGACCTCCGGTGGGGGACTCCGCCGGTGGGCAGCGCCGGGCACAAGGCGATGGTGACGCTCGCGAACGTCCTCAACCGGGAGATGCCGAAGTACCGCATCTCGGTCATGCCCTACCCGGGTGCCATCCTCACGGTCAAGGCATTCGCGACCAAGGAGATCGAAGGTATCTACGGCTCGGATATCGGGTTTCGCGAGTTCGCCACCGACAGCGGCCGCTTCAAGGACTTCAAGTCGCGGGTCCAGCGCATGCCGGTCCAATCCTTCTGGGCGCATACCATGGAGGTCGGCTACGCGATCCATGTGCGCGACAAGGACAAGATCAGGAAGTGGAAGGATCTCACCGGCAAGCGGATCTTCACCGGACCGCTGCCATTCGACACGCGCGCACAGGCCGAGCGCGGCCTCAACGCGCTCGGTATCAAGTTCACGTACGTGAACATCGATCTGGCGACCGTCGGCTCGCAGCTCGAGTCCGGCGCGATCGACGCGATGGCCATCTACACGGCAGGCGAAAGCTCGCCGCCGCCCTGGCTCGCCGAGGCGTCGCTCGCTGCGGACTGGGCCGTGCTCAATCCCAGCCCCGAGGAGATTGCGGCGCTCGCGAGCAAGGGTGTCCCGGTGGTCGCGGTGGACCCGAAGGCGTTCAACCGCGACGTGCACGGCGACAAGGTGCTCGAGATGCCGTTCTTCTACGGCTTCCACGTCGGGCTCAACGTGCCGGCGGCCGACGTCTACGAGATGCTCGATATCATCCAGAAGAACGCAGGCGAGCTCGCCAAGAGCGATCGTGCCTACTCGCAGATCGCCGAGAATATGCCTGCGTTACAGAAGCGAGGCGTCGAATCCTCCTGGGACCTCGTTCCGATTCATCCCGGGCTCGCAAAATGGATGCGTGAAAAAGGCGTGTGGGATTCCAAGTGGGATTCCAAGGTCGCGAAAGACTGAGCACCGCGCCCCGGCGGTGAGCGACGGCGGACCGGCGCATCCTGCGCGCGGGTCCGCCGCACCATGCTGCAGGCGAGCGAACGATGAGCGCGACCGCGACGCGAGGCTCGCGCATCGTTCTCGACACCCTGTACTACATCGCCGCGATCGGCTTCTTCGTCGCGCTGTTTGCCTACTTCTGGACGACCGAGGGCGGGCCGACGCTGCTCGCGATGCGGCTCGTCCCCATCACCTTCGTGCTGTTCGTGCTGGGCGCACTGCGCACGAACGAGTTCTATCCCGGCCTGCCGCGTGTGATGAATGCAGTCATCGCGGCGGCGTACATCGGCGGCGCGCTCGCCGTGTCGGTTTACATGAATGCAGAGTACTACGACATCGGCACCAGCCGCGCCGGCGACTGGAACGCGATCGACATCTCGATGGGCGCCCTGATGGCCCTGTTCGTGATGGAGTATGCGCGCCGGCGCCACATGCCGCTTTTCGTGCTGAACGTCGTGCTGATTCTCTATGCGGTCTACGGCAGCTTCGTACCGGGTCTGTTCCATCACGGCGGCCTCACCTGGCTGCGAATCGCGACGGCGATGAGCGTGGAGAGCGCGACCGGCGTGTTCTCCAACCTGCCGCAGATCGCGCTCACGGTGATTGCCGCGTTCCTGCTGGTGCTCGGCATGCTGACGGGCTTCGGCTGCATCGAGTCTCTTCTGCGGGGGACCAAGCGTGTCGTCGCACGCTCGCCGCACGCGCTGCCGCAATCGGCGGTCGTCGGCTCGATGTGCGTCGGCACGATCAGCGGCAGCGGCGCCGCCAACGCCATCACCATCGGCTCGGCCACTATCCCTGCCATGATCGGCGCCGGCATGCCGCCCGCCACGGCAGCGGCGATCGAGTCGGCATCCTCCCTCGGCGGGCAGCTCATGCCGCCAGTGATGGGGGTCGCGGCCTTCCTGATGGCGGAGTTCCTCGGCAAGAGCTATTTCGAGGTGGTGGCGCGCGGCTACGTTCCGGCGCTCATCTATTACATCACCGTCGCGATGTCGGTGTATCTCCTCGCCGTGCGCCATCACACGCGCGCGGTCGCGGCCGCGCGCCAGAGTCTGTCGGGGCAGGACTGGATGAACCTCACGGCCTTCGTCGCCGTGATCGGCGGCCTGGTTGCACTGATGGCGATCTGGAACCTGGCGCCGATGTTCGCCGCCCTGTACGTTTTCGTCGTCATCGGCAGCGTGATGCTCGCCGTTCACGTGGCGATGCTCGTGCGCCTCCGCGACCTTTCGTTGGGTAACCTGATTGCGCCGCTCAAGAGGTTTCTCGACTCCTATACCGAGATGACCGCGGACCTGACCCTCCTCCTCGCGACGCTCGGGATCATGACTGGCGCGCTGGTGATTACCGGAGTGCCGACCAAGCTCGGTTCGGTGCTGATCCAGATGGCTGGGGTCAACCTCGTCGCGATGGTGGTCTTCGCGTTTCTCTTCGGTGCCGTGCTCGGGACCGGACTGCCCCCTGCACCCACCTACATCCTCGTCGCCATCGTGATTGCGCCACCGATGATCAAGGTTGGCGTCGATCCGTGGGTCGTGCACTTCTTCGCGTTCTTCCTCGGCGTCTGGGGCGAGCTGACCCCGCCGACGTCGCTCGTTGCCGTGATCACCTCGAAGATCGCCAACGCGTCTTTCTACCGGACGCTGAACCGCGCACTGCAGATCTGCGTCTCGCTTTTCACCCTGATGGCCGGCGTGTTCGTGCGGCCGGAACTGGTGATCGAGCCGGGCGTCCATCAGCTCGGCGCGGCCGGCCTCATCCTGGTTGCGACGATCGGTCTCACGTTCAGCATGCAGGCGCGTTACGCCGCGCGCGCAATGGTCGATCTGCCCGTGCGCGTCGCGCTCGCCGCGCTCGCGCTCGTCGTCCTGCTCTACCCCGGCAAATGGGTCGCCGCGGCGTTCGCCGTACCGGTGTTGCTGGCGATCGGTTACTGGCTCGTGCGCTGCCGCGACCTGGTACCGCCCGATTCCGGAGCGAGACCCGAGGTTGAGAGATCCGGGGAGGGAATGCGCAACCAGGGTCAGAACTGAATGCGACCGGTAGCGGGTATCCAGGATCGCCGGCAGGCGCCGCAGCGCCAGCAGCGGTTCTTCGACGTTCGAGGACAACACATGAAGACCGGGGCCTGGACGGAGAGTGAGGGTGCTTGAGCGCCTGGCGCGCGCCATCACGCGCGGTTTCGAGGTGCTCACCGTCGTGAGCCTGGCGGTGATGGGGATTCTGGTGTTCGGCAATGTGGTGCTGCGCTATGCCTTCAACTCGGGCATTGCCGTGTCCGAGGAGCTCTCGCGCCTGCTGTTCGTGTGGTTGATCTTTCTGGGTGCGGTGCTGGCGTCGGCTCGGCGCATCCATATCGGCTTCGATACCTTGCAGCGCCGCGTGGGCCCGCGCGCCCGGCGCGGGCTGGTGGTGTTCACGGGCGCGCTGATGCTGATCGGCTGCGGCATCTTCATCGTGGGCGGCTGGCGGCAGACACTCATCAACCTGGGCAACAGCTATCCGGTGCTGGGCATTTCCTATGCCTGGCGTATTGGGAAAACGGCTTCTTCAACGCCACCAACAGCAAGCACCCGATCGCCAGAGTGGAGGACTTCAACGGCCTCAAGTTCCGCTCGATCCAGGCCAGGATCACGCAGGAAACCATCCGAGCGCTGGGTGCCAACCCGGTGCCTCTGGCGGTGCCCGAGCTCTACACCGCGCTGGAGACGCGCACCATCGACGGCCAGGGCACGCCCAACGCGGTGATCGCCGCGCTCAAGCTCTACGAGGTGCAGAAATTTCTGTCGATCACGCAGCACACTTACGGAGCGTTCATCCCGCTGGTGTCCAAGAAATTCTGGGACAAGCTGACGCCGGCCCAGCAGAAGATCGTCAAGGACGCCGCCGCGGAGGCACGCAGCTTCCAGCGCCAGGTGGCACGCGACCAGGCCGCGTCAGCGCAGAAGATGATGGCCGACAGGGGCATGAAGGTGAACGAGGTGACCGACGCCGAGCGCGCCCGCATGCGCAAGGCGGTGCAGCCGGTGTGGGACACGTTCACGCCCGATGTCGGGGCGGACCTGGTCAAGCAGGTCGAGGCGGAACTGAAAAAGTGACATTCCGGGTGAGACGGCAAGTATCGTCGAAGCCCGAGCCCTGTCCGGAGGGGCAGGGTGCGGGTCCGACGCGCATTGGCGTAGCGCGTGTGCGGAGTCCCGTCACCGCTCGCCGAACTCGCCGAGCGGCGCAAGCAGGGCGGCGAGCGACAAGAGATCGTTGCGGTTGTGTTCGAGGATTCCGGGGAGCGGGGCGGCATCGCCATGCCGCATGAAGCGCCGGAACGCCTCCGGCACGAGGCTTCCGGGCAGGTCGTCGATGCGGGCGAACCCGAGCGCACGCGCCTCGGCCGTGCGCAGGCGGCAGTCGGGCCAGCTCCGGGCGAAGCGCCGGCGCGTGCCGTGCAGCAGATCGGCGTGGGCGATTCCGGCGAACGGGTCGGGCGCGCGCACGAGCCGACAGCGCGCGCGCACCAGGGGTGCATCGAAGCTCTTGCCGTTGTAGGTGACGAGACATTGCCGCGCGGCCGCCGCACCGCGGATCTCCGCGTGGAGCGCAGCTTCGGCGGCAAACCCGCTCAGGAGGTACTGGCGCACCTGCAGGGAGTCCGCATCGAACCACCCGAGTCCCGCGAGGAATGCGAGGGTGCCCGTTCCGCCGGCGAGTCCGGTGGTTTCGGTGTCGAAGAAGAGGAGCGCCTCGGGGTCGCAGTCCGGGGCGCCAAGCCACGCGGCGACGCGCGCGCTCCATTCGCGGCCGGAGCCGAGCGTCACGCGGCCGTGACGGTAGTCGAGCCCGTACCGGCGCTCCACGACGAGCAGCTGCGGCGCGAGCCAGCGCCCTTGCGTGATGCGCGCGAGCTCGACCGCGCGGGCGGCGCCATCGCGCGCGGCGGGCCGAGGGCGCAGGCGCGCGAGCCGGTCGGCGAGGTCTGCCGGCAGGGTTGCTAGCGGCTGCGGCGCCGCGCCACCGGGGGTGGCGGACATGGCGCGGCTCTGCCGCAGCCGTAGCAACCTGTCCTGGAGCGCGATCGGCACGCTCAGCTCGCCATGCCCGGCGGCGGTGCGGCACGCGCAAAGAGCGAAAGCACGCGCGCGGCCGCTGCCTTCGGCGAGAGCCGCTGCCTCGGGCTCGCGGCGAGCACGGGACCGACGCACGCCGGGCAGCCGGTCTTGCAGCCGCAGCCGGACACGAGATCGGCCGCCCGCGCGACGACCTCGGCGCGCAGCGCGTGCAGCGGTGCGGCAAGCCCGATGCCGCCGGGATAGTTGTCGTAGAGAAACACGGCGGGGCGAAACGGCTGCCGCGCGCTCGCCACGTCGAGCGCGACGCCGTCCGACATGCGGGCTGCGCCGCGCCCGTCCGGACCGACGACGGCCGACCAGGCCCCGCTGCCGTCGCCCACGGCACGGCCGATGTCGCGGAGCTCGGCGAGCGAGAGGAGCGCGGCAATGTGATGCAGAGCATAGGCCGCGCCGAGGAACCCGTCGAGCGCCTCGTAGCGGCTGGCGAACGCGTCGTCGAGCGCCCGCGGATCGAGCTCCCACCACACCGCGGTGGTGTGCATTTCCTGATCGGGCAGGCTGACGTTGCCGTAGCCGACGTTCTCGTGCGTGTAGTAGCGGATCTTCTTGTAGCCGGCGACGCGCCGCACGACGTGCACCTCGCCGTGCGCGCAACGCGCGGCCGCGGCCGTGTCGTGCTCGAACTCGTCCAGGATCTTGAGCTTCGTGTAGTCGATCGCGTCGGTGTAGTAGTCCGCGCGAGTCGTCCGAACGTAGGCCTTGCGGCCGACCCAGTCGAGCTTCTCGACCTGCCGCGGCGAGGACTGCACCATGTAGATCGCCCCTTCGTAGAGCGTGAGCGCCGCGCTCGAGTAGTCGACCTCGGCGATGACGCTCTTGCGCCCGTCGGTGACGTCGATCACCACGAAGTTGCCCTCGGCGACGGAGCGCAGGCTGACGGCGTTCGCCGGGTAGCTGTCGGCGATCCAGTGCCAGAGCTCACCCTCGCGATGCAGCACGCCCTGCTCGCCGAGATAGCCGAGCGCGGCGCCTAGGTCCTCGTTGCCGAAGCGGTCGCCGGTCCGGAAAGGCAGCTCGAAGGCGGCGCACCGGATGTGATCCATGAGGATCAGTAGCTGGTCCGGATCGATGCGGGCATGCTCCGGGCTCGCGCCGAGGAAGAACTCGGGGTGATGCGCGATGTACTGGTCGAGCAGGTTCGAGGAGGCGACCAGGACGCCGAGCGCGGTGCGCTGGCGCCTGCCGGCGCGTCCGAACCGCTGCAGCGCACCGGCGATCGAGCCGGGATACCCGTTCAGCACGCACACGTCGAGCGCGCCGATGTCCACGCCGAGCTCGAGCGCCGAGGTCGACACCACGCAATCGAGCGCGCCGGCGCGGAGCTTCCTTTCCTGGTCGCGGCGCTCGGTCGGGAGATAGCCGCCGCGATAGGCGGCGATCCGCGGCGGCTTGCGTGGATCGGCGTCGAACGCGTCCTTGAGGTACTTGGTCAGCACCTCGACCTCGAGCCGGGTGTTGGCGAACACGATCGTCTTGAGGCCGAGCTTGACGGCGAGCCGCGCGATGCGCGTCGACTGCGATCGCGCCGAGGCGCGCAACCCCAGGTCCGGATCGAGCACCGGCGGGTTCCAGACCATGAGCACCTTCCTGCCCTGGGGCGCGCCGGATTCGGACACCGTCGCGACCGGCTCGCCGAGGAGCCGCTCGGCGAGCTCGCCGGGGTTGGCGATGGTCGCCGAGCACAGGATGAACGTGGGACGGCTCTCGTAGAACGCGCAGATCCGGTGCAGGCGCCGGATCACGTTCGCCATGTGCGCGCCGAACACCCCGCGGTAGGTGTGCAGCTCGTCGATCACCACGTAGCGGAGGTTCTCGAAGAACTGCGCCCACTTCGTGTGGTGGGGCAGGATGCCGGTGTGGAGCATGTCGGGATTCGAGACCACGATGTCGCCGTGCGTGCGCACGGCGCGCCGCGCATCCCCCGGCGTGTCGCCATCGAACGTGCAGGCGCGCACCGCAAGACCGCCGGCGGCGTTCAGCTCGAGGATCTCGGCGACCTGGTCCTGCGACAGGGCCTTGGTGGGGAAGAGGTAGAGCGCCTTCGCCTCGCCCCGCAGCGCGGCGTCGAGCACCGGCAGGTTGTAGCAGAGGGTCTTGCCCGAGGAGGTCGGCGTGACGACCACGGTGTGCCGGCCGGCCGCAACGTGCTCCCATGCTTCGCGCTGATGCGAGTAGAGCCGGGTCACGCCGCGCGCCGCGAGCGCGGCGACGAGCCGCGCGTCGAGCGCGTCGGGGAACGGCGCGAAGCGGGCTGTGCGCTCCGGGAGCACGAGCTCACCGGCGATGCGATCGCGGTGCCCGCGCGCGAGAAGCTCGATCAACGACTCGGTTGAGTGTCCGTCCGCGCGCGCGCGCGGGTGCGCTGCCGGCTCGTGGCGGGCGAGCCCGATCGGTCCCTCCAGGAATCCCTCCATTCGTCCCCCTGTAGCTTTGGGAAAGTCTCAAGAACCTCGTCATTCCCGCGAAAGCGGGAATCCAGCTCGAGCTCATTCAACGACCTACTGGATCCCCGCCTTCGCGGGGGTGACTCAATCAGAGGTTCCTTGGCGCGAAGATGCGGCAGCAAGTGGCTCACCGCGTGAGCTTGTCCGAGCGGCTCACCGGTGGATGACCCGTCGAGCTGCCCTCGGGCATGGCACGATCGGACCCAGACGAGATCCGGTGTCCCCGAGGCGGCCTGACGCGCCGTCCGGCGGCAGGCGCTGGCGGAGACCCTCAAATCCCGTTTGGTTACAAATAGCTAGCCTCGGGGCTTGATTGCCGGGGATCGAGGACCATTTACGGTCTGTCCAATGCGAACCCGGAGCAGCGCGGATCATCGCTGCGCCCGGACCGCCCGCGAGCCATCAGGGACGACATGACGACGAGAAACCCGCGCAGCTGGATGTGGGCGGAAGCCCTCCAGATGCTTGACGAAGCCGATCGCCTGCAGCGCCGCTTCTTCACCGAAGTGGGCGCACGGGAGCGCCACGCGCCAAGCTGGGAGCCGCCCGTGGACGTGTTCTCCGATGGCGATGACGTGTGGCTCTTTTTCGCCGTCCCAGGCGTGAGCGCGGACGAGATGGAGGTGCTGGTGGACGAGGCCGGCGCGCTCATCGTCCGTGGCGAGCGGCGGCTGCCGCTCCCGGCGCGGTCCGGCAGCATTCGTCGCCTCGAGATTCCCTACGGCCGGTTCGAGCGCCGCGTGTCGCTTCCTTCCGGCCGGTTCGAACTGTTCGCGCGACAGGTCGACCACGGCTGCCTCGTGCTGGGGCTGCGCCGCATCGCATGAGAGACCGAGACACCATGAACCTCGACCAGAACAGCGTCCCCGAGACGGCGAACGCCCCCGTCGCGACGACCGGTGCGCCGCGAGCGCCCGAGATTCCGCTTCCCGAGGACGCGCTCGTGCTCGTCCCGGTGCGCAATCTCGTCCTCTTCCCCGGCATGATCCTCCCGGTCACCATCGGGCGGGAGATGTCGGTGGCAGCCGCGCAGTACGCCGTCAAGAACGACCGCCCGGTCGGGCTCATCCTGCAGCGCGATCCCGCGGTCGATGTCCCCCGGCCGCAAGACCTGCACGCGGTCGGAACGGTGGCTCAGATCCTCCGCTACGTGACGACGCCCGACGGCACGCATCACATCGTCTGCCAGGGCCAGGAGCGCTACCGGATCCGGGAGATCCTGGGCGGGCACCCGTTCCTGGTCGCGAGGGTCGAACGGCACCGCGAAGAGGAGGAGGTGACGAAGGAGCTCGAGGCCCAGCTCTTCCAGCTCCGCGAGCGCGCCGGCGAGGCGCTCGAGCTCCTGCCGCAGACGCCGCAGGAGCTCGTCCACGCGGTGAAGGGTTTCAAGTCGCCCGGTCCGCTCGCCGACCTCGTCGCCGGGTTCATGGACATCACGCCCGCCGAGAAGCAGGCGGTGCTCGAGACGCTCGACGTGCCGGCGCGGGTGAACAACGTGCTCGGCCTCCTCGCCCACCGCATCGAGGTGCTCAAGCTCTCGCGCGAGATCGACGAGCGCACCAAGGCGACCATGGACGAGCGCCAGCGCGAGTACGTCCTGCGCGAGCAGATGCGCCAGATCCAGAAGGAGCTCGGCGAGGGCGAAGGCGCCGGCAAGGAGCTCACCGAGCTCGCCGGGGCGATCGAGCAGGCCGGCATGCCGGAGGACGTGGCGGCGCATGCCAAGAAGGAGCTGAAGCGGCTCGAGCGCATGCCCGAGGCGTCCGCCGAATACTCGATGGCGCGCACCTACCTCGACTGGCTGATCGAGCTGCCGTGGTCGAAGACCTCCGACACGCCGATCGACATCGCCCAGGCGCGGCGCATCCTCGACGAGGACCACTTCGGCCTGGACAAGGTGAAGCGACGCATCCTCGAGTTCCTCGCGGTGCGCAAGCTGAACCCCGAAGGACACGGCCCGATCCTGTGCTTCGTCGGTCCGCCCGGGGTGGGCAAGACCTCGCTCGGCCAGAGCATCGCGCGTGCGCTCGGCCGCAAGTTCGTCCGGGTCGCGCTGGGCGGCGTGCACGACGAGGCGGAGATCCGCGGCCACCGGCGCACGTACATCGGGGCCCTGCCGGGCAACATCATCCAGAGCATCAAGAAGGCCGGCTCGCGCGACTGCGTGATGATGCTGGACGAGATCGACAAGGTGGGCGCGAGCGTGCACCACGGCGACCCGTCGTCGGCGCTCCTCGAGGTGCTCGATCCGGAGCAGAACAAGGCGTTCCGCGACAACTATCTCGGCGTCACGTTCGATCTCTCGCGGATCCTGTTCATCACCACCGCGAACATGCTGGACACGATCCCCGGTCCGCTGCGCGACCGGATGGAGATCATCCCGCTGCCGGGCTACACGGAAGAGGAGAAGCTCGAGATCGCGAAGCGCTACCTGGTGCGCCGGCAGCTCGCAGCGAACGGGCTCGCGCCGGATCAGGCGGAGCTCACCGACGCCGCGCTGAAGAGCATCGTCCGCGACTACACGCGTGAGGCGGGCGTGCGCAATCTCGAGCGGGAGATCGGGTCGGCGCTGCGCAACGTCGCGGCGCGGATCGCCGAGGGCACCGCGGCGGCGGCGCGCATCGACGCGCCCGACCTCGCAGCCATCCTCGGTCCGGCCAGGTTCGAGGCCGAAGCGGCGCTGCGCACCGCGCTGCCCGGCGTTGCGACCGGACTCGCCTGGACGCCGGTCGGCGGCGACATCCTCTTCGTCGAGGCGAGCCGCACGTCAGGCGCCGGCAAGCTCATCCTCACCGGCCAGCTCGGCGACGTCATGAAGGAGAGCGCGCAGGCTGCGCTCACCCTGGTGAAATCGCGCGCGCCATCGCTCGCCATCGCGGACAATTTCGACAAATCCGACATCCACGTCCACGTGCCGGCCGGCGCCATTCCGAAGGACGGCCCGAGCGCCGGAGTCGCGATGTTCATGGCGCTCGCTTCGTTGCTCACCGGGCGCACGGTGCGGAGCGACACCGCGATGACCGGCGAGATCAGCCTCCGCGGCCTGGTTCTGCCGGTCGGCGGCATCAAGGAGAAGGTGCTGGCGGCGATGCGGGCGGGCATCGCGACGGTCATGCTGCCGGCGCGCAATCGCAAGGATCTGGCGGACGTGCCCGAGGCAGCGCGAACCGGGCTGCAGTTCGTCTGGCTGGAGACCGTCGACGACGCAGTCCGGCATGCGCTCGCGCAGGCCGAACCAACGGCGCGGCCCGAGAACGCGAGCGTCGCCGAAAGCACATGAACGCGCCATCATCGAATCGAGGACGAACGGCATGGGACTGGGGGAGATCTGCAATCGGGTCGTCGTCGTGACGACCCGGAACACCGGCGTCGGCGAGGCGGCGCGCCTCATGCGCGAGCACCATGTCGGCAGCCTGGTCATCGTGGACGAGACGGCGCTCGGGCGAAAGCCGGTAGGCATCGTGACGGATCGGGACATCGTGATCGAGGTCGTCGCCGCCGGGGTCGCGCCGGCGGCGGTGACGGTCGGGGAGATCATGGGACCCACGCTCGCCACGGCCCGGGAGACCGACGAGCCCTGGGACACGATCAAGCGGATGCGCGCGAAGGGGGTGCGGCGGATGCCCGTGGTGAACGGCGACGGAGTCCTCGTCGGCATCGTCACCGTGGACGACCTGGTCGAGACGATCGCCGAGCAGCTCGACGGGCTCGTGCGAGTGATCGGTCAGGAGCAGGCGCGGGAGGCGCGCACGCGCAGGTAGCGGTGGCGCGCCCGCATGGCCGTCCACAACGCCGACATCGCCCGCGTGTTCGAGGAGATCGCCGATCTGCTCGAGATCCAGGAGGCGAACCCGTTTCGCGTGCGCGCGTATCGCAACGCCGCGCGCACGGTCGGCGATCTGCGCATCGATCTCGCGCAGACGCTCGCCGAGGGCAAGCCGCTGCCCAAGCTTCCCGGCATCGGCGCGGACCTGGCCAGCAAGATCCGCGAGATCGCGGAGACCGGCACCACGGCGCTCGTCGAGCGCCTGCACAAGGAGTTGCCGCCGGCCATCACGGCGCTGCTGCGCATCCCCGGGCTGGGACCGAAGCGCGTGAGGGCGCTCCACCGCGAGCTCGACATCCGGACGATCGAGCAGCTCGCGCAGGCCGCGCGCGAGGGCCGCATCAGCAAGCTCGCCGGATTCGGTGCCAAGACCGAGTCGGGCATCCTCGAGGCGGCCGAGGCGCACCTCACCAAGAAGCAGCGCTTCAAGCTCGCGGTGGCTGCCCAGTACGCCGAGGCGCTGGCGGCGTACCTGGCCGCGACGAAGGGCGCCGGCGAGGTCGTGGTCTGCGGCAGCTTCCGCCGCATGAAGGAGACGGTCGGCGACCTCGATGTCCTCGTCACCTCCGCCGCGCCCGCAGCGGTCATGAGGCGCTTCGCGAAGTATCCGGAGGTGAAGGAGATGCTGGCGAGCGGCGAGACGCGCGCGAGCGCGCTCCTCGCCGGCGGCCTGCAGGTCGACGTCCGGGTCGTGCCCAAGGAGAGCTTCGGCTCGGCGCTGCACTACTTCACGGGTTCGAAGGCGCACAACATCGCCATCCGCCGCCTGGGACAGGCGCAAGGACTCAAGATCAACGAGTACGGCGTCTTCAAGGCCGGCAAGGGTGGCGCCGAGCGGCGCGTTGCCGGCGACACCGAGGCGTCGGTCTTCAAGGCGGTGGGGCTGCCGTTCATCGCGCCGGAGCTGCGCGAGGATTCCGGCGAGATCGAGGCCGCGCGCCGCGGAGAGCTGCCGCAGCTCATCGAGCTCAGCGATCTGCGCGGCGACCTCCACGCGCACACGAAGGCCACCGACGGGAAGAACGCGCTGAAGGAAATGGCGCTCGCCGCCAAGGCCGCCGGGCTCGCGTACCTCGCGATCACGGAGCACTCGCGGCGCTTGACCGTGGCGCACGGGCTCGACCCCCGGCGCCTCGCCCGGCAGATCGACGAGATCGAGCGGCTGAACGGTGAGCTCGCGGGCATCACGCTGCTGAAGGGCATCGAGGTGGATATCCTCGAGGACGGCACGCTCGATCTGCCCGACGCGATCCTCGCCAAGCTCGACCTGGTGGTGGGCGCGGTGCACAGCAAGTTTAACCTGCCGCGCGCGCAGCAGACCGAGCGCATCCTGGCGGCCATGGACTCGACCTTCTTCTCGATCCTCGCCCACCCGAGCGGTCGGCTGATCGGTGCGCGCGAGGCCTACGACGTCGACATGCTGAAGATCGTGCGCAAGGCCAAGGCACGCGGGATCGCCCTCGAGTTGAACGCCCATCCGGAGCGCCTGGACCTCACCGACGTCAACTGCCGGATGGCGAAAGAGGAGGGCGCGCTCGTCGCGATCAGCTCGGACGCCCACAGCGTCCACGATTTCGACAACCTGCGGTTCGGCATCGGCCAAGCACGCCGGGGATGGCTCGAGAAGGCCGACGTGCTGAATGCCCGGCCGCTTGCGGAGCTGCGATCCCTGCTCGCACGCCGGACTGGCGCCAAGGCGGGCAGCGCGTCGAGACCGCCGCGCGGGGCGGCGAAAGCGCCGGTCCGCCGGGCGGACCGTGCGCGGTAGCTCAGCGCGCAGGCCGGCGGCCGGCGCCGGGTCGGACGGCCTCGTGCTGCGCCCATTCCTTCGCCTTGGCGATGGCGATGCGGATCGCGCGGCCCTCGTCGGAGCCCTCCGCGAGGAGCGCGTTCGCGATCTCGATGGCTTTCGCCCGGACTGCGTCCGGAAGGTTTTGCATCGAGGCGGGAAAGCGTGTTGGCGTCCAGGGCACGAGGCACTCGTCAAGATGGCCCGAGGTCAGCGTATCCCGCAGCGCGGGAGCGTGCTTGATCTGGCTCAAGTGCCCGGATTGATTATGTTTTAGCCTGCGAGAAGGAGTCCCCCAATGGCGACCCGCCAGCTTCCGGTCCTGCAACGTCCCTCCGAGCGGTTTCTCGCCGAGCCCGTTCCGCTCTCCATCCATGACCGCTCGCTCCGCGCCGCGGTGGCGCGCGCGTTCCAGGGAATCTCGCCGACTGCCGGGCTCGAGGCATACGCGGACTGGCTGCTGCATCTCGCGATGTCGCCCGGCAAGCAAGCCGAGCTCGTTGCGAAGGCGTTGCGCAAGGCACATCGGTTCTCGCTCTACGCGATGGAGTCCGCGACCCGGAAAATGGAGCCGTGCATCGACCCGCTGCCGCAGGATCACCGCTTCCGGCATGCCGGGTGGCAGCACTGGCCCTTCAACCTGGTCTACCAGGCGTTCCTCCTCTCGCAGCAGTGGTGGTGGAACGCGACCACCGACGTGAAGGGCGTGTCGCGCCATCATGAGCAGGTGGTGTCGTTCGCGGCCCGTCAAATGCTGGACGTGTTCAGCCCGTCGAATTTCGTGCCGACAAATCCGGAGGTCCTGGCGCAGACGCTCGCCACCATGGGCGCGAACCTGATGGAGGGCGCCGCCAACGCCTGGCGCGACTACATGCGCCAGGTCGCGGGCCGGCCGCCGGAGGGTGCCGAGGCGTTCCGCGTCGGGGTGGATGTCGCCGTGACCCCCGGCAAGGTGGTCCTGCGCAATCAGTTGATGGAGCTCATCCAGTATGCGCCGCAGACGGCGGAGGTCGCTGCCGAGCCGGTCTTGCTGGTGCCGTCCTGGATCATGAAGTACTACATCCTCGACCTGTCTCCGCACAACTCGCTCGTCCGCTGGCTCGTCGAGCGCGGGCACACGGTGTTCGCGATCTCGTGGAAGAATCCGGACCTGCGCGACCGCGACCTCGGGATGGACGAGTACCTGAAGAGCGGGGCGCTCGCGGCGATCGACGCCGTGCGGAAGATCGTGCCGGAGCGGGAGATCCATGCCGTGGGCTACTGTCTCGGCGGCACGCTCCTCTCGATCGCCGCCGCGCTGCTCGCGCGGGCAGGCGAGCGGCAGCTGCAGACGGTCACGCTGCTCGCCTCGGAAGTGGATTTCGAGGAGCCCGGCGAGCTCTCGCTCTTCATCGACGAGAGCCAGCTTGCCTACCTGGAGGACCTCACTTGGGAACAGGGCTATCTCGACGGCAAGCAGATGGCCGGCGCATTCGCGCTGCTCAACTCCAAGGACCTCATCTGGTCGAGGATGGTCCACGACTACCTGATGGGTGCGCGCCGGCCGTTCACGGACCTGATGGTGTGGAACGCGGACGCAACGCGGCTCCCGCACCGGATGCACAGCGAGTACCTGCGCCGGCTCTACCTCGACAACGACCTCACCGCCGGGCACTACTTCGTCGACGGGCGCCCGGTGGCCCTGACCGACATCCGGGCGCCGGTCTTCGCGCTCGGCACCGAGCGCGACCACGTCTCCCCATGGCGTTCGGTGTACAAGATCCATCTTTTCACCGACACCGAGATCACCTTCTGCCTGACGAGCGGCGGGCACAACGTCGGGGTCGTCAATCCGCCCGGGCCCGACGGCCGGACCTATCAGATTTCCACCCAGCGGGCGGAAGGGCGCTACATCGATCCCGAGACGTGGGCAGCGACCACGCCCAGGCAGGCCGGTTCGTGGTGGCCGGCATGGCAGGCATGGCTCGCGGCGCACTCGAGCGGCAAGGTCGTGCCGCCGCGAATGGGTGCACCCGAGCACGATCTCGCGCCGATCGCCGATGCGCCGGGGACCTACGTGCTGATGCAATAGCCCGGACCGTGCTCCCCGCCGGCGTGCGGGCCGCAGCGGCGGCCGAATGAACGCGGAAGGGCGTGCGGCTCCTGCCGTTGCGCCGGTGTTCCGGATGCGCGGCGTGACCAAGGTGTACACGATGGGCGAGGTCGAGGTGCGGGCGCTCGACGGCGTCGACCTCGATCTCTACGCCGGCGAGTTCGTCGTGCTGCTCGGCGCTTCGGGCAGCGGCAAATCGACGCTCCTGAATATCCTCGGCGGCCTGGACGTGCCGACTGGGGGCGACGTGTGGTACCTGGACCATCAGCTCTCTGGCGCGGAGGACGAAACCCTCACCCGGTACCGACGCGAGCACGTGGGTTTCGTGTTCCAGTTCTACAACCTGATCCCGAGCCTGACCGCGGCGGAGAACGTGGCGCTCGTGACCGACATCGCCGTGCAGCCGATGGCCCCGGAGGCGGCGCTCGGGGTCGTCGGTCTCGGCGATCGGATCAATCACTTTCCGGCGCAGCTCTCGGGGGGTGAGCAGCAGCGCGTCGCCATCGCACGCGCCATCGCGAAGCGCCCCGACGTGCTGCTCTGCGACGAGCCGACCGGGGCGCTCGACTTTGCCACCGGCAAGATGGTGCTCGAAGCGCTCGAGCGCGTGAACCGCGAGCTCGGAACCACCACGGTCGTCATCACCCACAATGCGGCGATTGCCCGGATGGCCGATCGCGTGATCCACATCTCGAGCGGGCGGCTCGTCGGCGTCGAGTCGAACGCCGTCAAGGCGGCGCCCGGGGATCTCTCGTGGTGAGGCTGCCGGCCCTCGACCGCAAGCTCTTGCGCGACATGTGGCGCATGCGCGGCCACCTCGTCGCGGTCGCGCTGGTGGCGGCCTGCGGCACGGCCACGTTCGTCACGATGCGCGGGGCCTACGAGGCGCTGGTTCACGCCCGCGCCGACTACTACTTGCGGTACCGCTTCGCGGAGGTGTTCGCCTATGCGAAGCGTGCGCCGCGCACGGTCGTGCCGCGGATCGCAGCGATTCCCGGCGTGGCCGCGGTCGAGGACCGGATCGTGCACGAGGTGACGGTCGACGTGCCGGGCTTCGGCGAACCGGTGACCGCGCGACTGGTGTCGGTGCCCGACGTGGGACGTCCTGCGCTGAACGACCTCCACCTGCGCAGCGGGCGCTATCTCGCGCCCCGCTCGACCGATGAGGTACTGGTCGGCGAGTCGTTCGCGCGGGCGCACCGGCTGAAGCCGGGCGCGCGCCTGGCGGCGGTCATCAACGGGCGATGGCAGCGGCTGCGGGTGGTGGGGATCGCGAACTCGCCGGAGCACGTGTACGTGATCGGCGGTGCCGGGATCTTCCCCGACGACAAGCGCTACGGCGTGCTCTGGATGGGGCGCAAGGCGCTCGAGGCGGCGCTCGACATGGAGGACGGCTTCAACAGCGTCACGCTGCGCCTCGCGCCAGGCGCCGACGAGAAGGGCGTCATTCGACGGCTGGACGTGCTGCTCGCATCCTACGGGGCGATCGGTGCGCACGCGCGCGACGAGCAGATCTCGCACCAGATGCTCGACGGCGAGGTCCAGCAGGACCGTGTGACCGGCCTGGTCGTTCCGGCGATATTCCTCGCGGTCGCCGCGTTCCTCGTGCACAACGTGCTCATGCGCCTGATCGTGCTCCAGCGCGCCCAGATCGGGGTGCTGAAGGCTTTCGGCTACACCGACCGCGCGGTCGCGGCGCACTATCTCAAGCTCGCGATCGCGACCGCCCTGGCCGGGTCGGCGCTCGGCGTCGCGCTCGGGGCGTGGCTCGGCGCCGGGTTGGCGGATGTCTATCAGCGGTTCTTTCACATGCCGTCGCTGGAATTCCGCCTGTCGATCGAGAACGTGCTCGGCGCGACCGCGGTGTGCGTCGCGGCCGCGCTGAGCGGGGCGCTGCCGGCGGCGCGGCGCGCGCTCGCGCTGCCCCCCGCCGAGGCAATGCGCCCGGAGCCGCCGCCGCGGTTCATGCCGCTCGTCGTGGAGCGGCTGGGTTACGTGCAACTCTTGTCTCCCGCGACGCGTATGCTGTTGCGGAACGTGGAACGCCGGCCGCTGCGAGCCGTACTCTCCGTGCTGGCGATCGCGCTCGCCTGCGCGCTGCTCGTGGTCGGACGGTTCGGCCTCGATGCGCTCGAGGAGACCGTGCGGGTGCAGTTCCGCGAGGGCAGGCGCGACGACGTGCGCGTCGGCTTCTATGAACCGCGGGGTCCGCAGGTGAAGAACGATCTTGCCGCGCTGCCCGGCGTGACATACGCGGAGGCGTTTCGCGTGGTGCCGGCGCGCGTGCGCCTCGGGCACCGGTCGAAGCGTACCGCGGTGTTCGGGCTGCCGGCCGCGGCCGAGCTGCATCGGGTGGTGGACATCCGGATGCACGAGATCGTCGTCCCGCCGACGGGCGCGGTCATCAGCGCGGGTTTGGCGCGAGTGCTCGCCGCCAGGCCCGGATCGGTGATCACGCTCGAGATTCTCGCGGGCGCGCGCCACGTGCGCGAGGTGCCGGTCGCGGCGATCGTGGAAGAGCCGATCGGGCTGTACGTCTACATGGACGAGCGCGCGCTCGCCCGCGTGCTTGGCGAGGGGCTGCAGTACACCGATGCCTACCTCAGAGTGGACCCCAGGCGGCTGCACGAGCTCTATGGCGAGCTGAAGCGGCTGCCGACGGTCGCGGGCGTGACGCTGCGCGAGGCGACCCTGCGCAGCTTTCTCGACACGATCGCGGAGAACTTCCTCATCTCGACGACGATCCTCATCGGCTTCGCATGCGCGCTCGCCGCCGGCGTGGTCTACAACGGCGCGCGCATCGCGCTTTCGGAGCACGCCGCGACGCTCGCCACGCTGCGGATCCTCGGGCTCACCCGGCGCGAAGTGAGCCGCATCCTGCTCGGAGAGCAGGCGCTCCTCACCGCCGTTGCGGTTCCGCTCGGGCTCGTGATCGGCTACGGCATCTGCGCATGGCTGGTGGTTCTCGTCGCGACCGAGATCTATCGCTTGCCGCTCGTGGTCACGGCGAGGACCTACCTGTATGCTTCCGGGCTCGTGGCGGCCGCGGCGGCGGCCTCCGGGGCGGTCGTGGCGTGGCGCGTGCGGCGACTCGACCTCGTGGCGGTGCTGAAGATCCGTGAGTAATTCCGACAGGCGGGAACGCGCGTCGCGCATGCGTCGCTGGACCGGATGGGCGATCGGTGCGCTCGCGGCGAGCGCCGTCGCATGGCTCGCCTTCGCGCCCGAGCCGGTGGAAGTCGAGCTGGCGGAGGCGGTGCGCGGCCCGATGGAAGTGACCGTCGACCAGGAGGCCGAGGTGCGCGTGCACGACCGCTACGTCATCGCGGCGCCGGTCGCCGGCAAGCTGATTCGCGTCGACCTGCACCCCGGGGACGCGGTCGAGCCCGGGCAGGTGGTGGCGGTGCTCGAGCCGCTGCCGCTCGACGCTCGCGCCCGCCAGGAGGCGCTCGGGCGCCTCGATGTGGCGCGCGCGCTCGTGCGCGAGGCGCGCTCGCAGGTGGCCCGCGCCGCCGCGGCGCTCGCGCAGCAGACGCGGGAGCGCCAGCGCATGGAGAAGCTCCGGGACGAGCGCTTCGTGTCGCCCGAGGCGGTGGAGCGGGCGCGCACCGCGGAGGAGACGGCACGCGCCGAAGCGCAGGCGGCGCATGCGCGCGAAGCCGCCGCGCGCCACGACGAGCGCGTGGCCGAGGCGGCGCTGCTCGCGATCCCTGCCGCCGACGGGAAGCCCGGGCGGCTCGTCGAGCTCGCCGCGCCGGTCGCGGGCAGCGTGCTTCGCGTGATGGAGGAGAGCGAGCGGACGCTCGCCTCGGGCATGCCGGTCATGGTGATCGGCGATCCGTCGCGGTTCGAGATCGTCGCCGACGTTCTGTCGACCGACGCGGTGAAGATTCCGCCCGGCGCGCCCGCACGCGTGGAGGAGTGGGGCGGCGACAGCAGCCTGCGTGCGCGGGTCCGCGTGGTGGAGCCGTACGCATTCACCAAGGTCTCGGCCCTCGGGATCGAGGAGAAGCGCGTGAACGTGGTGATGGATCCGGTCGATTCGCTCGGTCGGCTCGGCGATGGATACCGTGTGGAGGCGCGCATCGTGATCTGGTCGGCGCCCGACGTCCTGAAGGTGCCGGCGAGCGCGCTGTTTCGCCGGGGCGAAGAATGGGCGGTGTTTGCAGTCGAGGCGGGGCGGGCCCGCATCCGGCCGGTGAAGATCGGGCACCGGAACCCGTTCGAGGCCGAAGTCCTGGAAGGCGTCGCCGCCGGTGCGCGCGTGGTCAAGTATCCGGGCAACCAGCTCGATGACGGCGCGCGCGTGCGCGCCGCCGGCCCTCGTCAGACCTCGTAGCTCGCGCGGTACTCGGGCAGCTTCGCGCGCCAGCCGAGCTCCCGGCGCACGCTCTGCGCGAAGAGCCGCGCGGTCTCCGGCTCGCCGTGGACGATGAAGACCTCCCGCGGGGCGCGCCGGAAGTTGCGCAGCCACGCGAGCAATGCCGAGCGGTCGGCGTGCGCCGAGAGGCCGCCGAGCGTGTACACCTTCGCGCGCACCGGGAAGGATTCGCCGAAGAGGCGCACGCTGCGGGCACCTTCGACGATGCGCCGCCCGAGGGTCCCCTCAGCCTGAAACCCGGTGAACAGGATCGAGCACTCCCGGCGCCCGATATTGTGCTCGAGATGGTGCTTGATGCGGCCGCCCTCGCACATGCCGCTCGCGGCGATGATCACCGCGCCGGAGCGGATCAGGTTGAGCTTCTTCGACTCCTCGACGCCTTCGGTGAACCGCACGCGGACCGGCAGCTTTCCGCGTAGCAGCCGGGCGAGGCCGTCGCGCGTCTCGGCATCGAGCAGATCGGCGTGCTTGAGCGTGACTTGCGTCGCCGCGTATGCGAGCGGCGAGTCGACGAACACGTTCAGGCGCCCGACGCGCCTGGCGAGCGAGAGTTGCGCGAGGAGCGCGATGAGCTCCTGGGTGCGGCCGAGCGCAAATGCGGGCACGATGACGTTGCCGTGGCGGCGCCGAAGCGTGTCCTCGAGCGCATCGACGAGCTCATCGACCGTCGCCAGCCAATCCTTGTGGTCGCGGTTGCCGTAGGTCGATTCCACCAGCAGCACGTCGGTGTCCCGGACCGGCGTCGGGTCCTCGACGACCGGGCGCCCGGGCTGGCCGAGGTCGCCGGAGAAGACGACCTTGAGGTCGCGGCCGGCATCGCGCACACGGACCTCGACGATCGCCGCGCCGAGGATGTGGCCGGCGTCGCGGAACTTCACCCGCACGCCGGGCCGCGGCGCGAATTCCCGCTCGTACCTCGCGCCCTGGAGTAGCGGAAAGGTGGCCTCCGCCTGGGCGACGGTGTAGAGCGGTGCGACCGCGCGCGCCGCGTCATCGAGCCGCTCGTTTTTCCACGCCGCCTCCTTTTCGTGGATGTATGCGCTGTCGCGCAGCATGATCTCGAGGAGATCGGCGGTCGCCGGCGTGCAGTACACCGGATTGCGATAACCGAGGGCCACCAGCCGCGGCAGCAATCCGCTGTGGTCCAGATGGGCATGCGTGACCAGGACGAAGTCGATCGCGCGGACGTCGAACGGAGGCGTGGCGACGTTCTTCGAGGCGGCGTCCTTGCCGCCCTGGAAGAGCCCGCAATCCACGAGGAACCGAGCGGCCTCGGTCTGAACGAGATAGCAGCTGCCGGTCACCTCGCCAGCCGCACCTAGAAAAGTGATGCGCACCCGGGTCTATCCGCGCAAAAAAAGAATTCTATTCGGCGCGCCGCGGGCGCGAGCGTGCACAAAAAAGTGACGGCCCGGGGGCCGTCAACAGGGAGAAAGAGCGCGGTGCTTCGCGCCCTCGGAGGTCACGGGTCGGACGGGCCGATCCGCACGCACGATCTTACGCGAGGGACAGGTGGCCGTTCAACATGAAAGGTGGCTGGCAAGACCGACGAGACGCGGGCTGCCCGGCGAGCGACACAGCATAACCCCCGGAATACTTTGTGGAAAACGTAGTGCATTCCCGCCGGCATGCGGGCCAGTGACATAGGCCGAAGGGTCTATCCGCAGCGGCGGGATACCCTGGAAGCGAGACGCTTCACTCGGTCGCGGCAAACGGCTCCGGAGCTCCCGCGAGGAGCCGATCCAGGATGCGGCGCTCGCGTCGCTCGATCGTGTCGAGAAACTCGCGGGCACCCCGCATGTCGCGGAACGCGAAGAATCCGCGCTCGAGGAACGCGTGCAGCTCGCCGAGCCCGGCAAGGTGTGCAGGGCCACGCATCATCTCGAGGGCCTTCGCGACGAGCGGCTTCCGCGCGAGCGCGTCGAGCGCTTCGCCGATCTCGCGCACCAGCGCGATCTGCCGTTCGCGCGCCGCTCGGTTGGCGCAGCTGCGGTACGCGTCGGCGTAGCGCTTGGCGTCGATGCCGAGCTCGGCGGCCGGAGCGTCGCCCCGGCGCAGCGTGGCGACCATCTCGGCGTCGAGCGCTTCGGACAGGCAGTCGAGTTCCACCGCGAGTCCCAGTGTCCGCACCGCGCCAAGGGGCAGGAGCCGCGTCATGGTCGGCAGGATCCGCGCGACCTCGTCGTCGCGCTCGGCGAAATCCTTCGGCCCGTACAGGTCTTCGAGGAAGAATCGCGCAGCGCGGCCGTAGCGCTCGCTCTGCAGCAGGTCCGGATAGGTCTCCGCGAGCCGGCCGGCTTGCCAGCCACGCAGGCGCAGACGATCGTCGCCGGCGCGCCGGGCGTCCGCGCGCAAGCGCTTCACGCGCGCGAGATCCGCGCGGATCGCCTCGGCAATCTCGGCTTTCGCACGCGAATGGAACAGAGCGACCATGTCTGGGTGCCGATTATAGTGA
This sequence comes from Burkholderiales bacterium, assembly GCA_020848075.1. Classification (GTDB taxonomy): domain Bacteria; phylum Pseudomonadota; class Gammaproteobacteria; order Burkholderiales; family SG8-39; genus JAABRB01. The sequence continues at coordinate 96,344 of JADLAV010000020.1, forward strand.
GCGGCGGAATCCGGTTGCCGATCTCTAGAGGAAATGCTCTATCGTCCGCCCGAAACGCTCCGATAGAATCGATCTGCGCGGATTTCGCCGCCGGGGCGCCCGTAGGGCGTCTGTCGCGGTCGCCGGGCGTAGCGTGCATACAGGCCGGACAGCGTACGTGATCACAAGACGCCAGTTTCTCAAGGTGGGCGCGAGCGGAGCGGCAGTGCTCGCGCTCTTCCGCGCCGGTCGCGCCCAGGCGCCGCACTCCGTCGATGCGGCGCTGAGCGGGGGCGCCCGCGACGTGCTGGCCGGGGTGGTTCCCGTCATGCTGGATGGCGCGCTTCCCGCGGAGGAAGCCGCACGAGCGCTGCGCGTCGTCGCGACGATCGATCGGATCGAGGAGGCCGTGGCGGGACTGCCGCCGCCCGTGCAGGCGGAACTGCGGGACCTGTTCGCGCTTCTCGCGTTCGCGCCCAGCCGCTGGCTGCTCGCCGGCGTGCGCTCGCCGTGGCGCGCGGCGTCGAATGCCGAAGTCGCCGCGTTCCTGCAGCGGTGGCGGCTGAGCAGGTGGATGCTGCTGCAACAGGGCTATCACGCGTTGCACGACCTGGTGCTCGCCGCGTTCTACGCCGATCCCGCGAGCTGGCCGCGCATCGACTACCCGGGCCCGCCGCGGCTCGGCTGACATGATCATCGATCCGATCGAGCAGGGATTGGCGCGCGGCTGGAAGGTCGTGAACGCCGCGGCGCTCGAGCGCGACCTGGTCGTCGACGCCGACGTCGCGATCGTCGGCACGGGCGCGGGTGGCGGCGTGAGTGCCGAAATCCTGAGCGCAGCGGGGTTGAAGGTGGTGCTGGTCGAGGAGGGGCCGCTCAAGAGCTCGCGCGACTTCAAGATGCTGGAGTCCGATGCGTATCCGCAGCTCTACCAGGAGTCGGCGGCCCGCAAGACGCTCGACCAGGCGATCACCATCATGCAGGGACGCTGCGTCGGCGGCTCGACCACCGTCAACTGGACATCGAGCTTTCGCACGCCCGCCACGACGCTTGCCTACTGGGTGCGCGCATTCGGGCTCGCCGAACTCTCGTCCGACGCGCTTGCGCCGTGGTTCGAGGCGATGGAGCGGCGGCTCTCGATCGCGCCGTGGACGGCGGCGCCGAATGCCAACAACGCATTGCTGCGCGAGGGCGCGGCGAAGCTCGGCATCCCGACCGCGGTGATCCGGCGCAACGTGCGCGGCTGCCTCGATCTCGGCTACTGCGGTGTCGGCTGTCCGACCAACGCCAAGCAGTCGATGCTCGTGACGACGCTGCCGGCAGCGCTCGATCGCGGCGCCCTGCTCGTGACCCTTGCCCGCGCCCGGCGCTTCGCCCGGCGCGCGGACCGCATCGCATCCCTGGAAGCGGTCGCGCTCGATCCGCACGGAGTCCGCGAGACCGCGCGGCGCGTGACCGTGCTGGCGCGGCACTATGTGCTCGCGGCAGGCGGCATCGGGTCCCCCGCGGTTCTCATGCGGAGCGACGCGCCCGATCCGCACCGGCTGGTCGGGACGCGGACGTTTCTGCATCCGACGGTGGTCTCGGCGGCCGAGATGCCGGCTCCCGTGAACGGTTACGCCGGCGCGCCGCAGGCGCTCTATTCGGACCACTTCCTCGACGCGACGCCGGTCGACGGACCGATCGGATTCAAGCTCGAGGTGCCGCCGCTCCACCCCGTCCTGGTCGCCACCACCCTGCAGGGGTTCGGGATGCCGCATGCCGGGCGCATGAGCGCCTTCGCGCATACGCATGCGATCATCGCCTTGCTGCGCGACGGGTTCCATCCGGAAAGCCCGGGCGGCATCGTCGGCCTGCGCCACGATGGTTTCCCGGTGCTCGCCTACCCGATCACCGACTTTGTCTGGGGTGGCGTGCGCCGGGCGCTCCTGGCGATGGCCGAGATCCAGTTCGCCGCGGGAGCACGCAAGGTGTATCCGGTGCACGAGCAGGCTACCGGCTACGCGAGCTGGCCCGCAGCCAAGGCCGCGATCGAGGCACTGCCGCTCGCGCCGCTCGCCGCGCGCGTGGTCAGCGCCCACGTGATGGGGGGCTGCGCCATGGCGGACGCGCCGCAGCGCGGCGTCGTGGATCATCGCGGCCGGCACTTTCAGCTCGAGAACCTCTCGATCCACGACGGATCGGTCTTCCCCACGAGCGTCGGGGCGAACCCGCAGCTCTCGATCTACGGGCTCGCGGCGCGCAATGCCGCGGCGCTCGCCCAGATGCTGACCGGGCGGCCGGCGACGCAATGAACGGCACGATCGCACGCAGCTACCTTGCGCTCCTGATCGCGCTGCTCGCGCTGGGTGCCGGCTCCGCGCGGCTCCTCGCAGGCTCTCCCGTGAACCCCGGGGTGCTGCTCGGGGCAATGCTCGGTGCGGTGCTCGCCCCGGCGGCGGTCGCGGTCGCTCTGACCTACGCGATCTCGACGGGTCGAGCGACTCCGCCGCCGCCCGAGTTTGCGATCGGGCGGCTCGCGCTGGCTGCGGCGATGCTGCGCGAGCTTGCGGCGCACGTCATCGTCTTCGCGGTGCTCGTGCCGTTCGAGAGAGTGTGGATGGGGAGATCCGTGCCACTGCGCGCGTCAGGCGATCGCGACCCGGTGGTACTCGTCCACGGCTACCTGTGCGGCGCGGCGGCCTGGTGGCGGTTCGCCCGGCTGCTCGAGGCGGGCGGCTTTGCGACGCGCGCGGTGGACGTCGGACCGGCGCTCGGCAGCATCGACGACATGGCGGACGCGCTCGCGCGTCATGTCGAGGAGATCGTGGGGGCAGCGGGGGTCCAACGAGTGAGCCTCGTCGCGCACAGCATGGGCGGGCTCGTCTGCCGCGCGTATCTGCGCCGCTACGGCGCCGCGCGGGTCGGGCGTCTCGTGACGATCGGCACGCCGCACGACGGCACCCGCGTTGCGCGCCTGGGCATCGGAACCGACGCGCGCCAGATGGAGCCCGGCAGCGGGTGGCTGGCAGCCCTTGCCGCGCATGAAGCGGCGGCGACGGCCGCAAGGCCGCAGGCCGTTTCGATCTTCAGCTACCACGACAATTACATCGTGCCCCCGGCCTCGGGCGCCCTCGCCTGGGCGCGCCACGTTCCGCTCGCCGGCTTCGGGCACGTGGAGACGTACTTCTCGACCCGCGTTGCGGCGCTCGTTGCAGAGGCGCTCGCGTAGGAAAGCGGCAGCCGGGGCCGCGCGGGAGAGGCAGTCTGTTGCGCGGTCCGTCAGCCGGGGAATCGTCAGAGGAGGGCGAGGACCTCGCCGCCGTGGCCGCGCGTGTCCGGATGATCGATCACGTGCGCAACGCGTCCCTTCTCGTCGATGATGAACGTGACGCGCTCGTAGACGCCCGCCACCGAGCGCGCGATCCCGAAAAGGCCGGAGCCGAGCACGCCGTAGGCCTTCGCGACCGCGTGGTCGGTATCGGCGAGCAGCGGAAAGCCGAGGCCGTACTTCCTGGCGAAGCGCTGCTTCGAATCGACGCCCTGGGCGGAGACGCCGAGAATGGCGGCGCCCTTGGCGGCGATCTCCGCGTTGTGGTCGCGCAGGCTGCACGCCTGCGCGGTGCACCCGGGGGTGTCGTCCATCGGATAGAAATAGAGCACGAGCTTCCCGCCGCGAAAATCCGCCAGGCTCACCCGCCTGCCGCCGGTCGTCGCCCCGGCGAAGGCGGGCGCCTCGTCTCCCGGTTTTGGTCTCATCTCGCGCCTTCTGACTGCGAATCGCCCGACCTGCCGGAAGGCAGGCGGCGCGCGGAACGCGCCGTCAGAAATGGATTCCGCGCATCAGATTGGACAAGGCGATCATGTCCGGCGTGGGCGGCGCCGCCTCCGCCTCGGTCTCCGGCGTGTGGCGCGCGGCGGCCGATTCATGGAACATGCGGAACGCGGTGTTCATGATGATCTGCGAGATGCGGGGCGCGAGCGCGTGCAGGATTTCGCCGAACACGCCGAGGCGGGTGGCGATGCGCGCCGGCCGGTTCACGACCCCCTCGACCACCAGATCCGCAGCCTCCTCCGGCGAGAGCGTCGGGACGTGCTGATAGAGCTTCGTCGGGGCGATCATCGGCGTGCGCACGAGCGGCATGTTGATCGTCGTGAAGTCGATGCCCATGTCGGCGAACTCCGATGCAGCGCACCGCCCCCACGCCTCGAGCGCCGCCTTCGACGCGACGTACGCCGAGAACCGCGGGGCGTTGGTGAGAACGCCGATCGAGGAGATGTTGATCACGTGCCCCTTGCGCTTCGCGATCATGGTGGGGAGCAGACCCAGCGTGAGGCGAATCGCGCCGAAGTAGTTGATGGCCATGGTCCGCTCGAGGTCGTGGAACCGGTCGAACGACGTCTCGATGGCGCGGCGAATCGACCGGCCCGCGTTGTTGATCAGGATGTCCACTCCCCCGTGCTCGGCGACGAGCCGGGCGACGAGGGCGTCGCACTGCGCATGGTCCGCGATGTCGGCCTGGTACGTGACGAGCGCGTGCCCGGCCGCCTCGATCTCGCGCCTCGCCTGGGCGAGCTTCTCGGCATCGCGGCCGCAGATGATGGCGGTCGCACCAGCCGCGGCGATCCTGTGCGCAGTCGCGAGCCCGATGCCCGAGGACCCGCCGGTGATCAGCACGACCTTGCCCTGCACCCGCCCCTTGAGGGTGCGATCGACGCGGAGCGCCGGGTCGAGGTGGCGCTCCCAGTAGTCCCACAGGCGCCACGCATAGTCCTCGAGGCGCGGCACGGCGATGCCGCTGCCCTTCAGCGCGGCTTCGGTCTCGCGGCAGTCGAAGCGGGTCGGATAGTTCACGAAGGTGAGGATGTCCTCCGGCAACCCGAGGTCCTTCATCACCGCGTTCTGGACGCGGCGCACGGGGGTGAGGGCGAGCAATCCCTTCTTGACGCTCTTCGGGACGAAGCCGAGGAGGGCGGCGTTCACCCGCATCGCCATCGGAGGCGAGTGCGCGGCCTTGGCAAAGAGAGCGAGCACGTCGCCGACGCGGTAAGGCGTCGGGTCCACCAGGTGAAAGCACTTGCCGTCCTTGCCCCTGAGATGCGCGATGTGGTCGAGCGCGTCCACGACGAAATCGACCGGAACGACGTTGATCCTCCCGCCCTCGAGCCCGATCGTGGGCAGCCACGGCGGCAGGATCTGGCGCATGCGCTGGATCAGCTTGAAGAAGTAGTACGGCCCGTCGATCTTGTCCATCTCGCCGGTGCGCGAGTCGCCGACGACGATGCCCGGCCGGTAGACGCGCCACGGCACCGCGCACTCCTCGCGCACGATGCGCTCGCCGTCGTGCTTGGTCTTGAAGTAAGGATGGTCGAGCCCCTCGGCCTCCTCGAACATGTCCTCGCGGAACACGCCTTCGTAGAGCCCCGCGGCGGCGATCGAGCTCATGTGATGGAAGCACTCGGCGCCGATCTCGGCCGCGAAGCGGACGGCGTTGCGGGTGCCCTCGACGTTGGCGCGCTCCTGCGATTCGGCGTCGGCGGAGAGATCGTAGACCGCGGCGAGGTGGAAGAAATGCTTGATGCGCCGCTGCAGGCGCTCGCGCATGGCCTTCGCCACCCCGAGGTCCGGTTGGGTCAAGTCGCCGGGGACGGGAACGGCGCGCGTCTTGTCGACGCCCCAATGCGCGATGAGCTCGGCCGCCTTGGCGGCCGAGCCGTCGCGCACCAGGAAATACACCACCGCGCCCTTGCGCGCGAGGAGCTTGCTGACCAGCCGCTTGCCGATGAACCCGGTCGCGCCGGTGACGAAGTAATGCATCGGGACCCTCCTGCGGGACTCGCGGGTGCGGGCGGCGCGATCGCGTCGCCCCGGTTGCCCGGTGAGCGCTGGCCGATTATAGACTCGGCGTTCCCATCCGAATTGCGGTCGAGGCAGCATCGCAGGCGGGGAAGAGACATTAGAGTGCATGCTCTAAATGGGCGGCTTAGACTCTTTGCACGGCCGGTAGGGCGGGGTGCGAGGCGCGCGCGGACCCTCGCGCGACGCGTGAGGAGCGGCCCGACAAGGAGGGTGTGATGGTCAAGAAACTGAAGAAGCTCGCCAAGGGATCTCGCCGCGGTCTGAGCGAGACCGAGTTGGTGAGGACGGTGCGCGACTCGGCCCAGCAGATCTGGCTGGCCGGCCTCGGCGCATGGGGCAAGACACGGGACGAAGGCGTGAAGGTGTTCAACGCGCTGGTCAGGGAAGGCAAGGGCATCGAGTCGCACACCCGGAGGCTCGCCGGCGCCCGCGTCGGCATCGTCACCAGCCAGATGAGCAAGGCCGCGTCGGGCGCGCAGGCCCGTGCGACCGCGACCTGGGACAAGCTCGAGCACGTTTTCGAGCAGCGCGTCGCGCGCGCGCTCCATCGCCTGGGCGTGCCCACCAGCAAGGAGATCGCGGCGCTCACGCGCCGGGTCGAGTCGCTGACGGCAAGCGTCGAGAAGCTCGGCCGGGCTCCCGCCCGGTCGAAGAAGGTCGGCAAGCCGGCGCACAAGACGGCAGGCAGAAAGGCGCCGGCCAAGGGCCCCGCGCGGAAGGGCGCCGCACGATCGGGTGCGTCCGGGCACGCGCCCGCCGAAGCGCCCGGCGCCACGGATTCTGGCGGAGGACAGTAGTCCTGCATCCCTTGCGGGCGAGCGCATCGCTGCGGGTGACGTACCGCGCGTGCGGCGGCCGGAGCGCTGAGCGATGACCAAGCGTCCCGAGCGTCACGCGGCGCGGCATCCGTCGGAGGTGCGCTCCCGCGTCGGCCGCAGAGGCTTTCCCAGCCATCCGCGCGTCGGGCTCGCGCTCGCCGGCGGGGGGCCACTCGGCGCGGTCTACGAGCTCGGCACGCTCGCCGCCCTGTCGGAGTCGCTGGACGGGATCGACTTCAATGCGCTCGACGTGTACGTCGGCGTGAGCGCGGGCGGCATCGTCGCGGCGGGGCTGGCCAACGGGGTGCCGCCGGCCGAGATGTGCCGGATGTTCGTCGAGAGCGACGTGCACGAGCGGCCGTTCGATCCGGCGGTCCTGCTGAGACCCGCGCTGCGGGAGTACGGCAGGCGCATCGCCGCGCTGCCGCCGGTGCTGGCCGGCGTGCTCTGGTCCTATCTCTGCAATCCGTTCGGCCAGGGTCTGCTCGCCCCGCTCGCGCGATTCGGGCGCGCGATTCCGACGGGCGTGTTCGACAACCAGGCGATCCACCGTTTCTTGAGCCGCGCGTTCAGCGAGGGCGGCCGGACCAACGATTTTCGGAAGCTCCCGCACGAGCTGTATCTGATCGCGACCGATCTCGACAGCGGGCTGGCCGTGCAATTCGGCGCGCCGGGTTTCGATGACGTGCCGATTTCCCTTGCCGTGCAGGCGAGCGCCGCGCTACCGGGCCTCTTCCCGCCGGTGGAGATCGGCCAGCACTACTACGTCGACGGCGCGCTGAAGAAGACGCTGCACGCGTCGGTAGCGCTGCAACGCGGGGTACGCCTCCTGCTCGGCGTCAATCCGCTGGTGCCCTACGACGCCCACGTGCCGCGCCCGTCCGGGGGGCGTCCGGAGAAGCTCGTGGAAGGCGGGTTGCCGGCGGTGCTCGCGCAGACCTTCCGGTCCATCATCCACTCGCGCATGCAGGTCGGCATGAAGCGCTACGAGACCGAGTATCCGCACGCGGACATCGTTCTCTTCGAGCCGAACCGCGACGACGCCGAGATGTTCTTCACCAACATCTTCAGCTATGCGAGCCGGCGCCGGCTCGCGGAGCACGCGTATCAGAAAACCCGGAAGGAGCTGCTCGAGCGCCGGCACGTGCTCGCGCCCGTGCTGGCGAAGCACGGCATCGCGATCCGGTTCGACGTGCTGACCGATCCGGGCCGGCACCTGGTGAAGCGGCACGCGCGGCGCCGGGCGCCGATCGCGGCCAAGGCCGCGACCGAGCGCCTGACGCACTGCCTGGACGACCTCGGACGCTGGCTCGAGCTCTCGCCTGCCGGGGTTCGGCGGGCCGGCTGAGCGCGGAGCCGCATCGATGCTATCCTGCGCGCGCCGCATTCACCGCTGCGCGAACAGACCCACCGCATGGAGCAGAAGCCGAAGCGACGCACGCGCGAGCGCATCGTCGAGACGTCGCTGCGGTTGTTCAACGAGTTCGGCGAGCCGAACGTCACCACGACCGTCATCGCCGACGAGCTGGACATCAGCCCGGGGAACCTCTATTACCACTTCCGGAGCAAGGACGAGATCACCAACACGATCTTCCGGCAGTTCGAGCGCGAGATCGACGCGCTGCTGGCGGCCCCCGGTAACCGGGCAGCGACGATCGAGGATCTGTGGCTCTTCCTGCATCTTCTCTTCGAGGCGATCTGGCGCTACCGGTTCCTGTACCGGGACCTGAACGACCTCCTGTCGCGGAATCGCCTGCTCGAGGTGCACTTCAAGCAGATCCTCGAGCGCAAGGTTGCCGCCGCGGCGCTCCTCTGCGGCGGGCTTGCGGAGGCGGGCGAGCTGCGGGCGAGCGCCCGCGAGGTCGAGGCCTTGGCGACCAACATGGTCGTGGTGATCACCTACTGGCTCTCGTTCGAGTACGTGCGGAACCCGCGCCATCCGGAGGAAGGGCCGATTGCGGCGCGCGGCGCCTACCAGGTGATGGCGCTGCTCGCGCCGTTCCTGACGGGCGCCTCACGCGCGCTGGTGGTGAGGCTGTCACGCGAATACGTGGCGGCGTGAACCGGGTCTAAAACGGACGTCGAAAGAGGAGAAGTCGGCGATGGCGAAGGGTGGCTGGGCGAAGTTTCCGCATGCCGACAAGGCCTACGTCTACGCGGGGTCGGCGCTGGAGAAGCACTGGGGACGCCTGCACCGCGGCGACTGCGAGCCGTATCCCCACGACGCAGCGGTCGAGGAGGCCTGGCGCCTCTATCACCGGGGTGAGTTCGGGCAGGCCATCGAGGCCGGCGTGGCCGCGGGCGTAACGGGCTACAACGTTGCGAACAAGGCGGCGGCCATCTACGCGACGTACCTGGAGAATTCGGAAGCGAAGAAGCTGAGGCTCCTCGAGGAGGCGACGGCGCGCGCCGAGCAGGCGATCGAGGCCGATCCAGGAAGCGTCAACGCCCACTACTACCACGCGCTCGTCCTCGGGCGGTACAGCCAGGGCATTTCGATCGCCGCGGCGCTCAAGAAAGGGCTCGCGGGCAAGGTCAAGGCGTCGCTCGACAAGGCGATCGCGCTCGCGCCGAAGCACGCCGATGCGCGCATCGCGCTCGGCACCTGGCACGCCGAGATCATCGGCAAGGTTGGCGGGCTGGTCGGCGCGATGACCTATGGCGCGAAGAAGGAGGCGGCGGTGGATCTCTTCAAGACCGCGCTCAAGCTCAACCCCGACTCCGCGATCGCGCGGGTCGAGTATGCAAATGCGCTCGTCATGCTCTTCGGCGAGGCGCGGATGAGCGAGGCGGAGAAGCTCTATGCCGAGGCGGCGAAGTGCAAGCCGGCCGACGCGATGGAGCGGCTCGACGTCGAGGCCGCGAAGGCCGAGCTCGAGGAGTGAATGTCTCCCGGCAAAGCCGGGGGATATTTACTCGAGCGCCCGCGCCGCCGCGGCGAGCTCGCGCTCGATCGTGCCGGGGTCGCGTCGCACGTCCCACGGCTCCATCAGCAGCGCGACGAGCAGCTTCTCGAACTCGGGCCTGAACCGGGCGACGATCCGCTCCGGGTCGGGCACCAATCGCCGATCGGTGATCAACCCGAACTGCACGCCGTCGTTGTAGGAGAGGATCGATACACCCATGCCGATGTTCCCCGACTGGGGCACCCAGAACATGAGCTCCTCGAGACGCCGGCCGGCAAAGTACAGCGGCCGCTGGGGCCCGGGCAGATTCGTCATGACCGCGGTCGCCTTGTTGGCGAGGACGTCGAGCACTTCCTCCTGCATCGGCTTCGGAACGAAGCCGATCACGCTGAGCAGCCCGAGCGAGAGCGCCGCGATGTACGAGCCCTTGAGCGCCTCCATCCGCGCGTGCACCTCGTACAGGCGGCGAAACGGATTGGCGATGCCGACCGGAAGAACGAGCGGCACCAGGCCGAAGCAGTTGCCGAGGCTGGCCTCGGCGTCCTGCGCGCGCATGTTGACCGGCACCATCGCGCGGACCTCGACGCCGGCGACCCGATCGCCCTTGGCCGCGAGATAACCGCCGAGCGCTCCGGCGACGCTCGAGAGTAGCACGTCGTTCACGGAGCACCCGAGCACCCGGCCGACGGCTTTCACTTCGGCGAGCGGGAGCGGGTCGCACCAGGCCACCCGCTTTTGCACGTCCGGGCGACCCTTCAGGCGCGTCGGCGAGTCGTCCGGCATGGTCGCGAGCGCGGCGATGTCCTCGCCCACCCGCGCGGCGATTCTCGCGTAATCGAGTGCGTGGGTGGGATGGCGGAGCAGCGCGAGGTATTTCTCCAGGACGTTGCCGGAGAGCGCGACGGCGCCCTTGAGGATGCCCGTGACCGGGGTGACGAGCTCGTCGAGCGTCCAGCGGCCCTCGCTGGCGATCCGGAGGCGCTGCGGCTGTCCCCCCACCGGCTCATGCGGAGTAGGGTCGGTGAGCGACAGCAGAACCCCGACCAGCGCGATCCCGTCGGCGATCGCGTGGTGAATGCGCGCGATGAGCGCGGAACCCGCCAGATAATTGTCCACCACGGTGAATTCCCACAGCGGATGCCGCGGATCGAGCGGTTTCGCGGCGAGGCGGGCGGCCAGGCGCCGGAGCTCGACCGGGCCGCGCTTTCCGGGCAGGTGCGCACGCGTGATGTGCCGCGCCAGGCTGAATGCGGGATCGTCCTCCCACCAGTGGCCGACCGGATCCGCGACGACCCGCTGCGTGAATCGCCGGTAGCCGAGCAGCCGCGCTCGCACCGTGCTGCGGACCCGGCGCATGTCCAAGCGCTCGCCGAACACGAGCACGGCCACGATCATCATCCGGTTCGACGGACGGTCCATCCGCAACCACGCGGTGTCGACGCCGGACATGCGCTCGCGGTAGAGCATGCGTCAGCGCGGCGTCAGGCGGCGTACAGGAATGGGCATTGCCAGCTCCGGATCCGGAGAAAGGGCGTGCATATAATGATAGCGAAGGGCGTCGCGTTCCGGCGGCGCCCGACGGGCCAACAGGGAGGCGATATGGGCGACTTGAAGACGCGGTTCGACGCCGCCGCGCAGGCGGTGAAGAAGCTCGACGAGGATCCTGGCAACGAGGTCAAGCTGCAGCTCTACGCGCTCTACAAGCAGGGGAGCGAGGGCGACGTGCAAGGCAAGCGGCCGGGCTTCACGGACATAATCGGCCGCGCCAAGTACGACGCGTGGGCGAAGGTCAAGGGGACGCCGCAGGAGCGGGCGATGCAGAAATACATCGACCTCGTGAAGTCGCTCGGCGCCTAGCGGTTTGATGCAAAAGGGGCCACACCCCCTTTTGAATCCCCAGTTCCAGTGATGCAAAACGCCAATTCCCCTCGGAGCAACGGCCGTCTCGAGGTGTGGCGCACACAAGTCTCCGCGTTTTGCATCACGCTGTTAGCTCTTCCGCCGGGCGCCGGGTTTGCGCGCCGTTGCGGTCCGCGCCGGAGCGAGCGCCGCGTCGAGGTGCTCGTGCACCTTGGCCTCGATCTGCGGCCTGATGAACGCCAGCAATCGCCCGAGGCGCGCATGCAGATGCAGATCGTGCGCGCTCACCGTCAGGCGGCCGTCGACGCCGGAGCGCCGGAAGTGGAGGCTGTGTCCCTCCCAGCGGTATTCGAGATCGAAGTCCTCTTCGAGCTGCTTCGCCACGCGCTCGGCGGCCTGGCGCGCCTTGGCGAGCGGAAGCGCGTGCTTGCGACGGATGTCGATTTCGCTCACTGTTCGGGCTTCCCGAGCGCTGCGCCGGCCGGGCTCGGCGCCCCGATTCTAATCAGGTGCCCGCACGAGCGCCAGCACGACCGTGCGCTCTGCGAGGGCGCGCCGGGGGGGCAAGAGTCGCCGGAGCGATGCTATGATTCACCGGCGTCCCGTGCGAGCCGCGCAAGCGTTGCAGGATCCCGCGCATCGGGGCGAAAACGCTGGGAAGAACACACCGCATCGAGCGGAGGAGGCACGTCGTGTTTCTCGAGAACCGGCTCGAAAAGCTCGTGGATCGCCTGCGCGATGAGCAGGCGATACCGCTGCGTCTCAAACTGTGGACCGGACGCACGTTCGAGCTCGGCCCGCAGCCGACCGTGACGGTCGCGCTGCCGCGCGCCTCGGCGCTGCGCTATTTCGTCGCGCCCGACCTGATGAAGCTCGGGGAAGCTTACGTGGAAGGCCGCATCGACGTCGACGGATCGCTGAAGGACGTGTTCGAGGTCGGCGAACTCTTCGCGCGCAAGGCGGCGAGCCCGTCGAAGCTCGTCGGGATCCGGCGGGCGGTGAGCCATAGCCCCGCGCGTGACCGCAAGGCGATCCAGTATCACTACGATGTCTCGAACGAGTTCTACGCGCTCTTTCTCGGCCGCGACATGGTGTATTCCTGCGCGTACTTCAGGCGCGAGAGCGACGACCTCGACCTCGCGCAGGAGCAGAAGCTCGACCACATCCTCAACAAGCTCCAGCTGAAGCCCGGGGAGCGGCTGCTCGACATCGGCTGCGGCTGGGGCGCCCTCGTCATGCGCGCGGCCAAGAAGTACGGCGCGCTCGCGACCGGGATCACGCTCTCGCAGAACCAGCACAAGTACGCGAGCCGGCGGATCAAGGAGGAAGGCCTCGAGGGACGCTGCGAGGTGCGCCTGCAGGACTACCGCGACGTTCCCGGCGAGCAAGTCTACGACAAGATCGCGAGCATCGGCATGTTCGAGCACGTGGGGCTGCGCAATCTGCACGCCTATTTCGCAAAGGTCCGCGCGCTCCTCAGGGACGGGGGGCTGGTGCTCAACCACGGGATCACCTCGGTGGATCCCGACAGCCGCAGCGTCGGCCTCGGCGCGGGCGAATTCATCAACCGCTACGTCTTCCCGCACGGCGAATTGCCGCACATCGGGCTCGTGCTGCGCGAAATGTCGCACGCGGGATTGGACGCGGTCGACGTGGAATCGCTGCGCCGGCACTACGCCCGCACCACCGAAATATGGGCGAACCGGCTCGAGCGCGCGAAGGCGCGGGCGATCGAGCTCGCGGGCGACAAGCGCTACCGCATCTGGTCGGTCTATCTGCAGGGCTGCTCCTACGGCTTCGCGCAGGGCTGGATGACGATCCACCAGGTGCTCGCGTGCAAGCAGGGCGGACCGCAGATGAACCGCCTCCCGCTCACGCGTGAATACATGTATGCACCGGGTTGACGGCGGGCCCGCAGCGTGAAGATCGACGACTATCCACTCGCCTCGCTGATGGAGATCACGGCCCGGCCCGCGGTCGTGTTCGTGCGGGGAGAGGGCTCCTGGCTGGAAGATCACGCCGGGCGGCGCTACCTCGACTTCGTGCAGGGCTGGGCCGTCAACTGCCTGGGGCACTCGCCGCGCGAGATCCGCGACGCGCTCGCTCTCCAGGCGGGGCTGCTGGTGAACTGCAGCCCGGCCTTCTACAACGGGCCAAGCGCGCGCCTGGCAAAGCTCATCACGGACTGGAGTCGGCTGGATCGCGTGTTCTTCGCGAACAGCGGCGCGGAGGCGAACGAAGGCGCGATCAAGCTCGCCCGCAAGTGGGGCGAGGTCAATCGCAGGGGCGCATACGAGATCATCACGTTCGAGGGCGCGTTCCACGGACGCACGCTGGCGACGATGGCCGCCTCCGGCAAGGCGGGATGGGATCGCCTCTTCGAGCCCAAGGTGCCCGGATTTCCCAAGGCGCGGCTCAACGATCTCGATTCGGTCGCGCGGTTGGTCACCGACCGCACGGTCGCCCTGATGATCGAGCCGATCCAGGGAGAGGCCGGCGTGCTCCCGGCCCGCGCGGAGTTCCTGCGCGCGCTGCGCGCGCTCGCCACGGAGCGGGGGCTGCTCCTCATCCTGGACGAGATCCAGACCGGCATGGGGCGCACGGGCACGCTCTTCGGGTTCGAGCAGGCGGGCATCGCGCCCGACATCATCACACTGGGGAAGGGGATCGGCGGCGGCGTGCCGCTCGCTGCCCTGGCTGCCAAGGAAGCCGTGTGCTGCTTCGCGCACGGCGACCAGGGCGGAACGTTCAACGGCAATCCCCTGATGGCCGCGGTCGGCTGCGCGGTGATGGAGGCGCTCACCGCGCCGGGATTCCTCGAGCGGGTGCGCGCGACGGGTGAGCATCTGCGCGGCGGGCTCACGGCGCTCGCGCGGCGCCGCGCGCTCGGCGAGGTGCGCGGCGCCGGGCTTCTGCTCGCGCTCGAGCTCGGACGCGACGCCGGTCCGGCGGTCGTCGATGCGGCGCGCGAGCGCGGCTTGCTGATCAATTCGCCTCGCCCGGGATGCCTGCGCTTCATGCCGGCGCTCACGGTGAGCGAGGCCGAGATCGATCGGATGGTCGCGATCCTGGAGGAGGCGATCGCGGCGGTCTGATTTGCTTGCTTGGCGCGCCGTTTGGCGAGCCGGCGCTAGTGGAAATCCCGCGAGCGGGCGGCGAGCCGGCCGAGGAGATCGCTGTGGTCGGCGAGGCGTCGCGCGACGAGATGCACGACCTCGCCTTCGCGCTCCACCGTCCCGTACACGCCGAGCAACCGTGCCCCCAGCAACTCGCGGCGCTGCCGGCTGCTCAAGCTCCGCCACACGATCACGTTGACGCAACCGGTCTCGTCCTCGAGCGTCACGAACACGACGCCCGACGCGGTATCGGGGCGCTGCCGGCCGGTGACGATGCCGGCGGCGCGCGCGATCCGGCCGTGCGGCATCGCCTGGATCTCCGCGGCCGTCGCGAGGCGCATGCGCGCCAGACGCGGCCGCAGCAGCGCGAGCGGGTGGCGCCCCAACGTGAGCCCGAGGCTCCCATAGTCGGCGACCAGGCGCTCGCCTTCGCTCGGTGCCGCGAGCGCCGGCGCCGCTTCGAGGAAGGGTGCATCTCGGAGC
This sequence comes from Burkholderiales bacterium, assembly GCA_020848075.1. Taxonomy (GTDB): domain Bacteria; phylum Pseudomonadota; class Gammaproteobacteria; order Burkholderiales; family SG8-39; genus JAABRB01. The sequence continues at coordinate 111,345 of JADLAV010000020.1, forward strand.
AGATGCGGCGCGGTCTCGACTCCGGCGACGTGCCAGTAGGCCATCCGGCGGTGGCCGGCGAGCGCGGCGAGCGCATCGGCGGCCGCCAGGCATTTCAGCGCGCGCCGATCGAGCGCGGCGCGGCGCGCGAGGTCATCGACCGACGCGAACGGCTGCGCCTCGCGCGCGCCGACAATGCGCTCGGCGGCCGCTTGCGGCAGGCCTTTCACCATCCGCATGCCGAGCCGCAGCGCAGGCGCTGGAGCACCGGGCTCGAGCGAGCAGTCCCATGCGCTCGCCGTCACGTCGACCGGACGGACCTCGACGTGGTGCCGCCGCGCGTCCTGCACGAGCTGTGCCGGCGCGTAGAAGCCCATCGGCTGGCTGTTGAGGAGCGCCGCGCAGAACGCCGCCGGCTCGTAGCGCTTGAGCCACGCCGAGACGTAGACGAGGAGCGCGAAGCTCGCCGAGTGCGACTCGGGAAAGCCGTATTCGCCGAAGCCGAGGATCTGGCGGTAGATCTGGTCGGCGAAGTCCTCGCCGTAGCCGCGCGCGCGCATGCCCTCCTTCAGCCGCTGCTCGAACGGCTCCAGGCCGCCTTTGCGCCGCCATGCCGCCATCGCGCGGCGCAGGCGGTCGGCCTCGCCCGGCGTGAATCCGGCGGCGACCACCGCGAGCGCCATCACCTGCTCCTGGAAGATCGGCACGCCGAGCGTGCGGCTGAGCACCGAGCGCACCGCTTCGCTCGGATAGGTGACCGGCTCGAGCCCTTGCCGCCGCCGCAGGTACGGATGCACCATGCCGCCCTGGATCGGGCCGGGCCGCACGATCGCCACCTCGATCACCAGGTCGAAGAAGCAGGCGGGGCGCAGCCGCGGCAGCATCGACATCTGGGCGCGCGACTCGATCTGGAACACGCCGACGGTGTCGGCGCGGCTCACCATCTCGTACACGCCAGGGTCCTCCGGCGGCACATCCGCGATCGTGAACGGCGCGCCGCGACATGCGCTCACCATGGCGAGCGCGTGGCGGATCGCCGAGAGCATGCCCAGCGCGAGCACGTCCACCTTGAGCAGCCCGAGCGCGTCGAGATCGTCCTTGTCCCACTGGATGACCGAACGATCGGGCATCGCCGCGTTCTCGATCGGCACGAGGCGCGAGAGCCGGTCGCGGGCGATGACAAAGCCGCCGGTGTGCTGCGAGAGGTGGCGCGGGAAGCCGATCAGCATTCCCACCAGCGCCACGAGCTGCGCGATCACCGGGCTCGCCGGATCGAAGCCTGCCTCGCGCAGCCGGTCGGGCAGCGCTTTCCGCCCATCCCACCAGGCGAGCGAACTCGCCAGCCGGTCGACCTGCGGGAGCTCGAGGCCGAGCGCTCTTCCGACATCGCGCACCGCGCTCTTCGCGCGGTAGGTGATCACGGTGGCGGTGAGCGCGGCGCGGTCGCGACCGTATTTGGCGTAGATGTGCTGGATCACCTCCTCGCGCCGCTGGTGCTCGAAGTCGACGTCGATGTCGGGCGGCTCGTCCCGCTCGCGCGAGACGAAGCGCTCGAAGAGCATCGACATGCGCGCCGGATCCACCTCGGTGATGCCGAGGCAGTAGCACACCGCCGAGTTCGCGGCCGAGCCGCGCCCCTGGCACAGGATGCCGCGGTCGCGTGCGAACCGCACGATGTCGTGGACGGTGAGGAAGTAGGGCTCGTAGCGAAGCTCGGCGAGGAGCGCGAGCTCGTGCTCGATCAGCGCGCGAACCCGCTCCGGGACGCCGCCGGGAAACCGCCACGTCAGTCCCGCCTCGGTGAGCTTGCGCAGGTGCGAGGCCGGCGTTTCGCCGGGCGGGACGAGCTCCTCGGGATACTCGTAGCGCAGCGCATCGAGCGAAAAGCCGCAGCGCTCGGCAACGCGCAGCGTCTCGGCCAGGAGCTCCGCCGGATAGGTTTGGGCGAGACGGACGCGCATGCGGAGGCTGCGCTCGGCATTTGGATGGAGCGCGTGGCCGCACGCGCGCACGGGGCGCCCGAGGCGGATCGCCGTGAGGACGTCCTGCAGGCGGCGGCGCAGCCGCACGTGCATGTGCACGTCGCCGGCCGCGACGAGCGGAAGGCCGCTCTCCCGTGCGAGCGCGCGCAGCCGCGCGAGCGCGGCGCGGTCGTCCGGGCCGCACAGAAGCTCCGCGGCGATCCAGGCGCGGCCCGAAAAGCGCTCGGCGAGCCAGTGCGCGTCGGCGAGCAGCGGGTGAGGAGCGGCGGGCGATGCGGGGGCTTCGGCGCCGGGAACGAGGAGCGCGAGGCAGTCCGCGAGGCCGCCATCGAGGTCGGCGCGCATCAGGCGGTAGCGGCCTTTCTCGGCGTTGCGCCGCCCGCGGGTGACGAGCTCGGCGAGGTTGCCGTAGCCGGCGCGGCTCTGCGCGAGCAGCACCAGCTTCGGCCCGTCTTCGAGCAGCAGCTCCGATCCGGCGATCAGCTTGAGGCCGGCGTCCTTCGCGGCGATGTGCGCGCGCACCACGCCCGCGAGCGAGCACTCGTCGGTGACCGCGAGCGCCGCGTAGCCGAGGGCGGCGGCGCGCCCGACCAGCTCCTCCGGGTGCGACGCGCCGCGCAGGAAGGTGAAGTTCGTGAGGCAGTGCAGCTCGGCGTATTCGGGAAGCACGGCTGGAAAGCCTCGGGATCTTCACGCGAAGAGCCCGTGCAGGAACCACCCGCCCGGAGCACGCCGCTCGCGAAACACCCACACCACAGCGTGGTCCCGGGTCTCGGCGATGAAGTAATCGCGCGCGACGTCGCCTCCGTCCCACCAGCCGGACTCGATGCGCTCGGGTCCGGCGAGGAGCACGAGCGGGCCGCCGTGATGCGGCACCGCGCCGATCTCCTCCAGCGGCCGCGGCTGCGCCAGCAGCCAGAACGGTCGAACGCCGGTTCCCGCGCTCCGGAGTGCGGCGGCGCGAGAGGGAAGGCGCGGCGGCAGGCGGCGGCGCTCGGCCGCGACGGGCTCGACTTGCCGCGTGGCGCGCTCCGGGCGGTGCTCCGCCGCGGTCGCGACGCCGTGCACTGCCGCCGCGCCGAGCCGCGCGCGCAGCCGCTCGACGAGCTTCGCCCAATCGCCCGTGCCGCCGTTACCGCCCGTCTCGCCGCCGTCGCCGAACAGCGCCAGCGGTTCCCCGGCGAGCGGCACGATGTTCTCCGCGACGAGCGCGATCGCGCGCACCGGCGCGCGCAGGCCGAGCGTGTCGAGCCGCTCGCGCAGCAGGCGGGTGAAATGCTCGGCATCGCGGCTGGGTGCGACGAGCCCGATCGCGACCTCGGTGGCGTGCGTCTCGCGATGGAAGAGTTGCAATGCGAGCCGCTGGACGCCCCCGGAGCGCGCGGCGAGAAAGCCCGCGAGCTGCACCACGAGCCGTCGTGCGGCGAAGAGGAGCATCTCGGCCTGGGTGACCTCGGCGGCGAGGTCGAGCCGCGCGTGGAACCGCGGCGGCGGGGTGAAGAAGGTGCGCGGGTCCGGCAGCCGCCCGAGCGCGCGGTCGATCTCGTCGAGAAGGTGCCGTCCGAAGCGGCGGGCGACGCCGTCGCGCGGCAGTCGCAGGAGATCGCCGATCGTCGACGCGCCGATCGCCGCGAGCGCGGCGCACGTGTCGGCGCCGCAGTCGAGCAGCCGGAGCGGAAGATCGGCGAGGCCGGTGGCCAGCCGCGCGGGATCGAGCGCGACCTCGCGGCCGGCGCGCGCGAGCCAGACGGCGCTCTTCGCGGTCGGTGCGCTGGCGATGCGCGCGGTGAAGCCCATTGCGGCGAGCTCGCGGCGCGCCGTGGCGAGGATCGGCGCGGTCCCGCCGAAGAGCTTGAGGCTCGCCTCGATCTCGAGCACCAGCGTGTGCGTGGACGAAAGCTGCGCGTGCGGAAACCGCGCGTCGGGGAATTCGAGCGCCACGCTCGGCGTGAACTGCGTGGCCCAAGCGGCGAGCCCGAGGAGCGCCTCGGTTTCGCCCGCGGGATCCCGCGGGCGTACGGCGAGATGCGGCACGAGCGCGCAGGCGGCGGTGAGCGCGAGCCCCGGTGCCACGCCGCGCGCGGCGGTGCGCGCATCGCAGGCGAGGATGCGGCCATCGCACGCGATCGCGCAGGGCTCAGGCGTGAGCATGCCCGCGCCGAAGATCTCGAGCGGAAGCTGTGGCAGGTTGAGTGCGATCCAGTGCATGGTCGGCGTGGATTCCGGCGGCGGCATACCGTGCGACGGCCGGCTGCTGGAGCAGCACCGGGGCGCCGAGCGGCGTCCCGCGGCGCTTGAGGATGTGCACGGCGAGACCGCCGTTGGCGGTGTCGAGCGCGAGGCGAAGCGGCGCGGGCGAGGCTTCGCCGGCGGCACGTGACGCGTAAAACGACGGCGCGCGGAGGAGGACGACGAGACCGGCGCCTTTTTCGGCCGCGAGCTGCAGGCGGCGCAAGTCGGCATAGCGTGCCGCAGCCGGCCAGGCGAGCACCGCACCGCAGGCAGCCGAGCGCAGCGCCTGCTCGGTCGCCCACAGCGTCTCCTGCGGCGAGCGGGTCCGGACGACGAGAAGCCGCTCCGGATCGATGCCGGCTGCGGCGAGCGCCGGCGCATAGGGCAGGTGCGGCGGCGCGATCCAGGCGAGGCAGCGGCCATCGCCCGCGAGGCGCGCGAGCGCCGGACCGAGCAGGCGCAGCTCGCCGATTCCTTCGTTCCGCGGCAGGATCTCGGTGAGGCAGGCGGTCGGCCAGCCGCCGCCGGGCAGTACGGCGTCGAGCGCCGGGAAGCCGCTGGCGATGCCCGGCGCGGCGTTGCTGGTGGCAGCGCCGCGCCAGACGTCGGTGCGCTGCAGGATGGCTTGCGGGAGCGAAGACATGGCACCCGTCCCCCGCCGCTGGCGGGAGAGGAGGAGCGCGCGGGATGGGAAGCCGGCGCTACAGCGCTTTGCCGGTGCGGATGACGCCCACGCCGATGCCTTCGATGGCGAACTGCTCCTCGCGGGCATCGATCACGATCGGGGCGTAGTCCGGGTTCTCGGCCACGAGCTCCACCGTGGCGCCGCGGCGATGCAGGCGCTTGACGGTGACCTCGTCGGCGAGCCGCGCTACCACGATCTGCCCGGAGCGCGCCTCCGCGGCGCGATGCACCGCGAGCAGGTCGCCGTCGAGGATGCCCGCGTCGCGCATGCTCATGCCGCGCACCTTGAGCAGGTAATCGGCGCGCGGCTTGAAGAGCTCCGGATCGATCTGGTAGCGCCCCTGGATGTGCGCCTCGGCGAGGATCGGCGCGCCGGCCGCGACGCGGCCGACGAGCGGGACGCCGAGGGCCTCCTTGAGGAGGATGCCGCGCGCGGTGCCGTCGAGGATCTCGATCGCGCCCTTGCGCTCGAGCGCGCGCAGGTGCGCCTCGGCGGCGTTCGGCGAGCGAAAGCCGAGCACCCGGCAGATCTCGGCGCGGGTCGGCGGAAAGCCGCTCAGCTCGACCGACTCGCGGATGAGCTGCAGGATCTCGGCCTGCCGGCGGGTGAGGTCTTTCATCGCGTCGCCTTGCCCAGCGCCTCGGGCGGGTGTGTTGGCCATCGATCGGCGGCCAGCGGCTCCTGCCCGGTGCGGACCGCCGGCGGCGAGGCAGCGCTTTCCTGCTCGTCTGCCGTCCGGTCGAGCTCGTCCCAGAGGCAGAGCTGGAGGGAGGAATCGATGGCTGCGCGGCGTCTCATGCGGGCTCCCGTGTCCCGGCGATCAAGCGAGCGACTGGGGCCTGGCCGTTCCGTAATGTGCCGGCCGCTCGCCGGCGCGCGGCGCGGGCGAGCCGCTCGCGCGCACGCCCGCGGGCATCGGCACCTTGCCGAGCTTGGCGAGCCGTGCCTCGATCGCGAACCGGCTGCGGCCGTGGGCGGCGGCCAGTGCTTCCAGCGGCTGCCCGGCATCGAAGCCGGTGGCGAGCGCTGTGTCCTCCTCCGGCGACCAGGGCTTGCCGGAGTTGCCCGGCGGCGTCGGGCCGGACCGTCTTTCTCCGGATCTCGCCTTGGAGAGGATCGTCTCGAGCGCCCGGATGGCGTGGTAGAGCGCGCGCACGGTGTCCGGACGCTGATAGGGGCTCTCGGCGGGAAAGGCCGCGCCGCTCGCGGGATCGACGCCGTTCGCGAGCGCCTGCAGGATCGCGAGAACTCTCTCGTCGTTCATGGTGCTTGTCATCGTCACGTTCCTCGTCACGGATTACCGCCGCCCCTAGACCTGATTTTTATACAGTATCCGGCCAGCGCGCAAGGGAAATCTGCGCCGAGTCGCCGCCGCTCGCTCAACTTCTTGTTTTTCCTCGGGTTCGATTGTCTGGGCGCGCACCGACCCGCCGGCTATAATCGCGCTGCGCCCCTTCTCAGGACGAACCGACAGGCATGGGCAAGAAGCTCAAGACCGGATACGAGTCCGATACCACCCGGCTGATCCGCGGGCTCCTCGCGAAGAACCCCGGCATCGCCGACGAGCAGCGCAAAGGCCGCTCGCTCTGGTGGGACAAGAAGCTCGATCTCGATCAACTCCGGCGCGCGCGCGAGTCGCGGGTACCGCAAAAGGGCTACGTCTATCAGACCGAGGATTAGGCGTGCCGCCGCCGTGGCCGCGGCTGTGCTCGCGGCTGCGCTGGCGCTCGCAGGCTGCACCCCGCAGGCACAGCTCGCGTTGGAGGCGGCGAAGCTCCTGTCGCCGGCGTTCACCGCGTTGATGAACAACATGCGGACGGTGGACCAGCCCAACCAGGAGAAGCTCGCTGCGTTCGAGGCGAAGCAGGACTGGGACGGGATGATCGCGTTCGCGCAGAAGAACCTCCAGATCGACTCGAGCAGCGGCGAATGGTGGACGGTTCTCGGCTATGCGTACTCCCAGAAGGCCGAGTACGAGAGGGCGGCCGCGGCGTTCGCCGAGGTCGTGCGCAACAGTCCGGACGAGGTGGAGGGCTACAACCTGCTTGCCGAGGCCTACCGGATGATGGGCCAGCACGAGCGCGCGATCCGCACGCTCGACCGCGGCTTGCGGGTGACGCGCGATTCGCCGGTCACCTACATGCTGATCGGCGAGAACTTCAATGCGCTCGGGCGCCCCGAGCGCGCGCTCGAGTACTACGAGCAGGCGCTGCGCCGCGACAACCGGCTCGTGCCGGCCTGGTACGGGATGGGCGTCGCCTACGCGCGGCTCGGGCGCGCGGCCGAGTTCAATCAGGTCATGAGTACCCTGCGCGAGCTTTCGCCGCCGGATGCGGCGCGGCTGGCGCAGCTCGAGCCGCGCGCGATCGGCGCGCCGAAACCTGCTACGCGGCCGTGAGGCCGTCGTCGGCGGCGATCACCGCCCCGTTCACGAACCGCGACTGCTCCGCGGCGAGGAGCAGCACGATGCCGTCGAGATCCTCCGGTGTGCCGACGCGGCGCCGCGGCAGCATCTGCAGGAGCTTCTTGCCGCCCTCGGTCGCCCAGTAGTCGCGGTTGATCTCGGTCTCGATGTAGCCGGGACAGACGGCGTTCACGTTGATGCCGTAGCGGCCCCATTCGAGCGCCATCGACCGGGTCATGTGGATCACCGCTGCCTTCGACATGCTGTACACCGAGATCTGCGCGAGTGGCCTGAGGCCCGCCGCCGAGGCGATGTTGATGATCCGCCCGGGGCGCTGTGCGGCGATCATGCTCCGGCCGACCGCCTGCGCGACGAAGAACGCGCCCTTCAGGTTGGTATCCATCACGCGGTCGTATTCGTGTTCCTCGACTTCGCCGATGCGCCTGGTCGCCGACACCCCGGAATTGTTGACGAGGATGTCGAGCGGGCCGAGCGCGGCCTCGGCCGCAGCGACGCCCGCGCGTACCGATTCGACATCGGTCACGTCCATCGCGACCGCATGCGCCCGCGCGCCCGCGGCGGCAATCCTCTGCGCCAGCGCCTCGAGCCGCTCCATGCGCCGCGCTGCGAGCGCGACGCTCGCGCCCGCCTCGGCAAGCACGCGGGCGAAGCGCGCGCCGAGGCCCGACGACGCTCCGGTCACCATGGCGATCTTGCCGTCCAGTTTCAGCTCCATGCCGTCGTCTCCTGCGATCGCTGCCGTCGGGGCCGCGGAATTATAGGCGGACCGCCCGGGCCGGCGGCGCGTTGCCCGGGCTCGCGCGGGCAAGCTACACTGTACACTGCGCAGTCTGTCGAGCGGCCGATGAGCGACCTCCTGCGCACCTACGAGCGCGGCGTCCTGCGCGTGACGCTGAACCGCCCCGAGAAGCGGAATACGCTCGCGCGCAGCACGTTGCGCGAGCTGCGCGCGGTCTTCGAAGCGCACGCGCCGCAGGAGGACCTGCGGCTCGCGATCCTGACCGGGGCGGGAAGCGTCGCCTTCTGCGCCGGCGCCGATCTTGCCGATCTTGCCGGGATCGAGACGCCGGGGGAGGCGGAAGCTTTCGCCCGCGAGGGCATGGCGGCCCTCGACGCGCTGCGCGCTTTCCCGGTGCCGACCATCGCGGCGCTGAACGGCGTCACCCTCGCCGAGGGCGCCGAGCTCGCGCTCGCCTGCGACGTGCGGGTCGCCGCGCACGACGCACGCATCGGGTTCGTGCACGCGAACGCCCATCGTCTGCCTGGGTTCGGCGGCGCCACGGATCTCGCGCGGCTCGCTGGGCCGGGCCCGGCGATGGAGCTCCTCGCGACCGCGCGCCGGCTTGCGCCGGCCGAGGCGCAAGCGCTCGGCATCGTCAATCGCGTCGCCGCGCCGGAGAACGATTTCCTGGAGGAAGTCGAGCGCGTTGCGGCACCGATGCGCGAGCATCACCCGCACGTGCTGCGGTCGTTGAAGGCGCTCGCCCTGGGCGAGCGTCTCGGCGCCTCGGCGGTCGAAGAGCGCGAGCGCGAGATCGCCGCATTCGTGGCGGCATGGACACACCCGGCCCATCTGGCGCTGCTCGACCAGCTGCGGGCCGAGCTCGGCTAGCGCGCGGCGCCGAAAGTCGCTAGACGAATTGCCGCACGCTGCGCAGCCCCGGCATGCAGTGGCGCAGCCACTGCGCGGTCATCTTCTCGGCAAGCGAGTTCTGCTTCAGGCGCTCCGACAAGGCGTGGAAATCGACGCAGTCGAGCGGCTGATCCTGGTTGAAGCAGGAGAAGACGTAGGAGACCTCGCCCGTCTGCGGATCGCGCTGCGGCTGCAGGCACTGCGCGCAGATCTCCTTCATCATGCACTGCATCGGCGAGTTGATGGAGCCGATCGCGAAGTGGCCGGGCTTCAGGTAGGGCTGCAGCACCGCGTGGCGCGCGCGCGCCACCGCGGCCATCATGCGGTCCGAGCCGATCGCGATCATGCGGTCGGCGTCGCGCATGTCGACCGGCTGGGGGCCGAGCCGGCCGTCCGCGTAGGCCTCCATCGCCTGGACGATGTTGCCGACGGTCGCGAGGTCCTGCGGACGGCGGGGCGCGAATCCGGGCTCCTCGTCGCAGCACCAGACCACGACATCGGCCGCCGCCTCGATGTTCTGGACGTGGTAGCGATCGATCGCCTTCTTGTAGCCCGCGAAATACAGCACCTTCGAGCCCTGGGCACGGAACGCCTGGCCGATGGAGAAGAGCACGGCGTTGCCGAGCCCGCCGCCCACCAGCACCACCGTCTCGTTCGGCGCGATGTGCGTCGGCGCCCCGGACGGACCCATGAGGACCACCGGCTCGCCCGGGCGGAGCATCGCGCAGAGGTCGGACGATCCGCCCATCTCGAGCACGATGGTCGAGACCAGCCCCTGGTCGCGATCGACCCATGCGCCCGTGAGCGCGAGGCCTTCCATCTGCGCGCGCGTTGGTCCCGACCGCTCGGCGCGATCGCGCACGACCGGCGAGAGCGCCTCGTAGTTCTGCAGCCGGAAGAATTGCCCGGGCTGGAAGCGCCGCGCTGCCGCCGGCGCCTGCAGGATGACTTCGATGATCGTCGGCGTGAGCCGCTTCACCGCGTGCACGACCGGCCGAAGCTCGTGATCGAGGCGCGCGACGAAGTCGGCGTCCGTGCCGGCGTGCGCGGGCGGAAGCTTGGCGAGCACGCGCGACACGACGGGGTGGCCCTGCTTCGTCGAACCGAGCGCCTTCACGACGTTGCCGAAGAAGGACGGATGCAAGTCGCCGAAGAACGAGACGAAGCGCCCGTCGTCTACCCGGGAGAGCAGCACGTCGGCGCGGGTGGGTTTGGAGATCGAGAACTCCGGCTTCACGGGCCGGCCGTCCTCGCCGCACGCGCGGAAGTACTTGCCGTCCACGGCGAAGTGCGCCGCGTCCTCGCGCGCGAGCACGGTGTTCGGCTGCGTCCCGGCCGCGATGAAGATCGAGCCGGCCGGCAGGCGCAGCTCGCCGTCCTCCCGCGCCTTGCCGCCCGCGTCGAACTGCTGCCGCCGGAAGCGCATGCCGCTCACCGCGCCGTAGTCGTCGGCCTCGACCGCGAGCGGGGTGAGGCCCTCGGCGAAGACGACCCCCTCCTCGAGCGCCTTCTCGACCTCCTCGTGGTTCAGGGTGTACGAGGGGCTGTCGATGAGCCGGCGCCGGTAGGCGACCGTGACCCCGCCCCAGTGCTGCAGCTGCTCGGCGATCCGCGGCGCGCGCCCCTCGGCAGCGGCCTGGCGCCGCTCGGCGCGGATCGCGCGCGCGTGCGACAGGTACTCCTCGGCGATCTCGCGCTCCTCGGAGGTCCAGCGATCGCGGATGGCATCCTCGCCGATGTCGGCAGCGAGGTCCTGGAACCGGGCGAGGAACTTCTCCACTTGCACCACGTAGTAGGCGAGCGACTCCGTCGCGGTGTCGATCGCGGTCAGCCCGCCGCCGATCACCACCACCGGCAGCCTGAGCTGCATGTTCGCGATCGACTCGCGCTTCGCTGCCCCGGTGAGCTGGAGCGCCATCAGGAAGTCCGATGCCGTGCGCACGCCGCGCGCGAGCCCGTTCGGGATGTCGAGAGTGGTCGGCTTGCCGGCGCCCATCGCGAGCGCGACGTGATCGAAGCCGAGCGCGAGCGCATCCTCGAGCGTCATCGTGCCGCCGAAGCGCACCCCGCCGTACATCGCAAACTCCGCCCGGCGCTCGATGAGCAGCCGGACGAGCTTCAGGAAGTTCTTGTCCCAGCGCACGGTGATGCCGTACTCGGCCACGCCGCCGAAGCCAGCCATCGCGCGCGCATCGAGCGACTCGTAGAGGCTCATCGCGTCGCGGATGGGCGCGAACGGAACGCGCGTGCCGTCGGGCCGCACCCCGCTCAGCTCGGGCGGCAGCGGCTCGATCTTCAGGCCGTCGATGCCGACCACCTGGTGGCCGTCGTTCACCAGGTGATGCGCCAGGCTGAACCCGGCGGGTCCCATCCCGACCACCAGCACGCGATACCCCGAGCGCGGGAGCGGGAGCGGCCGGCGGACGTTGAGCGGATTCCAGCGCGTGAGCAGGCCGTAGATCTCGAAGCCCCACGGCAGCGCTAGGACGTCCTTCAGCGTGCGCGTCTCGGCCTGCGGGATATCCACCGGTTCCTGCTTCTGGTAGATGCAGGCCTTCATGCAGTCGTTGCAGATGCGGTGACCCGTGGCGGCGCACAGCGGATTGTCGATGACGATGGTGGCGAGCGCCGCGACCGCGAGTCCCTGGGTCTTCAGCGTGTGGAACTCGGAGATCTTCTCGTCGAGCGGGCAGCCGGCGAGCGTGACGCCGAGCGCGCTCTTCTTGTATCCGCTCTTCGACGGCGCCCCGGTCGTGCTCTTCTCGCGCATGCCCTTCGAGCAGGAGTCCTTGCCCTGGGCGTGGCACCAGATGCAGTAGTTCGCCTGATCGAGCGCGCCGACGAGATTCGTCCCGGTGTCGGTCAGCTTGAATCCCTCGCGGCGCCGGATGTGTCCCGGCCTGATGCGGTGCGCGACCGCGCCCTGCAGGCTGAAGCGCTCGGCCCGGTGGAGGAGGTGATGCGGGTCGACCTTGGCCGGCGCCTTGAAGAGAATGCCGTTGCGGGCGGCCTCGCGGCCCGCCTCGGTGTGCAGCGCCCACGCCGCGTATTGCGTCGCGAGCTCGAGCTCGCGCGCGTGTGCGGCCTCGTCGCCGAGCCATCGGGCGACCTGTTGGGCGAAGGTCAGCTCGTCGAAGCGGCCGCCGAAGAGTCGGCGGAGGTCGCGTTCGACCGCGGGCCCGTCCAGGGCCTGGGCATCCTCGGGCTTGATCTTGTTCGCGGCGCGGCGTTGCACGAACTGGCGCTTCACCGCATAGAGCGGCGCGAGCTCCTCGTGCCGCCGCGCGAGCGAGCGCACCTCGTCGGCGATCCCGAACAGCTCCGCGACGAAACGCTCGAGGTGCGGCGCGACTTCCAGGAGGAGGGCCGACTCGCCCTTGGCGGAGAGCGTTGCCGCCGCTCCCCGCGCCGCCACGAGCCGCTCCTTCAGGGCAGCATCGGCTGCCCCGAGCTGCTCCAGGAACGCCGCGTCGATCCCGAGCAGGCCTTCGCGGCGGTACAGGTCGGCAAACGAGAAGCCGAGGCCGAGCGCGACCGTGTCCATGCTACCGCTCGAGCTGGTCGAGCTTCTCCTTGACGTCCTTCCACTCCTCGGCTTCGGGCAGCGGATCCTTCTTGTCCGCGAGCGTCGGCCAGACCTTGGCGAGCTCGGCGTTCAACGCCGTGAACCCTTTCTGGTCCGGCGGTACGTCCTCCTCCGCGAAGATCGCGTTCACCGGGCACTCCGGGATGCACACCGCGCAGTCGATGCACTCGTCGGGGTCGATCACGAGCATGTTCGGCCCCTCCTTGAAGCAGTCCACCGGGCAGACATCGACGCAGTCGGTGTATTTGCACTTGATGCAGGATTCGGTAACGACGTGGGTCATGGCTGATCAATCTCGCGCGCGATTCGCCCGGCGCGGCGGGCCCATCCCGCGGCGCTTCCCAGGCAGGGGCATTGTATGCCAGTTTGTTTGGGGTGCAAACATTCCGCTGAGCGGGCCGGTGCGTTTCGAGCGCCGGCTTGTCCTTGATCCGAGCCCGGAAATCGCGGCCGCGGCTCAGTCGACCTTGCTCTCGTCGCGGTACATGACCTGGCTGCGCTTCTCCTGGATCCACGCGTCGATCTGGGTCAAGGTCCTGTACTGCCTGGGATCGAAGCGATCCCAGCTCACGATCTCGTCGAAGTCCTTCTTCCAGCGCTTGTACGGGGGCTTGGCAGGCGGACCGAAGCAGAAGATGTCGATGACCGCGATCTCGTCGGGGATTCCAAGCAAGGGCTTCAGGGCCTTTTGCGCGTTCTCCTGCCCGATGGCGGTCACCCACCAGACGTTGTAGCCGAGCGCGGCCGCGGCGAGGTGCGCCGACATCGTGGAGGCGGCGACCGACTGCAGCAGGATCCGCTCCGCGTTCTCGTGATACTGGCGGTCGAGCTCCGAGTCGTCGAGCAGCACGGGGAAGGCACGCGTCCAGCGGAAGTCCGACGCCACCACGATCATCCCCGGGGCCGTTTCGAGGCCGCGGTAGTTGGGCGTCGGGAATTTCATCCTGAGCTTGGCGCGATGCCGCTGCTCGTCCACGAAATAGTCGGCGATCGCTTTCTTCGTGTCCGGCTTGGTGACGATGATGTAGTGCCAAGGCTGTGCGTTCGCGCCGGAGGGCGCGTGCCGCGCGGCCTCCAGGATGAGCTCATAGTGCTCGCGCGGCACCGTGTAGCTCGGGTCGAACTGCCGTGTCGTCATGCGGCTGCGCATGACGTCCATCAGCGCGTCGTAGCGGGCGCGCTGGTCGTATGCGGATTGCAGGGTCATGTCGGGCTCCTCGTCGGCGCGACGTTACGCCACGGCGCGACGTTACGCCACGGCGCGGCCTCGCGCCAAGGCGCGATCTTGCGCCAAGGCGCTGTCGCCCGCAACTGCCGCGGGCTTTGCCGGCGTTCACGCCGGCGCGACGATGGCACGCGCCGGACGAAAGCACTGATGCGCGGTCATTTCGTCGTGATTGCGATGCCGGTGCCTCGCACGCCGAGACCGGACGAGATTGTGTATATTTTGGCGACGAGCATCGGTCCGCGGGGCGGCCAGAGCGCGAACTCGACCGCTGCCGCAGCGGCGCCGCATCGGGCATCCTATGCGCCTTTACTTCAAACGACGTTGGTCCACACAGACGGAGCCATCATGCAGATCAAGGGCAATACGTTCATCGTCACCGGCGGCGCGTCGGGACTCGGGGAAGGCACGGTACGCATGCTCGCGGAGAACGGCGCGAACGTCGTGATCGCCGACCTGCAGGCGGACAGGGGCGAGCCGTTGGCAAGCGCGCTCGGAAAGTGCGCGCGATTCGTGAAGTGCGACGTGACGAGCGAGGCGGATGGAAGCGCGGCGGTGAACGCCGCGCTGGCGGGCTTTGGCGGCTTGCACGGGCTCGTGAACTGCGCGGGCATCGCGATCGGCGAGAAGACGGTCGGCAAGGAAGGGCCGCACTCGCTCGCGTCGTTCACCAAGACCATCTCGATCAACCTGATCGGGACGTTCAACATGATCCGCCTCGCGGCGAGTGCGATGGTGAAGCAGCCGCCGCAGGCGAGCGGCGAGCGCGGCGTGATCGTGAACACCGCCTCGGTCGCGGCGTTCGACGGCCAGATCGGGCAGGCGGCCTATGCGGCCTCGAAGGGCGGCATCGTCGGCATGACGCTCCCCATCGCGCGCGACCTCTCGCGCGACGGCGTTCGCGTGCTGACGATCGCGCCCGGAATCTTCGAGACGCCGATGCTGCACGGGCTGCCCAAGGAGATTCAGGAATCCCTCGGCAAGCAGGTGCCGTTCCCGTCGCGCCTCGGGCGCGCGTCGGAGTACGCAGCCCTGGTCAAGTCCATGATCGAGATCGAGATGCTGAACGGCGAGACGGTGCGCCTCGACGGCGCCATCCGCATGGCACCGAAGTGACCGCGCGCGCGACCACCGGTCGCGCAACGCGCGGTCATCCCCGCGCAGGCGGGGATCCAGCAAGTCGTTGAATGAGCTCGAGCCGGATTCCCGCTCCCGATGAGAGCACTCGGGGGTGACGACCTTGCGGGGGAATGACGAGGCTCTTCAGAGCTCCCCTACCGAGCGGTTCGCTTCGGGGGCGCGGCCCTCCGGCAGCGCCTGCAATGCGAGCTCGCGCCGATAGCGCCTCGCCTTCGCGACGTAGCTGTCGGCAGCGTGACGCAACAGCGCGATCTCCGCGGGCTTGAGGTCGCGGACGACCTTGCCCGGCTGTCCGAGCACCAGCACGCCGTCCGGAATCGTCTTGCCTTCGGGAATCAGCGTGTTTGCGCCGATCAGCGTGTCTTTGCCGATGACCGCGTGATTCATCACGACCGCGCCGATGCCGATCAGGCAGCCGTCGCCGATCGTGCACCCGTGCAGCATGACCATGTGGCCTACGGAGACATTCGCCCCGACCGTCAGCGGGATCTCGGGATCCGAATGCAGGACGCAGGTGTCCTGGACGTTGGTGCGATCGCCGATGGTGATTATCTCGTTGTCGCCGCGCACGACCGTCTTGAACCAGATGCTCGCCTCGTTGCCGATGATCACCGATCCGATGACCGTGGCGTCGGGCGCGACGTACCACTCCGGACCCCGGAACTGAACCCTGTGATCGCCGAGCGAGTAGACCGGCATGGCTCCTCCTGCGGAGACGCGCTCGGCGGGATGTTATCAGACGCGACGCCGGCGCCTCTTTGCTACCATCGTCGCGCCATGATCGCGAAGCAACCGAGCGAGTCGGTCTTCGTCTCCATCCGCGGCCTGCGCTACCACTGCCGCTGCTGGGGGGTGGCCGGCAGCCCGCTGCTATTCATGCTGCACGGCTGGATGGACGTGTCGGCGTCGTTCCAGTTCCTGGTCGATGCGCTCACGGGCAACTGGCGCGTGATCGCGCCGGACTGGCGCGGCTACGGCCTCACCGACCGCGGGCGCTCCGATTGCTACTGGTTCCCCGACTATCTCGCCGACCTCGATGCGCTGCTCGCGCACTTCGAGCCCGAGCGGGCTGCGACCCTCGTCGGGCACAGCATGGGCGGCAACGTAGCGAGCCTGTACGCCGGCGCGCGGCCGGAGCGCGTCGGCACGCTGGTGAACCTCGAGGGCTTCGGGCTCGCGGAGAGCGATCCCGGCCACGCCCCCGAGCGCTTCGCGGGGTGGCTGCGGGAGCTCGCGAGACCGCGCGGCTTCCGCGGCTATGCGAGCTTCGCCGACCTCGCCGAACGGATGCAGGCTGCGAACCCGCGGCTCACCGCCGAGCGGGCCGCGTTCCTGGCGCGCCACTGGGGCGAGATCGACGAGGACGGGAAGGGGGTGCGCCTGCGCGCCGACCCGGCGCACAAGATCGTCAATCCCGTGCTCTATCGCCTGGCCGAGACCGAGGCGTGCTGGCGCAACATCCGCGCGCGCGTGCTGTGGGTGCAAGGCGCGCAATCGGATACCCCGCACCGGCTCGGTCTGTCCGAAGCCGATCTCGCCGCGCGTCGTGCGTGCTTTCGGAGCCTCGTGCTCCGCACGCTTCCGGACGCGGGGCACATGGTGCATCACGATCAGCCAGCGGCCCTCGCGCGCGCGATCGAGGCGTTCCTGCTGAGCTGAGTGGGCGGCCTGGCGGGTGTAGCGTGCTACCATCCTCGTGCGAAGCGAGAGCGCGGAGGAAGAGGAGCGCGTTCCGTCGAACGCCGTTTCCATGGAGAATATCGATCTGCACTGCCACTCGAGCGCGTCGGACGGCGTGCTCGCGCCCGCCGAGCTGGTGCGGCGGGCAGCCGCGCGGGGCGTAACGACACTCGCGCTGACCGACCACGACGAGATCGCCGCGCTCGCGGAGGCGCGCACGGTGGCGCGCGAGCTCGGGATGCGGCTCGTCGACGGTGTCGAGATCTCGGTGACGTGGCGGGCAACCACCGTGCACGTCGTCGGACTGGGCATCGATCCGGCGAGCGACCCGCTGCAACGGGGATTGGCGGCGGTGCGCGGCAGCCGTGCGGCGCGTGCCGAACGGATTGCCGAGCAGCTGGAGGCGGCAGGCATTCCGGACAGCCTGGCCGGCGCTCATGCGCACGCCAAGAACCCGAAGCTCATCGGCCGCACGCACTTCGCGCGCTTCCTGGCGGAGCGCGGCTACGCGCGCGACGTGAAATCGGTCTTTCAGCGCTACCTGGTGTCCGGCAAACCCGGCTTCGTCCCGCACCAATGGGCCACGCTGGAGGACGCGGTCGGCTGGATTCGCGCGGCGGGCGGGCGAGCGGTCGTCGCTCACCCGGGACGCTACAAGCTCGGCCGCGCCGAGATGCGGGGGCTGCTCGCCGAGTTCCAGGCTGCCGGCGGCGCGGCGATCGAGGTCGTCACCGGGAGCCACCGTCGCGACCAGTTCGCAGAGTACGCGGCGCTCGCCCGCGGGTTCGGTCTGCTGGCATCGCGCGGTTCGGATTTCCACGGCCCGAGCGACGGCGGCGCCGAGCTCGGCGGAATTCCGCCGCTGCCGGAAGGGCTGGTTCCGGTGTGGCACGACTGGTGAAGTGGCCCAGTACTTCTCGGTTCATCCGACCGCGCCACAGCCGCGCCTGATCGCCCGCGCGGCGGAGATCGTGCGCGGCGGCGGAGTCATCGTGTATCCCACCGACTCCTGCTACGCCCTCGGCTGCCGGATCGGCGACAAGGACGCGATGGTGCGGCTGCGGCGGATCCGCGGCGTGGACGAGCGGCATCACCTGACGCTCATGTGCCGCGACCTGACGGAGGTCGGCGCCTACGCGAACGTCGACAACGTGCGGTTCCGGATGCTGAAGATGCTCACGCCGGGGGCCTACACGTTCATCCTCCAGGCCTCGCGCGAGGTTCCGCGCCGGCTGATGCACCCGAAGCGCCGGACGATCGGGATTCGGGTCCCGGACCACGCCGTGGCGCAGGCGCTGCTGGTCGAAATCGACGAACCGTTGCTCTCCAGCACGCTCATCCTGCCCGGCGACGACGAGCCGCTGAACGATGCGCACGAGATTCGCGCCAGGCTCGAGCGGCGGATCGACCTGGTGGTCGACGCGGGCGCGTGCGGGATCGAACCGACCACCGTGGTCGACCTCACCGGCGCGGCGCCGGTGATTTTGCGCAAGGGTCGAGGCGCGGTCGATCGGGTGGCGCCCTGATCGGCGGCAGGTCCGCCTCTGCTAGAATAGCCGCTCACTCCACGTCGCCCACTCGATGGAATTCAATCTCGTCCAGACGATCGCCATCTATGCGCTTCCGGTCATCTTCGCGATCACGCTTCACGAGGCCGCGCATGGCTACGTCGCCCGGCACTTCGGCGACCTGACGGCATACCGCCTGGGCCGCATCAGCCTCAATCCGCTGCGCCACATCGATCTCGTCGGCACGATCGTCGTCCCGCTCGTCATCCTGGTGATGAGCAAGCTGTTCGGGGGCGGCGGCATTCTGTTCGGTTGGGCCAAACCGGTTCCGGTCAACTTCCACGCGCTCCGGCATCCCAAACGGGACATGCTGTGGGTTGCCGCGGCCGGCCCCGGCTCGAATCTGGTGATGGCCTGCCTCTGGGCGCTCGCCCTTAAGGGCGCGGTCTCCATGCCGGGACATTACTTCGCGGAACCGCTCGCCTTCATGGCCCAGGCCGGGATTCTCATCAACATCGTGCTCATGTTGCTGAACCTCCTGCCGATCCTGCCGCTGGATGGCGGGCGCATGCTGACGAGCCTGCTGCCCGAGCCGGCCGCGGTCTCCTACGCGCGGCTCGAGCCGCTCGGTTTCCCGATCCTGCTCGTGCTGCTGTTCACGAACGTGCTCGGCGTGATCCTGAATCCGCTGATCGCGACCTCGCTGCATGTCATCGGGACGCTGTTCCGGATCTAGCGGCGGAGCGAGACGAATGTATCCCGAGCGCGTCGTTTCCGGCATGCGTCCCACCGGTGCACTGCACCTTGGCCATTACCATGGCGCCCTCAAGAACTGGGTCAGGCTCCAGAGCGAGTACCCTTGCTACTACTTCGTCGCGGACTGGCACGCCCTCACCACGCACTACGAGGAGCCGGAGGTGGTGGAGCAGAACGCCTGGGAGATGGTGATCGACTGGCTGGCCGCCGGCGTCGACCCGGCGCAGGCGACGCTTTTCATCCAGTCGCGCGTGCCCGAGCACGCCGAGCTGCACACGCTGCTCTCGATGATCACGCCGCTCGGCTGGCTCGAGCGCGTCCCGACGTACAAGGATCAGCAGGAGCGGCTCGCCGACCGCGACCTCGCGACCTACGGCTTTCTCGGCTATCCGCTGCTGCAGAGCGCGGACGTGCTCATCTACCGGGCCAGGTTCGTCCCGGTCGGCGAGGATCAGGTTCCGCACGTCGAGTTCATGCGCGAGATCGCCCGTCGCTTCAACCACGTCTTCGGGCGCGAGCCGGGCTTCGAGGAGAAGGCCAAGGCCGCCGTGAAGAAGCTGGGCAGCCGCAAGGCGAAGCTCTACGGCGAGCTCCGCACGCGCTACCAGGAGCGCGGCGACGCAGGCGCGCTCGAGTCGGCCCGGGCGCTGCTCGACGAGGCGCAGAATCTGTCGCAAGGCGACCGGGAGCGCCTGTTCGGCTACCTCGAGGGCGGCGGGCGCGTGATCCTGGTCGAGCCGGACGTCCTGCTCACCGAGGCGTCGCGCCTGCCCGGTCTCGACGGGCAGAAGATGTCGAAGTCCTACGGCAACACCATCGGTCTGCGCGAGGATGCCGAAACGGTGATCCGGAAGATCCGTACCATGCCCACCGACCCGGCGCGCGTGAAGCGCACCGACCCGGGCGATCCGGAGAAATGCCCGGTCTGGCAGTTCCATCTTGCGTACTCGGACCAGAAGACCAAGGAGTGGGTGCTGCAGGGCTGCCGGAGCGCGGGCATCGGCTGCCTGGAATGCAAGCAGCCGGTGATCGACGCGGTGCTGGCGGAGCAGGCGCCGATGCGCGAGCGGGCCCAGCGCTACCTGGACGATCGGACGCTGGTGAAGAACATCGTTGCCGACGGGTGCGACAAGGCGCGCGAGCTCGCGCGCGAGACCATGCGCGAGGTCCGCGAGGTCATGGGGCTCGCGTACACATGAGCGGCGCGGTGGTCGAGCTGCATCCGGGGAGCGAGCAGCCGATCGCGCGCGTGCGCGGCGAGCCGTGGCTCGATGTCCCGGCGGACCTCTACATCCCGCCGGATGCGCTGGAGGTCATCCTCGAGAATTTCGAGGGGCCGATGGACCTGCTCCTCTACCTGATTCGCAAGGCGAACCTGGATGTCCTCGACATTCCGATGGCGCGGGTCACCGCGCAGTACCTCGAGTACGTCGAGGCGATGCGCCGCACGAACCTGGAGCTCGCGGCCGAGTATCTGCTGATGGCGGCGATGCTGATGGAGATCAAGTCCCGGATGCTGCTGCCGCGGCCGCGGCACGTGACAGAGGAGGAGGATCCGCGCGCCGAGCTGGTGCGGCGGCTCCTCGAATACGAGCGGATCAAGCTTGCCGCGCAGAAGCTCGACCGCCTCCCGCAGCGTGGGCGCGACTTCGACGCAATCGAGGTCTGGATCGACCAGACGGTGGCGGAGCGGCTGCCCGAGGTCGACGCGCGCGATCTCGAGAATGCATGGCGGCGGCTGCTCGCGCTCGCACGCGTGCGCGAGCACCACAAGGTCACGCGGGACGAGCTCTCGGTGCGCGAGCACATGACCGGCATCCTGCGCCAGCTCGCCGATGGCGGGTTTCGTGAGTTCGGCGAGCTCTTCGAGCCGTGGCGCGGCGTAGCGGTGCTGGTGGTGAGCTTCCTCGCCGTGCTCGAGCTCGTGCGCGAGAGCCTGATCGAGGTCACGCAGGCCGAGCCCTACGCCCCAATCTACGTCAAGCTGGTGCGCCATGCTGAGTCCGCATGAAGTGAAAGTGGTCCTCGAGACCGCGCTGCTCGCGGCAGAGGAGCCGATGCAGATCGCGCAGCTGCGCAAGCTGTTCGACGAGGAGATCGGCGCGGACACCGTGCGCCGGCTGCTGGAGGAGCTGCGCGCCGATTGGGCGGGGCGCGGCGTGGATCTCGTCAACCTGGCGAGCGGATGGCGCTTCCAGACGCGGCCCGAGTTCCAGAAGTATCTCGACCGCGCGAATCCGGAGAAGGCGCCCCGCTACTCGCGCGCGGTGCTCGAGACGCTTGCGATCATCGCGTACCGGCAGCCGGTCACCCGGGGCGACATCGAGGACATCCGCGGCGTCACGGTGTCGCCGAACATCATCAAGACGCTGGAGGCGCGCGCCTGGATCGACGTGGTCGGCCATCGCGACACGCCGGGACGCCCGGCACTGTACGCGACCACCAAGACCTTCCTCGACGATCTCGGGCTGCGGTCGCTCCAGGAGCTGCCGCCGCTCGAAGAGATCAGCAGGAGCCTCGAGGGAACCCATGTCAGCACCCAAGCCGCGCTTGCCGAGTCGTACACCGCGCCCGCGCGCGAAGCGCCCGGCGCTGGCGAGGCCGTCGGATCGGATACCGAGCTCGCGGCCGAGCAGCAGACCTAGGTCCGGATCGCCGGATCGCAGCGCCGCGCGCCGGTCCGCCGTCGGGGAACGGCGCCCTGCCGCCGCGCCGGAAAAGCTGCAGAAGATCCTCGCCGCTGCCGGCGTGGCCTCTCGTCGTACGATCGAGGAGTGGATCGCGGCCGGCCGCATCGAGGTGAACGGCAAGCCAGCGCACATCGGGCAGCGCGTCGGGCCGAGCGACCGGATCCGCGTCGACGGCCGCGCAATCGAGTTGCGGCATGCCGCCGCGCCGCCGCGGGTGCTCCTCTACAACAAGCCGGCGGGCGAGATCGTGTCGGCGGCCGATCCGCAAGGCCGCCCGTCCGTGTTCGAGCGCCTGCCCCGGGTGCGCGAGGGCCGCTGGATCGCCGTGGGGCGCCTGGACTTCAATACGAGCGGTCTCCTCGTCTTCACGACGTCCGGCGAGCTCGCGGCGCGCCTGATGCACCCGCGCTACGGCGTCGAGCGGCAGTACGCGCTTCGCGTGCTGGGAAGGTTGTCCGAAGAGCAGGTGCGCCAGCTCCTCCGCGGCGTGCTGCTCGAGGACGGGCCTGCGCGCTTCGACACGGTTGCCGACGCGGGTGGGCAGGGGGTGAACCACTGGTACCACGTCACGTTGCGCGAGGGGCGCAAGCGCGAGGTCCGGCGCATGCTGGAGACGCTCGAGCTCCGCGTGAGCCGGCTCATTCGCCTGCGCTTCGGCCCGTTCGCGCTGCCACCGGGTCTCAAGCGCGGGGCGTGGCGCGAGCTCGGCGCAGGAGCGCTCGCGCCGATCCTCGCGGAGCTCCTCCTAGCCCCCGCGCTCGCACCGAAGCATCCATCAGCCCGGCCGCGCTGAGCGCGGGCCGGCGCGGCTCCGGCGACGCGCGTATCCCGTTGTCTCGTCGAGTTTTCCCTGTTAGAATCCGCGTCCGATAAGAGGATGGGCGGCGAGCCCATTTTTTGTTTGTGGCGCGCAGATGAGAGGGATCGAAGCAGTGCTGGAACAGACCGTTGCCGGGCTCGGATACGAGCTGGTCGACGCCGAGCTGCCGGCCCGGGGACGCCTGGTGCGGGTCTTCATCGACCGCCCGGAAGGCGTCCGGCGGGACGGCGAAGGCGTCCCCGCGTCGACCGGGCCCACCCAAGGCGGCATCTCGGTCGAGGACTGCGAGCGTGTCAGCCGCCAGCTCGAACGCGTGCTGACCGTCGCGGGATTCGACTACGACCGGCTGGAGGTCTCCTCGCCGGGGCTCGACCGCGTGCTGAAGACACCGGCCCATTTCCGGCGCTTTGCCGGGCATGCGGCAGCGCTCCGGCTGCGCGTGCCGATCAGCAACCGGCGCCGCTTCATCGGCGTGGTGCGGGCGGCGACCGAGGCGGGCGTCGAGCTCGAGGTCGACGGCGAGCTGATGGCGTTCCCGTTCGCGAACATTGAGAAAGCCCGGCTGGTGCCGAGGCTGTAGGAGACTGGAAAGATGAGCCGCGAATTGCTCTTGCTGGTCGATGCGTTGGCGCGCGAGAAGAACGTGCCCAAGGACATCGTCTTCGGCGCGCTCGAGATGGCGCTCGGCTCGGCCACCAAGAAGCGCTTCGGCGAGGACGTGGAAGTCCGGGTGGCGATCGACCGCAACACCGGGGACTACGAGTCGTTCCGGCGCTGGCAGGTCGTGGCGGACGACGCGGTGGAGTTTCCCGGCCATCAGATCGCGCTCTCCGAGGCGCTCAAGCAGTACTCTGACGTCCAGGTCGAGGACTACATCGAGGAGCCGCTCGAGCCGGTCGAATTCGGCCGCATCGGCGCGCAGGCCGCGAAGCAGGTCATCCTGCAGAAGATCCGCGATGCCGAGCGCGAGCAGATCCTGCAGGACTTCCTCGCGCGCAACGACAAGCTCGTGACCGGCACGATCAAGCGCATGGAGCGCGGCAACGCGATCATCGAGTCGGGCCGGGTCGAGGCGGTCCTGCCCCGCGACCAGATGATCCCGAAGGAGAACCTGCGCGTCGGCGATCGCTGCCGTGCCTACCTGCTGAAGATCGACCGGACGCTCCGCGGTCCGCAGCTGGTGCTGTCGCGCACCGCGCCGGAATTCATCATCGAGCTCTTCCGCCTCGAGGTGCCCGAGATCGAGGAGGGGCTGCTCGAGATCAAGTCGGCGGCGCGCGATCCCGGGGTGCGCGCGAAGATCGGGGTCTACACCACGGATCGACGCATCGATCCGATCGGCACCTGCGTCGGCATGCGCGGCTCGCGCGTGCAGGCGGTCACGCAGGAGCTCGCCGGCGAGCGCGTCGACATCGTGCTCTGGTCGGCCGACCCCGCGCAATTCGTGATCGGCGCGCTGGCGCCAGCGGAGGTGATGTCGATCGTCGTCGACGAGGAGAAGCACTCGATGGACGTGGTGGTTGACGAGGAGAACCTCGCGATCGCCATCGGGCGTTCGGGCCAGAACGTCCGCCTTGCCTCGGAGCTCACCGGCTGGCAGATCAACCTCATGACCGAGGAGGAGAGCCAGAAGAAGACCGAGGAGGAGACGGCCGTGAACCGGCAGCTCTTCATGGAGAAGCTCGACGTCGACCAGGACGTCGCCGACGCGCTCGTCCAGGAGGGCTTCTCGACGCTCGAGGAGGTCGCCTACGTGCCGGTGAGCGAGCTGCTCGAGATCGAGGGGTTCGACGAGGCGGTCGTGAACGAGCTGCGCTCCCGGGCCCGCGACGCGCTGCTCGTGCAGGCGATCCGCAGCGAGGAGAGCATCGAGAACGTCGACCCGGAGCTGCTGCAGCTGGAGGGCATGGACAGCGAGCTCGCCGCGAAGCTCGCGCAGAACGGCGTGCGCACCCGCGACGACCTGGCCGATCTGGCGGTCGACGATCTCGTGGAGCTCACGCAGATGGACGCGGAGCGCGCGAAGGCGCTGATCATGAAGGCGCGCGCGCATTGGTTTGCAGAGGAGTGAGGTAGCACGCATGGCTCATATGAGCGTTTCGCAGTTTGCCGGGGAGCTCAAGGTCGCCCCGCAGGTGCTCCTCGAGCAGCTGCGTGCCGCCGGCGTGCACAAGAAAGTGGCCGAGGATCTGCTCACCGAGCAGGACAAGTCCAAGCTGCTCGACTACCTGCGGAAGTCGCACGGCGCGGCCGAGTCGAAGACCAAGATCACGCTGACTCGCAAGGAGACGAGCGCGATCCGGAAGGCCGATGCGAGCGGCAAGTCACGCACCATCCAGGTCGAGGTGCGCAAGAAGCGGGTGTTCGTGAAGCGCGAGCCCGGCGAAGCGCCCGTGCCCGCGCCGGCCGAGGCGGTCGAGGCGCCGGCCGCGCCGGCGCCGGTGATCGACGCGCACGAGGCGGAGCTTCGCGAAGCCGAGACGCGGCGCCAGGCCGAGCTTGCAGCCCGGCAGGCTGCCGAGCTCGCGGAGAAGCAGGAGCGCGACCGTCGCCTCGCCGAGCAGCGGGCGGCCGAGGAAGAAGCTGCGAAGGCCGCGGCGGCTGCGGCCGCCGCGCCGGGACCGGGCACGACCCTGCACAAGGCGAAGCCCACCGGCGCGCCGGTCGAGAAGAAGGCCAAGAAGCCGGTCAAGCAGGTCACGGTCTGGCGCGACGAGAGCGCGAAGAAGCGCACGATCAAGACGCGCGGCGACTCCGGCGGCGGCGCGGCCGGATGGCACCAGCCCAAGGTCGCGCGCCACCGCCCGGTCGGCGAGCGGCAGCCGTCGTTCCAGGCGCCGACCGAGCCGGTCGTACGCGAGATCCATGTCCCCGAAACCATTACCGTGGCCGATCTCGCCCACCGGATGTCGGTGAAGGCGGCCGAGGTGATCAAGGTTCTGATGAAGCTCGGTCAGATGGTCACCATCAACCAGGTTCTCGACCAGGAGACGGCGATGATCGTCGTCGAGGAGATGGGGCACAAGGCGATCGCCGCGAAAATCGACGATCCGGAGGCTTATCTCGAGGAGGCTCCGCAACCGGTCGAGGCGCTGCTCGAGCCGCGCGCCCCGGTGGTCACGGTCATGGGGCACGTCGACCATGGCAAGACCTCGCTGCTCGACTACATCCGGCGCACGAAGGTGGCGGCAGGGGAGGCGGGCGGCATCACCCAGCACATCGGCGCCTATCACGTCGACACGCCGCGCGGCGTGATCACCTTCCTCGACACGCCGGGCCACGAGGCGTTCACCGCGATGCGCGCGCGCGGCGCCAAGGTGACCGACCTCGTGATCCTGGTGGTGGCCGCGGACGACGGCGTCATGCCGCAGACGATCGAGGCGATCCACCACGCGAAGGCGGGCAACGTTCCGCTGGTGGTCGCGCTGAACAAGATCGACAAGCCGGAGGCGAACCCGGAGCGGGTCAAGCAGGGGCTGGTCGCCCAAGGCGTGGTGCCCGAGGAGTACGGCGGGGATTCGCCGTTCGTTCCGGTGTCGGCGAAGACCGGCAAGGGGATCGACGAGCTCCTCGAGCAGGTGCTGCTGCAGGCCGAGGTGCTGGAGCTCAAGGCGCCGGCGCAGGCGCCGGCGCGCGGCATCGTGATCGAGGCGCGCCTCGACAAAGGCCGCGGCCCGGTCGCCACCGTGCTGGTGCAGTCGGGCACGCTGCATCGCGGCGAGGTGGTGCTGTGCGGCGCCGCGTTCGGCCGCGTGCGCGCGATGCTCGACGAGAACGCGCGGCCCGTCCAATCGGCCGGGCCGTCGATTCCGGTCGAGATCCAGGGCCTCTCCGAGGTGCCGAACGCCGGCGAGGAGCTCGCAGTGCTCACCGACGAGCGCAAGGCACGCGAGATCGCGCTCTTCCGCCAGGGCAAGTTCCGCGACGTGAAGCTCGCCAAGCAGCAGGCGGCGAAACTCGAGAACGTGTTCGAGCAGCTGGGCGAAGGCGAGGTGAAGATCCTCGCGCTCCTGATCAAGGCCGATGTGCAGGGCTCGCAGGAGGCGCTGGTGCACGCGCTCTCGCGCCTGTCGACCAACGAGGTCAAGGTGAACGTCATCCACGCGGCCGTGGGCGGCATCACCGAGTCCGATGTGAACCTTGCGCTCGCGTCGAAGGCGGTGATCATCGGCTTCAACACGCGGGCCGATGCGGCCGCGCGCAAGCTCGCCGAGAGCTCGGGCGTCGACATCCGCTACTACAACATCATCTACGACGCGGTCGACGAAGTGAAGGCCGCGCTCTCGGGCATGCTGGCGCCGGAGAAGAAGGAGAACGTGCTCGGGCTGGTCGAGATCCGCCAGGTCTTCCGGATCTCGAAAGTGGGCACGGTGGCCGGCTGCTACGTGCTGGAGGGACTGGTGCGGCGGAACGCGCGCGTCCGGGTGCTGCGCGACAACGTGGTGATCCACGACGGCGAGCTCGACTCGCTGAAGCGGTTCAAGGACGATGTCCGAGAGGTGAAGGCGGGCTTCGAGTGCGGCCTCTCGATGAAGAGCTTCGACGACATCAAGGTCGGCGACCAGCTCGAGATCTACGAGGTCCAGGAAGTCGCGCGCACCCTCTAGCGGCGCGCGGCTGGAAGGACGTGACACCGTGAGGAGCACGCCCAGAACCCGGCGCGTCGCCGACCAGATCCAGCGCGAGCTCGCCGAGATCATCCGCGAGGACCTGAAGGATCCGCGCGTCCGGATGGTCACCGTGACCGGCGTCGAGGTCACGACGGATCTCGCGCACGCCAAGGTCTACTTCAGCGCGCTCGCCGATGCGGCCGAGCTCGCGGAGATCGGCGCCGGTTTGCGCCGTGCGAGGGGGTTCCTGCGCTCCGGACTCGGGCGCCGGATGCGCATCCACAATATCCCCGAGCTCAGCTTCGTGCACGACGCGTCGGTGGAGCAGGGCGTGCGGCTCTCGCGCCTCATCGACGAGGCCGTTGCCGGATCGCGCGGCGGGGACGCCGAGTAGCGACCCGCCCGGCAGGACGCAATGGCGTCGGGCAACCGGTCGCACGGCAACGAGCGGCGCGGCGTGCATGGCGTGCTCTTGCTCGACAAGCCCGCAGGGATCTCGTCGAACCACGCGGTGCAGGCAGCGAAGCGGCTGTACGCGGCAGAGCGGGTCGGTCACACCGGAACCCTCGACCCGCTCGCCACGGGGCTCCTCGTGCTGGCGCTCGGCGAGGCCACCAAGTTCACCACGGCATTGCTGGCATCGGACAAGTGCTACGACGCAACCCTGGGGCTCGGCGCGACCACGAGCACCGGCGACGCCGAGGGCGAGGTGCTCGCGCGGAGCGAGGTGACGGTCACGCGGCCGGACCTCGAGCGCGTGTTGCGGGAGTTCATCGGCGAGATCGATCAGGTCCCGCCGATGCACTCCGCGCTGAAGAAGGACGGGCGCCCGCTGTATGCCTACGCGCGCGCGGGCGTGACGGTGGCGAGACCGCCGCGGCGGGTTGTCGTTCACGCGCTCGATCTCGTCGCCTGCGACGGTGACGAAGTCAGGCTGCGGGTCCGGGTCGGGAAAGGCACCTATGTCCGGACGCTTGCCGAGGACATCGGGCGGCGGCTCGGGTGCGGTGCGCACCTTGCGGCGCTGCGGCGCACGCATGTTGGCCGGTTCCGTCTCGCCGACGCCGTGACGCTCGCTGCGCTCGAGAGGGCTTCGGCCGCGGAACGGGACGGGTTGCTGCGGCCGGTGGACGCAATGCTCGCAGACCTGCCCGAAGCGACGCTCGGGCCCGAGGCGGCGGGCCGATTCGTGCACGGGCAGGAGGTCGAGGCGGCCGGTGACAGCGGCGCGGTGCGGGTCTACGGGCCGGAAGGAGCTTTCCTGGGGCTCGGGCAGCGCACCGAGGGGCGGTTGCGGCCGGAGCGCCTCGTGGCGGCGGCGGCCGGCGCGCGGCTTGTGGAACGCCGTGAGCCGCGTGTAAAATAGCGAGTTTCCGAGAAGAGCCGAGCGCGAGGAAATGCCGACCACCACCGCCGAGAAGGCGAAGATCATCGATACGCACCGGCGCAAGCCGGGCGACACCGGTTCCCCCGAGGTCCAGATCGCGCTGCTGACCGCGCGCATCAACGGGCTCGCGGATCACTTCAAGTCCCACGTCAAGGACCATCACTCGCGGCGCGGGCTCCTCAAGATGGTCAGCCAGCGGCGTCGCATGCTGGACTATCTGAAGCGCACCGACGTCGAGAACTACCGCAAGCTGATCGACCAGCTTGGATTGCGCAAGTAACCTCCACCAACGCCCACTTGGCACCGCCAGTGGGCGTTTTGACGAAGAGCACTCCCTCCCGCCTTCCCCGCTAGAGTCGTGACACCGGCCCGGGCCGGGGATCGCCGCGGCGGCCTTTGAGCAAAGGAGCTGGCGTTGAACCCCATTCGCAAGACTTTCACCTACGGCGAGCACCAGGTAACGCTCGAGACCGGCGAGATCGCCCGTCAGGCGGGCGGCGCGGCCGTCGTGACGATGGACGACACGGTCGTGCTCTGCACGGTCGTCGGTTCGAAGGCGCCGCGCCCCGGCGCCGACTTTCTCCCGCTCACCGTCGATTACGTCGAGAAGACGTACGCCGCCGGGCGCATCCCGGGCGGCTTTTTCAAGCGCGAGGGCCGGCCCTCGGAAAAGGAGGTGCTGACCTCGCGCCTCATCGACCGGCCGATCCGCCCGCTCTTTCCCGACGGCTTCTACCACGAGGTCCAGGTCGTCGCGATGGTGCTGTCGCTCAACCCCGAGATCGACCCCGACATCCCGGCCATGATCGGGGTGTCCGCGGCGCTGACGCTGTCCGGAATTCCGTTCAATGGCCCGATCGGCGCGGCGCGCGTCGGCTACGTGAACGGCGGGTACGTCATGAATCCGACAGCGACGCAGCTGCGCGAAAGCGGCCTCAACCTCGTCGTCGCCGGGACCGAGCATGCCGTGCTGATGGTGGAGTCCGAGGCGCTGCAGCTCTCCGAGGAGGTGATGCTCGGCGCGGTGGTGTTCGGACACCAGCAGATGCAGGCGGCGGTCCAGGCGATCCTCGCGCTGGCGGACGAGGCCGGAAAGCCGGCGTGGGCCTGGCAGGCTCCGGAGAAGGACGCCACGCTGCAAGAGCGGATCGTGGGGATGGCCGAGGCGGACCTGCGCGCGGCGTTCGAGATCAAGCAGAAGCAGGTCCGGAGCCAGCGCCTGGCGGAGATCGAGACGCGCGTGCTGGAGGCCGTCGTCCAGGGCGAGAACGCGCCCGACGCCAATGCCGTGAAGGACATCCTCTTCGGGCTCGAGGCGAAGATCGTCCGGTCGCAGATCCTGGACGGCGAGCCGCGCATCGATGGCCGGGACACCCGCACGGTGCGGCCGATCACGATCCGCACCGGCGTGCTGCCGCGCGCGCACGGCTCTGCGCTCTTCACGCGCGGCGAGACCCAGGCGCTCGTGACGGCGACGCTCGGCACGGGCCGCGACGAGCAGATCATCGACGCGCTTGCGGGCGAGTATCGCGAGCGCTTCATGCTCCACTACAACATGCCTCCCTACGCCACCGGCGAAACCGGGCGCATGGGCTCGCCCAAGCGCCGCGAAGTGGGTCATGGGCGTCTTGCCAAGCGCGCGCTCGCGGCGGTCCTGCCGGCTGCCGAGGAGTTCGCCTACTCGATCCGGGTGGTGTCGGAGATCACCGAGTCGAACGGCTCGAGCTCGATGGCCTCCGTCTGCGGCGGGAGCCTCGCGCTGATGGATGCCGGGGTCCCGCTCAAGGCGCACGTGGCAGGCATCGCGATGGGCCTCATCAAGGAGGGCAACCGGTTCGCGGTGCTCTCCGACATCCTCGGCGACGAGGATCATCTCGGCGACATGGACTTCAAGGTGGCCGGCACCGAGCACGGCGTGACCGCGCTGCAGATGGACATCAAGATCGAGGGCATCACCAAGGAGATCATGCAGGTCGCGCTCGCGCAGGCGCGAGCGGGGCGCCTGCACATCCTCGGGCTGATGCGGCAGACGCTGGAGACCTCGCGCGCCGAGATCTCGAGCTACGCGCCGCGCATCATCAAGATCAAGATCAATCCGGAGAAGATCCGCGACGTCATCGGCAAGGGCGGCGTGGTGGTCCGCGCGCTGCAGGAGGAGACCGGGACGACGATCGAGATCGCCGACGACGGCACGATCAGCATCGCGTGCGTGAGCTCGGAGGGCGGCGAGGCGGCTAAGCGCAGGATCGAGGAGATCACGCAGGAAGTCGAGGTCGGGCGCGTCTACGACGGCACGGTGCTCAAGCTGCTCGACTTCGGCGCGATCGTCCAGGTGCTGCCCGGCAAGGACGGTCTGCTGCACATCTCCCAGATCAGCCAGCAGCGCGTGAACAACGTCTCGGACTTCCTCAAGGAGGGCCAGCAGGTGAAGGTGAAGGTCCTCGAGGCGGACGAGAAGGGCCGGTTGCGGCTGTCGATGAAGGCCGTGACCGAGGCCGAAGCCACCGCCTCGGCGAGCTGACGCGGCAGAGGGCGCGGCGCGCCGCCGCGTCATCCCCGCAAACGCGGGGATCCAGCCATCCCCGCGTAGGCGGGAAGCCCGTCATCCCCGCGCAGGCGGGGATCCAGCCGGTCGTGATGTCGGAAGTTTGCGTGGATCCCCGATTTTGCGCCGTCGGCGCGCTCGGGGATGACCGGCGCTACGCGCGGGTCACTTCGCTACCTGGCGCTCGCGCATCTCGTCGAGCGTCTTGCAGTCGATGCAGAGCGAGGCCGTCGGGCGGGCGGTGAGGCGCTCCAGGCCGATCTCGGCCCCGCACGAATCGCAGTAGCCGTATTCGTCGACGTCGATCTTCTGGATGGTCTCGTTGATCTTCTTGATGAGCTTGCGCTCGCGGTCGCGGTTGCGCAGCTCGAGTGCGATGTCGGATTCCTGGGTGGCGCGGTCGTTCGGATCGGCGAAAATGGTGGCCTCGTCCTGCATCGTGTGGACGGTGCGCTCGATGTCCGCCGAGAGCTCGTCCCGGAGCGACTCGAGCATCGTTCGAAAGTGGGTTCGCTGCCGCAGGCTCATGTACTGCTCGCCCTTCTGCGGCACGTAGGGTGCGGCCGTCTTGCGCAGCGTTTCAATCGGCATGTCGCGCTCTTCTCTTGCGAAACGAAGGCGCCTAGATACCAGGAAAAGGGGGGGAGAGCAAGCAAAAATCGCGCGAATTTTCATCGCGTTGACCCTGTCGGGCCCGCCGCGTAAACTACGTCGCCCCGGGGTGTGGCGCAGCCTGGTAGCGCGTCTGGTTTGGGACCAGGATGTCGGAGGTTCGAATCCTCTCACCCCGACCAGTTCGTCGCGGCCCTTCGGCGATTCGTTCGGCGATGGGAACGCGGGCGCCCGGCAACGTGCCCGTAGCTCAACCGGATAGAGCATCAGCCTTCTAAGCTGACGGTTGTGGGTTCGAGTCCCTCCGGGCACGCCAGAACTCGCGTGCGGCAGCGGTGGCGGTAGCTCAAAGGTAGAGTCCCGGATTGTGATTCCGGTTGTTGTGGGTTCGAGTCCCATCCGCCACCCCACAATTCAAGCACTTGGGAGCGGCCCGCGGCGCCGTTTCCAAAGATGATCGGATTTGCCAAAGATCAGCGCAGCGGCGTGACCTTCGCGACGCCGCGACGGTAGTGCCGCGCGGTCGTCGAAGCCTCCTCGTGGCCGAGGAGCTCCTGCGCGCGCGCAAGCGAAGACGCGTCGCTCGCCGCCTTCGCGCGGATGTCGTTCTCGCGGAACCGGCCGCCGCCGGCATTCACGAATTCGCTCATCGCGCGCGCCCACGCGGCGCGGAATCCCTGCGACGTCATGCGGCCGCCGTGCCGCGCCGGGAACAGCGCGAGCTTCTTCACGTCGCCCTGCGCGGCGACGATCGCGTCGAGGACGATGCGCAGCCCCCACGACCAGCGAAAGCGCATCCGCCTTCGCGTCTTGCCGGTGACGAGCTCGAGGCCGCGGTCGGTAATGTTCGCCGGCGTGAGCCGCAGGAGATCGCCCTGGCGAAGGCCCGTGATCCGCTTGAGCAGGATGTAGCGGCGCATCCAGGCCGGCGCAAACGCCTTGCCGAACCGCACGAGCTGCGCCGTCTCGACGTACTGGCGCCGCGGCGATTCGGCGTTGCGTCGTACGCCATAACAAGGATTCAGCGCGATCTGCGGCCACTCGTCGCGCCGCATCGCCCACGCGTACGCGGAGGAGAGGAGGGCGATTTCCCGGTTCGCCCGAACGGGCGCCGGCAGACCATTCTTGTCGTTGCGCTTGTTGAGATAGCTCTTGACGTGGCGAGACGTCAGCAGATGCGCGGCGGTCCGGCCTAGCACGAGCTTGAGCCCCCGCACTTCCGCCTCGTTGTCGTCCAAAGTCCGCTTCGACCGTCTGCCGACCCGAACGAGGCGCTCGCATTCCTCGAGGAAGTCGTCGAGCAACTTGGCTACTGTCCCGTCGCGGCTCTTGCCTTCGGAGAGCTCGAGCCACCTCTCCTTCGCCTGGCGGTTCCATGCCTTGCCGAGCTTGTGCCACTTCCCGGCGTGATCGACGTAGAAGTGCCCGCCGCGGTGGAGGTAGACGCGATCGGGAAGGTGGTGGTTCTTCTTACGCCTGCCGGCCATGGGCAGCCCGCCGATCGAAGACGGAGAAGTCGGGTTCGCTCGCCGGATCGTCTTCCGGATTGCGACCGGCCAGGCGCTCCTCCACCGCCCGCCGCGACACGCATATCTTACCCAGGCCGTCGACCGCGAACGGGATTCGCATAGCGCGCAGTGCGCGCTCCTGCGCGGGCCGGGTCTTCTTGCCCGTGAGCTCCACGACCTCGTCGCGCGTAAGTCGAATGCTCATCGTGGCGTCTGTCTTGATCACCGCCCGAGATAGATCGCCGAGACCTGCGCCCGCCCATGCCCGAGCTCGAGCGAGATCTCGAGCCGCACGCGCTGATCGATCGAGCGCTGCTCTGGCGTGAGCTGTTTCCTGGTCGGCCCGCCGCGCGCCGGACACTGCCAGCCTGTCTTCGCGGCGTAGCGCTCCTGGGCGTAGCGATGTCGCAGGCCGTGCACCCGGTTGATGCCTGCGCGCTGGCACTGCGCCTTGAAGACGTTCAGCTGGGCCCGGTAGGAGAGGTGCGCGGGAATGAGGCTCCCGCCGGCGGCGAGCCGCTTCGCCTGGTCGAGCACCATGCGCTACCGCTCGCTCCCGATCGGGAGCGAGCGGTAGCGCCCGCCCTTGGTCCAGGAGTCCTTGAGCCGCAGCACGTTGCCCTGGTCGGCCCAGGCGGGGCGGATCTTGATCGACTCCTCACGCCGCAGGCCGAAGGCCTCCTGCAGCCGCAGCGACATCGCGACGTAGGGTGAGGACACCTGGTCGAGCATCACCGGGTCGAGCGCCTTGCCCTTGTCCTGGTTGGTGACGAACTGGCGGTGCTCGACCGCGTAGGCGTCGTTCTCGCGGGCGAGGACGTTCTGCTTGCCGATCTTCTCGGCCCACCAGCGCAGGACCGCGAGCCGGTTCTTGAGGGTGGCCGGCGAGAGATCTTCGGCCTTCCAACGCGCGAGCAGGGCGTCCACGTGCTTGGGCTTCAAGCTGTCGGCGCGCATGTGGCGGAACCCCATCTCGTGGAGCTGGTTGGCGAAGAGCGCGAGCATCCGCTCGCGGTCGGGCCGCGTCGCGTAGCTCCCGTCGCGGTTGCGCTGGCCGAGCTGCTTCAGCTGGTAGTTGAGGTCCCGCATGACGGCGTTCCCTTGGTTGGTGGCGTTCCCGTCTTCGCGTCTCGTCGGTCGTCGGTGTAGATCGTTCGGTAAGTGTTTCTGTCCGTCCCGCCGGCCGCAGCCGGGCGAGAGACTCGAGGGACACGGGACACCACTCCCGGGCTGTGCAGATGCTCGAGTGCGCCTCGAGCGGCCGCCGCTGCACGTCGGCATTGGCTTCCGGTGCGCGTCTCGCGCAGGCGAGAACCGCCGCATCGGGGACCATTGACCCAGGGTCCGAGGAGCGCCGTTAAGGCGCGGATCGCTGTCGTCCGAGCGGACGACGTGGAGGCGTTGCGCCTTCCGCGTGGGCGAAGCGCGGGGCCCGCAAAGGCCCCGTCACTTTGGCCGCGGGCGGCGGGGACGACCTCGTGTACGGCGAGGCCGGCAACGACGCGCTGAGCGGCGCCGAGGGCAACGACTCGCTCCTGGGCGGGGATGGCAACGACCGGCTCTACGGCGACTATCCGGTGGGGCTCGCCGGGAACCTGCACGGCAGCGACTTTCTCGACGGCGGGGCGGGCGACGACTACCTGCAGGGCGATGAGGGCGACGATACGCTGCTCGGGGGCGCCGGCTCGGACACGCTCTTCGGAGATGCCGGCAACGACTACCTGGACGGCGGGGCGGACGCAGACCTCTTGAACGGCGGCGACGGCGACGACGTGCTCGTCGGCGGGGCGGGGGCCGACATCCTCATCGGCGGCGCCGGCAACGACACCTACGTGGCGAACCTCGCCGAGGGCGACCGCATCGTCGACGCCGAGGGCGCGAACCTCATCGGCATCGACGACGCGGACTTCGGCACGCTCAGCGCGGCGAGCGCGACGGTGGACGGGCAGCTCGACGTCCTGCTCAGCGCCGTCGGCGGGAGCGGCGCCGGGCTCTTCGTGCAGGGCGGGCTGGCGCTGCTCGAGGCGGCGAACCCGACCTACGAGCTCGGCGACGGCACGACCGCGAGCCACGCGGTGCTGATGGACGAGATCTTCACCGCGCCGGTCATGCTGACCGGCACCGCGATCGGCGATGCGCTCAAGGGCTACGCGGGGAACGACACCCTGCAGGGCCTCGGCGGGAACGATCTACTCCTGGGCGGGGCGGGCGACGACCTGCTCGAAGGCGGCGCGGGCGACGACGCGCTCGTCGGTGGGATTGGCGCGGACACGCTGCGCGGGGGCGCGGGCAACGACACCTACACGGTCGATGCGGCAGACACCGTGGAAGAGCTCGCCGACGAGGGCACCGACACGGTGCTCGCCGATTTCAGCTACGTGCTCGGAGCGCACCTGGAGCGGCTGACGCTCACCGGCGACGGTGCGATCGACGCCACCGGCAACGCGCTCGACAACGTGCTCACCGGCAACGCGGCGGCGAACGTGCTGCGCGGGCTCGCCGGGAACGACGTGCTCGCGGGCGGCGGGGGCGACGACACCTACGTCTTCGCGCTCGGCGACGGCGCCGACGCGATCGAGGACGCCGAAGGGTTCAACGTCGTCACCTTCGGTGCCGGGATCGACAGCGCGAGCCTCGCCGTGGGCCGCTATCTCGGCGACGACGGGGCGACCTATCTCGAGATCGGCTACGGCGCGGGCGGCGATTCGCTGTCCATCCGGGATGGGCTGCTCGGGCGCATTCGCGAGTACCGGTTCGCCGACAGCACTGTGCTCACCCACGACGACATCATGGCGCGCCTGGGCGCGCAGGCGATCGAGGGCACCCCGGGTGACGACGCGATCCTCGGCACCGCGAGCGCCGACGTGATCGACGGGCGGGAGGGCAACGACACGATCCACGGCGCCGGCGCGGGCGACGTCCTCGCGGGCGGGGCGGGCGCCGACACTCTGAAGGGCGGGGCGGGCGACGACACCTTCCGCATCCTCGGCACGGACGCCGCGGCCGACACGGTGAGCGGCGAGGCGGGCTTCGACACCGTGCTCGAGGCGAGCGCGACCGAGGGACTCACGCTCAAGAACTGGTATGCGGCGCCGGCGAACCAGGGTTTCCTGACGCTGCAGGTGATCGCCGAGGCGATGGCGGGCTACGCGCCGGGCGGGGCCGATCCGCTGCTCGACCAGAAGGTGGAGCAGTTCGACTTCCGGGCGCTGGTGGCCGCCTACGACGCGGCGCGCGCTGCCGACCCGCTCCTCGACCGCTGGACGCTGATGAACGCGCTGCTCGACGCGCATCTCGCGGGCTCGGACGACGCCGCGCTCGGCGGGGATCTCGCCTACCAGTACGGGCTGAACGGGAACCTCGCGGGCATCGCAACCAGTGCGGCGCAGGACGTGCTCGGCTCGGCGCAGTTCGGGACGCAGGCGCAGCAGCTCCGGCCGC
This sequence comes from Burkholderiales bacterium, assembly GCA_020848075.1. Taxonomy (GTDB): domain Bacteria; phylum Pseudomonadota; class Gammaproteobacteria; order Burkholderiales; family SG8-39; genus JAABRB01. Next base: position 147,789 of record JADLAV010000020.1, read on the forward strand.
TCGCCACGATCCAGGAGGGGCTCGCGAAGCTCGGGTAAGGCGCAATCTGGAAAGTTCAGCCGCGCTGCCCGCGGGCGTTTTCTGCTAGGCTTTCTCGGCATCGCGCGCGGGCGCGGCGTCGGAGAGTTGCCATGAGCTACAAGGATCGCATCACCATCGAGCCGGGCAAGCGCGGCGGGAAGCCCTGCATCCGAGGGCTGCGCGTGACCGTCTACGACGTCCTCGAGTATCTCGCGTCGGGGATGACCGAAGAGCAGATCCTCAAGGATTTCCCCTACCTCGAGGCGGAGGACATTAGGGCCTGTCTCGAGTTCGCCGCCGATCGCGAGCGGCATCTCCTCGCCACCGGCGCGTGAGACTCCTCCTCGACGAAAACCTGTCACCCCGGCTGGTCGCGCTGCTGTCGGATGTCTTCCCGCAGTCGGCCCACGTTCACGATCTCGGTCTGGGCTCGGCCGACGACGAGGCGATCTGGAAGCACGCGCGGGAACATGGGTTCGCGATCGTGACGAAAGATTCCGAGTTCCACGAGCGCAGTCTGTTGCAAGGCTATCCGCCGAAGGTCGTCTGGGTACGCCGGGGCAACTGCTCGACCGACGAGATTGCGGGTATTCTTCGCCGTCACGAGGCCGATATCCGGGCGCTCGGCGCCGACGCCGATGCCGCGGCGCTGATGCTGTATTGAGGTGTTACCGCAGCGCGGGGCCCAGGGTAGCCAGTTTCCAAAGATGAAGCTCACGCCCTAATGGAATCAGCGTGATAGAAGGCGGCCATCTCTGGAAAGAACCGCGCTTTCTCCTTGCGAATCAAAGGCGATCGTCCGGATTGTGATTCCGGTTGTTGTGGGTTCGAGTCCCATCCGCCACCCCATTTCGCCCGCCGCTCGCGCGGCGGGCTGATGAGGTGTCCCCCGAGGTCGTACGAACAAGGGGGTGTCCCCGTTGTATATCCCCCGGCGCGTCAGTACGGCGTGACCCATCACGTCGAGCGGGTCAGTTCTGCGACTCCGAGCGGGCCAGGTCAGCGCTGCGGAGTAGGAACACCTCTTGGTTGCCTGTCGCGGTCTCGAGCCAGGTGAACGGCAGGCGCGGGAAAGCGCGCTCGAGCGCGCGGCGGCCGGCGCCGATCTCGACGACGAGCACCCCGTGCCCGGTCAAGTGCTCCGATGCGCCGGCAATGATCCGACGCACGATGTCCAGCCCGTCGCCGCCGCCGGCGAGGGCAACGCGTGGCTCGTGCAGATATTCCGGCGGCAACCTGCGCATCGATGCTGCCCTCACGTAGGGCGGATTCGAGAGAATCATGTCGTAGCGCTCTGCGCGCAACCCGGCGAAAAGATCGGAGCGCACGATGCGTACACGGCGTCCGAGCTTATAGTCCGCGACGTTGCGCCGCGCGACCGCGAGCGCGCCCGGCGAGAGGTCCGACGCATCGACGCGCGCACGCGGAAAGGCGAGCGCTGCGAGGATCGCCAGGCATCCGGATCCGGTGCATAGATCGAGAATCCGGCGCACCGGACGGCCCGCGAGCCACGGTGCGAGGCCGTCCGGGAGCAGCTCCGCGATGTGCGACCGCGGCACGATGACGCGCCGGTCGACGTAGAAGCGGCGATCCTGCAGCCACGCCTCCCGCAGGAGGTAGGCGAGCGGCGTGCGCGTCGCGATCCGGCGCTGCGCGAGCGCCGCAAGCCGCCGCGCGTCCGCGGCGGCAACCGGGCGATCGAGCGCCGTCTCCAGGTCGTCGAACGCGATTCCGAGCGCGCTGCAGACGAGCCAAGCGGCCTCGTCGCACGCGTTGTGCGTGCCGTGGCCGAAGGCGAGCCGCGCGGCCGCGAAGCCGCGCGCGATTTCGCGCCACCATTGGCCGACGGTGCGCGCGACGAGCGGCGCGCGGCGCGTCCGGCCGGTCAAGCGAGCAGCTTCACGAGCACGCGGCGGTAGATCTCGCTAAGCGGCTCGAGGACCGCGACATCGACGTGCTCGTCGATCTGGTGAATGGAGGCGTTCGGCACGCCGAACTCCACGACCTGAGGGCAGATCTCCGCGATGAAGCGACCGTCGGAGGTGCCGCCGGTGGTCGAGACGTCGGCCGCTACCCCGGTCACCTCGCGAATCGAGGCGCGGAGCGCATCCACCAGCTCGCCGCGGGCGGTGAGGAAAGGACGCGCCGAGAGCGACCACTCGATCGCGTAGTCGAGACGATGGCGGTCGAGCACCTCTTGCACGCGCGCCTGCAGCGTCTCGGCGGTGCTCGCCGTCGAGAAACGGAAGTTGAACAGGACTTCGAGCTCGCCGGGGATCACGTTCGTCGCGCCGGTGCCGGCGTGGACGTTGGAGATCTGCCAGGTCGTGGGCGGGAAATGCTCGTTGCCGCGGTCCCATTCGGCAGCAGCCAGCTCGGCGAGCGCGGGCGCGGCGAGGTGCACCGGATTGCGCGCGAGGTGCGGGTAGGCGACGTGGCCCTGCACGCCGCGCACGACGAGCCGCCCGGAGAGCGAGCCGCGCCGCCCGTTCTTGATGGTGTCCCCGAGCCGCTCGATCGAGGTCGGCTCGCCGACCACGCAGTAGTCGATGCGCTCGCCGCGCGCGCGCAGCCGCTCGACGACCTTGACGGTGCCGTCCGCGGCGACGCCTTCCTCGTCGGAGGTCAGCAGCAGCGCGACCGACCCGCGGTGCCGCGGGTGCTCGCGCACGAACGCCTCGGCCGCGGTGACGAAGGCGGCGACCGCGGTCTTCATGTCCGCAGCGCCGCGCCCGTAGAGCCGATCATCGCGCTCGTCGGGCTGGAAGGGGTCGGAGTGCCATTTCGCGAGAGGGCCCGGCGGCACCACATCGGTATGACCGGCGAAGCACACGAGCGGCCTGGCGGTGCCGTGGCGCGCCCACAGGTTCGCGACCGGTCCGCTCGGGACGCTCTCGATTGCGAAGCCGAGCGGGCGGAGCCGCTCGGCGATCAACGCCTGGCATCCGGCATCATCCGGAGTGACCGAAGGGCGCGCGATCAGCGCGCGGGCGAGGTCGAGAGGCTCGCGCATGGGGAATGGAGAGTCTACCAGCGAGGACGTGAGAAAAGGCGGGAGGGTAGGGTTGTTTCCCCTCCTTTTCAAGGAGGGGTGTCGCCGAAGGCGGCGGGGCGGTTCGCGGCGATGGGGACGTGCACGCACCACCCCGGCCGCTGCGCGGCCACCCCTTCTCGGAGAGGAGGGGATTTCGCATGCGGGAGCCGCGCGGGCGCCCCTCGGAGAGGAGGGGAAAGCGCTCGCCCGCCCGCTGCTACCTACGCCGCCCGCTCCGCGTCGTCGAGCGACAGCTTGAACTCCGCGAACGATGCGCTCGCCGGCTTGCTCTCCACCGGTTTTTCCGGAGCCTTCTGTCCGGACGCGTCGCTGCCGAGCTGGGCGTTGTTGATCTGCCAGAGCAGGTTGTTCGCCGAGTCGGCGTTGGCGAGCGCCTCGTCCTGCGAGATCACGCCGTCCTTGATCAGCTTGAAGAGCGATTGCTCGAAGGTCTGCGAGCCCGGCGACATGCTCTTCTCCATCGCTTCCTTGATCTCGTTCACCTCGCCCTTCTCCACGAGCTCGGCGATGTGCCGGGTGTTGAGCATCACCTCGACCGCCGGCGAGCGGCCGCCCTTCAGGTTCTTGATCAGGCGCTGCGACACCACGCACTTCAGCGATGCCGAGAGGTCCTGGAGCAGCGCCGGCCGGTTCTCGAGCGGGTAGAAGCTGATGATCCGGTTCAGCGCGTGATAGCTGTTGTTGGCGTGCAGGGTGGCGAGGCAGAGGTGGCCCGACTGCGCGTAGGCGATCGCCGCGGTCATCGTCTCGCGGTCGCGGATCTCGCCGATCAGGATCACGTCAGGCGCCTGCCGCATCGCGTTCTTGAGGGCGATGTAGTACGACTTCGCGTCGGTACCGAGTTCGCGCTGGTTGACGATCGACTTCTTGTGCTTGAACAGGAACTCGATCGGGTCCTCGATGGTGATGATGTGCCCCGACATGAGCGCGTTGCGGTGATCGATCATCGCGGCGAGCGAGGTCGACTTGCCCGAGCCGGTCGCGCCCACCATCAGCACCAGGCCGCGCTTCTCCAGCACGACCTCCTTCAGGACCTGCGGCAGGCCGAGCGAGTCGAACTGCGGGACGTCGCGGGGAATGTAGCGAACCACCACGCCCGGGGTGGTGCGCTGCATGAAGCAGCTGACGCGGAAGCTGCCGAGGCCTTGGATCGGATAGGAGGTGTTCAGCTCGAACTCGTCCTCGAACTCCTTCAGCTGGCGGTCGTTCAGGATCTCCTTCATCAGGGAGCGGGCCGCGTCCGGGGTGACGATCTGCTGATTGATCGGCATCGTCACGCCGTTGATCTTGATGTTGATCGGTGCGCCGCACGAGATGAAGATGTCCGAAGCCTTCTTTTCGGCCATCAGCTCGAGCAGCCGTCGCATCGCAGCCATGTGAGTCCTCCCGACGCCGGGTGCGGGATCAGTCGCCCCGGAGCAACTCGTTGATGCCGGTCTTCGCACGGGTCTTGGCATCCACCCGCTTCACGATGACGGCGCAATAGAGGGCGTATTTTCCGTCCGGGGAGGGTAGCGTTCCAGGAACTACTACCGATCTGGCGGGCACGCGGCCGTAGCTCACCTCGCCGGTCGCGCGGTCGTAGATCCGGGTGCTGGCCCCGATGAAGACGCCCATCGAGACCACTGCGTTCTCTTCCACGACCACGCCCTCGACGATCTCCGAGCGCGCGCCGATGAAGCAGTTGTCCTCGATGATGGTGGGACCCGCCTGCACCGGCTCGAGCACGCCGCCGATGCCCACGCCGCCGGAGAGGTGCACGTTCCTGCCGATCTGCGCGCACGAGCCGACCGTCGCCCACGTGTCGACCATCGTGCCCTCGTCGACGTACGCGCCGATATTGACGTACGAGGGCATCAGCACGACGTTCCGCGCAACGTAGGCGCCGCGCCGCGCGGTGGCGGGTGGCACGACGCGGAAGCCGCCGGCCGCGAAGTCCGCCGCCGAATACGCGGCGAACTTGGCCGGCACCTTGTCGAAGTAGCGGGTTGCGCCGCCCTCTATCACGGTGTTGTCCTGCAGGCGGAACGAGAGGAGCACCGCCTTCTTGATCCACTGGTGCGTCTCCCAGCGGCCATCGATCTTCTCCGCGACGCGCAGCTCGCCGCGGTCCAGCCGCGCGAGGACCTGGTCCACCGCAGAGCGCAGCGCCGCATCGGCGCTCGACGGGGCGAGCTGCGCGCGGTTCTCCCACGCCTGGTCGATGATCCGCTCGATGTCGTGCATACGATTTTCTCTAGCGTGCCCCAGAAAGACGCGCCGCGAAGCGGCCGATCCGCTCGATGCCTTCGATGCACTCCTCGAACGGGGCGACCAGCGCGACGCGCACGTGATTGCGGCCGGGGTTCTCGCCGCGCGCTTCGCGCGCCAGGTAGCTCCCCGGGAGGACCGCCACATTATAGTCACGGTACAAGGTCTGGGCGAACTCGGCATCCGGGATCGGGGTGCGGATCCAGAGGTAGAAGCCGCCGTCGGGCCGAGCCGTCTCGAGCGGAGCGGTCACGAGCGGAAGCGCGGCATCGAACTTCCGCCGGTAGAGCGCGCGGTTCTCCGCGACGTGCTGCTCGTCGCGCCACGCCGCCTCGCTCGCTGCCTGTACCGGCAGGCTCATCGCGCTGCCGTGGTAGGTCCGGTACAAGAGGAACTTGCGCAGGATCTCCGCGTTCCCGGCGGCGAACCCGGATCGCATGCCCGGCGCATTGGAGCGCTTGGACAGGCTCGAGAGCACGACGAGCCGGGGAAAGCCGGAGCGGCCGAGGCGCTCGGCGGCCTCGAGCGCGCCGAGCGGCGGGCGGTCCTCGTCGAAGTAGAGCTCCGAATAGCACTCGTCCGAGACGACGACGAAGCCCCACCGGTCGGAGAGCTCGAACACGCGGCGCCATTCCTCGAGGGGCATCACCCGGCCGGTGGGATTGCCCGGCGAGCATGCGTAGAAGAGCTGGGTGTGGCGCCACACCGCGTCGGGAACGCGGTCGAGCTCGAGCGCAAAGCCGTTGGCGCGCAGCTGGTTGACGTAGTGCGGTGTCGCCCCGGCCAGCAGGGCTGCGCCCTCGTAGATCTGGTAGAAGGGATTCGGGCAGACGACCGTCGCCTGCGGATCGCGCGCGTCGACCAGCGTCTGGGCGATCGCGAACAGGGCCTCGCGCGAGCCGTTCACCGGCAGCACCTGCGTTTCCGGATCGACGGCGGGCAGGCGATAGCGCCGCGCCAACCACGCGGCGATCGCCGCGCGCAGCGCAGGCAGCCCGGCGGTCGCGGGGTATGCCGACAAGCCGGCGAGGTTCTCGGTCAGCGTGCGCTTGATGAACTCCGGCGTCGCATGCTTGGGCTCGCCGATCGACAGGCTGATCGCCGCGAGCCCGGGGTCGGGCCGCACTTGCGCGAAGAGCGCGCGCAGCTTCTCGAACGGGTAGGGCTGCAGTCTCTCGAGGTTAGGGTTCACGGCGGATCCCTCGGCTGGACGGCGCTGGCGGCTGGGCAGTGCCGAGACGCACTCAGCGGCCGCCACGCTCCTCGAAGCGCGGCGGCTCGATCTGGATCCCGGGGGTCCAGCGTGGCTTGCGATGCTCGGCCACGACCGTCGTGTAAATGCCGCCGCGGACGAGGAACCGGGCGGTGAGCCGCGCGAAGCGCGGGGCCGTCGCCCGCGCGAGATCGTCGAGAATGCGGTTGGTGACGGCCTCGTGGAACGCACCCTCGTTGCGGTAGGACCAGACGTAGAGCTTCAGGCTCTTCAGCTCCACGCAGCGGCGGTCGGCGACGTAGTCAAGGTAGAGTGTCGCGAAGTCGGGTTGTCCCGACATCGGGCACAGGCACGTGAACTCCGGAATCTCGATGTGGATCAGGTAGTCGCGCGCGGGTGCGGGATTGGGGAAGGTGGCGAGCGCCTTGCTCGGCTTGGCGGGCATCGGGAGTCGGGACGGGAAGGCGAAGTGTTATTATATCGGGCGTGAAATCTTCCAAATAAGTGCGGTGATGCAGCCGCTACCTCCGGTCAATTCAGTGTCTCGGCAGAACATCCCCCTTGCGACTCACACAGATCAGGCTCGCCGGGTTCAAGTCATTCGTTGACCCGACCCACATCGACATTCCCGGCCGGCTGGTCGGCGTCGTCGGCCCGAACGGCTGCGGCAAGTCCAACATCATCGACGCGGTGCGCTGGGTCCTCGGCGAGACCAAGGCGTCGGCCCTGCGCGGCGAGTCGATGCAGGACGTCATCTTCAACGGGTCGGCACTGCGCAACCCGGTTGCCCGCGCCAGCGTCGAGCTCGTGTTCGACAACTCGCTCGGCAAGGCGGCCGGACAGTGGTCGCAGTATGCCGAGATCTCGGTGAAGCGCGTGCTGCAGCGCGACGGCGAATCGTCCTACTTCATCAACAACGCCCATGTCCGGCGCCGCGACGTCCAGGACATCTTCCTCGGCACCGGCGTCGGGCCGCGCGCCTACGCGATCATAGAGCAGGGAATGATCTCGCGCGTGATCGAGGCGAAGCCCGAAGAGCTGCGCGTGTTCCTCGAGGAGGCGGCCGGCGTCTCGAAGTACCGGGAACGGCGCCGCGAGACCGAGCACCGGCTGGGGGACACGCGCGAGAACCTGGCGCGCGTGGACGACATCCGCCGCGAGCTCGAAAGCCAGATCGAGAAGCTCACCCACCAGGCCGAGATCGCCACGCAGTACAAGGCGCTCGCCGCCGAGGCACAGCTTAAGCAGAACTTGCTCTGGCTCCTGCGCAAGCAGGAAGCGGCGAACGAGGCCGAGCGGCAGCGGCGCGAGATCGACAAGGCGGTGAACGAGCTGGAGGCCGAGACCGCGCGCCTGCGCGAGATCGAGCGGCGGCTGGAGACGGCACGCACCGAGCACTACGCGGCCGCCGATGCCGTCGGCAGCGCGCAGGGCGCCCTCTACGACGTGAACACGGAGATCTCGCGGCTCGAGGCGGAGATCCGCTTCATCGGCGAGACGCGCCAGCGGCTCGAGGCGCAGGTCGGGCAGCTCGGGCTGCAGCTCGACCAGTGGCAGCAGAGCCGGAGCGAGCTCGACGAGGCGCTTGCGGCCTGGGTCGTTCGCAAGGAGGCCGCGGCGGAGCGCGTGCGGACGGCCGAAGCGCAGTCCGCGGACGAGCGCGCGAAGCTGCCGGCCGCGGAGGAGGCCTACCGTGCCGAGCAGCTCCGGCTCGGCGAGGCGCGCAACGCCGTCGCCCGCGCGGAGCAGGCGCTGCAGGTCGAGCAGACGACGCTCGCGCACCTCGGCCGGGTGCTGCAGCAGCTCGAGCTGCGGAGCGAGCGGCTCACTGGCGAGCTCGCACAGCTTGCCGAGCCGGATCCGGAACGCGTCGCGGAGTTGCAGGCGCAGTCCGAGTCCGCCATGGCGAGCCTTGGGCGACTTGCGGAGGAGATCGCCGCCGCGGAGGCCGAGTTGCCCGCGCGCGAAGCGGCGCAACGCGCGGCAACCGAGTCTCTCCAGCAGCTCGAACGCGACCGCAGCACGCTCGAGGGGCGGCTGTCCGCGCTGAAACGCATGCAGGAGCGCGTCGAGGAGAACGAGCAGGTCCACGACTGGCTCGAGCGCCACGCGCTCGCGGCGTTGCCACGCCTGTGGCAGAAGATCACCGTCGAGCCGGGCTGGGAAACCGCGGTGGAGTCGGTGCTGCGCGAGCGGTTGCACTCGCTCGAGCTCGCCGATCCGGCCGCGATCCAGCAGCTGCTCGACGATCCGCCCGCGGCGAGGCTGGCGGTGTTCGCCCGCGGGGAAGACGGGGTGGAGACGGTGGCGGTCCCGGGCCGCAAGGGCCTCGGAACGCTGGTGCGGTACACCGATCAAGGGGTGCGCGGGCTCGTGCAGGAATGGCTCGCCGGGTACTACGCCGTCGACGGCACGCCCCGGCTGCTGGAGCGGCTCGCGCTTCCCGCGGGCGCCGTGCTCGTGAATCGTGAGGGTCATCAGTTCGGCCGCTTCTCGGTGTCGTTCCACGGGCCGGACTCCGGGGACGCCGGCATTCTCGTCCGACAGCGCGAGATCGAGGCGCTCGGCGTCGAGTTGGCGGGCTATGCGTCGCAGGTTGCCGAAGCGCAATCCGTGGTCGCGCGCGAGGAGGGCGGATTGGCCGAGCGGCGAACCCTGCTCGGGGAGTTGCGCGCGCGCGAAGCCGACCTCAACCAAACCCGCCACGCACTGGAGCTGGAGCATCTGCGGCTCACCGAAGTGGCGACCCGGGTGCGTGAGCGCGGGGAGCAGATTCGCCGCGAGCTGGATGAGATCGGCCAGCAGCATGCGGCCGAGCGGGAGCGCCAGAGCGCGGCCGAGGCAAACATCCTCGAGCACCAGAACGCGATCGACCGGCAGTACGCGGCGTGCGAGTCCGTCAAAGCGGCCCACGACGAGGCCGACCGGAGGCTCGCCTCGCAGCGGGAGGCGGCGCAAGCGGCCGATCGCACAGCGCAGGAGGCAGTCTTCATCTCGCGTGAATGCGGCAGTAAAATCAGCGAGATAGAGCGTTCTCTTCAGACAATACTTGAGCAGATCGACGGAGCGGGAGCGCGTCGCGAAGCGGCGCGGGCCGAGCTTTCGGGTCTGGAGGACACGGCCCTGCGGGCGACCCTGGAGACCGCGCTCGGACAACGTCTCGCCCGCGAGGAAGCGTTGGCTGGCGTGCGCAACCACCAGGAGACGCTCGGCGCACAGCTGCGCAAGGCGGAGGAAGCGCGCCTCACGTCGGAGCAGCGCCTGCCGCCGCTGCGCGACCGGATCGGCGAGCTCCGCCTGAAGGAGCAGGCGGCGCGGCTCAGCCAGGAGCAGTACGCGAACCAGCTCGTCGAGGCCGGGGCGGACGAAGCTGCGCTTGCGTCGAGCCTGGAGAAGGGCATGCGGCCGAACGCCCTGCAGGCCGAAATCGGTCGCCTGCACCAAGCGATGGAGGAACTGGGCGCGATCAACATGGCGGCCCTCGAGGAGCTGGCCGCATCCGAGGAGCGCAAAGCCTTCCTCGACGCGCAGGCGACGGACCTCGCCGAGGCGCTCGCCACCCTGGAGAATGCGATCAGACGCATCGACCGCGAGACGCGCGATATGCTGCGCCAGACTTTCGACGAAGCGAATCGCCACTTCGGCGCGTTGTTCCCGACGCTGTTCGGAGGTGGCGAGGCGCGGCTGGTGATGACCGGCGAGGAAATTCTCGATTGCGGGGTGGAGGTGCGGGCGCAACCGCCGGGCAAGCGCAACTCGACGATCCACCTGCTGTCGGGCGGCGAGAAGGCGCTGACCGCCATCGCGCTCGTGTTCTCCCTCTTCCAGCTCAATCCGGCGCCGTTCTGCCTGCTCGACGAGGTCGACGCGCCGCTCGACGACGCGAACACCGAGCGCTTCTGCAGGCTGGTGAAGAAGATGTCCGAGCAGACGCAGTTCGCCTTCATCAGCCACAACAAGATCACTATGGAGATCGCCGAGCAGCTGATCGGCGTGACCATGCAGGAATCCGGCGTTTCGCGGGTGGTGGCGGTGGACATCGAGGAGGCGCTCCGAATGAAGGAAGCCGTCGCGGCATGATCCGGGGGGACGCAAGGGCGGATCGATTCCGCGGCGTAATCCGGGCGGCGCCGGCGCAGCTGCCACTGGGCGGAGGGGCGTGAGCGATCTCCAGATCAGCCTGCTCATCATCGGCGTGCTCGTCGTGGTCGGCGTGCTCGCGTACAACCGATGGCAGGAGACGAAGCTCAGGCGCCGGGGCGAAGCGGATTTCGGTTCGCGGCATGAAGACGTGCTCATGCGTGCCGGCGTGGCTGCCGACCGCCCGGAGACCGGGGGCGGTGCACGGACGCAATCCGGCGAGCTGCACGCCCCAGTGGCCGAGGCGCTCGCGGCACGGCACGCCGTCGAGCACACGATGGAGGCGGCGGACGTCGGCTCGCCTGCGCCGGTTTCGGGCGCCGCCGCCCACGCGGGCCCGGAGCATCCCGGTCCGCGCGTCCTCGATGACGCGGTGGACTGCATCGTCTCATTGAACTGCCCGTCGGCGGTCGCGGACACGGCGATTCTCGAGCAGGAGGAAGCGGTTGCCTTCCAGGGGCTCGCGCGCCCGATCCATTGGGAGGCCTTCGACGCGGCGCTCGGCGGATGGGAGCAGCCGGCGGCGCAGAAGCGCTACGCCCGGATCCGGGCCGGCATGCAGCTTGCGAATCGCCGGGGGCCTGCCACCGCGGAGGACATCGGCGCGTTCTTCGAGGGTATGCAGGAGGCGGCGCTCGCGCTCGGCGCCGAGATCGACTTGCCCGATCCCGAAGAGGCGCTGCGGCGTGCCCAGGAGCTCGACCGGCTCTGCTCCGAGGTCGACGTGCAAGTCGGGCTGAACGTGGTTGCGACCGCGGGCGCGACCTTCCCCGGGACGAAGATCCGCGCCCTGGCCGAGAGCGCAGGCATGCAGTTCGGCAAGAACGGAGGCCTGCACCGGCTATCGGAAGGCGGCGCCGAGCTCTTCGGGCTCGCGAATCTCGAACCGATGCCGTTTCACGCCGAAACCATGCGTGGTCTCGCCACGCAGGGCGTCACCGTGCTCCTCGACGTGCCGCGAGCTCCGGCGGCCCCGACGACGTTTCGCGCCTACGTCGAGTTCGCGCGGAAGGCGGAGCAGTCGCTCGGCGGGACCCTCGTCGACGACAACCGCAAGCCGATCAACCAGGCGGCGCTCGACTCGATCGCGATGCAGCTCGAGGCGATCCACAAGACCATGTCGGCGCGCGGTATCGTCGCCGGCAGCCCCGTGGCGCTCCGCCTGTTCTCCTGACATGGCCCGGCCGCGGGACGTCGCTGCGCGCGCCGGCGAGCTGCGCCGCGAGATCGACGAGCACAACTATCGCTACTATGTGCTGGACGCGCCGACGATCAGCGACGCCGAGTTCGATCGCCTCTTTCGCGAGCTGCAGCAGCTCGAGGCCGAGCATCCCGAGCTCGCATCGGCGGATTCGCCCACGCAGCGGGTCGGCGGCGCGCCGCTCGCCGCATTCGCGAGCGTCGCGCACCGCGTGCCGATGCTTTCGCTCAACAACGCGTTCGACGAGGAAGAGGTGCTGGCGTTCGACCGGCGCGTGCGCGAGGGGCTCGAGCGCGAGCAGATCGAGTACGACTGCGAGCCGAAGTTCGACGGCCTGGCGGTGAGCCTGGTGTACGAGCGCGGCATGTTCGTCCAGGGCTCCACGCGCGGCGACGGCAACACGGGCGAGGACGTCACGGCCAACCTGAGGACCGTGCGCAGCGTGCCGCTCCGGCTGCGCGGCAGCGCGGCGCCCCGGCGGCTCGAGGCGCGCGGCGAGGTGATCATCTACCGCGCGGACTTCGCGCGTCTCAACGAGCGTCAGCGCAGCCAGGGCGAGAAGGAATTCGCCAACCCGCGCAACGCCGCTGCCGGAAGCCTCCGGCAGCTCGACTCGCGGATCACCGCCGGACGGCCGCTCCGCTTTTTTGCGTACGGCCTCGGCGACGTGGAGGGCGCCGAGCTCCCAGCCACGCAGAGCGGCATGCTGGATATGCTCGCGGCCGCAGCCCTGCCGGTCTGTCCCGAGCGCCGCGTCGTCACCGGATCCGAAGGCCTGCTCTCGTTCCACGCGGAGCTCCGCGAGAAGCGCGCGCGGTTGCCCTACGACATCGACGGCGTCGTCTACAAGGTGAACCGGCTCGCCGACCAGGAGCGGCTCGGGTTCGTGTCACGCGCGCCGCGCTTCGCCATCGCGCACAAGTTCGCGGCAGAGGAGGCAACCACCGAGGTGCTCGGCATCGAGGTCCAGGTCGGGCGCACCGGTGCGCTGACGCCGGTGGCCCGGCTGAAGCCGGTCTTCGTCGGCGGCGTGACGGTCACGAACGCCACGCTGCACAACGAGGACGAGGTGCACCGCAAGGACGTGCGGGCAGGCGACACGGTGGTGGTGCGACGCGCCGGCGACGTGATTCCCGAGGTCCTGCGCGTCGTGCCGGGGAAGCGGCACGCCGGCGCGAGAATTTTCCATCTTCCGAAAACCTGCCCCGTGTGCGGTTCCGCAGTCATCCGGTTGCCGGGCGAGGCGATCGCGCGCTGTTCCGGCGGCCTGTATTGCCCGGCGCAGCGCAAGCAGGCGCTCCTGCACTTCGCCTCGCGGCGCGCGATGGACATCGACGGGTTGGGCGAGAAGCTGGTCGATCAGCTCGTCGACGCGGGGCTCGTGGGGACTCCGGCCGACCTCTATGGCCTCACGCTCGAGCAGCTGTCGGCGCTCGAGCGCATGGGGGAGAAATCCGCGAGGAACCTCCTCGCGGCGTTCGAGAAGTCGAAGCACACCACGCTCGCGCGGTTCGTCTACGCCCTGGGCATCCGCAACGTGGGCGAGGCGACCGCCAAGGACCTCGCCGACCACTTCGGCACGCTGGAGGCGCTGCTCGCCGCGAGCGAGGCGGAGTTGCAGGAAGTTGCGGATGTCGGGCCGGTCGTTGCGGAGTCGGTGCGGCGCTTCTTTGCCGAGCGGCACAACGCCCAGGTGATCGACGCCATGCGCCATGCCGGGGTCGAGTGGCCCGCGGCACGGGCAGCGCGCGCGAAGCGCGGGCCGGCCGCCGGCAAGACGTTCGTCCTCACCGGCACGCTGCCGGACATGACGCGCGAGGCCGCCGCTGCGATGATCGTGTCGCGCGGCGGCAGGGTGAGCGGGTCGGTTTCGAGCAAGACCGACTACGTGGTGGCCGGGGCGGATCCCGGAAGCAAGCTGGCGAAGGCGCGTGCGCTCGGCGTGACCGTGCTGGACGAGGCCGGCCTGCAGAAGTTGCTCGGCGGAAGATAGCGGGAGAGGAAAGGGATCATGCGTCTCATCAGCAAAGCGGTGTTTCCGGTCGCCGGCCTCGGCAGCCGATTCCTGCCGGCGACGAAGGCGAGCCCGAAGGAGATGATGCCGATCGTCGACAAGCCGCTCATCCAGTATGCGGTGGAGGAGGCGGTCGAGGCGGGATTGACCGACATGGTGTTCGTCACCGGACGGCACAAGCGCGCGATCGAGGATCATTTCGACAAGGCCTATGAGATCGAGACCGAGCTCGCGAGCCGCGGCAAAGAGGAGCTCCTCGATCTCGTCCGCGGCATCATCCCGAAGCACGTGAACTGCATCTACATCCGCCAGCCGGAGCAGCTGGGATTGGGGCATGCGGTGCTCTGCGCGCAGCCGATCGTGAAGAACGAGCCGTTTGCGGTCATTCTCGCCGACGACCTGATCGATGCGCATGCGCCGGTGATGCGGCAGATGGTGGACGTCTTCGAGCAGGAGCGGTGCTCGGTGCTCGGCGTGCAGGAAGTGCCGCGCGAGCAGACGGCGAGCTACGGGATCGTCGCCACCTCGCCGTTTCGCGACCGCATCGAGGAGGTGAAGGCGATCGTGGAGAAGCCGCGGCCGGCCGACGCCCCGTCGAACCTCGCCGTGATCGGGCGCTACGTGCTGACGCCGGCGATCTTCGAGCACCTGACGCGCATCCGGCCGGGCGCGGGCGGCGAGATCCAGCTGACCGACGGCATCGCCGCGCTCCTCGCGCACGAGCGCGTGCTCGCCCATCGCTTCGAAGGGGTACGCTACGACTGCGGCTCGAAGCTCGGCTATCTGCAGGCGACTGTCGCGTACGGCATCCGCCACGGCGAGGTCGGCAGCGCGTTTGCGGAGTACCTCCGCCGCGTCACCGGCCGGTGATGCGGCTCCCGCGGGCGGCGAGACGCACGGGCACGCGGTATCGTGCCGGGCGCGCGCTTGGCCGGGGCGCGTGCCGCGGATATACTCCCGGACCGTTAGCGTTTCCTAATATTCAAGGCGGAGGACATCATGGCCGACAAGCTGATGATCGTGATGGTCAACACCGACCCGCGCGACGGGCCGGAGCTCGGGGCGCCCTTCTTCCAGGCGACCGTTGCCGCGGCCATGGAATACGAGGTCGAGGTCATCCTCACCGGCCGCTCGGGGGAGCTCGCCATCAAGGGCGTTGCCGAGAAGCTGCACGTCAAGGAGGGTTCGCCGAAGAGCGTCTACGACTTCATCAAGGATGCGCACGAGGCGGGCGTGAAGTTCAAGGTCTGCACCCCGACGCTCGATCTGTGGGGACAGGACCTCATTCCCGAGATCGAGGAGACGGTGGGCGGGGCATACGTGATCGGCCAGGCGATGGACGACGACGTGGTCACGTTCACGTACTGATCGATCCGCCGGCATGCTCACCGCGGCGGAGGCATGGCGAATGCTCGAGGACGCCGACCTCGTCGTGCCGAGCGAGGTGGTCGAGCGCGCGATCGAGCGGCTGGCCGGCGAGATCACGGCCGTGTTCCGCGACCGCTACCCGCTCGTCCTCTGCGTGATGAACGGGGCAGTGGTCTTCTGCGGCAAGCTGCTGCCGCTCCTGCGGTTCCCGCTGCATCTCGACTTCGTGCACGCAACGCGGTATGGCGAGGCGATCGAAGGCCAGCCGCTCAGCTGGCGCGCGCCCCCGCCGGACGCGGTGAAGGGCCGCGCCGTGCTCGTGGTCGACGACGTCCTCGACGTGGGCGAGACGCTCGCGGCGATCAAGCGCAGGGTGCTCGAGCTCGGCGCCGTGTCCTGCCACGTGGCGGTGCTCACCGACAAGCGGAAAGACGCGCCGAAGCCGCTGCGCGCGGATTTCGTCGGGCTGGAGATCGAGGACCGGTTCGTGTTCGGCTGCGGGCTCGACGCCCATGGCGCCTGGCGGAACCTGCCGGCGATCTACGCGCTGAAGGGCGCGTGATGCTGGCGATCATCGGCGGCAGCGGGCTCGCGCAGCTCGCGAGTCTCGAGGCCACGCATCGCAAGGCGGTCCGCACGCCGTACGGCGAGCCGTCGGGGCCGCTCACGTTCGGCACGATCCGCGGACGCCCCGTGGTGTTCCTCGCGCGCCACGGCTACGGGCACACCATACCGCCGCACGAGGTCAACTATCGCGCGAACGTCTGGGCGCTGCGGGAGGAGGGCGTCCGTCAGATCGTCGCGGTCGCTTCGGTCGGCGGCGTGCGTGCCGACCTCGGGCCCGGCGTGCTCCTCGCGCCCAACCAGATCATCGACTACACCTGGGGCCGACGGTCGACCTACTTCGAGGGCGGCGACGTTCCGGTCACGCACATCGACTTCACCCACCCGTATTCCGATGCGTTGCGCCAGCGGCTCCTCGCGGCCGCGCGCGCCGCCGGCGAGCCGCTGCTCGACGGGGGCGTCTACGCCGCGACCCAGGGTCCGCGCCTGGAAACCGCGGCAGAGGTCGACCGGATCGAGCGCGACGGCGCCGACGTGATCGGCATGACCGGGATGCCCGAGGCGGCGCTCGCGCGCGAACTCGGCATCGAGTACGCCGCGATCGCGGTCGTCGTGAACCATGCCGCCGGCCGGGGCGAGTCGACGGGCGGCATCGCCATGGACCGGATCGAGGCGATGCTGCAGGCGACGATCGGGCGCGCGCGACGCGTCATCGAGGCGCTGGCGGGGATGCCATGATCCGGCCGGTGCTGCGCATGGGCGACCCGCGCCTGCTCGAGAGGGCGAAGCCGGTGGAGTCGTTCGACACGCCGGAGTTGCACGCCCTGCTCGCCGACATGCGCGACACGATGACGCATCTCGACGGCGCCGGCCTCGCCGCCCCCCAGATCGGCGTGGGGTTGCGCGTGGTGATCTTCGGCGTGCAGCGCAACCCTCGGTACCCGGACGCGGAGGAGGTCCCCGATACCGTCCTCATCAACCCGCGCTTGACGCCGGTCGACGCGGAAATGGAGGAGGGCTGGGAGGGATGCCTGTCGGTCCCCGGGATGCGCGGGCTCGTCCCGCGCCACTGCCGCCTGCGCTACGAGGGATTCGATGCCGCCGGCAACCGCGTCGATCGGACGGTCGGGGGCTTCCACGCCCGCGTCGTTCAGCACGAGTGCGACCATCTGGACGGGATTCTCTATCCGATGCGCATCCGGGACCTCGCGAACTTCGGCTACACCGAGGTGCTCTTTCCGGGGCAACCGGCGCTCGCGGAGTGAGGCGCCCGCACAGTGACGAGCCGGGGGTCGCCGCGCAGTCCGTCCGGCAGCGGCGGCCCGCATGCGCCATGGCGAGCGCGCTTCTCCCCTGCACGCTTCACTGCAGGACAGCGACGAGGTCGTTCTCCAGCTGGAGCATGGTGCGCTCGCTCGCAAGCGCGTCCCCCGTCACGACGAAGACGTCCTCCGCGCGCTCGCCGAGCGTGACGATCTTCGCCGTATGCAGGCTGATGCGGTACTCGCTCAGCACGCGGGCGATCGCGTAGAGCAGGCCGGGACGGTCCCCGGCCGTCACCGAGAGCACGTAGTACGGGCCTTTCTCGTCCGGGCGGATGTGCACCTCGGGGGTCACCGGGAAGTGCTTCAGCTCGCGCGAGATGCGCCCGCGCACCGGCGGCGGCAACGGCGACTGGCGGGCGAGGCGCTCGGCGAGCTCGTGCTCGATCAGGCTGATCGTCTCGCGGTGCCCGGGTGCGCCGGGTGCTGCGAGGACGAGAAACGTGTCGAGCGCGTACCCGTGCTTCGTCGTGTGGATCTTGGCGTCGACGATGTTGTACCCGGTCTGCCCGAAGTAGCCGCAGATGCGCGCGAAGAGTTCGGGCTGATCGCGGCAGTAGATCATCACCTGGAAGCCCTCGCCGATCGGCGAGAGCCGCGCCTTCACGACCGGCGCGACCGGGGTCACGCGGTAGTGCAGATGGCGGGTCTGCCACGCGATCTCCTGCGGCTCGTGCCGCAGGAAGTAGGCGAGGTCGAGCTCGCGCCAGAGCGCATCGCCGACCTGGTCGGACAGCGCGTACAGACGGAGCAGGCGCAGCGCCTCGGCCTGCTTCGCCTGCACGTCCTGCTCGAAGCCGACACCGTCGCCGCGCAGCAGCCGCCGCGTCCCTCGCAGCAGATCCTCCAGCAGCTTTCCCTTCCATGCATTCCACACGCTCGGGCTCGTGCCGCGTATGTCGGCGACGGTCAGCAGGTAGAGCGCGACGAGCCGCCGCTCCGAGCACACGATGCGCGCGAACTCGGCGATCACCGCCGGATCCGCGAGATCGCGCTTCTGCGCCACCGCCGACATCGTGAGGTGATGCTCGACGAGGAACGCGACGAGCGCGGCGTCCTCCTCGGCGACGTCGTGCGCGCGGCAAAAGTGGAGCGCGTCGATGCGGCCCAGCCGGGAGTGATCGCCGCCGCGCCCTTTCGCGATGTCGTGGAAGATCGCGGCCACGTAGAGGGCCCACGGCCGATCGAAGTCCGCAATCAGCCGGCTACAGAGCGGGTATTCGTGCGCGTGCTCCATCATGGTGAAGCGCCGCAGGTTGCGCACGACCTGCAGGATGTGCTGATCCACGGTGTACACGTGGTACAGGTCGTGCTGCATCTGGCCGACGATGCGCCCGAAGGCCGGCAGATAGCGGCCGAGAATCCCGTACTGGTTCATGCGGCGCAGCTCGTGCACGACGCCGCGCGGCTGTTGCAGAAACTCCAAAAAGCGCGCGCGGTTGGCGGGGTCGTGCCGGAACGATGCGTCCACGCGTCGCTGCGCGCGCCACAGCGCGCGCAGCGTGACCGCGGTCATTCCCTTGAGCTCGGAGTGATCCTGCATCAGGCGGAAGCATTCCAGGACGGCGGCGGGCTCGCGCTCGAAGACGTCCGGGTCGCGGGCGTCGAGCAGCTCGCGTGCGCTCTGGAAGCGCTCGTTGATGATCTCGGGCCGCACGTCGGCCGCGGGGAAGATCGCCGCACCGAGGTTCTGCAGGAGGATCGTGTTCAGCTGCGTGACCGCCTTCGCGGTCCGGTAATAACGCTGCATCAACGCCTCGCTCGGGCGCTTGGTCCCCGATGGGCGGACGTCGAACGCGCGCGCCAGGGCATCCTGATGGTCGAAGAGGATGCGATCCTCGCGGCGTCCGGCGAGCAGGTGGAGACGGATGCGCGCGTTGCGCAGCAGATCCGCGTGCCGCTTCAGCTGTCGCGCTTCCGCGGTCGTGATCAGTCCGCGGCGTGCGAGCGCGACCCAGTCGCGCCCGAGATCGGCGGCGCGGCTCACCCACAGGATGACCTGGAGGTCGCGCAGACCGCCCGGCGACTCCTTGAGGTTCGGCTCGAGGCTGTAGGGCGTGTCCTGGAACTTCTCGTGGCGCTGCTCCTGCTCGAGGCGCTTCGCCTTGAAGAACCGCTGCACGTCGAGGCCGCTTCGCACGGCGTGCTCGAGCCCGTCGAACGTGGCGCGGCTGCCACCGAGGAGGCGTGCCTCGAGCAGCGTCGTCTGGATCGTGATGTCCTTCGCCGCCTCCTCGGTGCACTCGGAGACGGTGCGAACGCTGTGTCCGATCTGCAGTCCGACGTCCCAGAGCCGGCCGACGAAGACCTCGACCGCGCGCCGTCCGGACGCGTCGGGTGCGCCCGGGAGCAGCACGAGGAGATCCACGTCGGAGTGCGGGTACAGCTCGCCGCGCCCGTATCCGCCCACCGCGACGAGCGCCGATCCGGGAGGGAGCGACGCGTCGCGCCATAAGCTCGCCAGGATGCCGTCCACGAGCCGGCGATGGCCCTGCAGGAACCGTCCTGCGTTCGCGTCCTGCGCGTAGGCTGCCCGCAGAGCGTCGCGGCCCGCCTTGAGCCGCTGCCGCGTGGTCGCGATCGCATCGGGCGGCGCGGTGGGTGCCGGCGCTGAAATCCTCATCGCGGGCGACCGGTCCGCGCCACGGCCGGGGGGTGCGCGATCGGCATCATGCGGTACATCCGGCGGTTGCTGATACGGCGTCCTCGCGCGCCGCCCGGCGCCCAGCGGTCACGCGGCAGCGAGATGCCGGGGAATCGGGGGCGCACCGGCCGAGGCGGTCAGCACCTCGAACCCGGACTCGGTCACCAGCACGGTGTGCTCCCATTGCGCCGAGAGGCTGTGGTCCTTCGTCACGATGGTCCATCCGTCGGCGAGCTCGCGGATCGCGGAGCGTCCCGCATTGATCATGGGCTCGATCGTGAAGATCATGCCGGGCTCGAGCCGCAGGCCGGTGCCCGGACGGCCATAGTGCAGGACTTGAGGCTCCTCGTGGAATTTGCGGCCGATGCCATGACCGCAGAATTCGCGCACGACGCTGTAGCCGTGGCCTTCGGCGTGCCGCTGGATCGCGGCACCGATGTCCCCGAGGTTGGCGCCCGCCCGAACGGCGAGGATCCCGAGCCACATGCATTCGAACGTGACGTCGACCAGACGCCGGGCCTGGATCGACGGCTCGCCGACGCAGAACATCCGGCTGCTGTCGCCGTGGTACCCATCCTTGATGACCGTGATGTCGATGTTCAGAATGTCGCCGCCCTTGAGCACCCGGTCACCGGGGATGCCGTGGCACACCTGGTGGTTGACCGAGGTGCAGATCGACTTCGGGAACGGCTTGTACCCCGGGGGTGCATAGTTGAGCGGGGCAGGCACCGTCCCCTGCTCCTGGACCATGTAGTCGTGACAGAGCCGGTCGAGCTCTTCGGTGCTGATCCCGGCCCGGACATGGGGTCCGATGAAATCAAGGACTTCTCCGGCGAGACGGCCCGCCAGGCGCATGCGCTCGATCTCCTCGGCGCTCTTCGGAACGACAGCCATCGGCAAATGAGAAGCCTTCAAAAAACAAAAAAGGATAAGCGATGCATCCCGTGCTGGCAATTTCGGACCGCCCGAGCCGGGCGCGAATGCGCTGGCGGGCCTGCCATAATTTCCTGTAACTGAAGGAAATTCTTGAGACTGCCCCCTCCCGTGTGCTAATATTTACGGCTGTTCTGCTTGGCAGGACCCGGTAGGGGGCGAAGCGCGCGCGATGCGTTGCCTGCCGCCTCTGCTCCGGTAACTCTCCCGCGCGCCGACGTAGGGTGCCGGGCCGGCGCTTGCGCCGGCCGGTGAACACGGGCGCGACGGCAGTCGACAACCCTATGCGGAGAAGCGAATGTCCACGACCATGCGTCAGATGCTGGAGGCCGGGGTGCACTTCGGCCATCAGACCCGGTTCTGGAATCCGAAGATGGCACCGTACATCTTCGGCCACCGGAACAAGATCCACATCATCAACCTCGAGCAGACCCTCGTGATGTACAACGGGGCGACCAAGTTCGTGCGCAACCTCGCGGCGAACAAGGGCGTGATCCTGTTCGTCGGGACCAAGCGGCAGGCGCGCGAGATCGTGCATGAGGAGGCGCAGCGCTGCGGCATGCCGTACGTCGACTACCGCTGGCTCGGCGGCATGCTCACCAATTTCAAGACCGTGCGTCAATCGATCAAGCGGCTGAAGGAGATGGAGCAGATGATCGAGGATGGCTCGATCGAGCGGATGCCGAAGAAGGAAGCGCTGCACTTCCAGCGCGAGCTCGTCAAGCTGAACCGCAGCCTGGGCGGGATCAAGATCCTGGACCGGTTGCCCGATGCGCTGTTCGTGGTGGACGTCGGGTACCAGAAGGGCGCCGTCTCGGAGGCGAAGAAGCTCGGCATCCCGGTCGTCGCCGTCGTCGATACGAACAACTCGCCCGACGGCGTTGCCCACGTGATTCCGGGCAACGACGACTCGAGTCGCGCGATCCGGCTCTACGCGCGCGGCATCGCCGACGCGGTGCTGGAGGGACGCACGCAGTCGGTGCAGGAGATCGTCGCCGCGGGCGCGGACGAGTTCGTGGAGGTCGAGGAGGGCGCGGGCGAGGGGGCGTAGCAATGGCCCCGACGCGATCCGAAGGGGCGCAGAGCCCCTTTTTTTCAAGCGAGGCGCGCCGGCGTCGCGCGCGCGCACCGGCACCGGCCGGAGCCGCGCGGCCGGAACGAGCGCGGCCCGATGGCCGCTGACAGGAGCAGGTATGGCAGACATCACCGCCGCCATGGTGAAGGAACTGCGCGAGGCCACCGGCCTCGGCATGATGGAATGCAAGAGGGCGCTCGAGGAAGCGGGCGGCGACATGCGCAAGGCAGAGGATCTGCTGCGCGTGAGGAGCGGGGCGAAAGCGAGCAAGGCGGCCGGCCGGATCGCATCCGAGGGCGTCATCGGCATGTATGTCTCGCCCGACGCGCGGCTGGGAGCGATGGTCGAGCTCAACTGCGAGACCGATTTCGTCGCGAAGAACGAGGATTTCCTCGCGTTTGCCCGCGGGCTCGCGGAACTCGTCGCCCGCGAGAACCCGGCTGACGTCGCGGCGCTCGCCGGGCTCGCGCTCGACGGCGTCACGGTCGAAGCGCGGCGGCAGGCGCTCGTGCAGAAGATCGGCGAGAACCTGGCCATCCGGCGCTTTCACCGCATCGCGACGCCGGCGCGGATCGCCCACTACGTGCACGGCGTGAAGATCGGCGTGATGGTCGAGTACGACGGGCCCGACGAGATCGGCAAGGACCTCGCGCTGCACATCGCGTTCGCCAAGCCGCAGTACGCCTCCAGGGCGGACGTGCCGGCGGACGTGCTTGCCCGTGAACGCGAAGTGCTCCAGGCGCGGGCGAGGGAGTCGGGCAAGCCAGCCGAGATCGCGGCCAAGATGGTCGAGGGCGGGCTCGCCAAGTTCCTGAACGAGATCACGCTGCTCGGGCAGCCGTTCGTGAAGGACGACAAGCAATCGGTCGAGAAGGTGCTCGCCGCGCGCAAGACGCGGCTGCTCTCCTACCGCTTCTTCGTCGTCGGCGAAGGGCTGGAGAAGAAATCCAGCGACTTTGCGGCCGAGGTCATGGCACAGGCCGGAATGGCGCGATGAGCGCTCCGCGCTACAAGCGCATCCTGCTCAAGCTGTCGGGGGAAGCCCTGATGGGCGAGGACGCGTTCGGCATCAACCGGCAGACGATCGAGACGATCGTCGCCGAGGTCGCCGTGGTGGCCGAGCTCGGCGTCGAGATCGGAATCGTGATCGGCGGGGGGAACATCTTTCGCGGCGTCGCGCTCGGAGCGGCGGGCATGGACCGGGCGACCGCGGACTACATGGGCATGCTCGCCACGGTCATGAACGCGCTCGCGCTCGGGGACGTGATGCGCCAGCGCGGCCTGACCGCGCGGGTGCAGTCCGCGATCAACATCGAGCAGGTCGTGGAGCCGTACATCCGCCCGAAGGCGATCCGCTATCTCGAAGAGGGGAAGATAGTCATCTTCGCCGCGGGAACCGGGAACCCGTTCTTCACGACCGACACCGCGGCCGCGCTGCGCGGCAGCGAGATCGGCGCCGAAGTCATGCTGAAGGCGACCAAGGTCGACGGCGTGTACACCGCCGACCCGAAGCTCGACCCCGGCGCCCGCCGGTACGAGCGGGTGAGCTTCGACGAGGCGATCGCGCGCAACCTGCGCGTCATGGACGCGACCGCGCTCGCGCTCTGCCGCGACCAGCGGCTCCCGGTCATGGTCTTCAGCATCAACAAGCGTGGCGCGCTCAAGCGCGCGGTGCTCGGCGAGAGCGAAGGCACGCTCGTGCACCTGTAGGCAGACTCGTCCCACCGGGGTGGGGAGGGAGACTCATGGACATCGCGTCAATCCGCAAGACCACCGAGCAGAAGATGCAGAAGTCGATCGAGGCGCTCAAGACCGACCTGTCGAAGGTGCGCACCGGGCGTGCGCACACGGGCCTCCTCGATCACATCCAGGTCGACTACTACGGCAATCCGACGCCGCTCAACCAGGTCGCGAATCTGACGCTGATCGACGCGCGGACGATCGGCGTGGCGCCCTGGGACAAGAAGATGGCGTCCGCGATCGAGAGGGCGATCCGCGAGTCCGACCTGGGGCTCAATCCGGCGACGCAAGGCGACCTCGTGCGGGTGCCGATGCCCGCGCTGACCGAGGAGCGCCGCAAGGAGCTGATCAAGGTCGTGCGGCACGAGGCCGAGAATGCGCGGGTCGCGGTACGCAACCTCCGCCGCGACGCGATTCACAATCTCAAGGAGCTGCTCAAGGCCAAGACCGTTTCGGAGGATCAGGAGCGGCGCGCCCAGGACGACGTGCAGAAGCTCACCGACCGCTTCGTTGCGGAGATCGACAAGGTGCTGCAGCAGAAGGAAGCCGACCTGATGGCGGTCTAGGACTGCGCGGAAACCGCGAAGGGGAACCATGTTCAATAGCTCGACCGAGGTTGTGCCGGCGCCGCGCGTGGTGCCGCGGCACGTGGCGATCATCATGGACGGCAACGGCCGCTGGGCGAGGGCCCGGTTCCTGCCACGGGTCGCGGGGCACCGCCGTGGCCTCGAGGCGGTCCGCGAGACCGTGAAGGGCTGCGTCGAGCGCGGGGTCGAGTTCCTCACGCTGTTCGCGTTCAGCTCGGAGAACTGGCGGCGCCCGGCCGACGAGGTGTCGGTGCTCCAGCAGCTCTTCCGCCTCGCGCTCGAGCAGGAGGTCTCGAAGCTGCACGAAACCGGCATCCGCCTGCGGGTGATCGGCGATCTTGCGCCGTTCGGCGAGACGATCGCTGCGCTCGTGCGCAAGGCCGAGGCGTTGACCGCCGGCAACTCGCGCCTCACGCTGTCCATCGCGGCGAACTACGGCGGGCGCTGGGATCTGATGCAGGCGATCAACCGCATGACGCGCGAGCCACACCCGGACGCGACCGACTACAGCGAGCAGGATCTCGCGCGCTACCTCGCCATGAGCTACGCACCGGAGCCCGACCTCTTCGTCCGCACCGGCGGCGAGCAGCGGATCAGCAACTTCCTGCTGTGGCAGCTCGCCTACACCGAGCTGTACTTCACGCCGACGCTGTGGCCGGACTTCGGTCTCGGCGCGCTCGACGAGGCGATTGCCTCGTACCGGAGCCGGGAGCGCCGCTTCGGGCGCACCAGCGACCAGATCCTCGCGGCAGCCGGCGCGGCGCCGCAAGAGCGGCACGCCGACGGCCAGGCGGCCGCGGAGGATCCCCAGGAAGCGGCGGTATCACGGCGACGGCAGGCTTGACCGATCCCGCCCGGCGCGTCGCGCATGCTCCGAACGCGGGTCCTGACCGCCCTCGTCCTCGCCGCGGCGCTGGTGGCCGCCCTGTACGGCCTGCCACCCGCGGGCTGGACCGCGCTCGCCCTGCTTCTGCTCGGCCTCGCCGCCTGGGAGTGGTGGGGACTCGCACGGAATCCACGGCTTGGACGGCTCGCGTACACGCTCGCCGTCGCCGGGTTCGGCGCCATTCTCGTCTGGACCCTCGGCCTCTGGACCGGCCGCCCGGGTGCGCTCATGCTCTACCCGGCCTATGGCGTTGCCATGCTCTTCTGGGTGGTCGGGGTTCCGCTCTGGCTCCATGCCCTGCCGCCGGCGCCGCCGGCCCGCATCGTGCTGGCGGTCGGGGTGATCGTGCTCGTCCCGACGTTTCTCGCGCTCGTCCAGCTGCGGAACATTCATCCCGCTGCGCTCCTGCTGTCGATGGGGGTGGTCTGGATCGCGGACATCGCGGCATATTTTGCCGGGCGCCGTTTCGGAAAGCGCAAGCTCGCGCCGAAGGTGAGCCCGGGCAAGACCTGGGCGGGCTTCTACGGCGCCCTGGCCGCCGCCGGAGTCTACGGACTCGCGTGGGCCGGCTGGGCCCCGCTGTATGTGCCGCCCCTCGCGCGGGACGTTCCGGGTACGCCGCTCTGGATGCTTCTCCTCGTCGAGGTACTCGCTATTCTGGCCGCGCTCGGCGATCTTTTCGAGTCGGCCTTGAAACGGCAGGCGGGAGTCAAGGACAGCGGGCGCCTGCTGCCCGGACACGGCGGCGTGCTCGACCGGATCGATGCCCTCACCGCGGCCCTGCCGGCAGCGGCGCTTGCATGGATGATGGGATGAGGTCGCCAGCCCGGCGCGAGGCTGGGCTCGCGGGCGCGCGCCCAACGAGAATCGCCCGATGAGCGAGAGCCAACGCAGCCGGATGCGCATTGCGATCCTGGGCGCGACCGGGTCCATCGGGCGCTCGACGCTGGACGTCGCCGCGCGGCATCCAGACCGGTTCGAGGTCTTTGCGCTCACCGCGAACAGCCAGGCCGACGCGCTAGCCCAGCTCTGCGCGGCCCATCGACCTGCCTATGCGGTGATCGCCGATGCGGCGCGGGCGGGGGCGCTCGCGGCGCAGCTCGCTGCCGGCGGACTGCGGACCCGGGTGCTCGCGGGCGAGCCCGGCCTGATCGAGGTTGCAGCGATGCCCGACGTCGACTGCGTCATGGCCGCAATCGTGGGCGCCGCCGGCCTGCGCGCAACGCTCGCTGCGGCAGAGGCTGGCAAGCGGCTCCTGCTCGCGAACAAGGAGGCGCTCGTCATGGCCGGGCCGATCTTCATGGGCGCGGTGCGTGCACACGGCGTGACGCTGCTCCCGATCGACAGCGAGCACAACGCGATCTTCCAGTGCCTTCCCCGCGGAGGCGCATCGCGCATCGAGCGGGCCGGCGTCCGGCGCATCCTGCTCACCGGCTCGGGTGGGCCGTTCCGGACGCGGCGTCTGTCCGAGCTCGCCGCGGTGACGCCCGACGAGGCGTGCGCGCATCCGAACTGGACGATGGGACGCAAGATCTCGGTCGACTCCGCGACGATGATGAACAAGGCGCTCGAGTTCGTCGAGGCGCACTTCCTGTTCGACGCGCCGGCGGAACGGATCGAGATCCTGGTGCACCCGCAGAGCGTGGTGCACTCGATGGTCGAGTACGCCGACGGCTCGGTGATCGCGCAGCTCGGCAATCCGGACATGCGCACGCCGATCGCCCAGGCGCTCGCATATCCGGAGCGGATCGCCGCGGGCGTGCAACCGCTCGACCTCGCGGCGCTCGGTGCGCTGACGTTCGAGCGGCCGGACTTCGAGCGCTTCCGCGCCCTTGCGCTCGCCTACGAGGTGCTCCGGTCGGGCGGCACCACACCGGCCATCTTCAACGCCGCGAACGAGGTTGCCGTCGATGCCTTCCTGCGCAGGACGATTTCCTTCACCCGCATCACCGATGTCATCGAGGAGGCGCTCGCCGGCGTGCCGTCCGGCGACGTCCACGGATTGGAAGACGTGCTGGAGGCGGATCGCGCGGGCCGCGCGTTCGCGCTCGACCGGGTCCGTTCCGGAATGCTGAGGTCGGCATGATCCTGCTGCAGAAACTCGCCGCGTTCGTCGTCGCGCTCGGATTGCTGATCGTCGTGCACGAGTTCGGCCACTATCTGGTCGCACGCCTTTGCGGCGTCAAGGTGCTGCGCTTCTCCGTCGGCTTCGGCCGGCCGCTCTGGGCGCGCCCGTTCGGACGCGACCGCACCGAGTGGGCGATCGCGGCCGTGCCGCTGGGCGGCTACGTCAAGATGGTCGACGAGCGCGAGGGACCGGTGGCGCCAGCCGATCTCCCGCGCGCGTTCAATCGGCAAGGCGTCTGGCGCCGGATCGCGATCGTGAGCGCGGGACCGGTGGCGAACTTTCTGCTCGCGATCGCCCTGTACTGGCTGCTCTTCGTCGTCGGCGTCCAGGAAGCCAGGCCGATCCTCGCCGCGCCGGAGCCCGGCAGCATCGCAGCCGCCGCAGGCGTGCAGCGCGGCGACGTCGTGCGCGCGATCAACGGCGAGCCGGCGGCCACGTGGAGCGAGGCGCGCTGGCGCCTGCTCGAGCTCGCGCTCGAGCGCAAGTCCGCCCGGATCGAAGTGCTCGAGCATGGGCGCGCGATCGCGTGGCGCACGCTGGACCTCTCCGGCGTCGCCGCGGGCGATGTCGAGGGCGACTTCCTCGCGAAGCTCGGTCTGAATCTCGACCGGCCGCGCATGGATCCGGTCATCGACCAGGTGGTGCCGGGCGGACCCGCGGATCGCGCCGGGCTGCGCCCCGGCGATCGCGTTCTCGCGATCGACGATGCCCGGATCGCGGCGTGGGACGATCTCGTGCGGATGGTCCAGGCGAGCCCGGGGCGCGCACTGAGCTTGCGGATCGACCGGGGCGGCGTCGCGCGGGAGATCTCCGTGACCCCCGAGACGATCACTCAGGGCGACAAGACCCTCGGACGCATCGGCGCAGTCTCGCGCACCGATCCCGAGCGCATGCGCGACTACCTCGTCGAGGTCCGCTATGCGCCGCCGGCGGCGTTGGCGCGCGCGACGGCCAAGACCTGGGAGATGTCGGCCTTCTCGCTGCGCATGCTGTGGCAGATGGCGACCGGCAGCGTCTCGTGGCGCAACCTCTCCGGGCCGGTGACGATCGCCGACTACGCCGGCCAGTCCGCGCAGCTCGGCATCATTCAATACCTGAGCTTTCTCGCGATCATCAGCATCAGCCTCGGCGTGCTGAACTTGCTGCCCATCCCGCTCCTCGACGGAGGGCACTTGATGTATTATCTCGTCGAAATTTTCAAGGGGAGCCCGGTCTCCGACCGCGCGATGGAGCTCGGCCAACGCGTCGGTCTGACCGTGCTCCTCTTCCTGATGGCGTTCGCTTTCTACAACGACATAAACCGGCTCATCTCCGGCTAGGGAAGACGCCTCGATCCATGAAGAGCCGACTCGCCGCGGCGCTCCTTGCTCTGCTGTTTGCGCGCGGCGCGCTCGCGTTCGACCCGTTCGTCGTGAAGGACATCCGCGTCGAAGGACTCCAGCGGATCGAGGCCGGAACCGTCTTCGGCTACCTCCCGACCAAGGTCGGCGAGACGATGACCGACGCGAAGGCGGGCGAGGCGATCCGCGCGCTCTTCGCGACCGGGCTGTTCACCGACGTGCGCATCGAGGTCGAGGGCGGCGTGGTGGTGGTGGTGGTGGCCGAACGCCCGGCGATCGCGTCGATCGATTTCGCCGGCATGCGGGAATTCGAGCCGGAGCAGGTCCGCAAGGCGCTGCGCGAGAACGGCATCGCCGAGGGGCGCACGTTCGACAAGGCGGTGGTCGAGCGCGCCGAGCAGGAGATCAAGCGACAATACCTGACCCGGGGCCGCTATGGCGCAACGGTGGCGACGACGGTCACGCCGCTCGAGCGGAACCGGGTGGCGCTCAACTTCTCGATCGACGAGGGCGAGGTCGCCAAGATTCGCGCGATCAACATCGTCGGCAACCGCGCTTTCACCGAGAAAGAGCTGCTCGACCAGATGGTGCTGCGGACGCCGAACTGGATCAGCTGGTGGACGAAGAACGACCAGTACTCGCGGGAGAAGCTCCAGGGCGATCTCGAAACGCTGCGGTCCTATTACCTCAACCGCGGCTTCCTCGACTTCAACATCGAGTCGACCCAGGTCTCGGTCACCCCCGACCGGCGCGACATCTACATCACGATCAACGTGCGCGAAGGCGACAAGTACACGGTGCGCGGCGTGACGCTGAGCGGACAGAGCCCGGTGCCGATGGAGGAGCTGGAGAAGCTCGTCACGATCAAGCCGGGCGAGACGTTTTCACGTGAGCGGTTGACGGAGACGACCAAGGCGATCACGGACCGCCTCGGCAACGACGGGTACGCGTTCGCGAATGCCAATGCCGCGCCGGACATCGACCGCGAGAAGCACACCGTCGCGTTCAATATCCTGATCGATCCGGGCCGCCGCGTGTACGTCCGGCGCATCAACGTGGTCGGCAACACGCGCACTCGGGACGAGGTCGTGCGCCGCGAGCTGCGCCAGCTCGAGGGCGCCTACTACGACAACCAGAAGCTCCAGGCCTCGCGTGAACGGGTGGATCGGCTGGGGTTCTTCAGCGAGGTGAACATCAGTACCGAGCCGGTCCCCGGCACCACCGACCAGGTCGACGTGACCATGCGCGTGGTCGAGAAGCCCACCGGGAACCTGCTGTTCGGAGTCGGATTCTCGAGCAGCGACGGGGTCATCCTGCAGGGATCGGTCAACCAGGCGAATCTTTTCGGCTCGGGCCAGCAGCTCACCCTCGCCGCGAACACCAGCAAGGTCAACCGCAACATCGGCCTGTCGTGGACGCAGCCGTACTGGACGGTCGATGGGACGAGCCTCGGATTCGACATCTACAACCGTCGGTTCGACGCGACGAGGCTGAACGTCGGCCGGTACATCACCGAGTCGACCGGGGCGGGCGTACGGGTCGGGTTCCCCATCACCGATACCGACCGGATCAACTTCGGGCTCACCCCGGAGCAGACGAAGATCGACGTCTTCGTCGACAGCCCGCAGCGGTTCAAGGATTTCGTGGCGCAGAACGGGAGTTCGCCGTGGGGCCTGATCGGCACGGTGGCTTGGGTCCGCGACCGGCGCGACAGTGCATTCTTCCCGACCAAGGGCACGGCACAGCGGGCGTTCGGCGAGGTTGCGCTGCCGGGCGCCGACCTCAAGTACTATAAGCTGAGTTATCAGCACAGCTGGTTCTACCCATTGACACGCGACCTCACCCTCAGGCTGAACGGGGAGCTCGGGTACGGGAGCGGCTATGGCGACGGTACGCTGCCCTTCTACAAGGCCTTCTACGCCGGGGGCGTCACTTCGGTACGCGGCTTCGAGCAGAGCTCGCTCGGCCCCCAGGACCTGAATGGCGCGCTGGGCGGCTCGCGGCGGCTCGTCGGCAACGCCGAGCTCCTCTTCCCGCTCCCTGGCCTCGGCCTGGACCGGTCGGTGCGGGTCGGACCGTTCTTCGACGTCGGCCAGGTCTGGACGAACAATCCCGGCGAGACGCTGAGCGATCTCAAGTTGCGCTATTCTGCGGGCGGGCTCTTCAACTGGAACTCGCCGTTCGGGCCGATCACGCTGACCATCGGAATTCCGCTGAATGACAAGCCTGGCGACAAGATCCAGAGATTCCAGTTCGCCTTCGGCCAGACGTTCTAGGGGCCGCCGGGCAGCAATCATAGGAGATCAGATTTGAAGAAGCTGCACACACTCGCGCTGCTCCCGCTCTTCGCGCTCGCGGCGGGCGCGGCGCACGCGCAGGGCAAGATCGGTTTCGTGAATCTCGACCGCATCCTGCGGGACGCGGCCCCGGCGGTGCGCGCCCAGAAGAAGATCGAGGCCGAGTTCTCGAAGCGCGATCAGGAGCTGCAGAAGCAGGCCCAGCAGCTGAAGCAGATGCAGGAGAACCTGGAGCGCAACGGCGTTACCCTGGCCGAGAGCGAGCGCCAGCGGCGCGAGCGCGAGTTCGCCGAGTCCACGCGCGACTTCCAGCGCAGGCAACGCGAGTTTCGCGAGGACCTGAACCAGCGCCGCAACGAGGAGCTCGCGGGCGTGCTCGAACGGGCGAATCGAGCCGTGCGCCAGATTGCCGAGCAGGAGCAATACGACATCATCTTCCAGGAGGCCGTGTACGCGAGCCCCCGGATCGACATCACCGAGAAGGTGATCAAGGCGCTCGACGACACGAAGCCGGCGGGCAAGTAGCCCCCGCTCGCGAAGGCCGGCCATGGCGGAGCGGGAGGTTCGACTCGCGGAGCTCGCCGAGCGCTTCGGTGGCGAAGTCCTCGGCCGCGGCGACACGCTGGTGCGGCGCATCGCGAGCCTGCGGAGCGCGCAGCCGGGCGATCTCTCCTTCTTCTCGCACGGGCGGTACCGGGACGAGCTGGCGGGCACCCGCGCCTCGGCCGTGATCGTCGGGGCGCCGGAGCGCGACGCTACCGGCCTGCCGCGCATCGTCAGCCCCGACCCCTATCTGCTCTTCGCGAAAGCGGCGCGGCTCTTCCACGCCGAGATCCCGGTGACCGCCGGGATTCACCCGAGCGCGAGCGTGGCGCCCGGCGCCCGCGTCGCGCCGGATGCGGGCGTCGGCGCGAATTGCGTGATCGGCGAGGGCGTTCGCATCGGGCCGGGCGCCGAGCTCGGCGCCGGGTGCGTGATCGGCGCCGGCGTCGCCATCGGCGCGGGGAGCAGGCTGCACGCAGGGGTCACGGTCTACCCCGGCTGCGGGATCGGCGAGCGGGCGGTGCTCCATGCGGGCGTGGTCATCGGCGCCGACGGATTCGGCTTCGCGCTCGACGCGGGCCGGTGGCTCAAGATCCCCCAGACGGGCCGGGTGCGCATCGGCGACGACGTCGAGATCGGCGCGAACACGACCGTCGATCGCGGCGCGCTCGACGACACCGTGATCGGCGACGGCGTGAAGCTCGACAACCAGATCCAGATCGGACACAACGTGACAATCGGCGAGCACACCGCCATCGCCGGATGCGTCGGCATCGCCGGCAGCACCCTGATCGGGCGGCACTGCATGATCGGCGGGGCCGCGATGATCGGCGGCCACCTCGCGATCGCCGACCGCGTGGTGATCGCGGGCGGGACCGTGGTGACCAAGTCGATCGAGATCGCCGGCACCTACGTCTCGGTGATTCCGGCGACGCCGAGCCGGGAGTGGCGCCGCACGGTGGCGATGCTGCGCAATCTCGAACGCATGGCTGAGCGGCTCCGCACCCTGGAGCGGCGCATGTCCGGTGGGGGGAACGAACCGTGAACGCGTTGGACATCAAAGAGATTCTCGAGCACCTGCCGCACCGCTACCCGTTCCTGCTCGTGGATCGCGTGCTCGAGTGCGAGCCGGGCAAGCACGTGGTCGCGCTCAAGAACGTGACGATCAACGAGCCGTTCTTCCCGGGCCACTTCCCGCACCACCCGGTGATGCCGGGCGTGATGATCATCGAGGCGATGGCGCAGGCCGCCGCGATCCTCGCTTTCCGCACCCTGGGCGGCGTGCCAGGAGACCATCACGTGGTGTACTTCGTCGGCATCGACGAGGCGCGGTTCAAGAGCCCGGTCGTGCCCGGGGACCAGCTGATGCTCCACGCGCGCATCGAGCGGCACCTGCGCGGGATCTGGAAGTTCGCGGCCGAGGCGAAGGTCGGGGAGATCCTGGCGGCGGAGGCGAGAATGATGTGCACCGTCCGCGACGCATGATTCACCCCACCGCCATCGTTCATCCAGAGGCGCGGCTCGCCGCAGGCGTGCAGGTCGGGCCGTACTCGGTGATCGGCGGGCACGTGGAGATCGGCGAGGGCACCACGATCGCCTCGCACGTCGTGATCGAGGGCCACACCCGCATCGGCCGCGAGAACCGGATCTTTCAGTTCGCTTCTCTCGGCGGGGCCCCGCAGGACAAGAAGTACGGGGGCGAGCCGACGTGGCTCGAGATCGGCGACCGCAACACGATCCGCGAATACTGCACGTTCAGCACCGGCACCGTGCAGGACGCGGGCGCGACGCGCATCGGCGACGACAACTGGATCATGGCCTACGTGCACATCGCGCACGACTGCCAGATCGGCAGCAATACGATCTTCGCCAACAACGCGCAGCTCGCCGGTCACGTCCACGTCGCCGACTGGGCGGTTCTCGGCGGGTTCACCGGCGTGCATCAGTTCGTGAAGATCGGCGCGCATGCGATGACGGGCGGCGGCTCGATCCTGCTGCAGGACGTGCCGCCGTACGTCACGGTCGCGGGAAACCCGGCGAAGCCGTACGGCATCAACGCCGAGGGGTTGCGCCGCCGGGGCTTCAGCGCGAGCGCGGTCGCCGCGATCCGCGACGCGTACAAGACGGTCTACCGCAGCGGCCTCGGGCTCGCCGAGGCGCAGGCGAGCGTCGAGCGCCGGGCGACCGGAGCGCCCGAGCTCGCCGTCCTCTCCGACTTTCTCAAGTCCGCGACACGCGGGATCGCGCGCTGACATGGCGCACTTGCGCGAGCAGGCGCGTGCCGCGATCCGCCCGTTCGGCGTCGCACCGCCGCCGGGCGGCGCGTAGGGCGTCGCGCCGTGGCCGAGGCACCGACCATCGCGCTCGTCGCCGGAGAAGCCTCCGGCGATCTGCTGGGCAGCAGACTCATCGAAGCGTTGCGGCGGCACCTTCCCGGCGCATCGTTCGCCGGCATCGGCGGGCCGCGCATGGCGTCCGCCGGGCTCGACGCGTGGTTTCCCCAGGAGCGGCTCGCGGTGCGCGGTTTCGTCGAGGTCCTCGCGCACCTGCGGGAGTTGCTCGCGATCCGGCGCGCGCTGGTGCGGCGGCTGCTTGCGCTGCGCCCAAGTCTCTTCGTCGGCATCGACTCGCCGGACTTCAATCTTCGGGTGGAACGGCGGCTGAAGGCCGCCGGACTCGCGACGGCGCACATGGTGAGCCCGACCGTCTGGGCCTGGCGGCGCTGGCGGATCCGGGCGATACGCAGGTCGGTCGACCACATGCTGGTGCTGTTGCCGTTCGAGGCGCCGATCTACCGCGATGCGGGGATTCCGGCCACCTTCATCGGCCATCCGCTCGCCGACGAAATCCCCATCGGCATGGACGGTGCGGCCGCCCGGGAGGAGCTGCGGCTGCCGCAACAGGCGCCCGTCTTCGCCGTACTGCCCGGCAGCCGCCAGTCCGAGATCCTCCAGATGGCGCCGATCTTCATCCCGTCGATGCGCCTCATCCTCGAGCGGTTTCCGGAGGCCCGTTTCCTCGTGCCGCTCGCCACCCGGGAGACGCGCGAGCTGTTCGAGGGCGAGCTGTACCGGCAAGGCGCGCGCGACCTGCCGGTGGCGCTCCTCTTCGGTCATGCGCAGGATGCGCTCGCGGCATGCGATGTCGCCTTGATCGCGAGCGGAACCGCGACGCTCGAGGCCGCCCTCGTCGGCCGGCCGATGGTCATCGCCTACCGGGTCGCGCCGCTCTCGTACCGGATCGCGATGAGCCTCGTGCACGTCGAGCACATGGGGCTGCCCAATCTGCTCGCCGGGGAATCGGTGGTCCCCGAGTTCCTCCAGGACGAGGCGACCCCGGCGAACCTGGCTCAGGCGGTGGTCAATCTGCACCTGGACGAGAACGTGCGTGCGGCCGTGCAATCGCGATTCGCCGGTCTGCACCACCTGCTGCGCAAGGACGCGGCGGAGACGGCGGCGCACGCATTGCTGCCATATGTCACAGGTGATCGCGGTGCGCGGAACGCGAACTAGCCGGGGGGCGCGCGCGGCGCTGCTTCTGTGCGGTGTGGACGAAGCCGGCCGCGGGCCGATCGCCGGACCGGTGTACGCGGCTGCGGTGATCCTCGACCGCCGCCGCCGCATACGCGGCCTCGACGATTCAAAGCGGCTCGCTGCGTCCGTTCGCCTCGAGCTCGCCGCGCTGATTCGCGAGCGCGCGCTCGCCTGGTCGATCGCCAGCGCGTCGGTCGAGGAGATCGACGCGCTCAACATCCTGCGGGCGACGCTCCTCGCCATGAAGCGCGCCGTGGAGACCTTGCGGATCGCACCGGAGGAGATCGTGGTGGACGGGCTGCATTGCCCGGACGTGTCCGCCCCGGCCCGCGCGTTGGTCGGCGGCGATGCGACGATCGGCGCCGTTTCCGCGGCATCCATCCTCGCCAAGACCGCCCGGGACGCAGAGATGCTGCGACTCCACGCGCAATTCCCCGGGTACGGATTCGATCGCCACAAGGGCTATCCCACGCCGGAGCATCTCGCCGCGCTGCGGCGGCTCGGCCCTTGCGACATCTATCGCAGGAGCTTCGCGCCGGTACGTGCTCTTGCCGGAACTGCTGGCCCACGCCGGCAGACCGAGCTGTTGTGACCGAGCGCGCCAGGACGCCGTCCCGAACCGGTGATCAAGCGCATCCAGTCCCGCGAGAACGCGTGGTTCAAGTCGCTCGTCAAGCTGAGCGCGTCCGCGCGCGAGCGCCGGCTGCGAGGCAGGGCGATCCTGGACGGGCCTCATCTGATCGAGGCATGGCGCGCAGGGGGCGGCGTTGCGGAGGCGATCGTCGCGAGCGAGACAGGTTCGTCGCGACCGGAGGTCCGCGCGCTGCTGGAGAGTGCGGCCGCCGAGACCCGCGTGCTTCTTCCCGACCGCTTGTTCGACGCGCTGGCGCAGGTCGTGACGCCGGTGGGCATTCTGGCGGTCATCGCGACCCCGGCGCCGGCGTCGGTTCCCGAGGAGATCGGCGACGCGATCCTGCTCGAAGGCCTCCAGGATGCGGGTAATCTCGGCTCGATCCTGCGTACCGCTGCGGCCGCTGCGATCGCGCGGATATTCCTCTCTCCAGGGAGCGCATTCGCGTGGTCGCCCAAGGTTCTGCGCGCCGGCATGGGGGCGCACTTCGCGCTCTCCATCCACGAAAACGTCCCTCTGGAAACGCTTGCTCGCCGGTGTCGCGGCAGGCTGATCGCCACCGATGCGCACGGCGGCCGACCGCTCGACGCGGTCGATCTCACCGGGCCCGTCGCGTGGATCTTCGGCAACGAGGGCGCCGGCATCTCGCCCGGCCTCGCCAGCGTTGCGACGGACCGGCTCCACGTCCCGATGCCCGGCATGGCGGAGTCGCTGAACGTGGCCGCGGCAGCGGCGATTTGCCTGTTCGAGCAAGTTCGCCAGCGACGTGCACGCAGGCCCGGCTGAGGCGCGCGGCACGGGTCGGCGGAGGCGCCCGATCCGCTCAGTGCGCCCGGCGCTCGAGCCGCACGTCCTGGAGGATCTGGGTCGCGATCTCCTCGATGGACCGCGCGGTCGAGCTCAGCCACCGGATGCCGTTGCGTCGCATGAGCCGCTCCGCCGCGTCGACCTCGTACTCGCAGTTCGCCAGGCTCGCGTAATGACTCTCCGGCCGGCGCTCGTTCCGGATGCGCGCGAGCCGCTCCGGAGCAATGGTCAGCCCGTAGACCTTGGGCAGGTGCGCCTGCACTGCCTCCGGGAGGCGACCGCGCTGGAAGTCCTCGGGCGTGAGCGGGCAGTTCGCCGCCCTGATTCCGAACTGGAGCGCGAGATAGAGGCAGGTTGGCGTCTTGCCGCTGCGCGACACGCCGACCAGGATGACGTCCGCCGCACCGAGCTCGCCGAAGGCGAGCCCGTCGTCGTGCGCCAGCGCGAAGTTGACCGCCTCGATCCGGTGCTGGTAGCCGGAGCTGTTCGCCGTGCCGTGCGAGCGGCCCACCGTGTGGCTCGACCCGGTGCTGAATTCGCGCTCCAGCGGTGCGAGGAACGTCTCGAAGAAGTCGAGCACGAGCGCATCGGCCTGGCGCAGGATCGAGCGCACGGCGTCGTTCACCAGGGTGGTGAACACCACCGGGCGCGCCTCCGAGGCAGCCTTCGCCGCCGTGATGCGCGCGACGCACTCCTGCGCCTTCTCGACGCTGTCCACGAACGGGATGACGACCTGCGAGAACTGGATGTCCTCGAACTGCGTGAGCAGGCTGTGCCCGAGCATCTCGGCGGTGATGCCGGTGCCGTCGGAGATGAAGAAGATGACGCGCTGGCGTTGGGGCATGAGCGGGTTGACGGGTAAAATAGCGGTTTCGGCGGACTTCGGCAACGGGAAGGAACCTCGGCATGACGCGCGATCGTTACGTGATCTCCCTCGACGAGCTGCGCATGGGCGACGTCGACAAGGTGGGTGGCAAGAACGCCTCGCTCGGCGAGATGATCTCGCAGCTCGCGCAGGCGCATATCCGCGTGCCGGGCGGCTTCGCGACGACCGCGCAGGCCTACCGCGACTTCCTGAAGGGCGCCGGCCTCACCGATCGCATCGCCGCGCGCCTGAAGGCGCTCGATCCCGGGGACGTCGCCGCGCTCGCGAACGCCGGGGCGGAGATCCGCGGCTGGATCGTCGCTGCGCCCTTTCCGGCGGCGCTCGAGGCGGCCATCCGCGCCGGCTACGGGGCGATGATGCGCGAGGGCGAAGCACCGGTGGCCGTGCGCTCCTCGGCGACCGCGGAGGATCTGCCGGACGCGTCCTTCGCCGGCCAGCAGGAAACGTTCCTCAACATCCACGGGCTCGGTGAAATCATGTCCGCGGTGAGGCACGTGTTCGCCTCGCTGTACAACGATCGGGCGATCTCCTATCGCGTGCACAAGGGATTCGCGCACGAGGCGGTGGCGCTGTCCGCCGGCGTGCAGCGCATGGTGCGGAGCGACCTCGCATCGAGCGGCGTGCTCTTCACGATCGACACCGAATCCGGCTTCCAGGACGTCGTCTTCATCACCGCTGCGTACGGGCTCGGCGAAACGGTCGTGCAAGGGGCGGTGAATCCGGACGAGTTCTACGTGCACAAGCCGATGCTGGCCGCGGGAAAGTTCCCGATCATCCGGCGGTCGCTCGGCTCGAAGGCGGTCAAGATGATCTTCACCGACGATGCGCGTGCGGGCCGCTCGACCGTCACCGTCGGCGTTCCCCAGGCCGAGCAGGACCGCTTCTGCCTCACCGACGAGGACGTGATCGAGCTCGCGCGCTACGCGGTCGCCATCGAGAAGCACTACGGCCGCCCGATGGACGTCGAGTGGGGCAAGGACGGCCGGGACGGCAAGCTCTACATCCTGCAGGCGCGTCCGGAAACGGTCCGCTCGCAGAAGCGCGCCGAGGGTCAGGAGCGCTTCCGGCTGAAGGAGCGGTCGAAAGTGCTCGTCTCGGGCCGCGCGATCGGCCACAAAATCGGCGTCGGGCCGGTGCGCGTCGTGAAGGACGCGAGCGAGATGGGGCGGATCCGCGACGGCGACGTGCTGGTCACCGACATGACCGATCCGAACTGGGAGCCGGTGATGACGCGGGCGGCGGCGATCGTCACCAATCGCGGCGGACGCACCTGCCACGCGGCGATCATCGCGCGCGAGCTCGGCATCCCGGCGGTGGTCGGGTCGGGGGATGCGACGCGCGTGCTCCGCGACGGCACGCAGGTGACGGTCTCCTGCGCCGAAGGCGATACCGGCAGCGTGTACGAGGGCGCGCTCGCGTTCGAAGTGAGCACGACGAGCCACGCGGAGATGCCCGAGCTTCCGGTCAAGATCGCGATGAACGTCGGCAATCCGCACCTCGCGTTCGACTTCCAGGCCCTGCCGAACGCGGGCGTCGGCCTCGCGCGGCTCGAGTTCGTGATCAACAACATGATCGGGATTCACCCACAGGCCGTGCTCGACCATCCGAAGCTCCCGCCCTCCCTCAAGGCACAGGTCGAGCGGGCTGCGCGCGGGTACGCGAACCCGCGCGAGTTCTACGTCGCCAAGCTCGCCGAGGGGGTGGCGACGATCGCCGCGGCGTTCTGGCCGAAGCCGGTGATCGTGCGGCTGTCCGACTTCAAGTCGAACGAATACCGCAAGCTGATCGGCGGCAAGGACTACGAGCCGGAGGAGGAGAACCCGATGCTCGGCTTTCGCGGCGCTTCGCGTTACGTCGCCGAATCCTTCCGTGCGTCGTTCGCGCTCGAGTGCGAGGCGATGAAGCGGGTGCGGAACGCGATGGGACTCACCAACGTGGAGCTGATGGTGCCGTTCGTGCGCACGGTCTCCGAAGCGCGGCGCGTGATCGAGCTCCTGGCGGAGCAGGGCTTGCGACGGGGGGAAAACGGCCTGCGCATCGTGATGATGTGCGAAGTGCCGTCCAACGCCATCCTCGCGGAGACGTTCCTCGAGCACTTCGATGGATTCTCGATCGGATCGAACGACCTGACGCAGCTCACGCTCGGAGTGGATCGGGACTCGGAGCTGGTCGCGGAGTCCTTCGACGAGCGCGATGCCGCCGTGGAGTCGCTGCTGAAGGCTGCGATCCGCGCGTGCCGCAAGCAGGGGAAGTACGTGGGCATCTGCGGCCAGGGCCCCTCGGACCACCCGGATCTCGCGCAGTGGCTGATGGAGGAGGGCATCGAGAGCATGTCGCTCAACCCGGACACGGTCGTCGACACCTGGATCTCGCTGGGAAAGCAGGTCGCGGCGGGGCGCGGCCGCAAGGCGGGTGCGGGGGGTTAGCGGGGCGCGACCCGGCGCGGTGCGTCAGCGCCGGGCGCGCAGCAGGCGCTGCTTCTCGCGGGCCCACTCGCGCTCCTTCTCGGTGGCGCGCTTGTCGTACTGCTTCTTGCCGCGCGCGAGACCGATCTCGAGCTTGATGCGTCCTTTCGAATAATGCAGATTGAGCGGCACGAGCGTGTAACCGGCCTGCTCGACCTTGCCGATCAGCCGCCGGATCTCCTCTGCGTGCAGCAGGAGCTTGCGCGTGCGGGTCGGATCGGGCGTGACGTGCGTCGATGCGCTCCCGAGCGGGGTGATGTGGGCGCCGATCAGGAAGATCTCCTGCCCGTGGACGACGACATAGGCTTCCCGCAACTGCACGCGGCCGGCGCGGATCGCCTTCACCTCCCAGCCTTCGAGGGCGACGCCCGCCTCGTAGCGCTCTTCGACGAAGTAGTCGTGATAGGCCTTGCGATTTTCGACGATGCTCATTGAATTGCGGGCGGGGAAGCACCGCCGATTCTATCAGCGCCGAGCATGGTGACCGTGGAGCGTTCGGCCCTCGTCGGGCATCGGGCGTCCCGGCTGTTTGCCGTGGCCGCGGACGTGGAGGCCTATCCGGCGTTCCTGCCGTGGTGCACCGCAGCCGAGGTCGATCGCAGCGATCCGGCGGCAGTCGTGGCCACGCTGCACGTCAGCTTTCGGGGAGTGCGCCAGCGCTTCACCACGCGCAACGCGATGGTCGCCGGAGCCCGCATCGAGATGCGGCTCGTCGAGGGTCCGTTCCGCGAGCTGCGCGGGCTTTGGGCGTTCACGCCGCTCGGCGAGGAAGCGTGCCGAGTCGACTTCCGGCTCTCCTACGAGCTCGCCGGAGCGGTTCTCGCCCGGGCGCTCGGACCAGCGTTCGACCACATCGCAAGCTCGCTGCTCGATGCGTTCGTCCGGCGGGTAGACGCAGTGTCCGGTGGCGCGTGAGCAGCCGCGACGCGC
Organism: Burkholderiales bacterium; assembly: GCA_020848075.1. Taxonomy (GTDB): domain Bacteria; phylum Pseudomonadota; class Gammaproteobacteria; order Burkholderiales; family SG8-39; genus JAABRB01. Next base: position 188,362 of record JADLAV010000020.1, read on the forward strand.
GCCGCGTGGTGGACGTGGAGGTGATCTACGCGGCGGCGACGCGCCAGACGCGCTTGACCGTGCCGGTCGAGGAGGGCGTCACGGTCCGCGAGGCGATCCGCGCGAGCGGTCTGTTGCAGGCCTTTCCGGAAATCGACCTCGGGGTGAATCGGGTCGGAATCTACGGCAGTCTCGTCACGCTCGACCGGCCGGTGGCCGCGGGCGACCGCGTGGAGATCTATCGACCCCTCAGCGGGGACCCGAAGGAGACGCGACGGCGGCGGGCGCTGCGGCGCCGAGGGCGCTGAGCCCTACTTGCACCAGGTTTGCACCTGCTGCTGCGCCTGCTCGGTCTCGCGCGCGCGGCCCGCGTCGTCCATGAAGCTGGGCTCCCCCTTGTCGTTGTATCGCATCATGCGCTGCCCGGACTGCAGGGCCGCGAGGTTGCGGCGAGCGGCTTCGCAGCTCTCGGACTTCTGCTTCTGTTCGGCTGACGCCTGCTGCTGCTTCTTGTCCGCTTCGGCCTTGTCGACCTGGCGCTTGCGGAAGTCCGCCTCGAGGTCGGTCGCCGACCTCGCGCCGGCGGCGGCGCTCTGGCTCCCGATCGAGCTCACGTGGGCATTCGACACCTGCTCGGCCTTCGTGCCGCCGCCGGGGGGGCGGTCCGAGTACTGGACCCGGCCGTTCGAGTCGACCCATTTGTAGAGTTGGGCCTGAGCCGGCAGGGCGAGCGCCAGGGCCAGGGCGAGAAGTGCGAACCGGATCATGACGTTGACCTCGAATGTGTCCTCGAAGGCGAGGATGCAACCACGGTATCGACTTTGCCTGCCGGCGTCAATCGAGGCCTGCCGGAGAGTGATGATTTACCGGGCATTTTCCCGGACGTATAATGTGTCTTTGCGACTCTGCCGCAGCTCATGCGCCCGATCCAGAAGGCACTCACGTTCGACGACGTCCTGCTCGTCCCCGCCCACTCCGCGGTTCTGCCCCGCGACGTCAGCCTCAAGACCCGGCTGACCCGCAACATCCAGATCAACATCCCCCTCGTCTCGGCCGCCATGGATACGGTGACCGAGTCGCGGCTGGCGATCGCGCTGGCGCAGGAAGGCGGCATCGGCATCATTCACAAGAACATGTCGCCCAAGGCGCAGGCCGCCGAGGTGCGGAAGGTCAAGCGCTTCGAGTCGGGGGTGGTGCGCGACCCGATCACGATCCCGCCCGAGATGACCGTGCGCGAGGTGAAGGCGCTCACCCAGCAGCACAAGTTCTCCGGGCTGCCGGTGGTCGAGGGCGGGCGCGTGGTGGGCATCGTGACCAACCGCGACCTGCGTTTCGAGACGAAGCTCGACCAGCCGGTGCGCAACATCATGACCCCGCAGAAGCGACTGGTCACCGTGCGCGAGGGTGCCACCCTCGAGGAGGCGACCGAGCTCCTGCACCGGCACCGTCTCGAGCGCGTGCTCGTGGTGAACGGCGATTTCGAGCTGCGCGGCCTCATCACCGTCAAGGACATCATGAAGGCGACCGAGTATCCGAACGCCTGCAAGGACGCGCAAGGCAAGCTGCGCGTCGGCGCGGCGGTCGGCGTGGGCGAGGGGACCGAGGATCGCGTCGTCGCGCTCATGGAGTCGGGCGTGGATCTGCTGGTAGTGGACACCGCTCACGGCCACGCGCAAGGCGTCCTCGACCGGGTGAAGTGGGTCAAGCGCAACTGCCCGAAGGTCGACGTCATCGGCGGCAACATCGCCACTGCGCAGGCGGCGCGCGCGCTCGTGGAGCACGGCGCCGACGGCGTGAAGGTCGGCATCGGGCCGGGGTCAATCTGCACCACGCGGATCGTCGCGGGCGTCGGCGTGCCACAGATCACCGCCATCCAGAACGTGCTGGAGGGCCTCAAGGGCACCGGCGTGCCCATCATCGCCGACGGCGGGGTGCGCTACTCGGGCGACATCGCGAAAGCGTTGGCGGCCGGCGCGCATTGCGTGATGCTCGGCAGCCTCTTTGCGGGCACCGAGGAGGCGCCCGGTGAGATCGAGCTCTATCAGGGCCGGTCCTACAAATCGTACCGCGGCATGGGCTCGCTCGGTGCGATGCAGCAGGGCGCGGCCGACCGCTACTTCCAGGATCCGACGGCGATGGCGGAGAAGCTCGTGCCCGAGGGCATCGAAGGCCGGGTGCCGTACAAGGGACCGCTGGTGGCGGTGATCGACCAGCTCCTGGGCGGCGTGCGCGCGAGCATGGGCTATCTCGGCTGCAACGGCGTCGAGGAGATGCGCGAGCGGGCGCAGTTCGTGGAGATCACCGCGGCGGGCGTGCGAGAGTCGCACGTGCACGACGTGCAGATCGTCAAGGAAGCGCCGAATTACCGGACCGAGTCGGGAACGGGAAGCGCGTGAAGGGCGGAAAGTGAATCGTGACCGCGCTGCCGCGCGGGAGCACCTGCCGCGGCGCGGGCGATCCGGTTCACGCTGCGGGCTTCACGTTTCACGCTGATGCACGAGAAGATCCTCATCCTCGACTTCGGGGCGCAGTACACCCAGCTCATCGCGCGCCGGGTGCGCGAGAACCGGATCTACTGCGAGATCCATCCGTTCGACGTCGCGGACGAGTTCGTCCGCGAGTTCGCGCCGCGCGGCGTGATCCTCTCGGGCGGACCGGCCTCGGTCACCGAGGACGCGACGCCCCGCGCCCCGCAGGCGGTGTTCCAGATCGGCGTGCCCGTCCTCGGGATCTGCTACGGCATGCAGACGATGGCGGCGCAACTCGGCGGCGCCGTGGAGAGCGCCCGGGTGCGCGAGTTCGGCTACGCCGAGGTGCGCGCGCGGGGCCATTCGGCGCTGCTGCGCGACATCCAGGACCGCGCGAACAGCGCCGGGCACGGGCTCCTGGACGTCTGGATGAGCCACGGCGACAAGGTCACCGGGCTACCGCCGGGCTTCAAGGTCATCGCGAGCAACCCGACCACGCCGATCGCCGGCATGGCCGACGATGCGCGCCGCTACTACGGCGTCCAGTTCCATCCGGAAGTGACCCACACCCGCCAGGGGGCGGCCATCCTCGCACGGTTCGTGCGGGACATCTGCGGCTGCCACGGCGACTGGAACATGCCGGACTACGCCGGCGAGGCGGTGGAGCGCATCCGCGCCGACGTCGGCCGCGACGAGGTCGTTCTCGGCTTGTCGGGCGGCGTGGACTCCTCGGTGGCGGCGGCGCTGATCCACCGGGCGATCGGCGACCGGCTCACCTGCGTCTTCGTCGAGACGGGCCTGCTGCGGAAGGACGAGGCGGCGCAGGTGATGGAGACCTTCGGCAAGCACCTGGGCGTGCGGGTCGACATGGTGGACGCATCCTCGAGATTCATGCGCGTGCTCGCCGGCGTCACCGACCCCGAGCAGAAGCGGCGCATCATCGGCCGCGAGTTCGTCGAGGTCTTCCAGGAGGAGGCCGAGCGTCTGAAAAAGCGCGGCGCCGCTGTCAAGTGGCTCGCGCAGGGCACCATCTACCCGGACGTGATCGAGTCGGCGGGCGCCAAGACCAAGAAGGCGCACACGATCAAATCGCATCACAACGTCGGCGGCCTGCCGGAGACGCTGCACCTCAAGCTGCTCGAGCCCCTGCGCGAGCTCTTCAAGGACGAGGTCCGCGAACTCGGGCTCGCGCTCGGCCTGCCGCGGGAGATGGTCTTCCGCCATCCGTTCCCCGGGCCAGGGCTCGGCGTGCGGATCCTGGGCGAGGTGAAGCGCGAGTATGCCGACCTGCTCCGCGAGGCGGACGCCATCTTCATCGAGGAGCTGCGCGCCGCCGACTGGTACGACCGTACCGCGCAGGCCTTCGGGGTTTTTCTGCCGGTGCGTTCGGTGGGCGTGATGGGCGACGGCAGGACCTACGAGCACGTGGTCGCGCTGCGCGCGGTGCAGACCACCGACTTCATGACCGCGCAATGGGCGCCGCTGCCAGCGGAGCTCCTGGCGCGCGTCTCGAACCGGATCATCAACGAGGTCCGCGGCATCAACCGCGTCGTCTACGACATCTCGAGCAAGCCGCCCGCCACGATCGAGTGGGAGTAGGGGGACGAGTCAGCCCGTCGGGGCTGTCTCCAGCCTCGTCACGTAGGGCGGCGCGAACGCCGCGAAACGGGGTGGGGGCGCCGCGCGGGCGAAGCGCCTCACGAAGTGTTCGGTAGCACCTTGATCGTGTCCTTGCTTCTGGTTGCGGGTGGGTAGTGGGACGCGCATCGGGTCCGTCCTTGTGGATACGAAATTCCGCGAAAGAGTGTCGGACACATGCGCGGCGGGCAGAGCTGAGAGACTTCGATAAGCGCCGGGCAAGTCACCGTGCGCGCACGACGGGCCGGCATCGCGGTGATGTTGTCAGGTGTGGCCCGTTGCCCGGATCGCAGCTGCCGAACGTCGCCAGCATCGGCGGTCATAACAAACAGATCGGTTCTGATATCATTGATATCATCTTTTCCGGGAGGTGCCGACATGCCTGACTTGCTCGTTCGCGGAGTCGATGAGGCGCTCGTCAAGGCGCTCAAAGAGCGTGCCGGCGCGCACGGCCGAAGCGCCGAGGCGGAACATCGGGAGATCCTGGCCGAGGCTCTCGTGCGCCCACGCAAGCGCGCTCTGGCGGAGCTGCTGGCTTCGATTCCCGACGTCGGCACCGACGCGGACTTCGAGCGCGTCGAGTCCGAAGGGAAGGCGCCCCGTGTATTTGATTGACACCAACGTCATCAGCGAGGCCCGGAAGAGGGCCAGGGCGAACCCCGGCGTCATCGACTTCTTCAATCGCGTTGCGAGCGCGGGCGACCCGGTCTATCTGTCGGTCATCACGATCGGCGAGCTTCGTCGTGGCGTCGAACTTATCCGCCTGCGCGGCGATGCCGAGCAGGCGGGCTTGTTGGAGGACTGGCTCTCCGCAGTACTCGAGCAGTCCGCGGACAAAGTGCTCGCCTTCGATGCCGACGCCGCGCAGGTGTGGGGTCGACTCCGAGTACCGAACCCCGAGCGCGCGTTGGACAAGCAGATTGCGGCCACCGCGCTGGTCCACGATCTGACGGTTGTCACGCGCAATGCGGCGGACTTCGCGGGCACCGGCGTGAAGGTCATGAACCCGTTCTTGGCGCCAGCGACCCCGCAATGATGTCCATGGCGCTCGGTCGTGGAGCGCGGTGACGCCATTCCAGGCAAGCTTCGCCTTGGCGAAGTTCGTCGGGGCGAACGCGCAGGGCGACCGCATCGACGCGGAGACCGTGAATGACCATCGAGCCGATCCGCAACGACGAGGATCTGCAACGCGCCTTCCGCCGCCTCGAGAAGGTCTTCCAGGCCGAGGAAGGCACCGCACAGGCGGGCGAGCGCGACGTGCTCGTCACGCTGATCGAGGACTACGAGAACGAGCGCAACGGCTTCGGCCCAGCCGGTCCGAAGCGACCCTGATGTTCACTGAACAGCAAATTTCGCCATCGCGTCGAATATCGGATCTCGCTTCGCCTTGGGCGCAGGCAACGAACGTTGCTTCGGCACGCTAACAGTGGCGATGTTGTCGTGCGAGCAGCGCGTTACTGGTGAGACGGGTGGCTGCGGCGCACACGAGTCGTACTGGGGCCTTCGCGGGCACCGGTGTGAAGGTCACGGGATCGTTCGTGTCCCAAGCGACGCGGCAATGAGGTCCTTGGCGGCTGATCGCGGACCGGCGATCAGTGCACGGATTCGCCCCTCGATCTCGTCGATACATCCGCCGTTCCTCGCGGCAGCCAAGGTGCTCGAGCACGCGTCGAGCACGTCGACACTCGTGATCTCGTAGCCATAGCCGGCGGCGATCCAGCGCAGGGCGGCGAGGCCCGCCTCGACGGCGAACCGGGGTTGCATGGCGGCGAAGTCGCGAGCGGCCCGGGTCAGCGTGCGCGGATCGCACGGCGTTCGTTGGGCGAGGGCGATCGCCTCGTCGTTGAGCCCGGCATCCTTCGCCGCGGCGAACCACTTGCCTTCCTGCCCCGGCGTGCTGGCGACCAGATCATCGAGGATCTTCGCAGGCCCCTGGGTCGGGTACTTCTTCGCGATTGCGCGGAAGGTCGCGAGGAAAGTCGTCCCCTGGTTGGCCGCGATCGCGTATCTCGTGTACGCCTCGTCGGCGAGGCCCGACGAGAGCAGGATCTCCTCGCAGGCGCGTGCGATCGCGACTGGGTTGTCGTTCAGTCCGCGGCTCGCCTCCGCGTAGCGGATCGCCTCAGCCTTCCGGCCCATGGCCGCCAGCGCCCTGACGCCCCACTCGCGGTAATGCCACAGCGAGAAGGGCGCCTTGTCGAGCAGAGCGATCAGCTCCTCATGGCGCCCGGCGTGGAACAGTGCGCTCAAGCACGCGATCGTCCCGTGGAAGTAACCCCCGGGCTTCCGGTTCGGACTCCATGCCGCCTCGACCGTGCCAATCAGCCGATCTGCCCATGCGGAAGCTCGATCGCGCGATGCACACAGTTCGCCCCAGTAGTCGGCCAGGCGTTCGATGTAGGGAATCTGGTCGTTCTCATGCGCCTCCCAGAGGCGATCGAGCCACCGATCGCGAGTCTCGTCGTTGACGGGCGTCTCGGCGATGATCCTCGCGCAGGTCTCGATCGCGTGATTGACCGCGGTGCCGATGGCGCCGGAGGAGCTGTCGACCTGTTCGAGCGCGGGCGAGACCTTCTCCAGGAAGAGGGCCGCGCCGGCGGCGGCCAGGGCGGGGTCCTTCTTCGCGACCTTCTGGATCTCGGCCGTGGCTTCCTTGACTCGCTGCACGGCCGGCTGCGAGCGCCAGCCGAAGGCGTGCCGGCGAGAACGTGGCGCGAACGCCCACTTGTGTGCTGGGGGTCTGGTCATCGATAATCACGCTTGTCGTTAATCACGCACTACGTTACTATTTTACCTGTGGCGATCCGGTCGTTCAAGTGCGCCGAGACCGAGGCGCTGTTCCAGATGCGGCGCGTGGCGCGCTTCGCCAACATCGAGCGTCCGGCGCTGCGCAAGCTGAAGCAACTCGACCTTGCGCGCCGCATCGAGGATCTGCGCGCGCCGCCGGCCAACCGGCTCGAGCAGCTGAAGGGCGATCGCGCAGGCCAGTGGAGCCTGCGGGTGAACGATCAGTTCCGCATCTGCTTTCGCTGGACGGGCAGCGACGCCGAAGACATCGAGATCGTGGACTATCACTGAGGCAAGACGACATGACCAAAAAACTCAAGCCGGTGTCGCCCGGCGAAATGCTCGCCGAGGAGTTCTTGAAGCCGCTGGGGATGAGCAACTACCGTCTGGCGAAGGAGATCGGCGTGCCCGCGCAGCGCATCGGCGAGATCGTCGCCGGCAAGCGCGCCATCACCGCGGACACCGATCTGCGGCTGTGCCGCTTCTTCGAACTCTCCGACGGCTGGTGGCTGCGCCTGCAGGCGGACTACGATACCGAGGTCGCGAAGGCCGGCCTGGCGAAGACGCTCGCGAAGATCAGGCCGTGGAAGGAAGCAATCGAGGAGACGGCGGATGCGCACTGATCGCGGCGCCCGCTCGGCAGCGTCGTGACGGTAAAAAATTCGTCGCAAAGACTCGATGCGACAACACCTTATGCCACCTGATGCCGGCGCCTTCTCGACCTCGACTCGAGCGCCCGAGGCGCTGCTTCCACCTGCCGGATCGCATGCAGCAAAGCGATAGATCGCGATAGATCTCGAAAGCGAGCGATGGTGGAAGCGCCGACGGTCCTCGATAGATGTCGATCGATGGTGAAAGCTGCGCTCGGGGATGGCACCCAAAATGACGGTACTTCTGACGGTAAAACAGCCGGCGTTGCGAGATGAGTGTCAAGCCGGACAATGACTTACCGAAGCCGCAGATGATTGAGTGGGAGTAGAGGGGCTTCCTCGGTTTGACGCACGCTCGCTGGGTCGATCGGGTTCATCGATCCCTGCTTGCGCGACTGAACATCTCTTCTTCAACGCCTTGCTGTGCCGGGCGTTGACTCGGGTTCGCAGTCTTCATTACTTGCCAGGTCGCGGTGCCCCGCGATCGTGGTTCACGCGTTTTCTTCCGGCTGGGACTGCAGCGCAAAGCCGTGCTGCGCGCCGCGCCGGCGCACACGGTCCGGTACGAGCGGCGGCGGCCGGAGGAGACGACCCTGCATTGCCTGGTGCGGGAACATCTCGAGACGTTCCTCGCTCAGGTCGAAGTTAGGACCGGCACGGGCCTGCCTGAGTTTGTCAAAGACGAGTTCGGGGCCTTTCTCGAATGTGGCATTCTGGCGCACGGATTTCTGCGCGTGCGCTGTGCCGACTGCGCACACGAGGAGCTGGTGGCGTTCTCGTGCAAACGACGGGGATTCTGCCCCTCGTGCGGCGCGCGACGCATGGCCGAGAGCGCCGCGCATCTGGTCGATCAGCTCATCGCGCGCGTGCCAGTCAGGCAATGGGTGCTGTCGTTTCCGATCCCGCTGCGCATTCTGTGTGCGGCGCACCCCGAGTTGCTCACACCGGTGCTGCGCACCATCCACGGCGTCATCGCGGGGTTTGTGCTCAAGCAGGCAGGCCCGAGGCGCGCCGCAGCCGACACCGGCGCGGTCGCCCTCATCCAGAGATTCGGCTCGGCCGCCAACTTGAACATCCATCTGCACTGTCTGGTGCTCGATGGCGTGTATCGGCGCAGCGAGGCTGGCCGGCCAACCTGCAGGAGGACGCGGTCTATCCGTACACGCTGGTGGACAGCACCGGCGCGACGCTGAACGGCGCGCACAAATACACGCTGACCTGGGCCAAGGGGCAGATGCCGCCGGTCAACGCCTTCTGGTCGATCACGATGTACATGATCGACCAGGGCTGGTGGTTCGTGCCGAACAAGCTCAACAAGTTCACGGTGAGCCCACGCAACCACCTGAAGGCCAACCCCGACGGCTCGATCACGCTGTACTTCCAGAAGGATTCGCCGGGCAAGGACAAGGAAGCGAACTGGCTGCCCGCACCCCCCGGCGAGTTCATCCCGATGCTGCGCATGTATTGGCCGAAGGAGAAGGCGCCGTCGATCCTCGACGGTACATGGACGCCGCCGAAGGTCCAGCGGGTGAATTAGGACCAACCGTGGCCGGCGCCCGACCGCGAGGTCGGATGCCGGCCGATGTCCGGAGATCGAATTCGGCGCCTAAAGATCGATACGGTCGATGGCCCAGTCGATACCCGCGACATCGGGCATCTCGCGACCGTCGTCCTTGCCGAATTCGCTATCCATCATGCGATTCAGCTTGCCGTTCATTGCTGCCACCAAGGCGTCGCTCACCCCCTTCGCCGGCGCGAGGTTCTTCATCTCGTCGGGGTCTGACTTGAGATCGTAGAGCTCGACATCGTTCCAGCGATGGATCTCGTCGACGCTCGTCGGTCGGTTGCGCTCGAGCGGTGCGAAGTAGCGGGTGTAGTTGTAGCGCAAGCTGCTTCAGATCCACGCCGCCACCGAGCTCGCCAGCTTGCGTATCCCGCCGGGCAACCAGCTGGAGGCGCTGAAGGCCGACCGAAAGGGTCAGCACAGCATTCGCATCAACGACCAGTGGCAGATCTGCTTCGTCTGGAAGTCGGATGGCGCGCACAGTGTCGAGATCGTGGACTATCACTAGGAGTTCGAAACATGCACAAGTTGCTCGAGGAGATTCATCCCGGCGAGATCCTGCTGGAGGATTTCATGAAGCCCATGGGCATCAGCGCCCGCCAGCTCGCGGCGGACATCGACGTTTCGCCGAGCCGAATCAGCGAGCTCGTGAACGGCCAGCGTCCCATCACGGCGGATACCGCGCTTCGGCTCGGGATGTTCTTCGTCATGGAGCCCCGGTTCTGGCTGAACCTGCAGTCCGAGTACGAGATCCGGGTGGCGGATCGGGAGTTGCGAGCGAAGCTCTCGCCGAGGATCCGCGTCTTTCGGTCGACTGCGGCGTGAATGACCGATCCCGATGGCTGGCCCGATCGCGGGACCGGACTCGTCCCGCGGTCGCGATGGGGGCGGCGCTGGCTTATCGGGGTGCCGACAACCATGACGGCAAGAGGAACGCCGATAAGACTTTGCGTGAGAAGCACTTGTCTGATGTGGTGCCGCGGCGGTTCGATGCTCATCCGACGCTCTTGCGCGTGGTGCCGCTGACAGCGCGCGGATGCTCGAGGAGCCGATAGTCCTCGATAGATGTCGAATGATATCTCCAGTGAAATTGACACGCGGCCGTGTCGGGACCTTGCATGGCAACGGGCCCGGTCGAACTCGTGCTCACGGGTCAATGCAACGCTGCACTTGCCGCGCGCACAGCGCGACGTGCTCGCGGGGGACCGGCGCCTCATAACTTCCAGCGCGCCAGCAGCGCCGCTTCGGCCGGCGCGACCTCGGCCTGCGCCTGGACGACGAAGTCGCGAAAGCGCAGCGCCGCCGAACTCATCGGCTGGACCTTCAGGCTGACGATGCCGTAGCACAGCGACAGCCAGGGCTGCGTGCCCAGCAGCGCGAGCCGCTGCTGTTGCAACTCGGCAGCCATGCAACTCAGCGTCAGCGCGGTCACGGCATCGGAGTTTTCGACGAGGCGCTTGACGGTCGCCACCACGTTGCATTCCAGTGAGGGAAACGCCCTGGGGGTGGACTTGGGGCCGGCAAACTTGCGCCCGGCCTGCAGCATCGGCTCGAGAAGACGCGGCGGGATACGAGCCGGCGCGATGAACGGGTAGGCGAAGGTCGCGGCCGCGCTGAGTTGGTCGCGCCCGGCCAGCGGGTGTGCGGCGCGGCCGACGAAGTACAGCGCATGCTCGGCCATCGGCTCCACCTCCAGGTCGGGCTCGTGCCTGAGCGTGCTGATCTCGGCGACGAAGAAGTCCAGCTCGCGCGAGCGCAGCCGCGGCAGCAGTTCGTCCCAGTCGCGCACCCGAACCCGCACCCCGACGGCAGGGTGCGCCGTCATGAAGCGGCCGAGCGCGCTGGTGATCACCGATTCCAGCGGATAGGGCCCGCTGCCGACGGTCAACTGGCCGGATTGCAGCGTGCGCTCGGCCTGCACCGACTGGTTCAGATCCTCGGCGAGCTGCACCACTTGGCGCGCGCGCTGCGCGAACAGGCGCCCGGTGTCGGTCGGTACCACGCCCGCGACAGTGCGCAGGAACAGCGCGCAGCCGATCTGCTGCTCCAGCACCTGGATGCTGCGCGACAGCGCGGGCTGGCTCAGGTGCAGCGCCACGGCGGCGCGGGCGAAGCTGCCGTGCTCGGCCAGTGCCAGCACGTGGCGCATCTGTCGAAGTTCGAGAACCATGCGTCGAGTATATAGGTAGCTTGCGTCGCATGCATTGGACGGATAGCCGATGTGGCCCGACAATGACTTCAATCAACGCCGCCGCCGAACAGCACCGGTAGGCGGCACCATCCATCGTCAGGAGGAAACCATGCGACTCTCGAAGCAACTCACGCAGCTGGCGGCCGCGGCCGCGGCCGTCTGCGCCGGCCCCGCGGCACTGGCTCAGCCGGCCCTGGCCCAGGGCGCCGCGGTCGGCGCGCCGACCGCGCAGGTCCAGCATTTCGACGCCAAGGGCAGCCTGCCGTCGACCTTCACGATCGAACTGCGCAAGGGCGTCTCGGCCACCCTGCCCTTCGAGGACCAGCGCGACTTCGACGAGGCCAAGAAGGGCTTCATCGCCGAGCCGCCGTACAAGAAGATCATGGCCGACGCCGGCCACGTCGCCTGGGACATGGCGAGCTACCAGTGGCTGCTGCAGTCCAAGGACTTCCAGAGCATCCACCCGTCGCTGCAGCGCCAGGCGGTGCTGAACATGGCCTACGGCCTGTACGAAGTGCTGCCGGGCAGGATCTACCAAGTGCGCGGCTACGATCTGGCCAACATCAGCTTCATCAAGGGCGACACCGGCTGGATCATCTTCGACCCGCTGACCGTCAAGGAAACGGCGCGCGCGGCGCTCGAGTTCATCAACGAAAAACTCGGCAAGCGTCCGGTGGTCGGCGTCGTCTATTCGCACTCGCACGTCGACCACTTCGGCGGCGTGCGCGGCGTGGTCGACGAAGCCGACGCCGCCAGCGGCAAGGTCAAGATCATCGCACCCGAGGGCTTCCTGCACGAGGCGATCGCCGAGAACGTCTTTACCGGCAACGCGATGTCGCGGCGCACCCAGTACTCGTACGCGGTGCTGCTGCCGCGCGACCCATTCGGACACGCCGACCAGTCGATCGGCAAGAACGTGGCCAACGGCAACGTCGGGCTGATCCCGCCCAACCTGATCATCACCAAGGACTTCGAGGACATCACGCTCGACGGCGTGAAGATGGTGTTCCAGAACACGCCGGACACCGAGGCACCGGTGGAGATGAACACGTACTTCCCGCAGTTCAAGGCCTTCTGGGCGGCGGAGAACATCACCGGCACGATCCACAACATCTACACGCCGCGCGGTGCGCCGGTGCGCAACGCGCTGAACTGGTCCAAGCAGATCAACGTCGCGCTGTACAAATTCGGCCAGGAGGCCGAAGTGATGTTCGCCTCGCACAGCTGGCCGCGCTGGGGCAACGCGCGCATCCAAGAAGTGATGCGCGTGCAGCGCGACACCTACGCCAACCTGAACAACCAGACGCTGCACTACGCCAACCTGGGCGTGACGATCAACGAGATCCAGAACGTCTACCAGCTGCCGCCCAGCCTGTGGAAGCAGTGGCCCGCGCACAGCTACCACGGCTCGGAGCAGCACAACAGCCGCGGCGTGATCAACCGCTTCCTCGGCTACTGGGACGGCAACCCAGTGAACATCGCGCCGCTGTCGCCCAAGGACTCGGCGCCGCTGTACGTCGAGATGATGGGCGGCGCCGACAAGATCATGGCCAAGGGCAAGGAGTTGAACGGCCAGGGCAAGTACAACGAGGCATCGGAGATCCTGAACAAGCTGGTCTTTGCGCAACCGGGCAACCAGGCGGCGAAGGACCTGCTGGCCGACGCCTTCGAACAGCTCGGCTACCAGAAGGAAAGCCCGACACTGCGCAACATCTTCCTGCAAGGCGCCTTCGAATTGCGCCACGGCCTGCCGGGCGGCCCCGCGATCAAGACGACCGGCCCCGACGTGATCCGCGCGATGACCACCGAGCAGTGGCTGGACTTCGTCGGCATCAGCATCGACCCGAAGAAGGCCGAGGGCCTGCGCTTCACCATCAACCTGGTCACGCCCGACAACGGCGAGAAGTACCTGGTCGAGATGAGCAATGCGACGCTGACCAACATCCAGGGCGTGCAGGCCCCGAAGCCGGACCTGACGATCACGCTGAATCGCAGCGACCTGAACCAGGTGATGATGGGCGCGAGCTCGTTCGACGACCTGATCGCGGCCGGTAAGGCGAAGTTCGATGGCGACCGCAAGCCCTTCGACCAACTGCGCGGCTTGCTGGTCGGGTTCGCACCGAACTTCGAGATCCTGCCGGGCACGGCGCCGAAGACGCCCACGCCGGGCGGCAAGCCGTTCGAGGTGCCCGAGCTGCTGCCTCCGCAGGCGGCGGGCGACTGAGCCTGCGCCGTCTTCGACGGAATGGCGAACAGCGACGACGTCTGCGGGAATGCACCCTTGCATGAAGCCAGCTTGCCCCACGTTGGCCGCGATCGTGATCGCGGCCGCGACGCCGTCCGGGACTGCGGCCCAGACCGCGGAGGATCTCGCCAAGCAGCTCGCGAACCCGATCGCGAGCCTGATCAGCGTGCCCTTTCAGGCCAACTGGGACCGCAGGATCGGCCCCGACGACGACGGCCGCAGCTTCAGGCTCAACATCCAGCCGGTGATCCCCGCCGATCTCAACCGCGACTGGAACCTGATCACGCGCGTGATCCTTCCGGTCGTCGATCAGTCGAACATCTTTCCCGGCGCGGGCAACCAGTCGGGTCTGGCTGACACGGTCGCGAGTCTGTTCTTCTCGCCGAAGCAGCCGACCTCGGGCGGTTGGATCTGGGGCGCGGGGCCGGTGTTCCTGCTGCCCACCGGGACCAACGATCTGCTCACCGCCGACAAGTGGGGCCTGGGTCCGACCGGCGTCGCGCTCAGACAGGAAGGGCCCTGGACCTATGGCGCGCTGGCCAACCACATCTGGTCGGTCGCCGGGTCGAGCAGCCGCGCGAATGTCAACTCGAGCTTCCTGCAGCCCTTCCTCACCTACACCACGCCGAGCGCGTGGAGCTTCGTGCTGCAGGCGGAGGCGACCTACGACTGGGAGCGCCGCGACGCGTCGGTGCCCGTCGGTGCATTCATCGGCAAGGTGACCCGGATCGGCGGCCAGACCGTCCAGTTCGTCGGCGGACCGCGCTACTACGTCAGCCACTTCGACAACGGGCCCAAGGGCTGGGGCGCGCGCTTCACATTAACTCTGCTGTTCCCGAGGTGAGCCCATAAACGCGGCAACTCGCGCAGGATGATTCATCGGCACGCCCCCCACGACGCTGGCGTGCATAGGCTCTGACACGGCGCGGCGATGATGCCGGCGATGGTCGTGGGAGTCTATAGATCTCGAAACGTCAACTTTGGCCGAATCGGCCGGAAACCCGCGCCAATCCTGATGCCTGATAGGTTGACGGTAAGAATGACGGTAAATATCTGCGAAGCACCATCCAATGGCTCGCCAATAAACAGTCTGGAACGCTCGTTGATGAACGAGTGGGAGTACCCCAAATCTTATGCAAAACAATTGATTTATTGTCGAGTTTTGCGTATGGTGAAGGATGGCTTCTCTCGAGTCCTACCTCGGCGGTCTGCTCGCGCGCGGCCGAGCCTACTTCTCCCGGGATGAGGTAGCGGCTGCGCTCGGCCTGCGACCGTCGGCACTGGCGGCGGCAATCACGCGTGCGATCAACAAGCGCCGCCTGGCAAATCCCAGGCACGGCTTCTATCTCATCCTTCGCCCCGAAGATCAGATCGCCGGCGCGCCCGACCCCGTGGAGTGGATCGATCCACTGATGAAACATCAGGGGATCGACTACCGCATCTCGCTCCTGCGTGCTGCTGCGTTCCACGGCGCTTCGCACCAGGCCAGCATGGTCTTCCAGGTCGTCGTTCCGCGGCAAGTGCGGGACTTCGATCTGGGTCGTCACCGCCTGCAGTTCCTGTATCAGGCGCCGAGGGCGTTCACCCAGGTCAATCAGCCGGCGTTGATCGGCCAGATGAAGAGCGACGCCGGCTTTGCCACGGTGGCTGGTGTGGAACTAACGCTGCTCGACTGCGTGCGCTACTTCCACAAGGCCGCTGGCCTCAACGGAGTCGCACAGATCGTCAAGGACATTGGCGCCGAGGCCAGCCCGCGCCTGCTGCATAAGGCGGCTGAGGCCTACGAAAACTCCACAGTCCGCCGGCTGGGATACCTGCTCGACCTGGCGGGACACGCGCGTCAGGCCGATGCGTTGCAAGCCTTCGTGAAGCGCGCCAAGACGGCGCTGCCGCTCGATCCGTCCGTCAGGCCGCTCATGAAGGTATTGGAGCAGCCAGGCGAGCGAAATCCAAGGTGGAGACTTCTGATCAATGAGGCGGTGGAGCTCGCAGAGTGATTCCCTCCGCCTTCCTGCTGGCGTGGAGCGCAACAGCGCCTTGGCCGGACCTGCGGCAGGTCGAGCAGGACCTGATCATCTGTCGCGCCCTGTGCGACCTGTTCAATGCGCCGGCATTGAAGGGAAAGATTGCGTTCCGCGGCGGCACAGCCATCCACAAGCTGCTCTTCAAGCGACCGTTGCGCTACTCGGAGGATATCGACCTGATCCAGACGCATCCCGAGCCCATCGGCGGCACGGTCGATGCAATTCGTGCGGCGCTGTCGTGGCTCGGGAAATGCAGCCGGGAGCAGGCCGGGCACTCGATGCACCTGGTGTTCAGGTTCACGCCCGAGGTCGATGCGCAGGCGACGCTCAAGCTGAAGGTCGAGATCAACACCCGGGAGCACGGGAGCTTGCTTGGTGTTCGACGCTATCCGTTCGCCGTGGAAAACGAATGGTACCGCGGAAGGGCGGAGATCGCCTCCTTCGAGCCCGAGGAACTGTTCGGCACGAAGCTGCGCGCGCTGCTGCAGCGTCGCAGAAACCGTGACCTGTTCGATCTGCACCAGGGACTCGAGCAGGTGCGTCTGGCTCCGGAAAAGGTTACCGCCTGCTTCGAACACTACCTGGCACAGGAGGGCAAGCCGATCACGCGAGCGATGGCCGAGCAGCGCATGCTGGAGAAGCTGACGCGAAGCCTGACCGAGGACGTCGCGCCCATGCTGCCAGCGGGCGTCCGCTGGAGCGATGAGGATGCGACCCAGGCGTTCGAGCGCGTCTGGACGGAACTGATCCCGCGAATCAGCGGGGACCCATGGAAGCTCTCCGCTGCGGTCACCGAGGAATTGCGGGCAGCGCGATATCCGGCGCTGCTGATTCCCCGAGACCGGCAAAGGCCGCAATGACAGCTTCGCGAAGAGCGGTGCCGACCAAGGAATCGACGTCGGAGGCCGATTCCGTGGCCGTGTTGCAGGCCGAGAACGAGCGACTGATCGCGCTCTTGGAGACAAATGGAATCGAGTGGCGCCATGCGCCGGAATCGGCAAGGCCACCCTCGAAACCCGAATCGTCGCGACTGTCCACCGAGGCGAAAGTGGCACTCTTTCGCCGGCGGTTTCGGGGTCGTACGGGTGTCTACCCCGTGCGCTGGGAGAGTAGGACAACGGGTAAGTCGGGTTACGCACCTGCATGCGCGAACGAATGGCGCACTGGAGTGTGCGAGAAGCCTCGTATCAAGTGCGGAGACTGTGGGAATCGCTCGTTGATCCCGCTTTCGGACGCTGCCATTTACGCGCACCTCGCAGGTGAGCACACGATCGGTGTCTACCCGCTGCTGGAGGACGACAGCTGCTGCTTCCTCGCGATCGATTTCGACGAAACCGAGTGGCGAGAAGATGTTCGCGCCTTCGCTGGTTCGTGCGCCGATCTCGGCGTCCCGGTTGCCATCGAGATTTCCCGTTCAGGAAACGGGGCGCAAGCCTGGATCTTCTTCGCCGAGCGTGTATCGGCGCGGGATGCGCGTCGGTTGGGCACTGCCATCATCAGCCACACCTGCGCGCGCACCCGGCAACTGAAGCTCACGTCCTACGACCGCCTGTTTCCCAATCAGGACACCGTGCGCAAGGGCGGCTTCGGCAATCTGATCGCCTTGCCACTGCAGAAGGAGCCGCGGGAGGACGGCTTCACCGTGTTTGTCGACTCCGACCTGCGGCCGCACGCGGACCAGTGGGAGTTCCTGGCATCGATCCAGTCGATGTCGCCGCAGGACATCGAGCCGACGATCTTGCGGGCCACAGGTGGCGCGCATCCGCTCGATGTGACCTTCATCGACGACGAGGATCTGGCGACGCCGTGGAGACGCGCAGCGCGACCGCCGTTGAAGATAATGGGCGCGATGCCGAAGTCGCTCACCGTGACATTGGCGAACCTCGTCTACTTCGAGAAGTCTGAGCTTCCGCAGCCATTGGCCAACCGCCTGACCCGACTGGCGGCGTTCCAGAACCCCGAGTTCTACCGGGCGCAGGCCATGCGGCTGTCGGTGTGGGACAAGCCCCGGGTGATCGGCTGCGCCGAGAACTATCCCCGCCACATTGCACTTCCGCGCGGCTGTCTCGATGCGGCGCAGGACCTGCTGCGCGCGAACGCAATCCGCTGCGATTTGAAGGACGAGCGCAACGCCGGCGAGCCGATTGATGTGCAATTCGTCGGGGCGCTTAGACCTGATCAGCAGGCGGCTGCTGCCGCGGTGCTGCATCACGACGTCGGCGTGCTGTGTGCGCCGGCCGCATTCGGCAAGACCGTGACTGCCGCCGCGATGATCGCCCGCCGGGGCGTTAATACGCTGGTGCTGGTGCATCGAACCGAACTGCTCAGGCAGTGGCAGGAGCGATTGCAGGCTCTTCTCGGCGTTGGCGAAGGCCGGGTCGGCACGATCGGCGGCGGCGAGGCGAAGCACACCGGCGAGATCGACGTCGCGGTGATGCAGTCGCTGTCCCGCCAAGGGGAGGTCAACGACCTGGTCGAGAACTACGGTCACGTCATTGTGGACGAGTGCCATCACGTCGGCGCGGTGTCGTTCGACGCGATCCTGAAGCGCTCCAAGGCCAGGTACGTGCTCGGCCTGACCGCGACGCCGATCCGCCGTGACGGTCAGCAGCCGATCATCTTCATGCAGTGCGGACCGATTCGGCACACGGCGGCGAGACCTGTCGACGCGCCCCATGACCTGGAGGTGCTACCTCGTTCACTCTCTGCCAGTATCGACCTGCCGCCGGCGGCGGGGATTCAGGACGTGTTTCGGCACCTCGCAAACGATCGCTCGCGGACGGCGGCAATCGCCGCGGAAGTCACGAAGGCATTCGATCAGGGCCGCAAGGTGTTGGTCCTGACCGAGCGAACCAGGCATCTCGAAGCCATCCAGGTCGCCCTGGGTGCCGAGACTCCGCGCCTGTTCGTTCTTCACGGGCGTTTGTCCAGGAAGCAACGCGCCACGCTCGTCGAGGAACTCGACGCGCTGCCACCCGATGCACCACGCATAGTTCTGGCGACCGGCAAGCTCGTCGGGGAAGGGTTCGATCATCCGCCGCTCGACACCCTGGTCTTGGCGATGCCGGTTTCGTGGCAGGGAACGTTGCAGCAGTACGCTGGCCGACTGCATCGGGAGCACGCCAGCAAGGCCAGCGTGCGGATCATCGACTTCGTTGACACCTGCCCCCCGGCCCTGCTTCGCATGTGGGACAAGCGCCAGCGTGGCTACCGGGCGATGGGCTACTCGATTCGCGCAGACGCGAGTGCTGATAGAGCTCTCGAGGCTGAACTCTCGCTCGGTGGGGCACTTGCGACGATGTTTCAACAGTGAAGGATTCGACAGTGAAACGGCAGCCTCCTTCCAAACGGTTCGTCAAGGAGCCGAAGCTCAGTCGCAGCCATCCGCCGATCCACCTCGCTCCCGCCGACTGGCAACGCGCGCTGCGCCGTCAGTTCGGACGCGACCAGACTTTCGTGCTGGAAAACCGGGGCGACCAACCGTTCTTCTCCGAGTTTCGCGTTTGCAACCCGCAGTCGAAGGCCAGCTACCGCGTGGCGATACGCGGGTTGAATGCTGGCGACAACTACTGCTCCTGCCCGGACTACGCCACCAACGAGCTGGGGACCTGCAAGCACGTCGAGTTCGTTCTTGCACGGCTCGAAACGAAGCGCGGGGCGAAGGTCGCATTCGCCCGAGGGTGGCGGCCGGCGTTTTCTGAGATCTACCTTCGCAACGACGGTGCGCGCGCGGTCTACTTCCGCGCCGGATCGGATTGCCCGCCGGCCGTGCTGAAAGCGGCTGCCACGCTTTTCGACGCCTCGCGCGGCGGCGTCCTGCCGGAGGAGCGCTTCGGCGAGCTGGAGCGCGTTCTCGCGACGGCGGCGAAGAGCGGCCACGAGCTGCGCGCCTACGACGATGCGCTCGACTTCGTCGCCGGCCGGCGCGATGCCGCGCGGCGGGCGGAGGTCCTCGACAGCCTGTTCCCGCGCGGCGCGTCCGACCGGAAGCTCGCTGGTCTGCTCGAGGCGCGGCTGTATCCCTACCAGGCCGAGGGCACGCTGTTTGCGGTGCGTGCCGGCCGCGCCCTGATCGGCGACGAGATGGGCTTGGGCAAGACGATCCAGGCCATCGCAGCGACGGAAATCCTCGCCCGACATTTCGGCGTCTCGCGCGTCCTGGTGGTCTGTCCGACCTCGCTCAAATACCAGTGGCAAAACGAGATCAGCCGTTTTTCGGGGCGGGCGGCGCGAGTCATGGCTGGCGGCCGGGCGCAGCGGCAGCAGGGCTTCATGGTCGACGATTTCTGCAAGATCACCAGCTACGAGAAGCTGAAACCCGATCTCGATCTGATCGCCGCGTGGGCTCCGGAGCTGGTGATCGTCGACGAGGCGCAGCGCATCAAGAACTGGAACACGATCGCCGCGCGGGCGCTCAAGCGCATCGACAGTCCGTACGCCATGGTGCTCACGGGCACCCCGCTCGAAAACAAGCTCGAGGAGCTGATCTCAATCGTGCAGTTCGTCGACCAGCACCGGCTCGGACCCACCTGGAAGCTGCTGCACGAGCACCAGGTCAAGGATGAATCCGGTCGCGTCACCGGCTACACGGGGCTGGAGAAGGTCGGCCAGACGCTGGCGCCGATCCTGATCCGGCGGCGCCGGTCCGAGGTCCTGACGCAGCTGCCCAGTCGCACCGACCAGAACCTGCTGGTGCCGATGACCGAGATGCAGATGGTGCATCACCGGGAGAATGCCGACACCGTGGCGCGGATCGTGAAGCGATGGCGGAAGATGAAGTTCCTGTCGGAGAAGGATCAGCGGCTGCTGACCTGCGCTTTGCAGAACATGCGCATGTCCTGCAACAGCACCTATCTGCTCGACCAGGAAACCGACCACGGCGTCAAGGCCGACGAACTGGCGGCGCTGCTCGACGGCGTCTTCGTGCAGCCGGACGCAAAGGCGGTGGTGTTCAGCCAGTGGACGCGCACGCACGATATCGTCATCCGCAGGCTGGAGGATCGCGGCATCGGCTACGTCAGCTTCCATGGCGGCGTACCGTCGGAGCGGCGCCCGGCGCTGATCGAACGCTTTCGTGCCGATCCGGACTGCCGCGTCTTCCTGTCAACCGATGCGGGTGCAGTGGGACTGAACCTGCAGCACGCCTCGACACTGGTGAACATGGACCTGCCGTGGAACCCGGCGATTCTGGAGCAGCGCATTGGGCGTATCCACCGCATGGGTCAGAAGCGCCCGGTGCAGATCGTCAATTTCGTCGCCAAGGGCACCATCGAGGAGGGAATGCTCTCGGTGCTCGCCTTCAAGCGCTCGCTGTCGGCAGGCATCCTGGACGGCGGCCAGAGCGAGATCTCGCTCGGCGGCTCGCGGCTGAGTCGTTTCATGAAGGAAGTCGAGAGCGTCACCGGCCGCATGGGTGAGGGCGAAGCGGTAGCGCCGGCGGAAGAGGCAGTAAGCATCGCTAGCGCACCGGTGGAGTCGCCCGTCGAGGCGGTCGCCGAAGACGAGCCCGTCGTGGCAGGCGGAGTCGCACCGGCAGTCGACATGTTCGCTCCGGGAGCTGCCGCGCCGGCGCTGCAGGGCGCGCTCGCCGATCCTTGGGGCATGTTGCTGCAGGCTGGCGCGCAATGGTTTGCGGGGCTGAGCGCGGCCGGCAATCCCGAGGCGCCGCCACATCCCTGGCTCGAGCGCGACCCGGCGACCGGCGTGCGCAGCCTCCGGCTGCCGCTGCCGGCGCCGGAGACCGCGCGACGACTGGCCGATGCACTATCGGTGATTGCAGATTCACTTCGTGGAACTACGGTGAGGCAGTGACGTTTTACAGCGCGCCGATAGAGCTCGATCGGTCACGGCAGGCTGGCCATCGCGAAATCGGGCGGAAATGCTTGGCCGCCTTCTCGATCTCGGCCGTGGCTTTCCGGACCCGCTACACCGTGAGCTGCGAGCGCCAGCTGAACGCGTGCCGGCGTAAACGCGGCGCGACGCGAGATCCGGATCAACCGTCGGATTCCTTTACGGACCGCGGGGCGAGCCCATTGGCAGGACTCCGCAACTCGTTGATTCTCAGATCGTTGACCGCTTGGGCACAACGTTTGCTACATGAGGTGTTCGCAGCGGACTCGTGCTGCCGAGATCAAAGGAGGGCACACCTCATGGAAAGGAATTCGAAGCTGCTGGTTTGCGCGGTCGCGACCGCGCTGATTGCGTTCGCTGGGCCAGCCGCGGCCACACCCCTGTTGAGCAACCTCATCGTCAACGGCGATGCCGAAGCGAGCGTGGGCGCTGCATCGTTCTCGGTTGCCGCGGCGCCCACCGGCTGGAGCACCACCAGCAACTTCACCGCCATGCAGTACGCCGCCGGCGGTGCGAACGAACTCAACAACGCCGACTCGACGGCATTCGGCGGCGGGCTGAACTACTTTGCCGGCGGGCCGATTAACGCGCTATCGACCGCGCGCCAGTCGATCGCGATCGGAGATCTGGCCGCCAGCATCGACGCGGGCGACATCACCGCGGCGTTTTCCGCGTTGATCGGCGGCTTCATCAGCCAAAGGGACAACATGCTGGTGCAGGCCATTTTCCTTGACGCCTCGTCGGCGGCACTGCTCACGCTCACGCTCGGTCCCGTCACCCCCGCCGAGCGCGGCGACGAATCGGAATTGCTCGCGCGTTCCGCCAACACGATCGTGCCGGTCGGAACCCGCTCGGTCGACATCCTGATGACGTCCACCCGCTTGGACGGGGACTACAACGACGGCTACGCCGACAATCTTTCGCTCGTCTTGCGCGGCGGAGAGCCCAATGGCGTGCCGCTGCCGGGGACGCTCTGGCTGGTCGGCTTGGGGCTGATGGCTCTCGGCGCGCATCGCATCCGGCGCAGCTGACCGCGCCCTTTCCCGTCGGCGGCTCGGACCGCGGCGGGAAGGGTGACTCCCGATGCCCGCATTCAGACCGTCGCGATGAGCGCGCGCACGCCATTCCAGACAATCTGAACGCCGATGCAGAGCAGGATGAACGCCGACAGGCGCGCCACGATCACGGCGCCCGTGCGTCCGAGCCGCTCGAGCACGACATCGGCCTTCGCATAAACGTAGTAGATCGCGACCGCCACGATCGCGAACCCCACGGCGTGGGCGGCCTGCGTCACGACGAGGGTACGGACGCCGCCCGACGGGTTTGCACCGAGCGTGATCGCCACCGAGATCGAGCCCGGCCCTACGGTCAACGGCATCGTGAGCGGATAGAACGCGCGACTGCCGAGATCATCGGGCGTGTAGGCCTCCGCGGCGTCACGCACAGTCTGCACGGCGACCTCGTCCTGCCACAGCAGCTTCCACCCGATCGCGCCGACGACGATACCCCCGGCAACCTGCACCACCGGGATGGAGATACCGAAGAAGTCGAGCACGTAGGCGCCGACCAGGGCGGACGCGAGGAGCAGCGCGAACCCGTAGTGCGCCACGCGCGATGCGACGCTCCTGCGCTCGTCCGTCGTCAGGTCGGCGGTCTTGGCGAGGAACACCGGTGCGACCGCGAGCGGGTTCACGATCGGCAGGATCCCGGCGACGGCGAGGAACAGGACCTCGAGGAACTGGCGGGCGTCGGCGATCATCGAGGCACGGAGGTCGGCGGAGGCGGCTACGCTAGCACGACCCGTCCACCTGGTGGCGAGCGCTGCGCTAACGTGTCACCCCGCTACCATCGTCGGGCACGAGCCGGAGACGGGGTGCGTTCACCGCGGCGACCGTCGCCACGGCGAGAGCCGTCATCAGGCTCAGTCCGAGGCCGGCCGCCGATGCCAGGCCGAGCGCAGCGTCACGGAGCGCGCGACGCCGGACGCTGACGTGCGCCGAGCGCCGCTCGAAACGCTGTGTCTACCGGTTCAGGCTTTCCCTGCCCGGCGCCGCAAGGCGGCGGCGAGTCCGACGAGGCCGCTGGCAACGAGGGCCAGGCTGCCCGGCTCGGGGACCGCCAGCGTGCCTGCGACCGTGATATCCGAAACGCCCACGCTGCCGTAGTCAGCACCCGGGGGCGCATACAGCCCGGCGAACACCTGCATCTGAGTCATGTCGCCCTTGAAGCTCAGTCCCGCCGGATAGTCGCCCGGCTGCGCGTTCTGCCATGCACCCGGATAGAAGCCGGTCTGGATCCCGTTCACCGTCGCGAACATGGTTCCCAGCCCGGCATCGATGGCGTGATAGCTGATCACGATGTCGTAGACGCCTCCGGTGTTGTAGGTGTCGCCGTTCACCGCACCCCAGTATCCCGCCTGGAAGGGGTCCACCCCGTCGCGGTCGAACCAGATGCCGTAGTTGGTATTGGTGCCGAACGGGCTGATGACCGTGCCGGGGACCTTGGCGTCGTAGTCGCCTTCCCCACGCCCTCCGGAGGCGCTGAGGTTGTGCTTGTCCGACAAGTTCAGGTTGTTGGGATTCGGAGTCAGGTCGCCGACCGAGGACGTCATCCAGCCCCCTGCGCCGCCCTGGTAGGTGTTGGACGGACCGGGGTTGAAGTCGGCTGCGCCTTTCTGCCTGATCCCGACTTCCGTCCACGAGGTAGACCAAGCTGCCGGCTGCGTCACGCCCGTCATGTCGATCGTGTAAGAGAGCGTGAGATCCCCGGCGGTGAGATTCCAGACGTCGTTGAAGTGCGTCGCCTGGTAGCCACCCGAGAGCGTCAACGAGCCGTAATTGATCGTCATGGCGGATGCGGCGGGTGCAATGCAAAGGACCGCTGCGGCTAGGGCGAGTGCAAGGGCATCGGCTTTGGTTCTCATCGATCGATCCTCCCTGAGGTGTGCCGGCGCTCGACAGTTTTACAGGTCGAAGGCAACTACACCGCTAAAGCAAGAATGGTGCCGCTATCAGCACATTGCTAAGAATCAGAAGGTTAACGCCTTGCATCGCACGGCGGCACGCATGAACTGTAAAGCTTATCGACATTCGGTATCGCCACGGGAATTTTTGCAATGGCCGTGCGCCAGCGGCTCGGGAGCGGGCGGCGAACGAACTCACCGATGCAACACGTGCGGACGAGGTACCTCGGCATCACCGAGCTTTCGCGCCTTTGCTCGCGCGCCCAGCGTCCGGGCGGCTCAGCTCTCCAGCTCGGGGAAGTCCTCGTCCCAGTACTCGTTCTTGCGACGCGCATCTCCCACGCGCTCGTTTTCCGCGCTGCGCAGCTGCACGCGGCGGATCTTGCCGGAGATGGTTTTCGGCAGTTCCGAGAACTCGATGCGCCGGATGCGCTTGTATGGCGCGAGCCGCTCGCGCGTGAATTGCAGGATCGAGAGCGCGGTCGCGCGCGAGGGCTCGAAGCCGGGCTTGAGCACGAGGTAGGCCTTCGGTACCGAAAGGCGCAGCGCGTGCGGGCTCGGGACGACCGCCGCCTCGGCGATCGCGTCGTGCTCGATCAGCGCGCTTTCCAGCTCGAAGGGACTGATGCGGTAGTCGGCGCTCTTGAACACGTCGTCGGCGCGACCGACGTACCAGAAGTAGCCGTCGGCGTCGCGCGAGGCGACGTCCGCGGTGCGGTAGTGGGCGCCGCCGAGCAGCTCGCGCGTGCGCTCCGGATTGTCGAGATAGCCGGTCATGAGGCCGAGCGGACGCTGCGCGAGGCTGATCGCGACCTCGCCTTCGTCGGCGGGCCGATCGTTCGTGACGTCGAGCAGCTCGATCCCGAAGCCGGGCAGCGGGCGGCCCATCGATCCGGGCTTCACCGGCTGCCCCGGCGGGTTGCCGAGCAGTGCCGTGGTCTCGGTCTGGCCATAGCCGTCGCGCACCGTGAGGTTCCAGGCGGCCTGCACGCGCTCGATCACCTCCGGGTTGAGCGGCTCACCTGCGCTCGCCAGCTCGCGCAGCTTCACCGGGTAGGCCTTCAGGTCCTCCAGGATCAGCATGCGCCAGACGGTCGGCGGTGCGCACAAGGTCGTAACCTCGTAGCGCACGAGCGCCTCGAGCGTCTTCTTCGCATCGAACCGCGCGAGGTTGTAGAGAAAGATCGTCGCGCCTGCGTTCCACGGCGCGAAGAGACAGCTCCACGCGTGCTTCGCCCAGCCCGGCGAGCTGATGTTGAAGTGCACGTCGCCTTCGCGCAGCCCGAGCCAGTACATCGTCGACAGGTGCCCGACCGGATAGCTCTGGTGCGTGTGCTCCACCATCTTGGGCTTGGCGGTCGTGCCCGAGGTGAAGTAGAGCAGCAGCGGGTCCTCGGCGCGCGTCAGCCCGCCGGGGGCGAAGCTCGCCGCGGCTCCGTCGGCCTGCGCGTAGGGTGTCCAGCCTGCGGCTTGCCCGCCCACCAGAATGCGCGAGTAGCCGCCCGGGACGTCGGCGAACTTGCCACTCGCCGCCGCGTCGGCGATGACGTGCCGGATGTCGCCGCGCTCGATCCGATCTTGCAGATCGGCTTGCGTGAGCTGCGTGGTCGCCGGGCTCACCACCGCGCCGAGCTTCATCGCCGCGAGCGTGATCTCCCACAGCGGCACCACGTTGGGCAGCATGACGAGCATGCGGTCGCCGCGCCGCACGCCGTTCGCCCGCAGGAAGTTGGCGACGCGATTGGAGCGCGCGCTCATGTGCGCGAAGCTGACGCGCGCCTCCGCGCCGTCCTCGTTCACCACCCACAGCGCCGGGCGATCGTTGTCACGCGCGATGACGTCGAAGTAATCGAGCGCCCAGTTGAACTCGGCGAGCTGCGGCCAGCGGAACCCCGCGTGAGCGGCAGCGTAGTCCTCGCGGTTCGCGAGCAGGAACTCGCGTGCTTGCATGAAACTTGCCGTCGCGTTCATCGAGCGCCTCCTGCCGTGGCGTCCA
>JADLAV010000021.1 GCA_020848075.1 Burkholderiales bacterium
ACAGTATAGGCGATCTACGCAGCAATGCAAATACAATTACATGCCTACATTGAACACCACCACGGAATCTATCCTCTTGATTCAAGAGCCTTATCTACTCAAAACCGACGAGGTTAACGGAGGAACTTCGGGCTAACGTCCCCGCGCTGGCCGGGGAACGATCGATCCCCGGCGCTGGTTCGCCTAGAGGATGATATTGACGTTCTTGACTTGGGTGAAGCTGAGCAGCTCGTCAAAACCCTCCTCGCGCCCGATCCCCGACTGCTTGTAGCCTCCGAACGACGCCCCGAGGAAGTGCGAGCTGGTGCCGTTCACCCAGAGGTAGCCGGACTGCACGCACGCGGCCGCACGGTGAGCGGTGGCGAGGTTGGTAGTCCAGATCGCGCCGGTGAGCCCGTACTCGACGGCGTTCACCTGAGCGAGCATCTCCTCTTCGTCGCGCCATCGCAGAACCGAAAGCACTGGGCCAAACACCTCTTCGTTGGCGATGCGCATCTCCTGCGTGACGTCGGTGAAGATCGTGGGTTCCACGAAGAATCCGCTCGCAAGCAGCGGATTCTCGGGCCGCTTGCCGCCATAGACGAGGCGTGCGCCCTCCGCGCGAGCGGTGTCGATGTACCCCATGATCTTGTCGAGCTGCGCTCGCGAAACGATCGCCCCCATGGTGGTTTCCATGTCAGTCGGTATGCCGGGCACGTAATGCTTTACTCGGTCCATTACGCCCGATATCACGCGGTCGTAAACGGATTCGTGCACGAACAGCCGCGACGTTGAGCCGCACGACTGGCCGCACCAGGTGAAATTCATCCCGTCGACTGCGGCGTGAGCGGCCTTGTCGAGATCGGCATCGGGGTAGATGATGCACGCGTTCTTGCCGCCGAGCTCTAGCGACACGTGCTTCAGCCGCGTCGCCGCAGTCCGCGCGATCGCCCGGCCGGTCGGCACGCTGCCGATGAGCGACAGCCGCGGCACCAGCGAGTGTGCGACGAGCGCTTCGCTGCCTTCCCGGCCCGCGGTGACGATGGACAGCACGCCGGGCGGGAAGATGCCGTCCGCGAGTTCCATCATACGGTACGCCGAGAGCGGCGCTTGGTGCGGCGGTTTCATGATGACCGCATTACCGACTGCCAGCGCGGGTCCGACCTTCCCCGCGGTAAACATAATCGGGTGGTTGTAGGCCACGATCCGGCAGACAACACCGTACGGCTCGCGTAGCGAGAGGTTCACTACGCCCGGACCCATCGGAATTGTTTCGCCCTTCACCTCGGTTACGAGCCCGGCGCAATAGTCGATCATGGCGGCAGCCACGACCGCGTCGTTCCTCATCTCGCGAATCGGATTGCCGCAGTTCGCCGCGTCTAGCAGCGCCAGCTCCTCCGCGCTCCCGCGCAGCACATGCGCAAACTTTCTCATCAGAGCTGCCCGTTCGAGCGGCTTCGTGCGGCGCCAAGTCTCGAAGCCCTCGTGCGCTGCGCGCACCGCCGCGTCGACGTCGTCGGTGTTGGCCTCTGCGCACGGGCCGAGGCTCTCGCCTGTGGCGGGATTCAGGGTCTGCAGATAGCCGCCCATCGGTTCCCGCCATCTTCCGCCGTAATAGAGATCCCGGTGCTTCGGAAGGGCGCCTTCCACCTGCGCGCGCACCCGCGCGAGTATCTCTGGAATCTTCACGCAATCACCCTGCCGAACGGTTAAATCGGGGAAAGAGGAACGCCGCGTTTCCATGCGCGATCGCCGCGCGCTGGTCCGGCGGGAGATCGAGCCTGGAGAAATCCTCGGCCGCGAGATCCAACTGTCGGTCGCCGGCAAACGGACAGTCCGAGCCGAACACGATCTTCGTGACCGGCGCGAGCGTACGCAGCGCAGCAAAGGTTGGGCCGCTCGCGGACTGCGTGATGTCGTAGTAGAAGCGCCTGAGCGACGGCAGCATGTCCTCGCTGCCGCGCAGGACGAAATCGGGATTGCGCTCTGACAAGGCGGCGGTCCGACCTGCGAGGTAGGGGATCGCCCCACCTGCGTGCGACAAGATGATACGCACGCTCGGATAGCGCGCCGCTGTTCCGTGATACAGAAGGCTGACCGCAGCGCGCGTCGTGTCGAAAGGGAACTCTAGCGTCGAGGACGAGATGCTCTCCAGGCCGCGGAAGCCCGCGGGGGCGGTAGGATGCACAAACAGCACCGCCTTGCGGCGCTCGAGCTCCTCGAACAGCGGCCAGAATGTCGGGTCGCCGATGTACGTCCCCCGATAGTTGCTGAGCAGGCCGACTCCGTCCGCGTCGAGAACGTCGAGCGCATATCCGATTTCGTCCAGTGAAGCGTCGATGTCGGGTAGCGGGGTGGCCGCGAAGAAGCCGAAGCGGCCGGGATAATCCGACGCCAGGCGCGCCTGACCCTCGTTGCACTCGCGTGCCAGCAGAGCAGTCTGCTGCGGCGTGTCGAGTCCTATCCCAGGCGCGGAAACGGACAGTATCGCGGTCTCGATCCCGAACCGACCCATGATGTCGAGCGACCACTGGGGGCTCCAGTTCGGCACTGAGCGTGCGGATGCGTTCGTGGTCACCCGATCGATGCCGACGGCATCGAGGTAGTGGCGTGCCAGGTAGTGATGATGAACGTCGATCTTGCGCAACGGCACCCCCCTTCGCCGTCATCGAGACTAGTAGGTTTCCGATCGCGGATCAAGATCGATTGGACCAATCGACCATGAACGTTCATCTGCTGCAAGCGGTCTTCCCCAGGGATCCGCCTTGGCCTTGAGCTTGTCCAGATGGCGTGATACGTTCAGGGCGCTCCCGGTCGCCGCCTCCGGCCGTAGGCGTCATCTCGAAGATTCCGCGGGACATGGCAAAGCTCGGTTTGACTGTCGCCACCTGGGACTACGATCGCGTGCGCGCGTTGATGGACGGGCGCGTACAGGTGGAGGGCTGCGACATCAACTTCATTAAGGTACCGCCGGAAGAGTGCTTTCACCGCGCCTGGAACCACCAGGAGTTCGACGTTACCGAGATCGGGCTGTCCGGCTACATCATCGGCGTGTCCCGCGGCTCGGGTGCGTTCGGCGTCAGCCCTTATGTCGCCATTCCGGTGTTCGTGTCACGCAGCTTCCGCTGTTCTAGCATCTACACTCGCACGGACCGCGGGATCGATGCACCGCGCGACCTCCGCGGCGCGAAGATAGGTGTACCGGAGTACCAGATAACCGCTGCAGTCTGGGCACGCGGTTACCTTTCCGACGAGTATGGCGTGAAGGTCGAAGATGTGCGGTGGTTCCAGGGTGGCATGGACAACCCTGGACGCAAGGACAAGTGGCCGAACAATCTGCCGCAGGGCTTTCCGCTCAGCTTCCTGCAGGGTGACCAGACGTTGAATCGACTGTTCATGGACGGCGAGCTCGATGCGCTGATCTGTCCGCGTACGCCCGCCAGCTACCGCGACGGCAAGACGCCTGTCCGCCGTCTGTTCGAGAACTTTGAGGAGGTCGAGAAGGAGTACTATCGTAAGTCGAAGGTCTTTCCGATTATGCATGCAATAGGGATACGACGCGATGTCTACGAGAAGCACCCGTGGGTCGCGGCAAACCTGTACAAGGCATTCTGTGAGGCGAAGCGCATCAGCCAGGCAGATCTATTCGAAACCGCCGCCCTGAAAATCGGTCTGCCGTGGGTCGTGAGCTCCGCGCAATCCGCACAACAGGTGCTGGGATCGGATATTTTTCCCTATGGCGTCGAGTCGAGTCGGACAACGCTCGAAACTGCCATCCGCTACTCGGTCGAGCAGCACATTGCGGTACGCAGGGTTTCGACGGAAGAGTTGTTTCCGGCTAGCACCATGATGGAGCCCAAGACGTAGCAATGGTCCGACGGTCATGCAGTCTATCCATGCCGCGGGCCAGGACGACCTCGACGCTCGCATCAGGGTCTTCCTCGACGCGCACCACGTGATGACGCTCGCTACCGTTGCGGGCGGACTCGCGCACGCCGCATCGCTCATGTATGCGCACGAGGGGCTTACGCTCTATTGGACCTCCGATCCCACAACGCGTCACTCGCGGGCAGTGGAAGCCCATCCGCGGGGCGCGGTGACGATCGCGCCCGATTACACCGACTTTCGAGCGATCCGCGGACTGCAGATCACCGGTCGGGTGGCACGGCTTGCCACAGAGGGCGACGTCGCGCGCGCCCGGACGCTCATGGCGGCGCGGTACCCGTTCCTCGCAGGGCTGGCGCAGGGACCGGAGGCGCTACGTGTAGCGTGGGGGAGGGCCGGATTCTACGTGCTGCGGCCCGAGTGGATCACGCTGATCGACAACACGCTCGGCTTCGGACACAAGCAGACGCTCTCGGTTTCGGCATAGTCCCCGACCCCGAACTCCGCGAAGCTGGCTGGGACGGGCGGTGGAACCAAGGTTGATTGCGATCAGCCACCACAATCTGCTCGTTGGGGCGGAGCAGGGGCGCAGGGTTCAAGCCCTCGATGGATGCGCGGCACCCGGTCGCCGAGCGGCAGTCGCACCTGCTCGTCGAGCGCGTCCTCGGGCGTGGCAAATCGCTTCGTGATGTTCTCGACCGCGAGCATCGGTCAGCGTGTGCGAATCACTTCCCCGCGGCCTTCTGCGCGCCACGCAGCATTCCCGCGGCCATTGCGCCGTGGTAGCCGGTCGCCACGCGCGCGTCGACGATCGCTACGGCACCTGCGCGCACCGCGTCGATCGCCTCGCGCAGCGCGGTTGCGAGCGCGTGCGGCTCGCTCATCGGGCCGAACCCGAGCGCGCCCTGCGCGCGGGCCATTCCCGCGCAATCCACGTCGGGATCGGCGATGCGCTGGCCGATCCAGCGGTTCTCGATCGGCCGGCCGCGCTCGCGCGCCACGCGCTCCTGGTGCAGCTCGTCGTTGAAGAACGAGCGGTTGTTCGCCACGACGACGAGCAGCGGCACGCGGTAGTGGGTGGCGGTCCAGAGCGCGGTGA
Source organism: Burkholderiales bacterium (assembly GCA_020848075.1). Taxonomy (GTDB): domain Bacteria; phylum Pseudomonadota; class Gammaproteobacteria; order Burkholderiales; family SG8-39; genus JAABRB01. Next base: position 4,964 of record JADLAV010000021.1, read on the forward strand.
CGCCCATCAGGAAATCGCCGTCGCCGAGCACCGCGACCGGCAGCCGGTCCGAGCCGCGGAGCGCGAGCGCTGCGCCGACCGCCATTCCGGGCCCCGAGCCGATGCCGCCGCCGCCGTCCGCGCCGAGGTAATCGAGCGGGTGGCGGAACGCGCGGTAGTCGCCGCTCCAGCTGAGGGGAACGCGGATGAGGCACGTGTCCGCGGCGCCGAGCGCCTCGTTCAGTACGGCGGCGAGACCCGCGACCGTCAGGTCCCCCGCAGCCGGCGCCGCCGCGGCTCGCGCGGCAGGCTGCGCCGTTGGCGTCCACGCGCGGCCTTTCACCGCGTCGCGGAGTAGCGGTACGACCGCATCCGGCTCGGCAAGCAGGTGGCAGTCGATCGGCGCGAGGCCCTGGTGGTCCATGCTCCATCCGCGATGGCTGTGCAGGTCCACCGAGACTTGAATGACCTTCGCACCGGCCGGCTCGACGCCGTACGCGGACTTCAGCGTGCCCGCAAGGTCGAGCCAGTCGAGACTGAGGATCACGTCGGCGGCGCGCAGCACCTCCGCGCCCTCGGAGGACAGGAACGTTGCCGCCGGCGCGGCGTGCAGCGGATGATCCGTCGGAAAAGCTGCCGCCTGCTTGAGGTCGGTGAGCACGCGTGCGCCGAGTTTCTCCGCCAGCGCGACGCGGCTCGACCATGCGGACTCACTGCGCCCGACGCGCCCCGCGAGGATGACCGGGCGCTGCGCGCCGTCGAGAAGCGCCGCTGCGCGCGCGAGCATCTCGCGTGCCGGCCGCGCGGCTGGCGGCGGCGCGAACCGTGCGACGTCGGCCACGTGCGGGAGGGAATCGATCTGCGACTCCTGCAGTGCCGCATCGAGGCACACGTAGACTGGACCGCACGGCGCGGTGTTCGCGAGCAATGCTGCGCGAAGGAGCGATTCCTGCGCTGCGGGCACCGAGGCCGGCTGGTCGTCCCACTTCGTGAAGCCGCGCACCAGCGCGCCCTGGTCGCGCGCGGTGTGGATCCAGTCGATCCAGGGCCGGCGCTTGGCAGCATCGACCGGCCCGGTGGCGCCGAGCACGAGCACCGGGACGCGGTCGCACCACGCGTTGAAGATGGCCATCGATGCGTGCATGAGGCCGACGTTCGAGTGCACCGCCGCGCCCATCATGCGCTCGCACGCGCGGTAGTAGCCGTGGGCGATCGCCACCGCGTGCTCCTCGTGCAGGCAGAGCAGCATCTGCGGCCGCGCATTGCCGAGGTGGTTGACCAGGCTGTCGTGCAGCCCGCGATAGCTCGCGCCCGGGTTGAGCGCGATGAACGGAAGGTCGAGCGCGCGGAGCACCTCCGCGATCGCATCGCTTCCCCAGCAGGACGCCGCTCCGGCCTCGCCCGCGATCGGCGTTTCCTGCAGCAACCCCGAGGCGATCGGCTTCTTGCCAATGTCCATGCTGCCTCCTCCTTGCGCCCGCCCGGCCGTGCCCCCCTTGCGGCCGCACCGGTCGATCGCGTATTGTGCCCGACCGCCGCTATCATAGCGGCGCCGACGCGCCGTCGCGCGCCAATCCGATCCGGAGCGGAACCTCCGGGTGTGGCCGCGCAGTGCGTCGCATGGGAGGTCGACAGGCAATGGCACAGCTCATCACGCGCCGCGAGCGCGACGCCGGGTGGATCGCGCGCGCCGACTCCGCCGAAGCCCGCGCTGCGTCCACGGGAAAGCGCACGCCGAGGTGCCGCGGACGATGACGCCGCACCGCCTGGACATCGTCGTGGACTTCGCCGACTGCGACCCGGCGCGCATCGTGTTCTATCCGCGCTACTTCGAATGGTTCGATCGCTCGACCGAGCGGATGTTCCGCGCCCGCGGGCTGCCGTGGGCCGAGATGTTCCCGAGCTACAAGATGGCAGGGGTGGCGCTCGTCGACGCCACCGCGAGCTTCATGGGGCCGGCGCGTTTCGGCGACCGGATCACCATCGAGAGCTGGGTCGGCGAGTGGCGCAGCAAGGTTTTCGTCGTCGAGCACCGCATACACAATGACGGCCGGATCATCGTGGAGGGTCGCGAGGTCCGCGTCTGGGGGCTGCGCGATCCGAAGGACCCGGAGGGTCTGAAGGCGGGCGTCATCCCGCCGGAGGTCATCGCCCGGTTCCGGGACTGAAGCGAAGGGAGCGAGGGTACGCCATGGAAAACGTCTGGAAAGCGAGATTGCCGCGCATCAACGAGCCGGCGCCCGAATTCACCGCCAGGACGACGCACGGACCCCGGTCGTTGCAGGATTACCGGGGGAAGTGGCTGATCCTCTTCTCGCACCCGGCGGACTTCACGCCGGTGTGCACCACCGAGTTCATTGCGTTCGCCAGGGCGCACGACCGCTTTCGCGCGCTCGGTTGCGAGCTCCTCGGGCTCTCGATCGACAGCACGTACGCGCACCTGGCCTGGGTGCGCAACATCCGCGAGAAGTTCGGCGTCGAGATCCCGTTTCCGATCATCGAGGATCTCTCGATGCAGGTGGCGCACGACTACGGGATGATCCAGCCCGGCGCGAGCGACACCTCCGCGGTGCGCGCCACCTTCTTCATCGACCCCGAGGGCAAGGTGCGCGCGATGGTGTACTACCCGATGTCGAACGGGCGCTCGATCGAGGAGTTCCTGCGCCTGCTCGAGGCGCTGCAGACGAGCGACGCGCACGCGGTGGCGACGCCCGAAGGCTGGCGTCCGGGCGAGAAGGTGATCGTGCCGGCGCCCACCACCCAGAAAGAGGCGGAGGTGCGGGCCAAGGCGGGCTACGACTACACCGACTGGTACTTCGCGAAGACCGACCTCGGGCGCGCGGCCCCGAAAGCGAAGAAGCGGCGCGCGAAGCGGTAGCGGCGGGAATCCAGATCCGCGAGCTACGAGCGCTCAGCGGATCTCCGCCTCCGTGGGGATCCAGCAACTCGTTGACTGCACACGAGCGGGATTCCCGCTTTCGCGGGGATGACGGGGTCCTTCAAAGCTTCCCTAGAACGGCTTCACGACCGCGAGGATCACCGCGGCGAAGAGGAACAGCACGGGCGCCTCGTTGAACCACCGGAACCAGACGTGGCTCTTCGTGTTCCGGTCGTGCTTGAAGCCGTCGAGGAGTCGCCCGCACCAGAGGTGGTAGACGACCAACGCCGCCACCACCGCGAGCTTCGCGTGCAGCCAGCCGCCGGTGATGCCGTAGCCGAGCCAGAGCCAGGTCCCGAACGCGACGGTGAGGATCGCGCCGGGGGTCATGATGCCGTAGTAGAGCTTGCGCTCCATCACCTTGAAGCGCTCGATGCCGGTCCGGTCGTCCGGCTCGGCCATCGCGTGGTAGACGAAGAGCCGCGGCAGGTAGAAGAGGCCTGCGAACCACGTCACCATGAACACGAGGTGCAGCGTCTTGATCCAGAGCATGGCCGCGGACGCCTTTCAGGAAAGCAGCCGCCGGCGGAAGAGCACCAGCGCCGCGTAGAAGCCGATCGCGGCATACGCCGCGAGCACGAGGACGTGCAGCCCGATCCCGGCCGGCACGTTGCCGAGGAGGAGCGGCCGCACCAGCGCGACCGCGTGGCTGAGCGGGAGGCACCAGGCGGCAACCTGGAATCCGGCCGGCAGCTGCTCGAGCGGGAAGAACACGCCGGAGAGCATCGCCATCGGCGTGATGACCAGCGTGAAGTAGTACATGAAGAAATCGTACGAGGGCGACACCGCGGTGATCGCGAGGCCGAGCGCGCCGAACGTGAGGCCGATGAGCGGGACGACGAGGAGCGCAGCCACCGAGAGCGGCGTGGTCGAAAGCCCGAGCGCCCAGACCACGATCATGATCGCGAGGCCCGAGAGCATGCTCTTCGACGCCGCCCACGCGAGCTCGGCCGCGACGACGTCGTCGAGCGTGAGCGGCGCGTTCAGGATGGCGTCCCACGTGCGCTGGACGTGCATGCGCGAGAACGCGGAGTAGAGGGTCTCGAAGGTCGCGCTGTTCATCGTCGAGAAGCAGACGGTGCCGGCGGCGAGGAAGGTGATGTAGGGCATGCCGTCGATCTCGGGCAGCAGCCGGCCGAGGCCGTACCCGAGGCCGAGCATGTAGATCATCGGGTCGGCGAGGTTGCCGAGCATCGACGGCGCGGCGAGCTTCCGCCACACGAGCAGATTGCGGCGCCACACCGGGTAGAAGCGCAGCGAGAGCGCCGGGGCGCGAAAGAGGGTCGCAGCGCGCGTGTTCATGTCAGTCCCGCAGCTCCCGCCCCGTCAGCTTCAGGAACACATCCTCCAGGTCCGCCGGGCGATGAAGATAGCGCAGCGCGGCGCGCGACGCGAGATCGGCGAGGAGTGGCGCGACGTCCTGGTCGTAGCAGAACACCGTCTCGCCCGTGCGCTCGACACGCCGGCACAGCCGCCGCGCGTGGCGCTCGGCCCATTCGGCGACCCCCTCGCCATGCACCTCGACGACGTGCGGGTCGATGTGGGTCTGGATCAGATCGCGCGGGCTGCCCTCGGCGATCAGCCGGCCGCGATCCAGGATGACCAGGCGCTCGCAGAGCCGCTCGGCTTCCTCCATGAAATGCGTGGTGAGCAGGATCGTCTTGCCCTGCGCGGTGAGCTGCCGCAGGCGCTCCCAGATGAGGTGGCGGGCCTGCGGGTCGAGCCCGGTGGTCGGCTCGTCCATGAACAGGATCTGCGGATCGTTCACCAGCGCGCGCGCGAGCGTGAGACGGCGCTTCATGCCGCCCGAGAGCGCCTGGATGCGCGCGTCCGCGCGCCCTGCCAGCCCGGCGAACGCGAGCAGGTCCGGGATGCGCGCGCCGATTTCGCGCTTCGACAGGCCGAAGTACCGTCCGTACACGAACAGGTTCTCGGTGACGGTGAAGTCCGGGTCGAGATTGTCGAGCTGCGGCACCACACCGACGTGTCGCCGCGCCTCGCGCGCCTCCTCCGGCACGCGATGTCCAGCGAGCCGGATCGTGCCGCTGTCCGGCGCGACCAGCCCGAGCGAGAGGCGAAGCGTCGTCGTCTTGCCGGCGCCGTTCGGGCCGAGCAGTCCGAAGCATTCACCGGCCCGGATCGTGAAGCTGACGCCGTCGACCGCCGTGTGCGCGCCGTACGCCTTGCGCAGATCCTGTACCGCGAGCGCCGGCTCGGCACCGGCAAGGGAGGCCCCGATCGAGCCATCCCCGCGCAGGCGGGGATCCAGTGACCCCGTCACCGCGCTCGGCCCGGATTCCCGCTTCCGCGGAAACGACAACCTGCTGGAGAAGTCCCCTAGTGCCATGCCTGCTTGACGATGCCGCGAATGAGGTGCAGCCGGCGGTGGAAGAAGTGATCCGCTCCCGGTATGACCACGACCGGCAGCTCCTGCGGCCGCGCCCAGTCGAGCACCCGGGCGAGCGGCACCGTCTCGTCGAGCTCGCCGTGGATGACGAGCGTCCCGGCGGGCACGCTCGGCGTGGCGTAGCGCCGGTCCCCGAGGTCGCCTGCGGCCACGCCGACGAGCACCATGCGCTCCGGGGCAACGCGCTGCGCCACGCGCGTCTGCACGTAGGCGCCGAAGGAGTAGCCGGCGAGCGCGACTGGCAGCTCGCCGAAGCGCTCGCGCGCATAGCCGAGCACCGCAACCATGTCGTCGGTCTCCCCCTCGCCCCGGTCGTGGGTGCCTTCGGATCTGCCGACGCCGCGGAAGTTCGGCCGCAGGGCGGCGTAGCCGAGGTCGACGAGCGCATGTGCGAGCGTGACGACCACCTTGTTGTCGAGCGTGCCGCCGAAGAGCGGGTGCGGATGACAGGCGAGCGCGATGCCGCGGACGCCCGCGGAGACGCCGTCTGCCGGAAAGACGGCGGGATGCTCGATCACCGTTTCGATGCCGCCCGCAGGCCCCGCGACGAGCACGCGCTCCTGCGGGCGCCGCGTCGTCATATGCGCAATCGCTCGACGATCCGGCCGTGCACGAGATGCTCCTCGACGATCTCGTCGACGTCGGCCTGGTCCACGTAGGTGTACCAGACCTCCTCGGGGTACACGACGATCACCGGGCCTTCTTCGCAGCGGTCCAGGCAGCCGGCGGTGTTGATGCGCACCTTGCCCTTGCCGTTCAGGCCGAGCGCCTTCACGCGGTCCTTGGCGTAGTTGCGTAGCTCCGCGGCGCCGCGATCGTTGCAGCAGGCCTCGCCCGGCTTGCGCTGGTTGCAGCAGAAAAAGACGTGATGCGTGTAGTAGCTCATCGCGGCGGGCACTCCTGGACTGCCTGCCGCGCGCTCGGCGTGACATGCATCTCGCAATTATAAGGGGCGCGGTGCGCCCCGTGCGGACTTGGGTTGCGTGAGCGCGCGGACCGAACTGTGTCCGCGGCTGCCAGAGCCGCAGCACGCGGGCAGGGCGCGGCGCGATTAGAATCGCTTTTTTCTCCAGGAGTTCCATCCATGCGTCAGGTTCGAGCCCGTTTCCTCCTCGCCGCACTCGGCGCCGTCGCGCTGCTCGCCGTGCAGGCGGCGTCGGCGCAGGGAGGCGGCCAACCCAAGGCGCCGCCCGGCGCCGAGCCGGAGCGCGCGCTCGACGTCGAGGCGATGAGCCGTGTGTGGAAGGGCGATTTCGACGGCATGAAAGAGCGCCGCCATATCCGCGTGCTCGTTCCGTACAGCCGGACGCTGTTCTTCAACGACCGCGGCACGCAGCGCGGGCTCACTGCCGACACCCTCCAGGACTTCGAGAAGTGGATCAACCGCAAGTACAAGACCGGGGCGCGGCCGATCACGGTGGTCGCGCTCCCGACGACCCGCGACAGGCTGTTTTCAGCCGTCGTAGAAGGCCGCGGAGACATTGCCGCCGGCAACCTCACCATCACTCCGGAGCGCGAGAAGCTCGTCGATTTCTCCGCGCCGGCGGTCACGAACGTCGCCGAGGTCGTCGTGACCGGGCCGGCCTCGCCCGCGCTCGCCAGCCTCGACGATCTCGCCGGCAAGGAAATCCACGTCCGCAAGGCGAGCAGCTACTACGACAGCCTCGTCGCGTTGAACCAGCGCTTCCGCTCGGAGCGCAAGCCGCAAGCGAAGCTCACGCTCGTCCCCGACGCGCTCGAGGACGAGGACATGATGGAGATGGTGAACGCCGGGCTGCTCTCGATCATCGTCGTCGACGACTGGAAAGCGAAGCTGTGGGCGCAGATCCTGCCCAAGATCAAAGTGAACGAAGCGCTCGCGGTGCGCACGGGCGGAAATATTGCCTGGGCGTTCCGGACGGGGAGCCCGCTGCTCGCGGCCGAGGCGAACGAGTTCCTGGCGAAGGAAATGAAGGGCGGCAAGGTGGTGGAGCAGCGCCTCGTGAGCTACCAGCGGCGCGCGAAGCAGATACGGAACAGCACCGCGGCGGACGAGTGGAAGAAATTCGAGGCGACCATCGCGTACTTCCGCAAGTACGGCGACAAGTACGGCTTCGATCCGTTGATGCTCGCCGCGCAGGGATACCAGGAGTCGCGGCTCGATCAGAACGCGCGAAGCCCGGTCGGCGCCATTGGCATCATGCAGATCATGCCGGCGACTGGCACCGAGCTCAGCGTCGGCGACATCACCAAGGCCGAGCCGAACGTGCACGGCGGCATCAAGTACATGGACCAGCTGCACGAGCGCTACTTCAAGGACGTCCCGTTCGACAAGCAGAACCTCACGCTCTTCGCTTTCGCGGCCTACAACGCCGGTCCCGGCCGCGTCCAGCAGTTGCGCCGCGAGGCGGAGAAGGAGGGGCTCGATCCGAACGTGTGGTTCAACAACGTCGAGCTGATCGCCGCGAAGCGTGTCGGTCAGGAGACCGTGGGCTACGTACGCAACATCTACAAGTACTACGTCGCGTACACGCTGCAGCTCCAGACGCTCGAGGCGCGGCAGCAGGCGGTCGAGAAGCTGAAAGCGGGCGCCGGCAAGTGACCGTCGCGGCGCGACGCAAGGGCCGTGCATTGAGACCGTATCCGCTCGCCTTTCTGCTCGTCGTCGCTGCCGCGCTCGTCACCGGGTGCGCGCCCTCGACCACGCTCACTAACGCGTGGGTCGATCCCGACTACGCCGGGCCGCCGTTCCGGAAGGTGCTCGTGCTCGCGATCTCGAAGGAGTCGGGCGAGCGCCGCACCTTCGAGGACGAGTTCTCGGCCAAGCTGCGCGCGGCCGGCGTCGAGGCGGTGCCCAGCTACAAGCTCTTGCCGGAGGACGGCCCGGTGGCGAAGGAAAAGCTCGCCGAGACCGTGCGGCGCGCGGGCGCGGACGGCGCGATCGTCACTCGCGTGGTGCTCGTCGATCGCAGGACAGCGTATTCGCCGGGGTACGTCACGGTCGTGCCGAGCATCGGCTACTGGCGCGATTTCTATGGTTTCTACGGGTCCGCGTGGGCGGTCACCGTCCCGCCGCAGGCCTACCAGTACGACGTGGTCGTCGTCGAGACCAACCTGTGGCGGACCGCCGACGGCACGCTGGTCTGGTCCGGCACGACCCAGACGACCGACCCGGGCGAGCTCCGCAGGGAGATCGCCGGCTACGCCGAGGTCATCATCGGCGCGCTGCGCGAGCGCGGGCTCATCGGCGCCGCGGCCGCGGCGCCCGCGCGGTAGCCGCGCCGGGCGGGCGTTCTCGGCGGCCTGCTGCGCATGACGGTCAGCGCGATCCGTGCCCTGTTCGAGCCCGAGCGGATCGTATTCGCGCCCGGCGCGCACGATGACGCGCCCGCCGAGCGCGCGCTGCGCGCCAACCTGTCGTCGCCGCTGTTGCGCATTCCGGTGCACGAGCTCACGAGGAGCGTCCCGGAGCACGCGCGATTCGACCTCGGCGTGATCGCGCTGCCGCAGCGCCGGCCGGCGTCCGTGCTCGATCGGATGCACCGCCTCGGGTGCGAAGCGGTGATCTTCGTGAACACGGGACCCGGCGATGCGTGGCGGCGGGCGGATGCCTTGCGGTTCATGCGCAGCCGCGCACGCGACCTCGGCATGCGTGCGCTCGGCCCCTCGCGGAGCGGCGTCATCATCCCCGCGGCGCACCTCGCTGCCGGAGCGGTGGCCACGCTGCCGGATGCAGGCACGACTGCGCTCGTGACCGAGTCCGATTCGGTGCTCGGCGCGATGCTCGGGCACGCCGCCGGACGCGCATTCGGCTTCTCCCGGATCGCGGCGGTCGGCAAGGCGAGCGACGTCGCGCTCGGCGACGTCCTCGACTATCTCGCGACCGACGCGGCGACGAGCGCGATCCTCCTGCATCTCGAGCACGTCGCCGACGCGCGCCGGTTCGTGTCGGCCGCGCGCGCAGCGGTGCGGACCAAGCCGGTGCTGGTGCTTCGCGGCGGGGTGGCGCGCGAGCGGGGCCGGCCGGGGCTCGGTGGCCTGCTGCGGGCGGACGACGTGTACGACGCCGTGTTCCGGCGCACCGGGCTCGTACGCGTGCCCTCGATCGAGGCCCTCTTCGACGGCGCGCTCGCGCTCGGGCGTTTGCACTCGCGTCAGGTCCAGGGGCTCGCCCGCGGTCGGCTCGCCATAGTCGCGAACGGCACCAGCGCGGCACTGCTCGCCGCCGACGCCGTCGTGGCGGGCGGCGGGTCGATCGCGCAGCTCAACCAGGCGACGTGGACCAGGCTGGCCGCGGCAGGCGTGCAGCGCGGGGGCAACGGGTGCTGCCTCGACCTCGGCGACGACGCCGCGCCCACGCGCTTCGTCGATGCGCTGGCGGCGATCCTCGCCGGCGGCGATGCGGACGCGGTGCTCCTCGTGCACGCGCCGGCGCCCGGCGTCGGGCCGCTCGACATCGCGCGCGCGGTCGCCGCGCGCGCGTCGGAGCTGACAGGCCATCTCGTCATCGCTGCGCTGCTCGGGCCGGCCGACGATGCGGCACGGGCGCAGCTGGAGCGGGCGGGGCTCCCATGCTACGACGACACGGTGGATGCGGTGCGCGCATTCCTGATCGGCGTGAGCGCTGCACGCGCCCAGGCCCAGCTCGGCGAGATTCCAGAGCTCATTGCCGGCGCCGGCGCGCCGCACCCCGAAGAGGCGGTGCAGCTCGTCGATGTCGCGCTTGCCGAAGGCAGGCATGTGCTCGACGCCACCGAGTCGCTCGCGCTCCTACACGCCTACGGCATTCCGGCCGCGGTGACCCGCACCGTTCGAACCGTGGCCGAGGCGCGCGCAGCGGCGGCGGCGCTCGGATACCCGGTGGCGGTGGCGGGCCTCGTGCGCGGCGGCGGGTCGCGGCCAGCGCGGACAGAGGCGCTGCAGGCGGCGAGCGCGGCAGCGCTCGCGCGGTCCTCGCGCACCCTGCAGGACCGCGTCGGGCGTGCCCGAACCGGCGCACGCGTCGCCGGATTCGTGGTGCAACCCGTCCGCCCGGGGGCCGGAGCGCTCGCGCTTCTTCTCGGCGTGACGAACGATCCGACGTTCGGACCGGTGCTCGTGCTCGGGCAGGGCGGCCCGCACTTCGCGACGATCCGCGACTTCACGTGCGCCTTGCCGCCCCTCAACACGGCGCTCGCGCGCGCGGCGCTCGCCGAGACGCGCATCGGGCGTCTCGTCCTAAGCACGGGCGGCGCCCTGCTGGCGAACGTCGATGCGCTGCTGGCGGCGATCGTGCAGGTCTCTCAGCTCGTCGCTGATCAGGGTGCCCTCGCCGAGCTCTTCGTGAATCCGTTGCTCGCCGGCCCGGAGGGCGTGTTCGCGGTCGAGGCGCGCGTGCGGATCGCCGCACAGCGGCGCGGGGCACAGGCGGCTGCCCGGTTCGCGATCCGGCCCTACCCGAAGGAGCTCGAACGCTCCGTCACGCTGCGCGACGGTACCGTCGTCAAGATGCGCCCCATCCGGCCCGAGGACGCGCGCGCGATGCAGCGGGCCTTTCTGAGGATGACGCCGGAGGACCGGCGCATGCGCCTCTTCACGCCGATGCGCGAGCTCCGCGACGATCTTGCGGCGCGCGCGAGCGCGATCGACTACGACCGCGAGCTCGCGCTCGTGATCGAGGACCCTGCCCAGCCGGGCGAACTGTGGGGCGGGGCGCGCATCGTCGCGGACCCCGACGGCACGACGGCCGAGTACGCCGTCTCGACGCGCTCCGACGCACAGGGGCGCGGGGTCGGCGAGGCCGCGGTGCGTGCGATCCTGCAATGCGCCAAGGAGCGCGGGATCCGGACCGTGCAAGGCGTCGTGCTGCGGGAGAACGCGCCGATGCGCGCGCTCGCGCGGCGGCTCGGGTTCCGCGAGCTCCGCGATGCGGATGAACCCGACACGGTCTGGACGGTGATGGATCTCTGACGGCGCTGTGCCCAGACCTGCCCGCGCCCTTCGTCCCCTGACGCCGACTGTATTGGCGACGGAGCGCGGGCCGCGCGCCCTCGTGGGCAAGGCGCGGCGATTGACGAGATGCCGGGGCCTTACCGTTTCAACAGGGCGCTGCCGAAGAGACCGGTCGGCCTCACCAGCAGGATGAGCAGCATGGCGGCGAACGGCGCCATCTGCGCGAGCGGCGCGTAGACCAGCGATCCGAGGGAGACGACCTGCCCGACGATGAGGGCGGAGACGAGCGTTCCCTTGATGCTTCCCAGGCCGCCGATGATCACGACCATGAAGACGAACGCCAGCACTTCGAGGCCCATCTGCGGGTACACCATGATCAGCGGGGCGTGCAGCCCGCCGGCGAGCCCGGAGAGTGCACCGGCGATGACGAAGGTGAGGGTGAAGAGCCTGGAAACGTTGATTCCCAGCCCCTCGACGTGCTCCACGTTCTCGATGCCGGCCCGGATCGCCTTGCCGGTGATGGTGCGGTTCAGGAAGACCCAGATGCCGGCGTAAACGAGAGCCGCGACGCCGATCACGACCAGCCGGTAGACGGGCACTTCGGTGCCGAGGACGTTGAGCTGCGTCATCATCGGCACGGCGACCGGACGGGGAACCACTCCCCAGAAGAACTGGATGACGCCGATCCCGCCGATCAGGACGCCGAAGGACGTGATCATGCTGAAGGTGATCTCCCGCTCGTAGATGCGACGGAACACCAGCCGCTCGACGGCAAGCGCCACGACCGCCGCCACCATGGTTCCGCCGACCATGCCGAGCCAGACGCTGCCGGTCACGACGCCGAAGGAGTAGGTGATGTATCCGCCGAGCGAGTAGTAGAGCAGTTGATCGAGGCTGATGATCCTCATCAGGCCGAAGCACAGCGACAGCCCGATCGCCATCGTGAAGTAGATGCTCCCGATGCTCAGGCCGAAGATGACGCCCGACGGGAGCAGTTGCGGGTCCATCACTCGCGCGCCTCCGCGCCAACGCCCGCCGATCGCAATCGGCGGCGGAAGAGGAGCTTCTCCAGGCGCGGCTGCAGCGTGCCCCAGATGCCCTGCTCGCCGGAGAGCATGATGATCACCAGCAGGAACCCGATGAGGAGCTCCCAGTTGCCGACGAGCGCGGCGATCGCGTCCTTCATGCCCGTGTAGATGAAGGCGCCGACCAGCGGCCCGTAGAGCGTGCCGACCCCGCCGAGGATCGTGACGATGACCGGATCGGCGGCGCGCGAGGGGCTCGTGATTTCCGGGCTCACGAAGCCGAGATAGACCGCGTACATCGCGCCGGCGAGCGCGGTCGTCGTGTTGGCGATGACGAAGGCGAGCAGCCGGACCCGGTAGTTGCTGTAGCCGAGAAACCGCAGCTTGTCCTCGTTCGCCTTCGTCGCGAGGCAGCAGGCGCCGTAGATCGAGTCGTCGAGGTACTTGTAGAACGCCCACACCGCGAGCCCGACCAGCAGCGCAAAGACGAAGAAGTCCTCCGGCTTGCCGAGGTCGAGCACCGGCGTGGACGCGATGTTGGCCAGGAACCAGAGCCCGTTGTCCCCCTGGGTGACGCCCGCCAGGACCTTCTGCATCAGGTAGTAGACGATGACCGCCAGCGCGAGGTTGACCAGCGCGAAGTAATCGCTTCGCAGCCGCACGAAGAGCGGCCCGACGATGCCGGAGACCACGAGACCCGACAGGACGCCGAGCAGGATGCCGAGGTACGGGTTGGCTCCGAAGTAGAAGAGGTAGAAGGCGGTCCCGTAGGCGCCGACCGCGAGGTAGGCCGGCTGCCCGAACGAAATGAACCCGACGCGCCCGAGCAGGAAGTTGCAGCCGATCGTGTAGATCGAGAAGATGAGCACTTCGTTGACGAACGGCAGCGGCAGGAACGCCCGCGAAATCGCCAGGAGGGCAAACGCGAGCAGCAGGCCCCACCACCAGCGCAGCGCTCTCACCATGTCGCGGACCCCGGACCCCTAGAGATAGCGCTCACAGGCGTCCACCGTGATTGATTCGCCCCTGGAGAGCTCCGCCACGATGTGCCCCTCCTTCAGGGCGTACACCTTGCTCGATATGGCGCACACGAGGGGCAGATTCTGCTCCACGATCACCAGCGCCGTGCTGCTGCTCAGGTCCCGGAACACGTCCTTCAGGTGCGTGACGATGCTGGGCGCGAGCCCCTCGGTCGGCTCGTCGACGAGCAGCACCTGCGGGCGGCCAAGGATCGCCCGGCCGATCATGAGCATCTGGCGCTCCCCGCCGCTCAGGTAGCCGGCCTTGCGGTCGAGGAGCTGGCGCAGCTTCGGGAAATAGCCGTACACCCGCTCCCAGTCGTAATCCTGCGTGGAGTAGCTGCCGAGCTCGAGGTTCTCGCGGACCGTGAGGTCGGAGAACACCTTCTTGTCCTGCGGGACGTACTTGACGCCCAGCTTCGCGATGTCGTAGGACGCGCGGCCCACCAGATCCGTGCCGCCGAAACTGACCGTGCCGGAGCGCGGCTTGACGAATCCGGCGATGCTCTTGAGGAGCGTGGTCTTGCCGGCGCCGTTGCGCCCCACGCAGGCCACGATCGCGCTGGGCGCAACGCGCAGGCCCACGCCGAACAGGACTTTGGATTCGCCGTAGGCGACGTTGAGATCGCTGACGTTCAGGATCGCGTCGCTCGCAGTCATGCGTGGCTGCCCTCGCCGCCTTCCGCGGCGGGGTCGATCTGCCAGTAGCTTCTGCGCACCTCGGGGTGGCGCAGCGTTTCCTCGAACTCGCCGTCGGCGATGATCCTGCCTTCGTGCATGACGGTGAGCCGCTGCAGGAAGTCTTTCACGTGCGAGATCTTGTGCTCGACGAGCAGAATGGTCTGCCGCCCCACGCGCCTGCGCAGCACGTCGAGGACGCCTTTCACCTCCGACTCCGCGAGCCCCGCGAGCGGCTCGTCGAGGAGCAGCACCTCGGGCTCGGCCAGCACGGCCATCGCGATCTCGAGCCGCCGCTTCTCTCCCAGGCTGAGATGCATGACCTGCCGGTCGCGCACGCTCTGCAGGTCGAACGTCTCCAGGGCGGTGGCGATCTGCGGCTCCGCGCGGTGCTTCCTGCACGTGCTGAAGATGAGGTGCAGCAGGGACGAGCGCCGGTGCGCCCTGAAGAAGGCGAGCACGAGATTGTCGATCACGCTCAGGTTGTCGAAGGTGGCGGTCAGCTGGAAGGTGCGCATCATCCCCAGGCCGACCCTTTCCTGCGGCGTGGCGCGGGTGATGTCCCGCCCCTTGTAGCGGATGGTTCCCTCGTCCGGGCGGAAGTATCCCGTCAGGAGATTGAAGAGGGTGGTCTTCCCCGCGCCGTTCGAGCCGATGATGCCGGCGACCTCGTGCTCGCGCAGCGAGTAGTCGACGTGCCCGACGGCGGTCAACGCGCCGAAGCGCTTCGTGACGCCTTCGGCCTTGAGAATCTCTGCAGCCACTCCGACGCTGCTCCGTTCCAGGTTGACGGGTCCGATGAGGTCGCGCGGTTGGCCGGAGAAGCGCTCTGCTTCTGAAGTTCCGCCGCCATCCAGCCGAGCGCGACGCGCGGGTCGCGGCAGCAGCGCGCCCCGCACACCGCCGCGCGCCGGCTGCAAGGCCGGCGCGCGCGGCTAGACGCTAGTTGATCGTGGTCTCAGAATCCGAGCGACTTCAGCGGCGGCAGCACCGACTCGCCGCCCATGGCATCCACGACTGTGAAGAGATCCCAGTCGCCCTTGCGCTCGGCCGGGCTCTTCCCCTTCACGAGGAAGGCGGCATACTTGTACTCGGCGGCGTGGTCGCGGCGCCATTTGGCGGGGCCCTTGAGGGTGTTGAAGCGGCCGTCGTTCGTGAACATCGCCGCCGACACCTTCTTCGGGTCGAAGGATTTCGCGGCCTCGAAGCCCCGGAGCATCTCCGAGTACGCGACATAGGCGATCGCCGCATAAGCGTCGGGCGGGCTGTTGTACTTGGCGCGATACAGCTCGGTGAATTCCTTGGCGCTCTTCGCAACCTCCTTGTCGGCGAAGTTGTCCAGGTCATAGTAGAAGTAGTGCATCGCGTACACGCCGGCGAGCGCTTCGGGCGGGAGGCCCTTGGCGACCACGTTCGTGATGAAGCCGTTGAAGATGGTCATGTCCTTCTGGAGTCCCATCTGGTAGGCCTGCTTCAGGAGCGCGACGGCATCGGCCGCGAACTGGGCGAAGATGAAGACATCCGGCTTCGCGGCCGCCACTTTCTGCAGCACGGTCGTGTAGTCGCCGGTTCCCACCGGGAGCTCGTCGTAGCCGATGACCTCGGCGCCGAGCTCCTGGGCGGCGGCTTTGACGCCGTCCCGCATGTCCCAGCCAAAGCTGTCGCTGCGGGCGAGGAAGAAGATGCGCTTCTTGCCGAGGGTCTTGATGGCGGACTGTCCCGCCATGTAGCCCACCGTCCACGGGCTGTAGGCGGCGGCGAAGGTGGAATCGGCCAGCTTGCCCTTCTGGAATGCTTCCTTCGCCATGACGCACACGGGGTAGTAGGGCAGGGGCTCCTTTGCGACCAGGGCGTTGATGGCGTAGGCGAGCGGCGCCCAAGTCTGGCCGCCCAGTCCCTTCACGCCCTCGGAAACCATGTAGCGGAAGCGCCGGACCCCCACGTCCTGCTTGGCTTCGTCGTCGGCGATGTCGGCTTCGACCTTCACCTTGCCCCAGGGCATGGCGAGGCCGCCTTTCTTGTTGACGGCGTCGATGGCGAGGAGCGCACCGTCGCGCTGGGTCTGCGCGACCGCCGCGAACGTCCCCGTGAGCGGGAGCAGGATTCCCACCTTGATCGTGGTCGGGTCTGCCGCGCTCGCGGGCCCCTGCGCGAGGACGCCCGCGAGGGCGAGCGCCGAAAGCAAGGCTGGAAGCTTTCTCATCGTATCCTCCTTCTTCGTGGTGTCCGCGCGGATCGCCCGGGAGCGGCCAATGCGCGCGCGGTTGTTGGTTCTTCGTGGGTCCGAGCGCGCGAAAGAAACTATGCCCTCGAACCGCAGGTGGGAAAACATGCTTCACACCAGGCGCGCAATATAGCATGCGCACTATGGATCGTCCGGGCACCGCGCGGAACGCGCCGCGCGCCGACAGGACCGAGGAGAGCCGCGTGGCGAAGATCGACATCGAGCAATTCGAACAGCTCATCCGCCCCTACCGCATCGCGAAAGGCAAGCGGTTCCGGTTGAAGGACATCGACCCCGCCGACACGCGCGGGCTCAAGTCCGAGGAGAAGGCCGAGGCGCAGGCGCTGCTCGCCAGCGGCGTCGAGTGGCTCGCCGAGGAGCAGGAGAAGCTGTACGCGCAGGATCGCTGGGGCGTGCTGCTCGTCTTCCAGGCGATGGACGCCGCCGGCAAGGACAGCACCATCAAGCACGTGATGTCGGGGGTGAATCCGCAGGGCGTGCAGGTGACCTCGTTCAAGGCGCCATCGGCCGAGGAGCTCGACCACGACTTCCTGTGGCGCTGCGCGAGAGCGCTGCCCGAGCGCGGCCGGATCGGCATCTTCAACCGCAGCTACTACGAGGAGGTGCTGGTGGTGCGGGTGCACCAGGCGCTCCTCGCGCGCCAGCAGCTGCCGCCCGAGGGCGTGACGAAGGACATCTGGCGGGAGCGCTTCGAGGCGATCCGCAACTTCGAGCAGTATCTCGCGCGCAACGGCTATCTCGTCCTGAAATTCTTCCTGCACGTCTCGCGCGGCGAGCAGAAGAAGCGCTTCCTGGAGCGGCTCGACCGCCCCGAGAAGCACTGGAAGTTCTCGAGCGCGGACGTGCACGAGCGCGGGTACTGGAACGATTACATGAACGCGTACGAGGACATGATCCGCCACACGGCGGCGGGGCATGCGCCCTGGTACGTCGTGCCGGCCGACAACAAGTGGTTCACGCGGCTCGCCGTCGCCGCGGCGATCGTTCACGGCATCGAGCGGCTCGATCTCCGCTTTCCGAAGGTCGACGCGGCCAAGCGCAAGGACTTTGCCGCAGCGCGTGAGATCCTGCTGAAGGAGTAGGGTGCCGATCGCCCGTGCGATGCGGGAATCGGGAATTCGACCGGTGCTACCATGGATTCTCGCCCGCCTGCCGGCGGGTGCGCTGCAGTCCGGCGCCGCCGCGCCGACTCTCGGGGAGGCCATCGCATGATCGCGCGAGCCGTCGTGTTCACGTCCGCTGCGGCCCTCGCGGCCGCGCTCGCCGCTTGCTCCAAGGAGCAGCCGCCCGCGCAGCGCCCGCCGCCGCTCGTGTCGATCGTGACGGTCACGCCGCAAACGATCCCCTTCGCGGTGACCTTCGTCGCGCAGACGGAGAGTTCGCGGCAGGTGGACATCCTCGCGCGCGTGTCCGGGTTCCTCGACCGCATCGCCTATCACGAGGGCGAGGTGGTGAAGGAAGGCCAGGTGCTCTTCCAGCTCGACCCGAAGCCGTTCCAGGCGCAGCTCGACGCGGCGAAGGGCGAGCTCGCGGCGCAGCAGGCCCGGTTCACGACCGCCCGCGCGACGCTCGACCGGGTGAAGCCGCTCGCCGCGCAGAACGCGCTGTCGCAGTCGGACCTCGACCGCGCGCAGGGCGAGTACGATGCGGCGGCGGCCGCGGTGTACTCGGCGCAGGCGAAGGTCAAGGAGGCCGAGCTCAATCTCGGCTACGCAACGATCGGCTCGCCGGTGAGCGGCGTGGCAAGCCGCGCCGCGGTGCGCGAAGGCGCCTACGTCAACTCTCTCTCGCCCGATGCGAAGCTGACCTACGTCGCGGCGCTCGATCCGATCTGGGTGAACTTCAGCGTCTCGCAGAACCAGGTGACGCGCAACCGCGAGCTGATCGGCAAGGGCCTCGTGGTCCCGCCGAAGGGAGACGCGTACGAGGTCGAGCTGACGCTGCCCGACGGCACGCGCTATCCGTACACGGGCAAGATCAGCTTCGCCGAACCGTCGTTCAGCCAGGACACCGGCACCTTCTCCGTGCGCGCGGTCATCCCGAACCCTAAGCACGACCTGCGCCCGGGGATGTTCGTGAACGCCACCGTTCGCGGCGCGGTCCGGCCGAACGCGATCGTCGTGCCGCAGCTCGCGGTGCAGCAGGGCTCGAACGGCCATCTCGTCTACGTGGTGAAACAGGACGGGACCGCCGAGGTGCGGCCGGTGGTCGTCGGGGACTATCACGGCGGGAAGGACATCGTCATCCTGTCCGGCCTGCAGGCCGGCGATCGCGTGGTGGTGGACGGCGTGCTCCGCGTCGTGCCCGGCCAGCCGGTGAAGATCGTCGAGCCGGACGCCGCCGAGGCGGCGAAGGCCGCTCCTAAAGCGGGCGCAGCAGCGAAGTAGGCGCGCCGTGTTCACGCATTTCTTCATCGACCGGCCGATCCTCTCGTCGGTCATCTCGATCCTGATCGTCCTCGGCGGCACGGTGGCGATGCTGGTGTCGCCGATCGCGCAGTACCCCGAGCTCGCGCCGCCGCAGGTGACGGTCGACGCGCGCTACCCCGGGGCGACCGCCGAGGTGATCGCCAACACCGTCGCGGCGCCGATCGAGGCGCAGATCAACGGCATCGACAACCTGCTCTACTTCAACTCGGTGAGCTCCTCCTCCGGCAACGTCACGGTCAACGTGGTGTTCAAGCCGGGCAGCGACCCTGACATCAACCAGGTGAACGTGCAGAACCGCGTGAGCCAGGCGCTGCCGCTCATTCCCCAGGTGGTCTCGCAACAGGGCGTCACGGTCGAGAAGAAGTCCTCCAGCATCATGATGGTCTTGTCCGTCTTCTCGCCCGACGACCGGTACGACGCGACCTACATCGACAACTACACCAACCTGTACGTGCTGGAGGAGCTGAAGCGCGTCCCCGGCGCCAACCGCGCGCAGGTGTTCGGGCTCCCCGACATCGCGATGCGGGTGTGGCTGCGCCCGGACCGGATGGCCCAGCTCGGCATCTCGGTGCAGGAGGTGGCGAGCGCGATCCAGAGCCAGAACCAGACGTTCGGCATCGGCCAGATCGGCGCGCAGCCGGCGCCGCCGGGCGTCCAGCAGACGTTCGTCGTCACCGCGCAGGGGCTGCTGAGCAAGCCGGAGGAGTTCGAGAACATCATCATCCGCACCGCCAAGGAGGGCGCGGCGATCGTGCGCGTGCGCGACGTGGGCCGGGTGGAGCTCGCCAAGCGCGACTACTCGATCGCGAGCCGCATGAACGGCAAGACCGCGACCACGATCGGCATCTTCCAGCAGCCCGGCGCGAACGCGGTGGAGACGGCGCGCGCGGTGCGCGCCCGGATGGAGGTGCTGAAGAAGCAGTTCCCGACCGGCCTCGACTACAAGATCACGCTCGACACGAGCCTCTTTACCCTGAATTCGATCGACAAGGTCGTGCACACCTTCTTCGAGGCGGTCGTGCTCGTCGTGCTGGTGGTGTATCTCTTCCTGCAGACGCTGCGCGCCACGATCATCCCGATTCTCGCGGTGCCGGTGTCGATCATCGGCACGTTCATCGGCATGCACCTGCTCGGCTTCTCGATCAACATGCTGACGATGTTCGGCCTGATCCTCGCCATCGGTCTGGTGGTCGACGACGCGATCGTCGTGGTCGAGAACGTCGAGACGAACATGACGAAGCACGGCCTCGGCGCGCTCGACGCGGCCAAGCGGGCGATGAGCGAGATCGCCGGCGCGCTCATCTCGATCGTGCTGGTGCTCGTGGCGGTGTTCCTGCCGGTGGCGTTCCTCGGCGGGGTCACCGGCACGCTCTATCAGCAGTTCGCGATCACGATCGCGATCTCGGTGGTGATCTCCGGGCTCATGGCGCTCACGCTGTCGCCCGCGCTCGCCGCGATCATCATCAAGGCCCATCACGGCGAGAAGAAGGGGTTCTTCCGGTGGTTCGAGAGCGGATTCGACCGCCTGCGGCAGGGCTACGTGGGCGGGGTCGCGCGCCTGATCCAGGCCTGGCCGGTCGCGCTCCTCCTCTTCGCCGGCATGATCGCCGGCATCCTGGTGATGTTCCGCATCCTGCCCGGGAGCTTCGTGCCGGACGAAGACCAGGGGTATTTCTTCGTGATCGTCGAGGCGCCCGACACGGCGAGCCAGGAGTACGTCGGCGCGCTCGCCGAGAAGGTGGAGAAGATCCTCGCCGCCGAGCCGGCGGTGCAGGACGTCGCCCTGGTGAACGGGTACAGCCTGATCGACGGGACGTTCCGGAACAACGCCGCCATCTTCTTCCCTTCGATGAAGCCCTTCGACCTGCGCACCGACCCGTCGCAGCTCACCTTCAGCGTGCTGCCGCGGCTGAACCGGCAGTTCGCCGCGCTCAAGGAAGGCTTCGTCCTCGCCATCAATCCGCCGTCGATCCCCGGCCTGGGGACGACCGGCGGATTCGAGTTCTATCTCCAGAACCGCGGGTCGGGCGATACGCGGGCGACGAGCCAGGCGATCCAGGCGTTCATCGCCGCCGCGCGGCAGCGCCCCGAGCTCGCCGGCGTCACGACGACGTTCCGGGGCGCCACGCAGCAGCTCTTCGTCGACCTCGACCGCAACAAGGCGGAGGTCCTCGGCGTGCCGGTGCAGGATGCGTTCCAGACGATGCAGAGCTTCTTCGGCTCGTCGGTCGCGGGGCAGTTCAGCCAGTTCAGCCGGGTATGGTGGGTGGTGCTGCAGGCCGACGCGGACTATCGCGTCAACCCCGCAGACTTCGACAAGGTGTACGTCCGCGCGAAGACCGGCACCATGGTGCCGCTCTCGGCGCTGATCACGGTTCGCTACGTCGCTGCTCCGAAGCTGCTCGAGCGGTTCAACGGCTTCCCGGCCGTGAAGATCACGGGCGGCCCGGCGCTGGGCTATAGCTCGGGCGAAGCGCTGGCGGCCATGGAGGCGGTCGCGCGCGAGACGCTGCCCGGAGGGTTCTCGTACGCCTGGGCGGGCCAGGCGTTGCAGGAGAAGGAATCGGGGAGTACTTCCGCGGTCGCCTTCATCGCCGGCCTGGTCGTCGTGTTCCTGCTGCTCGCCGCGCAGTTCGAGAAGTGGACGCTGCCGGTCGCGGTCGTGCTGACGGTGCCGATCGCGATCCTCGGTGCGCTGCTGCTCACCTGGGTGCGCGGCCTCGAGAACGACGTGTATTTCCAGGTGGGACTGGTCACGCTCGTCGGGCTCTCGGCGAAGAACGCGATCCTCATCTGCGAGTTCGCGATCGAGCGGGTGCGGCACGGGATGGCGGTCAAGGACGCGGCAATCGAGGCCGCCGGGCTGCGGTTGCGCGCCATCGTGATGACCTCGCTCGCATTCGGCCTCGGCTGCGTGCCGCTCGCGATCGCGAGCGGTCCCGGGGCGAACAGCCTGCGCGCGATCGGCACCGGCGTGATCGGCGGCATTCTCGCTTCGACCGCGGTCGCGATCTTCTTCGCGCCGCTCTTCTTCTGGCTGCTCGAGAGCACGAGCGCGAGGTTCGCCGGCAAGCGGGGCGCGGCGGAGGGTGGCCATGGCGGCGGCGCGCCCGTGGCGGCGCCGCACGCGAAGCGGGACGGCGACTGAGATGGGCCGGCTGCGAGCAGCGGATTCCGTCCCCTCCTTTTCAAGGAGGGGTGGGTGCGCAGCAGCCGGGGTGGTTCGGGATGCGCCGCACACCACCCCGCCGCCTGCGGCGGCACCTCTCCTTCTCGGAGAGGAGGGGAAGAACGCGCCGCGTCGCGTCGCCGCGCTTTTCACGGCTTGTCTCCTCGCCGGCTGCGTCGTTGGCCCGGACTATGTCCGCCCGGCGACCGCCGTGCCGGCGCAGTGGCGCATCGATTACGAGAAGGCCGCGGACCTCGCCAACACGGCCTGGTGGCGCGCGGTCGGCGACCCGGTGCTCGACGAGCTCATCGACACGGCGTTGCGCGAGAACCGGGACGCGCGGATCGCCGCGGCGCGCGTGGACCAGTTCGTCGGCCAGCTCGCGACCATCCGCTCGCAGCTCTATCCGCAGATCGGCTACAGCGCCGATGCGAGCCGCAACCGCGCGAGCCGGGTCGGCCAGCCGCCGCTCTCGCCCGGGGCCGATCCGTACTACACGCTCTATCAGGGGGCGCTCGGCGCGCAGTGGCAGATCGATCTCTTCGGCCGCGTGCGCCGCCAGAGCGAGGCCGCGCAGGCCCGGGTGTACGCGAGCGAGCAGGGCCGCCGCGGCGTCGTCCTGTCGCTCGTGACGAGCGTCGCGACGAGCTACGTCGCATTGCGCGCGCTCGACCGGCAGCTCGAGATCTCGCACGCAACGGCCGCAAACTTTGCCGGGACCAAGCGCATCTTCGACTTGCGCTACCAGGGCGGCGTGGTGTCGCAAGTCGAGGTCGCGCAAGTCGAGTCGCAGTACCAGCTGGCGCTCGCCGCGATTCCGACCCTCGAGCAGCAGATCGCCGCGCAGGAGAACCTCATCTCCGTCCTGCTCGGCCGCAATCCGGGCGCCATCCCGCGCGGGAAGACGATCGATCAGCTCGTCGCGCACCGCATCCCCGGCGACCTGCCCTCGACGCTCCTCGAGCGCCGGCCCGACATCCTGCAGGCCGAGCAGACGCTCGTCGCCGCGAACGCGAACATCGGCGCCGCACGCTCGCTCTACTTCCCGACGCTGTCGCTCACGGGGCTGCTCGGCTCGGTGAGCGCCGCGTTCGGCGACTTCCTGACCGGCCCGGCGAGCGCTTGGTCGGCCGCCGCCGCGCTCGCCGGCCCGATCTTCACCTTCGGCGCGATCGAGGGACAGGTGCAGGGGGCCGAGGCTTTCGAGCGCGAGGCGCTCGAAAGCTACCAGCAGGTGATCGCGAACGCGTTCCGCGAGACGAACGACGCGCTCGTCGGCGCGGTCAAGTCGCGCGACGCGGCCGAGGCGCAGGCGCGCCGCGTCGCGGCGCTGCGGGAATATGCGCGGCTGTCGCGCCTCAAGTTCGACAACGGTTACGCAGGGTATCTGGAAGTGCTCTACGCCGAGAACGAGCTCTTCAACGCGGAACTCTCCGCCGTGCGCGCGCAGGCCGACCGGTTCACGCAGATCGTCAACGTCTACAAGGCGGTCGGCGGGGGATGGGTGGACGAGGCGGACAAGCTCGCGCCACAGCCGCAGCTCGTCGAAGCGCTCTCGCCGGGCGGCGCCGCCGGTCGTTAACGCCTCCGCCCGCCTCGCCTCTGCCGTTCTTCTTGGCCGCGCTGCGGCGCGGCGAACGATCCACGAATCCTACCTTCGTAGGATTCCCCACGGCAGACGCTTCGTGCATAAGCACCCTCGACAAGCGTGCCTCCGGGTGTTGGCGGATACGGACGCGCGTGCAGACGAAACACGCAACCAGGGAGCGGGGATTGGCGAAAGGTGGACAGCGACTAGTCGCGATCCGGACGCTCGGTCTCGCCCTTGCCCTCGCCGGCGCAAACGCGCTCGGCCAGCAGGCGCCGCCCGAGCGCGCCGAGCAGGCGCCGGCATCCCCGGGCTTCTCGACCTGGGACGTCCAGCTCCTGTACGGCTCGAGGTTCCGCGAGCCGGGCGTCGACCAGGACGTGGCGAAGTGGACGGTGACTCTCGAGAACTCCTCGGCGTGGAGTTGGGGCAGCAGCTATTTCTTCATCGACTACCTGCGCTCGGACTCTGCCGACCAGAACGCGACCGAGTTCTACGGCGAGTGGTATCCGTCCGCGAGCATCGGGAGGATGTCGGGGACGGATCTCTCGCTCGGCCCGCTGCGCGACGTCTCGATCACGATGGGCTTCAACGCGGGATCGAAGAGCACCGGTGCGTCGCCGCTCGTTTTCCTCCCGGGGCTCACCTTCGACTTCAAGATCCCGGGCTTCCAGTTCTTCTCGATCGGCACGTACGCGTACATCGACCGCGGCCGGTTCGACGGGCAGGACAACGGCTGCAACGCCACGAGCTACCAGATCACTCCCTCCTGGTCGCTGCCGTTCGCGATCGGCCCGGCGCGGTTTCGCTTCGACGGGTTGATCGATTTCATCGGCAGCCACGGTCAGTGCTCGAGCCAGATCGTGTCGCAGCCGACGATCAAGATCGACCTCGGCAGCTTCGGCGGCAAGCCCGACCGGCTGTATGCCGGCGTCGAGTGGGCTTACTGGCGCAACAAGTACGGCATCAGCGGATTCAACCAGACCGCACCCCAGGCGGCCGTGATGTGGGTGTTCTAGCGCGAGAGGAGAACGGGCGATGGCTGCCAAGACGAAAGCCGCTGGCACGACTGCGATCCGCGGTCCGGTCCTGACGTACACGGGCGACGCGTTTCTGGAGGGACTCGAGTCGACCATGCGCTACGAGCCGGATGCGATCGTGGCGATGTCCGGCGGCAAGATCACGCACTTCGGACCCGCGCGCAAGGTGCGCACGCAGCTTCCGCCGGGCACGAAGATCCGCGAGTACGGCAAGGACACGATCATCCTCGCCGGCTTCATCGACTGCCACGTGCACTATCCGCAGACACAGATCATCGGCGCCTATGGCGAGCAGCTCATCGACTGGCTGAACAAGTACACCTTCGTCGCCGAGCAGCAGTTCGCGAAAAAGCCGCACGCGCGCGAGGTCGCGAAGGTGTTCCTCAAGGAATGCCTCCGCGCCGGCACCACGACCGCCACGGTCTACTGCACGGTCCATCCGCAATCGGTCGACGCCTTCTTCGAGGAGTCCGAGGCGCTCGGCATGCGCATGATCGCCGGCAAGATCATGATGGACCGCAACGCCCCGGAGGCCCTGACCGACACGCCGAAGAAGGGCTACGACGAGTCGAAGGCGCTGATCAAGAAGTGGCACGACAACGGGCGCCAGCTCTACTGTGTCACGCCGCGCTTCGCGCCCACCAGCTCGCCGGAGCAGATGGAGATGACCGGCGCCCTCTGGGCGGAGCACCCCGGCACCTACCTGCAGTCGCACGTGTCGGAGAACCGGGGCGAGGTCGCGTGGGTGAAGGAGCTGTACCCGAAGCGCAAGGGCTATCTCGACACCTACGACCACTACAAGCAGCTTGGGCCGCGCGCGATCTACGGCCACGGCATCTGGCTGACCGAGGAAGAGCTGAAGCGTTGCCACGAGACGGGAACCGCGATCGCGCACTGCCCGACCTCGAACGAGTTCCTCGGCAGCGGGCTCTTCAACCTCAAGAACGCCAAGAAAGCCGAGCGCCCGGTGCGCGTCGGGCTCGCCACCGACCTCGGCGCCGGCACTTCGTTCTCGATCCTGCAGACGCTCAACGAGACCTACAAGGTAGCGCAGCTGAACGGCAACAAGCTCTCGGCGGGACACGCCTTCTACTTCGCCAGCCGCGGCACCGCGCAGGCCCTGTACCTCGAGGACAAGATTGGCAGCATCGCCGCCGGCATGGAAGCCGACGTGGTGGTGCTCGACCTGAAGTCGACGCCGATTATCGAGTACCGAATGCGCTACTGCAAAGACATCGAAGAGGCGCTGTTCATCCAGATGACGATGGGCGACGACCGCGCGGTGCTCGCGACCTACGTCGCCGGGCGGCTCGCCTACAGCCGCCCGGCGCAGAAGTACGCATAACCAGGCACGCAACGCCGGGGACAGCCCGGCGAACCAGAGGAGGTCAAGTATGGCGGCTGGAGACCGTTCGACAGCGCAGCTCGGCGGCGCGATGGCCTGGTGGATCTGGGCGCTCGCCGTCACGTTCGTCGTGTTCCTGTTCAGCGTCCAGACCGGATACGCGATCGTCAACGCGAACGTCCAGAAGGACGTCGGCCTGACCGTCACGCAGGTCGCGACGATCGCCGCCACGTATACCTGGGTGTTCGCGCTGTTCCAGTTCTACGGCGGCGCGCTGCTCGACCACGTCGGCTCGCGCAAGGTGCTACCGGCGTCGATCGCGCTGGTGGCGCTCGGCGTCTTCGTTTTCGCGAACGCGAAGAGCTTCGAGATGCTGCTGCTGTCGCAGGTGATCCTGGCAATCGGGTCGTGCACCGGATTCGTCGGCGCCGGCTATATCGGTGGCCAGTGGTTCGGGATGGCGAAGTTCAGCTTCATGTTCGGCCTGGTGCAGGTCTTCGCCGCGTTGACGTCCGCGCTGTCCCAGAACGCGATCGAGTTCGCGCTCAAGCACCTCGTGTGGCGTGACCTCTTCAACTACGTCGGCGTGTTCGGGATCGCGCTCTTCGTCCTCGGCGCGATCTTCATCCGCAATCCCGCCCCGGTCAGCGCGCCGTCCCAAGGCGGTGTGATCGGGTTCCTGACGTCGGTGACCCGCAGCCTCGTCGAGGTCGCCCGGATCGGGCACGTGTGGGTCGCCTCGATCGTCGGCGCGCTGCTTTTCGGCGTCCTGCTCGCCGTCGGCGTCGTGTGGGCGCCGAAGCTCCTGATGGTGCGCGGTGTCGACCAGGCGACCGCGGTGCTCGGCTCGTCGATGCTGTGGCTGGGGCTCGCGGTGGGGAGCGCAATCGTCCCCTGGTGGTCCGACCACATCGGCAAGCGAAAGCTCCCGATCGTCATCGGCGGACTGATCCAGTTCGTGGCGCTGGCGATCCTCGTCTACGTCCCCGACCTCGGCGGTACGGTCGATCTCGTCCTGTGCTTCATCTTCGGGTTCGCGAATGCCTCGCACATGCTCGCCTTCAGCACGGCCGCCGACGTCGTCGAACCGCGCCAGATCGGCACGTCCGCGGCGATCGTGAACGGCATCATGTTCATCGTCGGCGGCATCATGATCGCCCGTCCCGGCGTTCGCATCGATCGCGCGATCGAGATGGGCATGGAGAAGGGCTCGATGGACCTCGCGCAGTACGCCGCCCTGCCTCTAGTCGTCGCACTCGCGGTCGCCTTCGCTCTGTCGCTTGCGATGCGCGAGACGTACCCCACGGCGCCGAAGCGCGGCTGAGCCGGGAGGCCGCTCGAGATGGCCGAGGCTGCCACCGGGCAGCCGCCGCTGGAGCAGCGGCGCGGCGGCGCTGCCGCGTGGCTCGTCTGGGGCGTCGCGGTGGCCTTCGTGATCTACCTCTTCAGCTTCCAGACCGGCTATTCGATCGTGAACGCCGCGGTCCGGAAGGACGTGGGGCTCTCGGTCGTCCAGGTCGGTCTCGTCGCGGCGGCGTACACCTGGTCTTTCGCGGTGTTCCAGCTCTTCAGTGGCGCCCTGCTCGATCGACTCGGCGCGCGGCGCGTGCTGCCGCCGGCGATCGCGCTCGTGACCCTCGGCGTATTCGTGTTCGCGCACGCCGGGGCGTTCGAAACGCTGATCGCGGCCCAGCTCATCCTCGCGCTCGGGGCGTGCGCCGGCTTCGTCGGCGCGGGCTACGTGGGCGGACAGTGGTTTGGCATGGCGAACTTCAGCGTCATGTTCGGCCTGGTGCAATGCCTTGCCTCGGCGTTTTCCGCGTTCAGCCAGAACCTGATCGGCTTCGCGTTGCAGTACGCCTCGTGGCGCGAGCTGTTCGACTGGATCGGCGCCTTCGGCATCGTGCTGCTCGGAGTCGGGCTCGCGTTCATCCGGGATCCGGCGCCGGTGCGCGGGATTCAGCACGGCATCGTCGCGTTCCTGCGAGAGGTCGTCATCGGCATCCTCGAGGTCGCCAGGATCGGCCACGTCTGGATCGCCGCAGCGTACGGCGCTCTGTGCTTCGGCGCGCTGCTCGCCGCCGGCGTCGTCTGGGCGCCGAAGCTGATTCTCGTGCGCGGCCTCCCGGAGAGCACTGCCAATCTCGCCGCATCGGTGCTCTGGCTCGGGCTCGCCGTGGGCTGCATCCTGGTCCCTCGCTGGTCGGATGCCGTGCGGCTCCGCAAGCTGCCCGCGATGGCGGGAATCGGCCTGCAACTCGCCGCGTTGCTCGCGCTCGTTTACGCGCCGGGGCTCCCCTCGGCGGCGCTGATGGCCCTGTGGTTCCTGTTCGGGCTCGGCGCGGCCGCGCACATGCTCGCTTTCAGCGCCGCCGGGGACGTGGTCAGCCTCGACCGGATCGGCACGTCGGCGGCGATCGTGAACGGCACCATGTTTCTGGTCAGCGGGCTCCTGATCGCGCGTCCGGGGCAGATCGCAGCCGATGCGGTCGCCGCCGGAGCGGCGGTCACGATGACCCTCGCGATGGAAGCGTTCCGTCCGCTGACATGGGGACTCGTCGCCGCCCTCGTGCTTGCGGCGCTGATTCGAGAGTCGTACCCGCGGACTCGGGACGAGGGTTAGCCCAAGTGCAAGGAATCCGCCGCGCCGCTTGATCAAGCTCAAGCACGGATCTCGCGTCCAGGTGGAGAATTTTCGTCATGCGTGTGCTCGCCATAGCGCGGCACCGCTCACGTGAGGAGCGCGTATGCAAACGGGCGCCGAAGTGATCGCAGGGGTCGGGCTCGCCGACCGGCCGAGAAAGAGCCGGTGGCCGGCGCGGATGGATCTCACGCAGAGCCTCAGCGGGCTCGTGCTCGCGCTCTTCATGTGGGGCCACATGTTCTTCGTCTCGTCGATCCTGGTGAGCAAGGACTTCATGTGGGCGATTACCAAGATGTTCGAGGGGTATTTCTTTTTCGGACGCGCCTTCCCCGGCATTGTCTCGATGGTGGTGTTCGGGGTGCTCGTGATCTTCGTGCTGCACGCGTTTCTGGCGATGCGCAAGTTCCCGGCGAACTACCGGCAGTACCGCATGTTCATCGGCCACAAGAACCTGCTCAAGCACGGGGACACGACGCTGTGGTGGGTGCAGTTCGTGACCGGTTTCGCCCTCTTCTTCCTCGCGACGGTGCACCTCTACCAGATGCTCATGCACCCGGGCGACATCGGACCCTTCGAGTCGGCCGACCGGGTCTGGACCGGCCGGTGGTGGCCCCTCTACCTCGTCGCGCTGTTCTGCGTGGAATTGCACGGCGGCATCGGCCTCTATCGCCTCGCGGTGAAGTGGGGCTGGCTCGAGGGCAAGGACGCGGACGCGAGCCGCAAGCGGCTGAAGGCCGCGAAGTGGGTGGTGACGGCGTTCTTCCTCGTCCTGGGCGTGACTACCCTCGCCGCATACATGAAGATCGGCTATGACCGGCGCGACGACCCCGGCGGCCGTTACACCCCGGCATGGCTGGTGAACCCGCCGCAGGCGCCGCCGCCGTGGTGGTGGCCTTCCTGGATGAGGGAGACCCCGAAATGAACGTCGTCTACACCGACGTCCTGGTGATCGGGGGCGGGCTCGCCGGACTGCGCATGGCGATCGGAGCGAAGCGGCGCGGCCACGCCGCGATCATCCTGTCGCTCGTGCCGGCGAAGCGCTCGCACTCCAAGGCTGCCCAGGGCGGCATGCAGGCGAGCCTCGGGAACGTGATCAAGGGGCAGGGCGACAACGAGGACGTCCACTTCGAGGACACGGTGCGCGGCTCCGACTGGGGCGCCGACCAGGACGTGGTACGGATGTTCGTGAACACCGCGCCGAAGGCGGTGCGCGAGCTCGCCGCGTGGGGCGTGCCGTGGAGCCGGGTGCGCAGGGGCGACCGCGACGTCATCATCAACGGCCAGAAGGTCACGATCACCGAGCGCGACGAGGCGCACGGCACGGTCGCGCAGCGCGACTTCGGCGGCACCAAGAAGTGGCGCACCTGCTACGTGTCCGACGGGACCGGCCACGCGATGATCAACACGGTCGCGGACCGCGCGATCGCGGAGGCGATCCCGGTGCACGAGCGCACCGAGGCGCTGGCGCTGATCCACGACGGCGGACGCTGCTATGGGGCGATCGTCCGCGACCTGGTCACCGGCGCGCTCGTCGCGTACGTGGCGAAGGCGACCGCGATCGCCACCGGCGGGGCGGGACGTCTCTACCGCGTCACCACCAATGCGGTCATCTGCGAAGGCATGGGCCACGCCATCGCCCTGGAAACCGGGGTGGCCGCGCTCGGCAACATGGAGGCGGTGCAGTTCCACCCGACCGGCATCTTCCCGGCGGGCATCCTCGTCACCGAGGGCTGCCGCGGCGATGGCGGGCTGCTGAAGGACGTGGACGGCCACCGCTTCATGCCCGACTACGAGCCGGAGAAAAAGGAGCTCGCCTCGCGCGACGTGGTGTCGCGCCGGATGGAGGAGCACATCCACAAGGGCAAGGGCGTCAAGAGCCGCTTCGGCGAGCACATCTGGCTCGACATCACGCTGCTCGGCGAGCACCACATCAAGCACAACCTGCGCGAGGTGTACGAGATCTGCCACTACTTCCTCGGGCTGGATCCGACGAAGGAGATGATCCCGGTGCGCCCGGCGCAGCACTACACGATGGGTGGCGTGCGCACCGATTACACCGGCGAGAGCCCGACGCTGAAAGGCCTCTTCGCCGCGGGCGAGGCGGCGTGCTGGGACATGCACGGCTTCAACCGGCTCGGGGGGAACTCGGTGGCCGAGACCGTCGTCGCGGGGATGATCGTCGGCGAGTTCATCGGCGACTTCTGCGACCGGCCCGAGAACGCGGCAGCCGTGCCGATGGGGCTCGTGCGCGAGTTCCTCGACCGCGAGCGGGCGAAGCTCGACGCGATGCTCTCCGGCAAGGGCGCCGAGGACGCCACCGCGCTGCGCGTGGCGATGCAGGAGATCATGACCGCGCAGGTCGGCATCTTCCGCATCGGAGGCGATCTCGAGCGGGCGGTCGACTCGCTGCAGAAGCTGCTGGTGCGCAGCCGCAACATCGGGCTGCGTTACCGGGCGCGCGGGGCCAACCCGGAGCTCGTCGCCGGCTACCGCGTCCAGAAGATGCTGAAGGTCGCGGTCGCGATCGCCTACGGCGCGCTCACCCGCACCGAGAGCCGCGGCGCGCATTCCCGCCAGGACTTCCCGCGGCGCAACGACGCCGAGTGGCTCAGGCGCACGCTCGCGACCTGGAAGAGCGAGAACGACACGCTGCCGACGCTCGCCTACGAGCCGCTCGACGTGAGGAAGATGGAGCTGCCGCCGGGCTGGCGCGGCTACGGGTCGAAGGACTACGTCGATCACCCCGACACCCCGGGCCGCGTGGCGGAGGTGGACGCGATCCGGAAGCAGGCCGGGCTCGACCGGTTCGCGCTCCAGGCGAAGCTCATGCCCTACGAGCACCTGCTGCCCGCGCGCTTCCGCGGGCAGAACGAGCGCATCGACGAGCGTTTTCCGCAAGCCGTCGCGAAGAGGGCCGCATCGTGACCAACGGCGAGCACCGCAAGCTCAAGATCAGCTGCCTGCGCTACAACCCGCAGGAGCCCGGGGCCGCGCCGCGCATGCAGACCTACGAGCTCGAGGAGGCGGACGGCATGACGCTCTTCATCGCGCTCAACGAGATCCGCGAGAAACAGGACGCGTCGCTGCAGTTCGATTTCGTCTGCCGCGCCGGCATCTGCGGCAGCTGCGCGATGATGATCAACGGCCGGCCGGGCCTCGCCTGTCGCACGCAGACGAAGGACCTGCCGGCGTCGTTCACCCTCGCGCCGCTGCCGGTGTTCGAGCTGATCGCGGACCTCTCGGTGAACACCGGCAAGTGGATGCGCGCGATGAGCGAGCGGTTGCAGACCTGGGTGCACATGAAGTCGGCCGAGGTCGATCTCAAGCGCATCGAGGAGCGCATGGAGCCCGAGCTCGCCGAGGAGATCTACCTCCTCGACCGCTGCATCGAATGCGGTTGCTGCGTGGCCGGCTGCGGGTCCGCGCGCATGCGGGAGGACTTCATCGGCGCGGTCGGCATCAACAAGATCGCGCGCTTCCGCCTCGATCCGCGTGATGCGCGCACCGACGGGGACTATTACGAGGTGATCGGCGACGACAGCGGCGTCTTCGGCTGCATGTCGCTGCTCGCCTGCCACGACGTCTGCCCGAAGGACCTGCCGTTGCAGACGCAGCTCGCGTTCATCCGCCGCAAGATGGCCGCGCTGGGGTGGAAGTAGGCCATGCGGGGTTAGGAGAACAGCGATGAACATCTGGTGGAAGGCCGGGCTACCCGTCGCTGTCGCCGTCGTCCTCGCGCTCATTCCCCCGCCCGCAGGGCTGCCGCAGCATGCCTGGTACTACTTCGCGATCTTCGCCGGCGTCATCATCGGCCTGATGTTCGAGCCGCTGCCCGGCGGGGCGATCGGGCTGATCGGGATCACGCTCGTCGTCGTGCTCGCGAACCATGTCTATCTCTCTCCGGAGCAGGTGGCGAAGGCCGGGTCCAAATGGCCGGCAGAGGCGATCCGGTGGGGGCTGTCGGGCTTCTCGAACACCACGGTGTGGCTGATCTTCGGCGCCTTCATGTTCGCCATGGGCTACGAGAAGACCGGGCTCGGACGGCGCATCGCGCTCCTGCTCGTCAGGGCGATGGGCCGCAAGACCCTCACGCTGGGCTACGCGATCACCGTCGCCGATGTGATCCTCGCGCCGTTCACGCCCTCCAATACGGCGCGCAGCGGCGGGACGATCTTCCCGGTGATCAAGAACCTGCCGCCGCTGTACGACTCGAAGCCGAACGACCCGTCGGCCCGGCGCATCGGCGGCTACCTCATGTGGACCGCGCTCGCCGCCACCTGCGTCACGAGCTCGATGTTCCTCACCGCGCTCGCCCCCAACCTGCTCGCGCTCGAGCTCGCCCAGAAGACCGTGAAAATCGAGTACAGCTGGATGCAGTGGTTCGCCGCGTTCGCGCCGGTCGGCATCCTGCTCCTCATCGCGGTGCCGCTGCTCGCGTACTTCCTGTACCCGCCCGAGGTGAAGTCGGGCGAGGAGGTGCCGAAGTGGGCCGGGGGCGAGCTCGCGAAGATGGGCCCGGTGACACCGCGCGAGTGGACCCTCGCGATCCTGGTCGTGGTGGCGCTGTCGCTGTGGATCTTCGGCGGCGCCTACGTCGACGCCACGACGGCGGCGCTCATCGTGATCGCCCTGATGCTCGTCGCCGGGGTCGTGACATGGGAGGACGTCACCGCGAACAAGCAGGCGTGGAACACGCTCGCCTGGTTCGCGACGCTAGTCGCGCTCGCCGACGGCCTGAATCGCGTCGGCTTCGTGAAGTGGCTCGCCGACGTGATCGCCGGGCACATGGCCGGCGTCCCGCCGATCGCCGCGATGATCGTCCTCGTCCTGGTGTTCTACTTCCTGCACTACATGTTCGCGAGCGTTACCGCGCACGTGACCGCGCTCCTGCCGGTGATGCTCACCGTCGGCTCGACGGTGCCGGGAATGCCGATGCAGCAGTTCGCGGGGGCACTGCTCCTCACCCTCGGGATCATGGGCATCCTCACCCCGTACGCCACCGGCCCGAGCCCGGTCTACTACGGCAGCGGGTACATCCCGTCGGGCAAGTTCTGGCAGCTCGGCGCGATCTTCGGGGTCATCTACATCGTGGCGCTGCTCGTGATCGGATTGCCGTGGGTGGCCGTGCGGGGGTGAGCCCGCGCCGGCGTCCGACGTCCCGCGCGGCGCGAGTGAGCGAGCCGGCCGTGACGCGCGAGACCGGGACCGACGCGTCCGCCGCGATGGCCGTTCGCCGCGCCGGCCTGGCGCTCGGGCCGCTCCTCGCGGCGGCATGTTATGTGGCGCTGCCGCTCGAATTTGCCGAGGCGGCCGGCAAGGCGGTGCCGCTCACCCATGCCGGGCGCGCGACCCTCGCGATGATGGTCTGGATGGCCATCTGGTGGATGACCGAGGCGGTCGAAATCGAGGTGACGTCGCTGCTGCCGATCCTCGCGTTCCCGCTCCTCGGCGTGATGCCGCTCGCGGCGACCACCGCGAACTACGGCGCTGACGTGATCTTCCTCTTCGTCGGCGGCTTCGTGCTGGCGCTCGCGATCCAGCGCTGGGGCCTCGACCGCCGCATCGCGTTCCTGACGCTGCGGCTCGTGGGATCGCGTCCCTCGGCGATCGTCGCCGGCTTCATGGGGGCGACCGCATTTCTCAGCATGTGGGTGTCCAACACGGCCACGGCCGCGATGATGGTCCCCATCGCCCTCTCCGTGGTCGACCTCGCGCTCAAGCGGCGCACGGGAAAGACGCTGCGCGAGCTCGGCGCGATCCCGCAGGAGGACATCGACGAGCGGAACTTCGCGCTGTCGCTCCTGCTTTGCATCGCCTACGCCGCGTCGATCGGCGGGGTCGCCACCATCATCGGCACGCCGCCGAACGGGATCCTGGTGCGCTTCATGGCGCAGACCTACGGCGTCGAGGTCTCGTTCGCGAAGTGGATGATCTTCGGTGTGCCGCTGATGCTGGTCTTCCTGCCGCTCACTTGGTGGATCACCACCCGAGTCCTTTTTCCGACGCGGGTCGGCGAAATCCAGGGCGGGCGCGCGTACGTCGAGGCGGAGTACCGCAAGCTGGGCCCATTGAACCACGGCGAGCGCGCGACGCTCGCAGTGTTCGCGGTCACGGCCTTCCTGTGGACCTTCCGGCCGCTGCTCGCGCAGATCGACATCGGCGGCGTCGCGCCGCTCAAGCACCTCTCGGACACCGGCATTGCGGTGGGCGCCGCGATCGCGCTGTTTCTCTTCCCTCTCGACCGGAAGCGACGCCTCTTCGTCATGGACTGGGCGACGGCGGTCAAACTCCCGTGGGGCGTCCTCGTCCTGTTCGGCGGCGGACTCGCCCTTGCCGCGGCCACCGAGGCGAATGGCGTCGCCGCCTTCATCGGCAGCTACGCGCGGGGCCTCGGCGGCTGGCCGACGCTTGCCGTGATCGCGACGGTCGTGGCGCTCACCGTCTTTCTCTCGGAGTTCACCTCCAACACGGCGCAGGTGGCTACCATGCTTCCCATCATGGCCGCGCTCGCGCCGGTGCTCGGCGTGCCGCCAGGGCTGCTGCTCCTGCCCTGCACCCTCGCGGCAAGCTTGGCGTTCATGATGCCGGTGGGCACGCCGCCGAACGCAATCGTGTTCGGCACCGGCCTTGTGACCATCCCGCAGATGGTCCGCGCCGGTTTTCTCCTCAACCTGGCGGGGATCGCGATCGTGACCGCCTTCGCGTGGCTCCTCATCGGCCCGATGCTCGCGGCGAGGCAATGACGCGGCATGACTCGAGGTGCGAGTTGTGGCAGGGGTCCTGCTCACCGCTCGCGGTTGCTTCGCGTCGTCGCCAGCGCCCGAGCGAGCGGCGTCTTCGGGACGAGATCGCCGTACCCGATCCGGCGTGCCGAGCGCCCCGGAAAGCAAGCGTACCCGGAGGGGGGGTTAGAATCCTACTTTGGTGGGATTTCGTCTGGCCACCCGGAGAAAGCAGGATGTCGCCGGGGGAGGACGCTTAGGACGCTCTGATTAAGTCATTCCCGCGAAGCCTACCCCCGAATGCCGTGATCGGGGGGCGGGCATCCAGCAACTCGTTGATTGCGCGCGAGCTGGATTCCCGCTTTCGCGGGAATGACAGGGTTCTTCAGAGGTTCCCTGAGCATCAGATCTGACGGGGGGATACTTGAAAGGGCGGTTTTCTCGTCGACCGGCGCGTGGCGCGGTTCGACTACTAGGTTGTGCGGCTGCGGCCCTCGCCAGCTCCACGGCCCGCGCCGCATTCCTGTCGGGCGAGGCGCTCGACACCGCCGCCGACGTGCTCACGATCATCGTCCTGATCGTGGTGCCGGTGATCGGGATCGCCGTATTCTGGCTGGTTCACGTTCTGCCCGAGAAGATCGCGCACAAGCGTCACCACCCGCAGCGCGACGCGATCCAGACGCTCTGCCTGCTCTCGCTCGTCTTCGGCGGCCTGCTGTGGCCGATCGCGTGGCTGTGGGCCTATACGAAGCCCGTCGCGTACCGGGTCGCCTACGGCACCGACAAGCACGAGGACTACTTCGCGGAGATGGCCGAGAAGCACCGCGAAGGCGTGCTGGTGCAGGAGGAGATCGACCACTTGCGGGCAGATCTCGAGGCCATGGCGGCGCGGGGCGGCCTGTCGCCGAATCTCCAGCGCCTCAAGGACGAGCTCGGCAGGGTCGGCGCCGGCGAGACCGCGGCGCGTGCGCCGGCCGCGACGGACGAGGAAGGCCGGGCGTAATGGAAATTCTCCTGCTCGGCATCTATTCGGCCATCGTCTGGCTGATCTTCATCAAGTTCAAGTGGCTGCCCTGGAACATCGTGAGCCAGGTCACCGTCGTCGTCATCCCGATCGTCGGGCTGACGGTGCTCATCCTGCTGCTGAACGTCGTCGCCCCGTCATCGGCCGACGTGCGCGTCTACAAGTACACGATTCCGATCGTCTCCCAGGTGAGAGGCCGGGTGATCGAGGTGCCGGTCGTGGAAGGGAACGTGCTGGTCAGGAAGGGCGATGTCCTGTTCCGGGTCGACCCGATGCCCTACCAGCTCGATGTCAATACCCTCGAGGCGCAGCTCGCGAGCGCGCAGGCGCAGCAGCGGGAATTGGAAGAGCAGGCGAAGGGCGCGAAGGCGAAAGTCGCCGAGACGCGGAGCAGCATCGCACAGGCCGTGAGCCGCACACGCGAGGTGGGCGCGCGGCTCGAGCTCGCGCGCAAGCGGGTCGAGCAGCACCGGGAGCTGGCGAAGACCGGTGCGGGCACCAAGTTCGACCTCGAACGAGCCGAGACCGACGTCCAGGAGCTGGAGGGCCAGTACGATGCCGCGCGCAGCGTGGAGGCGCAGGCGCATGCCGCGGAGGCGCAGGCCCTGGCGAGCGAGCAGCAGGTCCAGCAGAAGCTCGGTGCGAAGGTGAACGGCGAGTATGCGCAGGTCGCGCAGATCCGCGCCCAGCTCGAGAACGCAAGATGGCTGCTCGGCGAGACGACGACCCGCTCGCCCTGCGACTGCTACGTGATCAACCTGCAGCTGCGGGCGGGCGCCTTCGTGGCGGCCATTCCATTCAACGCGGTGATGACGCTCGTCGAGGCGGACGGCCAGGTGGTCGCGCTCTATCACCAGAACGAGCTGCAGAAGGTCGAGCCGGGCAACGAGGTCGAGTTCGCGCTCGAAACGCTCCCCGGCCGGATCATCAAGGGCAAGGTCGATTCGATCGTCTGGGCGCAGGGGCTGGGGCAGATCCCGGCGAGCGGGACGATCCCGATGACCGGCTTCCTGGCGATGCCCGCGGGCCGGTACGCGGTGAAGTTCGACATCGCGGAGCGCGACAAGGCGGTCTTCCTCGCTGCCGGCGCCGCTGGGCAGGCCGCCATCTACACCGAGCACGTGCACGCGATCCACATCATCCGCAAGGTGATCCTTCGCGTCGGCTCGTATCTCAACTACCTGATCCTCAAGCTGCACTGACAAATGCGCACGCCTTGCGCGATCCTGGCGGCGGTCGCAGCGAGTCTCGCGGGCTGCGCGCTGCAGACTCCGCCCGAGCGCGCCGAGCTTGCGAAGCAGGCGATGCCGAACCTCGCGGCGCCGACCGGTTGGGCCGCGCAAGGTGCGGGGGCCTCCGGCACCGTCGCCGATCGCTGGCTCGCCGGCTTCAAGGATCCGCAGCTCGATGTTCTCGTCCGGGAGGCGCTCGCATTCAACCCCGATCTGCAGGTCGCGGCGGCGCGCGTCGAGCAGGCCGCCGCCTACGTCAAGGTCGCCGGCGCGACGCTCTATCCGCAGGTGAATCTGCTCGCGCGCGGCGGCGGCAAGCTGAGCGGCGACTCGAGCGGATTGCAGGGCGTCGGCCTGTTCGTCAACTGGGAGCTCGATCTGTGGGGGCGCGTGCGCGCCGGTCGCGAGGCCGCGCAGACGCAATACGACTCCGCCGCACTCGATGCCGAGTACGCGCGGCAGTCGATGGCGGCGCTCGTCGCCAAGAGCTGGTTCCTGGCGACCGAGGCGCGGCTGCATCGAGCCATCGCCGAAAACATGGTTGCCGCATCCGACCGCCAGCTCGCCCTCGCGCAGGACCGGCTGCGCGTCGGCAACGGCGACGAGTACGACGTGAGTCTCGCGCAGGCGAGCCTGGCGACCTACCGGGACAGCGTGCAGAATCTCGAGCTCGCCTACCAGCAGTCGTTGCGCGCGCTCGAGGCGCTCGCTGGCCGCTATCCCGCCGCCGCGGTGAGCGTGCCGGCGCACCTTGCGGCGATGCCCGGACCGGTGCCGGCGGGAATGCCCTCCGAGCTGCTCGAGCGCCGTCCGGATGTCGTGGCGGCCGAGCGGCGCGTCGCCGCCGCTTTTTATCGCGTCGAGGAGGCGAAGGCGGCGCGGCTGCCGCGGATCTCGCTCACCGCCGCCCTATCCAGCATCTCGAGCGAGCTCTTCGTGCTCAAGGAGCGGGACAACCCGGTGTGGAGCGCGGGCGCGTCGCTGCTCGCGCCGATCTATCTCGGCGGCCAGCTGCAGGCCCAGGTCGAAGTGCGGACCGCGGAGCAGAAGCAGGCGATGGCCGACTACGGGCGCATCGGCGCGCGCGCGTTCGGCGAAGTGGAGAACGCGTTGTCGGCCGAGTTCGCGCTCGCGGAGCGTGAAGCCATCCTGCAACGGGCCGTGGCGGAGAACGAGCGGGCGCTCGAGCTCGCGAACGTCCGGTACCGGGTCGGATCGGGCGATCTGCGCGCCGTGCAGCAGCAGACGCTCGCCCTCGACGCAGCGCGCACCGCGCTCCTGCGCGTGCGGAGCGAGCGTCTCGTGCAGCGGGTGAACCTGTACCTCGCCCTAGGGGGGAGCTTCGACGAGCGCGGGCCCGCGCCGCAGGCAGCGGCGCCCGGCGGGGCCGCCGCGAGCGGGGCGCCGCAGTGACCCTGGATGGTCCACTTTATCCCCGCGGCCGCATGAGTGACGCGGCCACGCCCCTGAGACGGATTCGAGCGCGAGGCTGGGGCGAAGGCCCGGGAGCGCGCCCGATGACGATTGCCCACGAAGGAGGTTGACCATGAAGGGAAGTGCTTTGCTCGCCGGCGCGGCCGCGCTCTTGCTGTCCGCCGGCGCATCGGCAGCGCCTATCACCAAGGAGAATTTCATGCTGCGCACGACCGGCGACCTGATCGCGCTCTGCGGCGTGAGCCGGGACGATCCCGACGCGGTCGCGGCGATCCATTTCTGCCATGGCTATTACGTCGGCATGGACCAGTACGCCGCGGTCACGGGGCGCGTGTTCCGCAACCGGCTGTTCTGCCCGCCGGAAGGCGTGAAGCTCACGCGCGACCAGGTGATCGGGATGCTGGTCGACTGGCATCGCAACCACCCGCAGTACGCGTCGGAACCGCCGCTCGACGGGATCATCCGCTTTGCGACGGCGACCTGGCCCTGCAAATGAGCGCCGCACGGCGAACTCGACAGAGGAGCACTGAAATGAAGCGAAATGTTGCCATCGGCGTCGTCACCGGCGCCGTCCTGCTCTCGAGCTGCGCGGGAATGACCGATACGCAGCAGCGCGCGATGACCGGCACCGCCATGGGCGCGGCCGGCGGTGCGGTCATTGGCGCGATCGCCGGAGACACCGGAACGGGCGCCCTGATCGGCGCGGGTGTCGGTCTGCTCGGCGGCCTGATCGTCGATAACCAGGAAAAGCAGAAGGAGCAGGCCTACAAGCAGGGCTACCAGGCTGGCCAGCAAACGCAGCGCAAGTGATGCTCGGCAACGCCGGATGAGGATGAGCGGGTACGCGTCCACGAGCCGATCGACCGCGTCTCCGAGGCGATCTTCGGCCCGCTCATGGCGATGACGTTCTTCGGTTCACTCAACGTGGCCACGGCCGGCCGCAAGGAGGTGCGTACGATGATGATCATCCCACCCGCTCTCGGCCCGGTCGGCAAGGGAGCATCCATGTTTCGAACGCTTCGCATCATCGCCGCATTGCTTGTGGGCAGCGCGCTGCAGGCGGGCTGCGTCGTCTATGAGCCGGTGCCCGTGTATTCCGGCGCGCCGTCGAAGTTCGACCGCGCGTGGAGTGCCGCGGTCGGCGGCGCGCAGGACGCCGGCGTCCAGGTCGCGTCGGCGGACCCCGCGACCGGGCTCATCCGCGGCAGCAAGGACGGCATCGACGTGACCGTGGCCGTCGCGCGTCAGGCCGACGGCAGCGTGCGCGTCCAATTCGATGCCAAGGGGCCGACGCAGCGCGACCCGGGGCTCAGCAACCGGTTCTCGCAGGCGTACGACCGGCGTATGGGCCGCTGAGCCGACTCGCGATGGAGCGGCGGCCCCGCGCGCCGGGGCCCGCCAGTACCGGTATCGACGGCCGTGCAGACATCCAGATTCCAATCCTTCCGCAAGGAGACTTCAATGACCATTTTGCTCCGCTCACTCTCCATCCTGCTGGTGTTGGTCGCCACGGCGACGCTGGTTGTGCCGCAGCCCGCGGCCGCCGCCACCGCGGCCGAGCTGAATCGCGAAGCCCAGAAGGCGCTCAACGCGCTCTACGCGAAGAACCCCGGGGCCAAGTCGATCGGCAAGGATGCGGTCGCCGTCCTCGTCTTTCCGAGCGTCGTCAAGGCTGGGCTTGGCATCGGCGGCCAGTACGGCGAGGGCGTCCTCTACCGCAGCGGCAAGGCGGTCGCCTACTACAACACCGCAGGGGCGTCCGTGGGGCTGCAAGCCGGCGCACAGAAATACGGGTACGCGATGTTTTTCCTGAGCGAGGACACGCTCGCGTATCTCGATAAGAGCGAGGGATTCGAGGTGGGCGTCGGGCCCTCGGTCGTGGTCGCCGATCAAGGGCTTGCCAAGTCGACGACCACGACGACGGTGAAGGACAAGATCTACGCGTTCATCTTCGACCAGAAGGGCGCGATGTACGCGCTCGGCATCCAGGGCAACAAGATCACGAAGATCAAGAAGTGAAACGAGCCGGCGTGGGAGCCGGCGTTCGCTCGGAACGTCCGCGCGCGCCTGGGCGCGTACTCGCGAGGTCAGTTCGTCTGCGACGCCCCTTTGCCGGCACGGCGGCGCCAGGCGACGTAGGGAAGGATTGCGAACACCGAAACCACGAGGTAGGCGAGAACCGTTGCCTTGACGGCTGGCGACGCATCGTTGAACGTCGCGACCAGCAGCGCGAGCGCCGGAACGGCGATCAGCACGGAGAACAGGCCACGGATCATCGGACCTGGTCTTTGCCAGATCCACCGCAGCTCGCGGGGCGCGATGCCGAGGCCCAGCGTGAACATCACCGTGAAGACAGTGACCGCGGCGAACGCGGTGAGCACCCATTCCGGAATCGGACCGTTCACTTGTCAGTCCGTCGCGTCCGCGACCGCGAGGGTGCGCCCCGATTGGTGATCCCACACCCGACATGGGATGATTTCCTGGCCTTGGCGTTCGACGAGATTCGTCCCACTGCCGCCAAGCCGTGCGGCCCGCGTTAGAACCGCTCCTTGATGAACTTGAACGGATAGTCCGGCTCACGATAGCCGCCGGGCTTCTGCCGCTTGGGCAGCGTCACCTTCTCGCGCGGCGCGCTCTTGTAGGGGATCTGGCTCAAGAGGTGGCCGATGATGTTGAGGCGCGCCCGCCGTTTGTCGTCCGACCTCGCCACGTACCACGGTGCGAATCCGGTGTCGGTCGCCTTGAACATCTCGTCGCGCGCCCGCGAGTAGTCGTACCAGCGGCTGTAGGACTTGAGGTCCATTGGCGAGAGCTTCCAGATCTTGCGTCCGTCGTCGATACGCGATTCGAGCCGGCGGGTCTGCTCCTCCGGGTTCACTTCCAGCCAATACTTGATCAGCTGGACTCCTGAATCCACCATCGCTTTCTCGACGAGCGGCACGGCCTTCAGGAACTTCTGCGCCATCTCCTCGGTGCAGAACCCCATCACGCGCTCCA
The DNA here is from genome assembly GCA_020848075.1 of Burkholderiales bacterium. GTDB lineage: Bacteria > Pseudomonadota > Gammaproteobacteria > Burkholderiales > SG8-39 > JAABRB01. The sequence goes on from JADLAV010000021.1 coordinate 46,789, forward strand.
CGCCCGCGCGGTTGTACCAGCTGCGATCAAAGATCACCACCTCGCCGGCCGCCGGCAGGTGCGGGAGGTAGCGCTGCACGTACATCTGGCTCTGCTCGCGCTCAGTCGGCGCGGGCAGAGCGATCACACGGAACACGCGCGGGCTCACGCGCTCGGTGATCGCCTTGATGGTGCCGCCCTTGCCGGCGCCGTCGCGGCCTTCGAAGACGACGCAGACCTTGAGCCCCTTGTACTTGACCCACTCCTGGAGCTTGACGAGCTCGACGTGCAGCTTCGCGAGCGCCTTGTCGTAGGCCTTGCGTGTCAGCTTCTTCGCCGGTGCCACGCCGCTTGCGTCGGGCGCCTTCGCTTTCGCTTTCGCCTTCACGGTTTCACCCCCCTGCCTCGGTCGCGGGTCTCGCGGCGACCACTCTACCGGGAGTGCACGACAGGGGAATCCTACTTTGGTGGGATCCCCCAGCCGCACGCACGGACGTCGGCCCGAAGCTCAGGTGGTCGGGATGCTGTTGCCGGGGTTCGCCGGGTCAACGAGGAGCCCCGAGGCTGCGCAGACCCGCACGAGCTCGGCGACGGAACGGACCTCCATCTTCTCCATCACCCGGCCCCGGTGCTGCTTGACCGTCTGTTCCGCGATGTCGAGGTCGGCGGCGATCTGCTTGTTCAACCGGCCCCGGATCACGAGCTCCATGACTTCGCGCTCGCGCGCGGAAAGACGGCTGACCAGCGCTCTCGACGCATCCCGTTCGAGCGCCCGCGTACGCGCGCTGGCATGGCGCTCGAGCGCCTTGCGGACCACGGCGACGAGGACCTCGTGGTCGACCGGCTTGATCAAGAAATCCACCGCCCCGCGCTTCATCGCGCTCACGCCCGTCGCAACATCTCCCTGCCCCGTGAGGAACACGACCGGCGCCGCGACACCGTTGCTCGCCAGCTCTTGCTGCAGCTCGAGGCCAGACATGCCCGGCATCCGATTGTCGAGCAGGATGCATGCGACGTCCGCGAGGGACCCGCGCTCGAGGAACTCGCTCGCGGACGCGTACGTGGCCACGGTCCACCCCGCGGCCGCAAGCAGGCGGGCGAGACCTTCGCGGACCGCGGCGTCGTCGTCGACGACGCAGACCGTGGGCTCCGCAGCGGTTGCCAGGGGCGGATGTTCCGGCGCGGCTTCCGCTGCCGGCACTGCCGCATGCCGGATGTCCCCCGCGCCCGCCTCGCCCTGGAGCTCGAAGCGGAAGGTGACGCCGCGATCGCGATTCGGCTCGACCCAGATGCCGCCGCCATGCGCGTGCACGATCGAGCGGCAGATCGCGAGTCCGAGCCCGAGCCCGTCACTGCGCGCCGTCCAGAACGGCTCGAAGACGGCGTCGAGGTGCTCGGCCGCGATCCCTGGTCCCGAATCGCACACCGCGACGGCGACGCAACCCTCGCTGCTGCGGGAGACGGACAGGCGCAGGCGGCGGTCCCCCTGCGGGCATGCCTGCATCGCGGCGGCAGCGTTGAGGATCAGGTTGAGCGCGACCTGCTCGATCTGCGCCTTGTCCGCCACGACCCGGCACCCGTGCTCGAATTGGGTCTCGATGCGAATCCCCTGGCGCTCGAGCTCGGTTGCGAGCAGCGGGAGGAGCTGGCGGATCGTCTCGGCGAGGTCGATCCGCGCGCGTCCGGTCTCGTCGCTCCGCGCGAGGACGCGTATGGTCCGGATGGTCTCCGCCGCCCGCTTGTCGTCGCGCACGACGGCCTCGAGGATCGCGCGGACCGCCTCCGGCGAGACGCCCTCGCGGTCGAGATAGCGCAGCCCGGCCTGCGCATTGCTGAGGATCGCCGCCAGCGGCTGATTGATCTCGTGCGCGATCGCGGCCGTGAGCGCACCGATGCGCGTGACGCGGTCCGCATGCCATAGCCGCCGCCGCAGCCGCTGCGTCTCCTCGTCGGACCGCGCGCGGGCCATGGCGCTCGTGAAGATCTCCCCGACGATCGTGAGCCGGGTGACTATGTCCTGGGGCCAGGCGCGCGCCTTGCGCATCCCCGCGAACGAGAGGACGCCGGCCACGCGGCTGGATGCACGGAGCGGAAGGGAAAGATGCGAGCGCAGCCCGATCCGCCCGCAGTGTTCGGATTCCGCCGTCGCTTCCGGTGGCAGCTCGTCCGGTATGGCCGCCAACGCGACGGTGCGGCCGGCGCGAAGCTCGCCCAGGAACCACGTCAGCTCTGGGCCGAACGGACCTCGCGGAATCGGCTCGAGACCACCAACCGCCACCGAGCACAGCACGATCAGCGTTCCGTCGGCGGCGAACTCGCTGTAGGTGCAGCGATCGTAGCCGAAGAAATCCATCAGCCGCCCGAGCGCGCGGTCGATTTCCGGCACGATGTCGCCGTTCGCCGCGTTGGCGATGCGCGCCGAAACGTCGGCCAGGAGACGCTCGAAGGCAACCCACTCGGACAGGCTCGGATCGCTGGGGGTCTGCGCACCCTCGGGTTCGCCCGTTGCGGCCGTCCACCCGGTAACAGTCACCGCCGATTTCCTCGCTCTTTGGATCCGGTTTCGCGCACCGCACGACGGGTGGTCCAAGCGCGCCCGCGCCGGCGCGCTGCATCGAGCCGGAAGTAGGCAGCGACTGTATTGCGCATTATTGATATTTGTCAAATGCCGCGCCGTCCGACGGCGCGGCGCGAGCCGCGCGGGGCGCAATGTCAGGGGCAGGCGCGGCCGACGTCGGAGATCTCGACGAGACGCTCGCTCCTCGTTAGCCGGGGACGAGCGCGTGAACGCCTAGTCTGCGCCCGTATATACTGCGGGAACCCCATGGCCTCCAGGCGCTGCTTCTCCGCCTCCTGCCACGCGATCCAGTCGACCGCCTGCCCGAAGCGGGGGTCGGACGCGCATCCTGCGAGGGTGATCAGGATCAGGGCGCCCCGACGTGCGCCTCGGCGCGCATCACCCAATCGATCGAGTCGAGCAGCGCCGCGGCGTCCACCGGCTTGCGGAAGAAGGCCTGCGCGCCGAGCTCGCGCGCCGTGCGCCGCGTCGCCGGATCGTCGCGTGCGGAGAGCGCGATGATGGGAATGGCTTCCGCCCCGGCGCGCACTCGTGACCGGAGCGCGGGCTCGCGCAGGCGCGGATCGGAAACGTCGAGCAGCGCGCAGGCCGCGTGCGCGCCGGGCGCCTGACCGAGGAACGCGTCGATGGAGTCGCATGGCCTCGATTCGAGGCCGGCCGAGTCCACCAGCCGCGCGAGGCCCTGCTTCACCGCCGTGTCGGCATCGACGATGTAGACGGCGCGCGTGAGCACACTATTGGACATCTCCCGTTCCCTTGATCGGGCGGCATCCAGGTTCATGAAAAGGCCGCGGCGTCAGCCGGCATAGACGATCCCGCCTTCCCTGGCGGATACTGTGATGCCCGCTTCGCGGCGCGACCCGGCGACACCCGACATCCGCAAGGCACGGGGAACGTTAATGCGGAAGGAAGGCGGCGGAAATCCTACCTAGGTTGGATTCCGGTCCGGCGTGGAGGGGCGCAAGCTTGTCGAGCGTTTCGATTTCTTGCGCGGGCTCACCGCTGTCCCCCGTCGGCGCGCCCCGGCGGTGAACCGGCACCAGCCGGACCGGCTGGATCGGCTCGATCGCGACTTGATCTGGAGGAGATCCCAGAATGGCCAAGTCCGGAACCTCGCACCCCCCCGCCCAAAGCCCCCTCGCGAGCGAGGAGCTGCGCCTGATCGATGCCTGGTGGCGCGCGTGCAACTACCTCTCGGTCGGCATGATCTATCTCAGGGACAACCCGCTGCTCAGGGAGCCCTTGAAGCCCGAGCACGTGAAGCACCGCCTGCTTGGCCACTGGGGCGCGAGCCCGGCGCTCTCCTTCGTGTGGGCGCATCTCAACCGGGTGATCAAGCGCGACGATCTCGACGTGATCTTCATGGCCGGCCCCGGCCACGGCGCCCCCGGCGTGCTCGGCCCGGCCTATCTCGAGGGCACGTACTCGGAGGTCTATCCGGACAAGAGCGAAGACGCGGAGGGGATGCAGAAGTTCCTCAAGCAGTTCTCCTTCCCCGGCCACATCGGCTCGCACGTCACCCCCGAGACGCCGGGCTCGATCCACGAGGGCGGCGAGCTCGGCTACAGCCTGTCGCACGCCTACGGCGCCGCGCTCGACAATCCCGGGCTCATCGTCGCATGCGTCGTGGGCGACGGCGAGGCGGAGACCGGTCCGCTCGCCACCGCCTGGCACTCGAACAAGTTCATCAACCCGGTCCGCGACGGCGCAGTGCTGCCGATCCTCAACCTGAACGGCTACAAGATCGCCAACCCCACGGTTCTCGCCCGTATCAGCCACGAGGAGCTGGACGCGCTCTTTACCGGCTACGGTTACAAGGCCTACTTCGTCGAGGGCGCCGACCCCGCCGAAATGCACCAGAAGATGGCCGCGACGCTCGACGCGATCGTCGCCGAGATCCGCGGCATCCAGCGCAAGGCGCGCGACAGCGGCAAGGCCGAGCGGCCGCGCTGGCCGATGATCGTGCTGCGCACGCCCAAGGGCTGGACCGGGCCGAAGGAGATCGGCGGGCACAAAGTCGAAGGCTCGTGGCGCTCGCACCAGGTGCCGTTCTCCGACGTGCGCGGCAACCCGGCCAACTTGAAGCTCCTCGAGAGCTGGATGCGAAGCTACCAGCCCGAGGCGCTGTTCGACGCCGGCGGCCGGCTCAAGCCCGAGCTGCGCTCGCTCGCGCCTGCGGGGCCGCGCCGCATGAGCGCAAACCCGCATGCGAACGGCGGGCTGCTGCGCAAGGATTTGAAGCTGCCGGACTTCCGCCGCTACGCCGTGAACGTGCAGCAGGCGGGCAAGGTGCTGCACGAGAACACCCGGCCGCTCGGCGAATTCCTGCGCGACGTGATGCGCAATAACATGACGAACTTCCGGGTGTTCGGACCCGACGAGACCGCCTCCAACCGCCTGCAGGCGATCTACGAGGTCAGCAAGAAGACCTGGATGGCGGACATGCTCCCGGAGGACGCCGACGGCGGCGAGCTCGCGCGCGACGGGCGGGTGATGGAGATGCTCTCGGAGCACACGCTGGTCGGGTGGCTCGAGGGCTACCTGCTCTCCGGCCGCCACGGCATCTTCCACACGTACGAAGCCTTCGCGCACGTGGTGGACTCGATGTTCAACCAGCACGCCAAGTGGCTCGACATCTCCAAGAATCACGTGCCCTGGCGCGCCTCGGTCGCCTCCCAGAACATCCTGCTCTCGTCGACCGTGTGGCGGCAGGACCACAACGGCTTCTCGCACCAGGATCCCGGCTTCATCGATCTCGCGACGAACAAGAGCCCGAGCGTCGTCCGTGTCTACCTGCCGCCCGACGCGAACACCCTGCTCGCGGTCGCGGACCGGTGCCTGCGCTCGACCGACTGCATCAACGTGATCGTCGCCGACAAGCAGAAGCACCTGCAGTTCACGACCATCGACGAGGCGGTCGTGCACTGCGCGAAGGGCATCGGCATCTGGATCCGGGCGAGCAACGACGAGGGCGTCGAGCCCGACGTGGTGATCGCCTCCTGCGGCGACGTCGCCACCCAGGAGGCGCTCGCGGCCAGCGCCATCCTGCGCGAGCACGTGCCCGATCTCAAGGTGCGCTTCGTCAACGTGGTGGATCTCTACAAGCTGCAGCCGGCGGCCGAGCACCCGCACGGCTCGACCGACCGCGAGTTCGACAGCCTGTTCACGCGGGACAAGCCGATCATCTTCAACTTCCACGGCTATCCCTGGCTGATCCACAAGCTCGCGTACCGCTTCGCGAACCACGAGAACTTGCACGTGCGGGGCTACAAGGAGAAAGGCAACATCAACACGCCGCTCGAGCTGGCCATCCTCAACCAGGTGGATCGCTTCGACCTCGTGATCGACGTCATCGACCGGGTGCCAAGGCTGCAAACCAAGGCCGCGCACCTGAAGGAACAGATGAAGAACGAGATCATCCTCAACCTCGCTTACGCGCACGAGCACGGCACCGACCGGCCCGAGGTCGCCAACTGGGTATGGCCCTACTGATGGCCGCGCCGCGCACACCCGGCGCCCCTTGCCGACGGACGCATAAGCCATGAGCGCGGAGCCGCCCGCCAGCCGCGCGCCGACTACGGTGAGCCTCGGCGACGAGGACGCGGTCAAGCGCGTTCTCACCGAGACCCTGTTTGGCCTCTGAGCCACCGTGAACAACCTGTCGCGCCTGCGCCCGTCTGCGCGCTGGCTGGCAGCCCAAGGCAAGACGGGGCCCCAACAATGACCGCGGGCGAGCCATCCAGCATGAGCCCTCCGATTCCCGAGCCGACCCGCACCGGCCTTTCGGCCGCGGCGCTCGAGCGCGCAGTGCTCGACAACCTTGCCTGCCTGCTCGCGCGTCTGCCGGCAATCGCGACGCCCCACGACTGGTACATGGCGCTCGCCTACAGCGTGCGCGACCGGATGCTGGCGCGCTGGGTGAGCACGGTGGGGGTCTACGCCGCGCCGGAGGTGAAGATCGCCTGTTACCTGTCGGCAGAGTTCCTCACCGGCCCGCAACTCGGCAACAACCTCGTCAACCTCGGCATCGAGGAGCCTGCGCGCACGGCGATGCAAGCGCTCGGCCAGGACCTCGACGCGCTGCTCGCGCTCGAGGAGGAGCCGGGGCTCGGCAACGGCGGTCTCGGGCGGTTGGCGGCCTGCTTTCTGGACTCGCTCGCCACGCTGCAGGTGCCCTCCATCGGCTTCGGCATCCGCTACGAGTTCGGCATCTTCGACCAGGAGATCCGCGACGGCTGGCAGGTGGAAGTGACCGACAAATGGCTGCAGAAGGGCAACCCGTGGGAGGTCTCGCCGCCGGACTTGAGTTTCTACGTCAATTTCGGCGGGCACTCCGAGGCCTGGACCGACGCCGCCGGGCGCTACCGCGTGCGCTGGGTGCCCGGCGGGCGGGTCAAAGGCGTGCCCTGCGACACGCCGGTGCTCGGCTACCGCGTCAACACCTGCAACACCCTGCGCCTGTGGAAGAGCGAGGCGGTCGAGTCCTTCGATTTCCAGGACTTCAACGTCGGCGACTACTACGGCGCGGTCGAGCAGAAGATGATCTCCGAGACGTTGTCCAAGGTGCTCTACCCGAACGACGAGCCGGAGATCGGCAAGCGCCTGCGCCTCGCGCAGCAGTATTTCTTCGTGTCCTGCTCGCTACAGAATCTGCTGCATCTGCTCGACCTGAAACGCCAGCCGCTCGCGCGCTTCCCGGACATCTTCGCGGTGCAACTGAACGACACCCATCCGTCGATCGCGGTGGCCGAGCTGATGCGGCTCCTGGTGGACGAGCGGGAGCTGCCGTGGGACGAGGCCTGGGACATCACCCGTCGCACGCTCGCCTACACCAACCACACGCTGCTGCCCGAGGCGCTCGAGACCTGGGGCCTGCCGCTCTTCCGCAGCCTGCTGCCGCGCCCGCTCGAGATCATCTACGAGATCAACCGCCGCTTCCTGGACGAGGTAAGGGGCCGCTATCCCGGAGACGACGCGCGCCTCGCGCGACTGTCGCTGATCGACGAGGCCGGCGAGAAGCGCGTGCGCATGGCGCACCTCGCGACCGTCGGCAGCCACGCGGTCAACGGCGTGGCGGCGCTGCACTCGACGCTCCTCCGGCAGACCGTGCTGCGCGACTTCGCCGAGCTCTGGCCGGAGCGTTTCCACAACGTCACCAACGGCGTGACCCCGCGCCGCTTCGTGGTGCTCTCCAATCCCGGCCTCGCACGGCTCCTGACCGAGGCGGTGGGCGAGGGCTGGATCACCGACCTCTCGCAGCTGCAGGCCCTGGAGTCGCGCACCGGCGGCGCGGCGTTCCACGGCGAGTGGCGCCGGGTCAAGCGGGCGAACAAGGAGGCGCTGGCGCAGCGCATCCGCGAGCGCACCGGGGTCGTGGTCGATCCGGGTGCGCTGTTCGACATCCAGGTGAAGCGCATCCACGAGTACAAGCGCCAGCACCTGAACGTGCTGCACATCGTCACGCTCTACCAGCGACTGCGACGGAACCCGCAGCTCGACGTTGCACCGCGCTGCTTCGTCTTCGGCGGCAAGGCCGCCCCCGGCTACCACATGGCGAAGCTCATCATCCGCCTGATCAACGGTGTGGCCGAAGTGGTGAACGACGATCGGGCCGTCGGCGGGCGGTTGAAGGTCGTCTTCTTCCCCGACTTCAACGTCAAGAGCGCGCACGCCATCTACCCGGCCGCCGACCTGTCGGAGCAGATCTCGACGGCCGGCAAGGAGGCCTCGGGCACGGGCAACATGAAGTTCATGATGAACGGCGCGATCACCATCGGCACGCTCGACGGGGCGAACGTCGAGATCCGCGAGGAGGCCGGCGCGGACAACTTCTTCCTCTTCGGCCTGACCGTCGACCAGGTGGAGCGAACCTGGCGCGAGGGGTACCGCCCGGCGGCCATTGCCGGCGGGAACGCCGAGTTGCGCGAAGCGCTGGATCTGATCGCGGGCGGACATTTCTCGCGCGGAGATCGGGAAATGTTCCGGCCGCTCGTCGAGAATCTGCTGGGCTCGGATCCCTTCCTCGTGCTCGCCGACTACGCGGACTACGTGGCGTGCCAGGAGCGCGTGAGCGCGGCCTGGAAGGACGAGGAGCGCTGGACCCGCATGTCGATCCTCAATACCGCACGCGCCGGCAGGTTCTCGTCGGACCGCGCGATCCGGGAGTACTGTGACAAGATCTGGAACGCGCGGCCGGTCAGGATCGCGCTCGACTGACCTCCGTCGGGCCGATCCGGCGGTGAGGCAGACCTCTGGAATGCGCGGGCGGACGCGCGCCGGTCCGCCGGAGCACGATTGAGAACCTGACGGAGGCTGCAATCCACGCAACTCGTGTCGGGTCGCGGTTCCCGCCGGGCGCGGCCGCGTTCCCTGACGGCGTCAACTTCTGCATCTTCAGCCGCCATGCAACGCGCGTCGCGCTCCTCCTCTATGCGGCGGCGGACGATTCTGAACCGTTCCAGGTGATCGAGCTCTCGCCGGCGGAAAACCGCACGTTCTTCTTCTGGCACGTGTTCGTCGAGGGCTTGCGGCCGGGCGTCTGCTACACCTGGCGGGTGGACGGGCCGGCGGACACGCAGCGCGACGGCGGGTCCTTCAATCCGCGCAAGGAGCTCGTCGACCCGTGGGCGCGCGCCGTGACCGATGCGCTCTGGGACAGACGCCGCGCCGCCGACCCGCTGGACGCCGGGCATGCCTCGTTTCGCGCGGTCGTGGCGGGGCCGCCGCAAGTCCGCGGCCCGATCGCGCCGCGCGGGCTCGATGGCGCGATCGTCTACGAACTCCACGTCGGCGGCTTCACCCGTCATCCCGCGAGCGGAGTGAAGCATCCGGGCACCTTCGCCGGTCTGATCGAGAAGATCCCCTATCTCCGCGAGCTCGGCGTGACGCATGTGGAGCTCCTGCCGGTCATGGCGTTCGACGAGCAGGACGTGCCCGCCTCGGTCGCCGCGCGCGGTCTGCGCAACTTCTGGGGCTACAGCACGCACAGCTTCTACAGTCCCCACCCGCGCTATTGCGTCGACCCGGCGCACGCCGGCCGCGAGTTTCGCTCGCTCACCGACGCGCTGCACGATGCGGGCATCGGCGTGCTGCTGGACGTGGCGTTCAATCACACCGCGGAAGGCGGTGCGGGCGGACCGATGATCAACTTCAAGGGGATTGCGAACGACGTCGTCTACCATCTCGATCCGGCCGACCGGCGTCGCTACCGCGATTTCACCGGCTGCGGCAACACCGTGAACTGCAATCATCCGCTGGTGACGGCGTTCATCGTGCAGTGCCTCGAATACTGGGTGGAGGCGCTGGGCGTGGACGGCTTCCGCTTCGACCTCGCCAGCGTGTTCGCGCGCGGCCCGGGCGGCGAGCCGATGACCGATCCGCCGCTGCCGTGGGCGATCGAGTCGTCGCACGTTCTCTCGCGGGTGCCGCTGATCGCCGAGGCCTGGGACGCGGCGGGACTCTATCAGGTCGGCACCTTTCCCGGGATGGCGTGGGCGGAGTGGAACGGCCGCTACCGCGATGTCTTGCGCCGCTTCGTCCGCGGCGATTCCGGTCTCGCCGGCGAGCTCGCCGCGCGCATCGCCGGCAGCGCGGATCTGTATGCGGACGACGGCCGGTTGCCCGGAAACAGCGTCAACTTCGTCACCTGCCACGACGGCTTCACGCTCTACGATCTCGTGAGCCACGACCGCAAGCACAACGAGGCGAACGGCGAGGACAACCGCGACGGGACCGACGACAACGCGAGCTGGAACTGCGGCGCCGAGGGCGAGACGTCCGATCCTGCGGTGCTTGCGCTGCGCCAGCGCCAAGCGAAGAACTTCATGGCGATCCTGATGCTCTCGCGCGGCGTGCCCATGATGCTCGCCGGCGACGAGGTGCTGCGGACTCAGGGCGGCAACAACAACGCCTGGTGCCAGGACAACGCGCGCGCCTGGTTCGATTGGACGCTGGCGGACACGAACCGCGACATGCTGCGCTTCACCCGCACGCTGATCGCGCTGCGCCGCCGCCATGCCTGCCTCACGGTCAACCGCTTCTTCGACGGCAAGCCGGTTCCCGGACGCGGCATCGCCGACATCGCGTGGCACGGCGTTCGGCTCGACGCGCCGCCGTGGGACAGCGGCGAGGATCGCTTCCTCCGGTTCACCATTGCCGGGCGCGCGCCCGACGAGGCGGACCTGCACGTGATCTGCAACATGTCGGACCGGACGGTCGAGGCCGCATTGCCGTCGATTTCCGGCCGGCGTTGGCACCTCGCGCTCGACACTTCGCAGGTGCCGCCGGCGGACATCGTCCCGCCGGACCAGCAGCGCCCGCTTTCGGCAACGGGTTACTCGGCGTCTCCGCGCAGCGTGATCGCGCTGGAGGCGCGCGCGTGAAACGTGCTCAGGTTCCGGGCTCGACCTTGCGCCAGGTCGAATCCGGATCGAAGCGTGTCATCGCGGATGCACGTGCGGCCGTGTCCGGGCCGAGATCCTTCTCGTACACGACGCCGTCGTGGCTCACGATGAACGTCATGACACCAGTGTCGCCGTACTTGACCGGCCAGGCCACGGCGGCGAAGCCACCGATCATCCGGCCGCGCACGACGTAGTCGTACGCGCCGCCCGGGGCGCTCTTGCCCTGCCCGGTGAGAATCCTGTAGCGGTAGCCGTAGTAGCCCGCGCTGCTCACGCCGCCCGCCGCGCGTGCCGCAGCCACATCGGGCCCGAGCGGACTCTCCGCCTCGCCGGCCTTCGCCGGCCAGTACAGGCCGTCCTTCTTGCCGGGGGAGCTCGCGAACTTGGCCGCGTACTCGAGCACGCCGTCGCCGTTGCGGTCGTTCGCCGCATACTCCTTCTCCGCGTCGAAGATCGCGAGCATGACCTGCATCACGGCGCCCTCGTTGCGACCGATGCGGCGCACGCGCATCTCGTCCGCGCCGGCGCGCATGTCGAAGCGCCAGCCCTGCGCGGTCTTCGTGATCGGGATCGGCAGGGTCCAGCCATCGCCGCCCACCGCGATGAGTGCCTTGGCGTCGCCTTCCTGCTCGATCCCGTGCGATTTCGCCCACGCGCTGAGGAAACGATAACGCGCGTCGGCGCCGACCGGTGGAACGAACCTGCGGAAGTCGGCGCCGAGAAGCGACTTCAAGGCGTCCTCGTCGCTCGTGGCGACCGCATCGCCGAACGCGTTCATCGCCGCCTCCGGCGAAGGAAACGCCTTCTGCTGCGCGAATGCGGCCGGCGCCATGGCGACGAAGAGCGCCAGTGCGCCAGCGAGCGTCGCAAAGCGGAGCGCCGCGGTGCTTCGGGCGTGTTGATGTCCTAGTCGCATCGTCGAGCCTCCCTAGCGCCTGCCGCCGCCGCCGCGACCGCCGCCGCCGCCGCGACCGCCACCGCCGCTCGGGCGTGCGCCGCCGCCTGCACCCGCCCGTGAGGCGCCGCCGCCGCTCGACCGTGCGCCCGCACCGGCACCGCCACGACTGGCCCCCATCGACTGGTTGCTGGCGCGGCCGCGGTCGACGTCGCGCTGCGCCGCCGCGCCGCCGCCTACGCCCTGGAAGGCGTTGTCGCGACCGCCGGTACCCGGTCCGCCGCGATCGGCGACGCCCGGTCCGCCGCGATCGGCGACGCCCGGTCCGCCACGATCGGCGACGCCCGGTCCGCCACGATCACCCGGACCGCCGCGATCGCCTGGGCCGCCACGATCACCCGGACCGCCGCGATCACCCGCGCCGGCACGTTCCCCAGGGCCGCCTTCGCGCCCGCGGTAATCGCGGCGCGCATCGGCCCCAGCGACGTCCTTGCCGTATTTCTGGCGGCTCGCGTTGTCCCGGTACGCGACACCCTGGCGATGGCCCCGATCGTGCTGCCACTGTCCCCCGCCGCCTACCTTGGTGCGATCGAAGTTCCGGTCGATGTTGGCCGCCTTGTTCACGTTGATGTTGACGTCGCCACGACCCCAGTTGGCGCCGCCGAAGATCGCCCCTGCCGCTGCGATACCGACGCCCCAGGCAAAGCCTGCCATGAGCGCGCCGCCAGGATAGTAGTAAGGGGACGGCGGCCAGTAATAGGGCGGGTATCCCGGGTACGCCCAGCCGCCGTAGACGACCGTCGGGTTGTACGCCGGCACGTATATCACTTCCGGGTTGGCCGGCTCGATCCTGACCACCGTCTGCTGCGCTTCCTGCTCGACGATCACCTTCTGCTGCTCGTTCGACTTGAGGTTGCCCGAGCTCTCCGCGCGGCTCCGCAATCGCTGCACGGCGTCGAGCACCGCCTTCTGGTCGGCGAGGAACGCGTCGCCGAGCTTCTGCGTCCAGTCGAGCTTCTGGTCCATCGGCTCCAGGATCTGCGGAAACGCGACGAGCGATTTGACGCTCACGTCCCAGGTCTCGTTTTCCACCGCCTTCACCGCCGCGTCCCCTTTGACGTCCGGATGGGCCTTGACCCACCGCGCGGCCTGCACGACCTCCAGCGGATAGGTCGATGCCATCAGCACCTGCGTCAGCAGCGAATCGGGATAGAGCGCGATCGGCGCGACGAGCGCCTCGATCTCCTCGGGCTTGAAGGGCGGCGGCTCGCTCCCGGTCTGGGTCTGGGCGCGCGCGACGCCCCCGCCGGCCGCGGTGAACACGAAAAGGCACGCGAACAGGAACCGCGCGAAACGATTGCTCCAGGATTTCATGCGCACATTATCTCCATCTCGCGTCCGGACCGCGAGTCGGCGTGCCGCGAACGAAGCCGTCCGCCGGGCTGCCGGCCGGGGTCCAACCGAGGCGCTTGGTTTCTGCGTGGGCGCTTGAGAAACGGTACTGCCGGCAGCCCGTCCCGGCAAATCCTACTTTGGTCGGATTCTCGCCCGGCTGTCGGAACCCGTACGCGCCCGTTGTCCATGCGGAATGCGCCCGCGGCACGCCCGGGTGTCGGCGAGATGCCGTGAACGTGAACGCACCCTCTGGCACGAAGAGCCTCCGATAGAGGGCGTCTTCGCTCGAGCTCGCCACGGACGCGAGGCGCCCGTTGGAATCCGCGGGTTCGAGCGCGCGGATTTCGTCCGCACGCCCATCGCGCAGCGTCTCGGTCGCGAAGTACTGGGAAGCGTTCACGGGGCAGGACATCGGAGCAGGGCCAAGTATACGCAGACGCGCCGGTCGTTCCATCAGCCGCCGAGCCGAGCATCGATGTAAGCGCTTGCTCATAGCTCATCAGGTTCGGGACACACCCTTCTTGCAGCCGGCGGTCGCGCTGGAGGAGACTGTTATTGCACTGCATCAAACTGCTACCCGGCTGGTAAAATGAACATTTGGCTGTCCGCGCGGACGGCCACCTCAGCCATTTCGGAGCCCGAGATCATGACCGATGCAGGCAAGCAACTCGAGCGCAGCTACACCCTCTCCTCGAAGTTCGCTCAACTGTTCCAGCATCGCGCGCGACTCGCGCAAACCCGTTATGGGGAGCGCCTGCAGGAGGCGCTCGCGGAGCAGATCGCCAACGCGACCGGGCAGTCGCGCTCGCCGTGGGAGTGGTGGACGGACTGGTACCACTACTCGGTCGACTTCGCCCAGCGCAGCGTGCTCTTCTGGGACACGCTCCGGCAGCGCGGCAACCAGTTCGCCGAGCGCGAGCGCGCCGGGTTGCCGCCGGTGCTCCACTTCGAGTACGAGACGGTGCTCGATGCGCGGCACTTCGAGCGCGCGGTGAATTACGCGCTCGTGCGCATCGTTCCGCCCGCCGGTGTGACGGTGGACGCCAAGCGGCGCCCGTACATCATCATCGACCCGCGCGCCGGCCACGGTCCGGGGATCGGCGGGTTCAAGGACGATTCGCAAGTGGGCGAGGCGCTGCGTGCCGGGCACCCGGTCTACTTCGTCATCTTCTTTCCCGAGCCCGAGCCGGATCAGACGATGCTCGACGTGTGTGCCGCAGAGCAGAAGTTCGTGCGTCGCGTGCGCGAGCTGCACCCGGACAGCCCGAAGCCGGCGATCGTGGGCAACTGCCAGGGCGGCTGGGCGGCGATGATGCTCGCCTCCTCGAGCCCCGAGGACACCGGGCCGATCGTGATCAACGGCGCGCCGATGTCCTACTGGGGCGGCGCGTTCAGCGAGGGCGAGGGCGACAACCCGATGCGCTATGCCGGCGGGATGCTCGGCGGCACCTGGCTCGCATCGCTCGCCGCGGACCTCGGCAACGGGAAGTTCGACGGCGCCCATCTGGTGCAGAACTTCGAGACCCTCAACCCGGCGAACACGTACTGGAAGAAGAGCTACAACGTGTTCGCCAACGTCGACACCGAGGCGCCGCGCTTCCTCGACTTCGAGCGGTGGTGGGGCGGCTTCTACCTGATGAACCGCGAGGAGATCGAGTGGATCACGCGGAACCTCTTCGTCGGCAACAAGCTGTGGTCGGGCGAGGTGAAGGCGCAGGCCGGCAAGGTCTTCGACCTGCGCGAGATCCGCTCGCCGATCGTCCTCTTCGCCTCGCTCGGCGACAACATCACGCCGCCGCAGCAGGCCTTTAACTGGGTCGCCGACGTCTATGGCTCGACCGCGGAGATCAAGGCGCGCGGTCAGGTGATCGTCGGCCTCGTGCATGGGGACGTGGGCCACCTCGGCATCTTCGTGTCGGGCAGGATCGCGAAGCGCGAGCACCGGCAGATCGTCTCGGTGCTGAAGTCGATCGAAGCGCTGCCGCCGGGACTGTATGCCATGCGGATCCGCGAGCACCGCGGGAAGGACGGCGCGGTCGAGTATGACGTCGAGGTCGAGGAGCGTCAGCTCGAAGAAGTGACCGCGCTGCTCAACCGGTTCAAGCGCGTCGACGAAGGGCCGTTCGAGGCGGTAGAGGCGGTCTCCGACTTCAACCAGCGCGCCTACGAGCTCTTCGCCCGACCGCTCGTGCAGGCGACTGCGAACGACTTCACCGCGAAGCTCGGCCGCGAGTTCCATCCGCTGCGCTTCGAGAAGTGGTCGGTCTCCGACTTGAACCCGATGCTGTGGTGGCTCGGGCCGCTCGCCCAGGCGGTGAAAGGGCAGCGCCAGCCCGTCGGCGCGGATCAGCGTCTGCGCAAGGCCGAGGCCGCGTACAGCGAGCTCGTCGCCGCGACACTCGACTACTACCGCGACCTGCGCGACGCGACGAGCGAGGCGCTCTTCTTCCAGACCTACGGCAACCTGTTTGCGCTGTACGTGGCCGACCGTGCGGAGCAGGAGCGGCGCACGACGGAAGTCCCGGCAGATCCGCGCGAGCTGCCGTTCGTCAGGGCGGCGCTTGCCGCGATCGCCGAAGGCGGCTACCCGGAAGCGCTCGCCCGCGCGGGAGAGCTGCTCGCCCGGCGCGGCATCCCGGTCCCGCTCGCGCGCATGGAGCTCAAGGCCGAGCTCGTGAAGGAGTGGGCCGGCTTGCTGCCCGACCTTCCGATTCACGAATGGAAGCGGATCCGCGGCGAGCAGGACGCGATCGTCAGCTTCGAGCCGGAGCAGGCGGTCGAGACGCTGCCGCGGCTGCTCGCCGATCCGGCCGATCGCGCGCGGTTCCTGCAGCTCCTGGAGCGGGTGACGACCGATCCGCGCGTGCTCACCGTGCAGCTGACGCCGGAGCAGGTGGCGATGGTCGCGCGGATGCGGAAGATTCTCGGGGCCGGCGCACCGCTGATCACCGTCGAGAGCGCTGTCCGCTAGCGCGTGGAGCATCCCATGGATGAGAAGCGAAAGCACGACAAGTACGAGCATCTGATTGCGCTGTGCAAGTCGCTCCCGCCCACGCCGACCGCGGTCGCGCATCCCTGCGACCGGAGCTCGCTCGAAGCCGCGCTCGACGCGGCCAAAGAGGGCCTGATCGCCCCGATCCTGGTCGGTCCGGCAGCGCGCATCAAGTCAGTCGCAGCCGAGAGCAAGCTCGACATCAACGGCCATCGGATCGTCGGCACCGCGCACAGCCACGAGTCGGCCGAGAAGGCGGTGGAGCTGGTGCGGCTCGGCGAGGCCGAGGCGCTCATGAAGGGCAGCCTGCACACCGACGAGCTGATGGCCGCGGTGGTCAAACGCGAGACCGGGCTGCGCACCGCGCGGCGCATCAGCCACTGCTTCGTGATGGACGTGCCGAACCATCCCACGGCGCTCATGATCACCGACGCGGCCGTGAACATCGCGCCCACGCTCGAGGAGAAGGTCGACATCGTGCAGAACGCGATCGACCTCGCCCATGCGCTCGGGGCGAAGGAGGTGCGGGTCGCCATCCTCTCGGCGATGGAGACGGTGAATCCCAACGTGCCCTCGACCGTCGAGGCGGCGGCGCTCTGCAAGATGGCCGACCGCGGCCAGATCACGGGGGCGATCCTCGACGGCCCGCTCGCGCTCGACAACGCGATCAGCCTGGCTGCGGCGAGGATCAAGAAGATCGACTCGCCGGTCGCCGGCCGCGCGAACGTCCTCGTCGTGCCCGATCTGGAGGCGGGGAACATGCTCGCCAAGAGCCTCACCTTCCTCGCCGGGGCGAATGCCGCGGGCATCGTGCTCGGCGCCAAGGTGCCGATCATCCTGACGAGCCGGGCGGACTCGGTGCTGACGCGGCTCGCTTCCTGCGCGGTGGCGGTGCTGGTGGCGAAGGCGCGGCGGGAGCAGGCCGAGAAGGCCGTGAGCTGACGCTCATGGCCGACGCTTTCCTCGTCGTCAACGCCGGCTCCTCGAGCATCAAGTTCTCGTTGTACATCGCGCACGCCGAGTCCCTCGGACTTGCGGTGCGCGGTCAGGTCGAGGGCCTGTTCACGAGCCCGCACTTCGCAGCGAAGAACGACGCGGGCGCGGTCGTGAGCGAGAAGGCCTGGGGCGAGGGCGCCAAGCTCGGTCATGCCGGCGCGCTCGATCACATCGCCGGGTTCATCCGCGGCGAGCTCGCCGAGCATCGCGTGGTCGGGGTCGGTCACCGGGTCGTGCACGGCGGGCTCGAGTACACGCGGCCGGTGCGCGTCAATGCGGACGTGGTCGCGGCGCTAGAGAAGTTCATCCCGCTCGCGCCGTTGCACCAGCCGCACAACCTGACCCCGATTCGCCTCCTCCTCGAGCGGCAGCCCGGGCTCGCGCAGGTCGCGTGCTTCGACACCTCGTTTCACCGGACAAACCCAGAGATCGCACAGCGCTTCGCGCTTCCCGCGGAGCTGCACGACGCCGGGGTTCGCCGCTACGGCTTCCACGGGCTCTCCTACGAGTACATTGCTTCGGTGCTGCCGCAGCACGATGCACAGGCCGCGCGCGGGAAGACGATCGTGCTGCACCTCGGCAACGGCGCGAGCATGTGCGCGATCGAGGCCTGCGCGAGCATCGCGAGCACGATGGGGTTCACGGCCGTGGACGGTCTGCCGATGGGCACGCGCACCGGCGCGCTCGATCCCGGCGTGATCCTGTACCTGATGGACCAGCGCGGCATGGACGCGCGCGCGATCGAAAAGCTGATCTACAACCAGTCGGGGCTGCTCGGCGTTTCGGGCATCTCGAGCGACATGCGGACGCTTCTCGCGTCCGCAGACCCGCGCGCGAAGACCGCGATCGACCTCTACTGCTACCGCATCCGGCGCGAGCTCGGCTCGCTCGCCGCGGCGCTCGGCGGGCTGGACGCGATCGTGTTCACTGCCGGGATCGGCGAGAACTCGGCGGAGATCCGCGCGCGGGTGTGCCGCGACGCGGCCTGGCTCGGCGTGGAGCTCGACTCCGCCGCCAACGCGCGCGGCGGACCGCGGATCAGCGCGGCGGCGAGCCGGGTCTCGGCCTGGGCGATTCCGACCAACGAAGAGCTCATGATCGCGCGCCACACGCGCAATCTGCTCGGCGCGGCCTGATCCGAAGGACTGCGGGCGTCCGCTCACCCTAGAACCTATCTCAAAATGCGAATGCGGTCGCGAACGAGGGGATAAACAAGGGGCTCGCCCCTTGTTCGATCCGGGATATACAAGGGGCAACCTGCCCCTTGTTCGTACGACCTCAGTTTAGGAAGATGCATGGCTGCGATTTTGAGATGGCTTCTGGAACCAGCGAGGACTTTGCAATGACCCTGGACATCCCCCGCCCCGTGCTGAAGGGGCAGAAGGCGCTCGTCGTCGGCATCGCGAACGAGCACTCGATCGCCTACGGCTGCGCCGCCGCGTTCCGCGAGCTCGGCGCCGACCTCGCGGTCACCTACCTCAACGAGAAGGCGCGGCCGTACGTCGAGCCGCTCGCGAAGAAGCTCGAGGCGCCGATTTTCATGCCGCTCGACGTGTCGACCGGAGGCGAGCTCGAGGCGGTCTTCGAACGGGTCACGAAGGCGTGGGGGCGGCTCGACATCCTGGTCCACTCGATCGCGTGGGCGCCCAAGGACGACCTCCAGGGCGGGCTTCTCAACTGCACCGCCGAGGGCTTCGCCAAGGCGATGGACATCTCCTGCCACTCGTTCGTCCGCATGGCGAGGCTCGCCGCGCCGCTGATGGCCGACGGCGGAACGATGTTCGCGATGAGCTACCTCGGCGCGAACCGCGTGGTCGCGAACTACAACGTGATGGGGCCGGTGAAGGCGGCGCTCGAGGCCGCGTGCCGCTACCTCGCCTACGAGCTCGGGCCGCGGCAGATCCGCGTCCACCCGATTTCCCCGGGTCCGCTCAAGACCCGCGCCGCATCCGGGCTGAAGGACTTCGATCTGATGTTGAACGAGGCGGTCGGAAAGGCGCCGGTCGGCGAGCTCGTCGACATCATGGACGTCGGCTTCGCCTGCGCGTATCTCGCGACGCCCTTCGCGCGCCGGATGACCGGCGACACGGTGTACGTGGACGGCGGCGTCAGCATCATGGCCTGACGCTGCCGCGGCGTCCTGATCAGGTGCGGCCGCCGAGCTTGTCGCCGAACTTCTGCCGCAGGCGGGCGACGATCTCGATCACGATCCGGTTCGTCTCCTCGACACCGAGGTCCTCGAGCGCACGGTCGCGCACCGCATAGTGCATGCCGATCACCGCGCGCAGCTTCTTGAAGGCGAGCTCGTTCCTCGAGCCGCAGACGGAGATGTCGTTGCGGATGATTCGCTCGATCACGCCGGGGTCGAGCACCTGCACTTGGCAGATTGCCGCAAGTCGCGCAATCTCCTGGTCGACGGTGTCGAGTTGCGCCGCCCACGAGCCCTGGGTGGTATCCCGAGGATCGCTCATCGGTTCACGCTCCTTTGTTCGTTGGCGCACGTCGGAGAAACGGCGGTGGAGGGCCGATCCCTCCGCCGGCGCGAACGCTGGATCGACGACGCGCGGCCTTTCCAATACGAGGCCTATTCTATCTGAACTTGCCTACCGCGCCGCCTCGCCGACGAGCTCCGCAGAGCTCACCAGGCGGTCGAACTCGGGCAGGTAGCGCTCGAAGTAGTGCAGCTTGGCGCCCTGGAACCAGGCGCCGTAGAGCTTGCCGTTCCGGATCGTGCCGACGAATACGCCTGCCCGCTCGACCTCGTCGCGGCCGAGCAGACGCGTCTCGAAGCGAAAGCCGCGTCCGCCCGCGATCGGCTCGGCCTTGAGGTTGCGCCCTTCGGCGATCGTGGTCCGGAAGTACCGCGCGGCCGTCGCCTCCAGAAGCTCCTGGATCTCCACCGGGTTCATCTTGGACCGGAACACCGGCGGCTTCTCCTCTCCGCTTGCCGCCGCCGCGCGCCGCGTGAAGAGCGGCTCGCCGTCGGTCACGCCGGTGAAGAAGACGAGCGTGTTGAGCGCAGGACCGTCGAGCGTCCACACCTCGACCTTGCCCTCGACGCCCGGCGTCGTGATCTTGTTCCACTTCGTTCCCGGCGCGACCGAGATGACCCCGCCGACGGTCTGCCGCTCCGGCGTGACGAGCGTGAACTGCGCGCAACCTGCGGCGAGCAGCAGGAGAGCGGCGGCGAGGATCGAGCGCATGGGCATCATGGCGGGCTCACTGCGAGAGGAGCATGCGGAGGGCATCGGCGTCGGGCGCGCCGGGCTTCTGCTTCAGGTAGGCGTCGAAGGCCGCCTGCGCGCGGTCACGCGCCCCCGCGCCGAGCTCGACCAGCATGATCGATCGCCAGGTCTCCGGCGGCGCGTTGCCGGTGCCGAGCGCCGTCTCGTACGCCTTCAGCGCGCGCGCTGCGTCGCCGTCGCCGGCGCGCAAGCGGTACACCTCGCCCTTCGCGTGCCAGAGCTGTCCGTCGTCGGGCGACTGCGCGAGCAGCCGGTCGAACACGATCTCGGTGCGCCCGTACTGGCGCAACGCCAGCTCGTCGGCGATGAGCCGCGCGCGCACCCCGGCGAGCTTCGCGAGGTAGCGGCTGCGGCCCCGCTCGCCGCGCGCACCATCGCGCTTCGCCGCCGCCTCGCGCAGCGCCACCAGCCGCTCCTCCGGCTCGGGGTGCGTGGCGAACAGGAGCTGGCGCGATCGTTCGGCGGTGCCAGCCTGGTATTCGGCGATGAACTGCTCCCATACTTCGGCGGCGGCGACGGGCGTATAGCCGGCCTGCGTGATGAGGTCGAGGCCGATCTCGTCGGCCTCGCGCTCCTGGTCGCGGCTGAAGGCGAACATGCTCGCGACGAGCGCGAGATCGGCGAGCTGACCCACGGCGCCGAGCCCGGCCACGGCGAGGCCCAGGCCGAGGAACGCACCAAAGTCGGACTTGTTCCGCGCGTCGCGCCAGCGCTCCAGGGTGTGCTGGCGCAGGTAGTGCCCGAGCTCGTGGCCGAGGATCGCTGCAAGCTGCGCCTCGTCGTTGCAGCGCAGGAGGAGCCCGGTCCACACTTCCATCATCCCGTTTGGCGCCATGCTGGCGTTGAACTGGGCCGTGCGCAGGATATAGCCGCGGATGTCCGGGCAATGGTCCTTCGCCAGCCGGCAGACGATCTCGCGCACGTACGCGTTCAGCTCCACGTCGCGGACGAGAAAGCGCGAGGTCTTGCGCTCGCGCTCGACCCGGTCGAGGAGGCTCCAGAGCCCCTTCTCGTCGCTGTCGGCCGGCGGGCGGTATCCGGGTGCGATGTAGGTGCGACCGGGCTCGACAGGGCGCGCCTGCGCGAATCCCCGGCGCGCGAGCGCGGCGAGCACGCAGCCGCAGATCCCGGCGCCGAACGCGCGTCGGGTCAGGCTCACTTCAGGGCGTCGGAGACGAGCGCGCGCACCGTCTCCGCGGCGGCGTCCGGCGTGCGCAGGTCGCCCTGCCCCCGCACGAGCCGGTTGAACCACACGATGTCGCCGGTCTTGAGATCGACCACCGAGGCGAAGCCCACCTGCGAACCGCCGGGGACGCCGACGCCGAGCAGCGCGCCCACCACGATCATCGCCACCCGTCCCGCGCTCGCGTAGCTGTCGCGCACGAACAGAAAGAGCGCGTAGTCCGCGTGCTGCGAGCGCGAGATCGCCGCGACCGACGGTCCGAGCGACCAGTCGAACTTGCCGTCCTTGCTGGGCAGCGCGAGGCCCTCGAGGTACTGGTGCACGAGCACCGCGCCGCCGACCGCGCGATGCAGCTTGATGAGATCGATGCTCGTCTCGCGATCGTCCGGCGTGCCGCGCTCGGGCACGAATTCTACGAGCTTCACGCCGCGCGCCTGCGCCTCCGCGTCCAGCGCTGCCCGCATGTGCTTGAGCGCCGCATCCGTCCACTCGGCCCGCGGCTCCTCGACCCCGCCGGCAGTGATCTCCGCGAGCTCCACGTCGAGCGGCATCACCACGATGGTCGGGGTCGTGCCGGCCTCGCGGCGCAGTTCGGGCGCCTGCCGTTGCACCGGCGCTGCGCAGCCGGCGAGCAGCGCGGCCATCGCGGCGCCGAGCAGCGCGCAGAACAGGCGGCCGCGCCACCCGCGCACGCCTGGCGGCCTCTTCGGGCTCACTCTTTTCCTCGCGTGCTGGATGTCCGGCGGCCTCATTTTTCGCGCTGCTAGGGTAGCACTCAGGGCGCGTCACGCATAAGCGCTATCCGGGCTCGCCTGGTGGAGCGCCGGGGCGGCGACCGGCGGCGAGCAGCAGGTAGACGAGGGCCACGAACGGCCACAGCGTCGAGACGACGCGCGTCAGCCCGTTGAAGTTGAGGAAGTGCCCCTGCTGCCAGACCTGCAGGGAATGCACCAGGTACGGGTTCTCGGGCGCGACGTTGACGAGCGCGGTGGCCGCCATGAGCAGCACGCCCGCGAGCGTGATCGCCGTGCGGCGCGAGAGGAACGTGCCCGGCAGCGAGAGCGCGACGCCGATGGCGATGCCGTAGATGGCCCCGGGCGTCAGCCAGGCGAACATGTCCTCCGGACGGATGAGCACGCCGAACGCAGCCGAGCGGATCGCGAGCGCGCCGGCGAGCATGGCGAAGAGCACGTTCGTGCGGTACGCGCGGCTGCGCACGAGCGCCCCGGCGAGCAGAGCGACCGCGATCAGGTTGGTGGCGGCGACGGCGCCTTCGATGCGCACGAAGAGCTCCGCCGGGTGCAGCGCGGCGGGGAGCGACTCGAACACGTCGCGCAGATCCCCCGTGCCGAACAGCAGCGTCTCGGGGTTGAGCTGGGTGAAGAGCCACAGCCCGAGGATCACCAGCCCGAGGTCCGCCTGCCGGCCGCCGTGAAAGACCTCATCGCGCAGCGCATAGAGACCGCCGTGCCGGGCGAGCCATCGCGCGAAAGCGGGCGCCGCGGTCGCGCCGAGCGCGGCGCCGAGCGCGTTGGCCGCGAGATCCACGTTCGACTGGATGCGATCGGGCAGATACAGCTGAAGGGCCTCCATCGTGAACGAGAGTGCGATCCCGAACAGGAGCGCCGCGATCCAGGCCGCCGCGCCGCGCAGGTTCGGCATAACGGCGAGCGCTCCGAGAAATCCGACCGGCCCATAGGCGACGATGTTCGCAATGACGTCGAATCCGGTGACGTACCGTGGGAGCGGCGCGGTGAGGAACGCGAACGGACTCGTCCCG
Organism: Burkholderiales bacterium; assembly: GCA_020848075.1. Lineage (GTDB taxonomy): Bacteria > Pseudomonadota > Gammaproteobacteria > Burkholderiales > SG8-39 > JAABRB01. Next base: position 70,234 of record JADLAV010000021.1, read on the forward strand.
ACATCGCGCCAGCCCGAGAACGGCGTCAGGCTCGCGAAGACGACGAGGACGACGTACGCGACGAAGAAGTACCGCGCCAGGTGGGAGGGACGCGCGTCCGGCCGCATTGCGCGGAGGATTGTCGCATACGGCCCCCCGGTTCCGCGGGGATGACGAGATTCTTCAGAATCTCCTTAGAGCAGCCGCCGATAGACCTCCAACGCCTCGGCGTCGAAGAGCGCGAAGGTGACGCGCTCGAAATCCGGATGCGCGGCGAGGAACGCGCGGCACTCGCGCACCGCGATCGCTGCGGCCTCGTCCATCGGGTAGCCGTACGCGCCGCAGCTGATCGCGGGGAACGCGATCGTCTTCAGACCGTGCCGCACGGCGAGCGCGAGGCTCTTGCGGTAGCAGGACGCGAGCAGCCCGGGCTCGCCGCGATTGCCTCCGTGCCACACCGGCCCGACGGTGTGGATCACGTGATTCGCCGGGAGCCGGTACCCCTGGGTGATCTTCGCCTCGCCGGTGGCGCAGCCGCCGAGCGTGCGGCACTCGGCGAGCAGCTCGGGTCCGGCCGCGCGATGGATCGCGCCGTCCACCCCGCCCCCGCCGAGGAGGGTCGTGTTCGCGGCGTTCACGATCGCGTCGACCGCGAGCCGCGTGATGTCGGTCTGCGTCGCCTCGAGCCGGGCCTGCGGACGAGCTGCCGCGCCCATTCTTCGCGCCGCCGGCGCGTCTATTGGGGGAACGACCCCAGGCCGAACATGACGAGCAGCGCCGGCGACGGCTTGGCGTCCGGTCCGAACGCGCCGTGAAAGATCTCGGCGATCGCGTCGCTCTGGAACACCTGCGCCAGCGCGCGGTTCACCGCGAGGCGGAACGATGAATCGTTGCGCGGCAGCGCGATCGCATACGGCTCGAACCCCAGGTCGTCGGCGAGCAGCTCGAACTGGGACGGGTCCTTCACCTTGAGCGCGAGTCCGAGCAGCAGGATCTTGTCGCCCGCAAAGGCGTCGACCGATCCCGCTTCGAGGGCGGCGATGCCTTCCTCCCGGTCCTTCACCGGCGTCACCGTCGCGCTCACGAGCTCCTTCTTGAGCGACGCCTCGAGCGCCTGCTGGTTCGAGGTTCCGGAGATGACGGCGATCTTCTTCCCGGCGAGACCGGAGAGCGATCTCGCGCCGGAGGCCTTGCGCACGAGGAGCCCGGTGGTGTCCACGAACACCGGGCTCGAGAAGTCGACGATCTCCATGCGCGAGAACGTCGCGGTGGTCGAGCCGCATTCCATCTGCGCCTGTCCCTTGCGGACCAGCTCCAGCCGGTTCTGGGTGGTCGCCGCGACCCACTTGATCTTCAGCTGGACCTTGAGCTGCTGCTCGAGGCTCGCCGCGACGCGCTTGCAGAGCTCAACGGTATACCCGGCCGGCTGCTTGTCCGCACCGGCGTAGGAGAACGGGAGCGCATCGGTGCGGTAGGCGATGGCGACGGTCTTCGAATCGTGGATCTTCTTCAGCGTGCCGCTCAGCGCTTGGGCGTGGACGAGGGCGGGCGCGGCGAGGCACAGGAGGACGGCGGCGAATCGGCGCATGGACTTCTCCCTGGGGAACGGACCGCGAAGCATATACGCTCCCGGCGTTTTCGGCGCGGGCGCGCGATGAGTGGCGCTCCGGGCTAGCGCACCTTCACCTCGACCCACAGCCGGTTCAGCAGCCGGCGCGTCGGGCGGTCGTAGTCGCGCAGCTGCTGCAGGCGCTTGAACGCCGCCGCGTCCGGAAAGATGTACGGGTTTTCGGCGATTCGCGGCTCGATGAACGGCATCGCCGCCTGGTTGGGGTTGCCGGCGCCGGTCGTGTTGGTGAGATCGGCCGAGGCCCTGCCCTCGAGCCAGAACCGGATGAACTTGTAGGCGAGATCGGGCCGCGGGCCGCTCTTGTGCATCACGAGGTTGTCGAGCGCGAAGACCGCGCCCTCCTTCGGCGTGGAGTAGCCGATCGTGAAGCTGCGGCCGGCCTTCTGCGCGTCCTGCTGGGCGGTGAAGAAGTCGTTCGAGTAGCCGTGCGCGAGCCAGATGTTGCCGACCGTCAGCTCCTTGAAGTAGCTCGCCGCGTTGAACGCAGCCCAGTAGGGCTTGGCCCGAACGATGAGATCGCGTGCCTGCTTGAGCTTCGCCTCGTCGGTCTCGTTCGCGGGGTGGCCGAGGTAGATGAGCGCCGCGGCGAAGAGCTCGCGCTGGCTGTCGAGCACCGTCACCTTCCCGGCGACCTTCACCAGGTACTTCGGCTCGAAGATCACCGCCCAGGTGTCGGTGGGCAGCCCGAGGCTGCGCATCTTCTCGACGTTGTAGCCGATGATGGTGAGCGAGTACGCGTAGGGCACCGAGTAGCGGTTTCCCGGGTCGAACCAGCTGTTCAGGAACTGCGGCTTGATGTTGCCGAGGTTCGGGATCTGCGCGTGGTCGAGCGCCCTGAGCTGCCCGGACCGGGTCAGCGCCTCGACCGTGTTGCCGGTGGGCACCAGCAGGTCGTAGCCGGTCGCCCCGGCGGCGAGCTTCGCGAGCATCTCCTCGTTGTCCGAGTAGTAGTCCTGCGCCAGGCGGCAGCCGCAGGATGCCTCGAACGCCTTCACCGCCTCCTCGGTGATGTAGTTGTTCCAGTTGAACATGCGCAGCACGTCTCGCTGCGCGAGCGCCGGCGGGCCGGCCACCGCGAGCGCGACGAGGAGCCCGACGGAAAACGCCGCCCGGGACGCGCAACGCGAGAGGAAGCCGCGGCGCCCGGTGCGGCCGTTGCTTGCAGAGGGGCTCGCTCGCTCCACGCCGTTTCCGCTGCCCGTCACTTCCCGCGCAGCACGTCCGGCGCGACGCGGCCCGCGACGACGATCATGCCGAGCGTGAGGAGCATCAAGAGCGTCGAGACGGCGTTCACCTCCGGGGTCACCGCGACCTTGATCATCGTGTAGATCTCGAGCGGCAGCGTCTTGGTGCCCACGCCCGAGGTGAAGAAGGTGATGACGAAGTCGTCGATCGACAGCGTGAACGCCATCAGCGCGCCGGCGATGACCCCGGGCATGATGAGCGGGAGCGTGACGCGCCGGAAGGTCTCCCAGGGCGTCGCGCCGAGGTCGCGCGCGGCCTCGAAGATGCTCTCGTCCATGCCCGCGAGGCGCGCGCGCACGATGATCGCCACGAAGCCGATGCAGAAGGTGATGTGCGCGATGATCACCGTGAGCACGCCGAGATCGAACTCGATGCCGAACAGCGCAAGTGCGGGCCTGGCGGTGTTCAGGAAGAAGATGAGGAGCGACACGCCGAGCAGGATCTCCGGCATCGCCACCGGCGTGAGCACCATGAAGGGGAGCAGGCGCGGCTTGTAGCGGTGCATCGCGATGCCGGCCATGGTGCCGAGCACGGTCGCCACCGCCGAGGCGGTGAGCGCGATCAGCACCGAGTTGCGGGCGGCGGCCAGCATGTCCACGTCGGCGAGCAGCTTGGCATACCAGCTCGTCGTGAATCCGACCCATTCGGCCGCGAGCTTCGAATCGTTGAACGAGAAGATGACTACGATCGCGAGCGGCAGGTAGAGGAACGCGTAGACGAGGATGCTCGCGAACCAGAGCCAGAAGTGGGGCAGCTCGCGCCGCTGCCCGAAGGCGCCGAGCGCCGCCGCCGCGCCGAGCGCCGCGAGCGCGGCCCCGGCGAGCGCGTAGCGCGCATCGGAGAAGAAGCTCCAGAAGAGGAGGCCGATGGCGAGGGCTTCGATGGCGAGCGCAGCGCGGCGCATGCGTGCGGTCCCCGTCAGGCGCGCTGCAGCCCGCGGGCGGCGAGCCAGGCGGCGGCGCCGGCGACGGCGAGCACGCAGACCGTCAGCATGAGCGAGAGCATCGAGCCGAACGGCCAGTCGCGCACGCCGAGGAACGCCTCCTTGATCATGTTCCCCACCAGCCAGTCGTGGATGCCGCCGAGGATCTCCGGGATCGCGAAGACGCCGAGCACCGGAATGAACACCAGCGCGGAGCCGGAGAAGATTCCCGGCAGGGAGAGCGGGAAGGTCACCCGCCAGAACCGGCTCCAACCAGTCGCGCCGAGGTCCTGCGCCGCGTCGAGGAGCACCGGGTCGTGCTTCTCGAGATTCGTGTAGAGCGGCAGGACCATGAAAGGCAGGTGCACGTACACCAGCCCGAGGATCACGGCCGAGCGGGTGAACAGGAGGTCGAACGGTCCGAGGATGATCATCCAGGCGTACACGCGCACCAGGAAGTTGCTCGCGAACGGCAGGACGACGAGCAGCACCATGAGGTCGCGCCGCTGGTGCGGGCTGCGGGCGATGAGGAGCGCGATCGGGTACGCCATCAGCAGGCAGACGAGCGTGGTGAACGCCGCGACGCCGAACGACTTCAGGAAGATCTGGAAGTAGATCCAGTCGCTGAAGAACACCCGGTAGTTCTCGGTGGTGAGGCCGCCCTCCTCGCCGGGACCGGCGGGAAAGAGCGGGGCCAGCCCGCCGAACTCGCCCGGGTACCGGAACGAGGCGACGATCATGATCAGGCTGGGCAGGAGGAAGAACAGCAGCAGGAACGCACCCGGCGGGCCGCCCACCAGCCATCGCGTGACCCGCTCGCCGCGCCGCCTAGCCATGGAGGAAGGCCCCGGCGTCGTGGCGCCAGGCGACCTGCACCGCGTCGCCGACTTCGAAGAACTTCGCGCGGCCCGGCGCGGAGTTGGCGAGCAGCGCCTCGACGCGGGCGCCGCTTTCGAGATCCACCACGTAGGTGGTGACGTCACCGACGTAGAGGAAGTCGCGCACCTTCCCGCCGAAGCGATTCTGCAGGTCGAGCGCCGCGTCGGGCGCGGCGATGCGCACCTGCTCGGGGCGGATGGCGAGCACCCCAGAGGCTCCCGCGCGGGCGCCGTCGGCCGGCGGCGCCGCGACCGCGCCGAGACCCGGCACCTCGAGGCGAAGCCCCTGCGGGGTCGCGTCCGCGACCCGCGCCTCGAGCATGTTGCAGTGACCGATGAAATCGGCGACGAAGCGGTTGCGCGGGAAGCCGTAGATCTTCGACGGCTCGTCCATCTGCTCGATGCGGCCGGCGTTCATGACGGCAATGCGATGCGACAGCGCGAGCGCCTCGGGCTGGGAGTGCGTGACGAACACGAACGTGATGCCGAGCTCGCGCTGCATGGCGATGAGCTCGATCTGCATCTCCTCGCGCAGCTTGGCGTCGAGCGCGCCGAGCGGCTCGTCGAGGAGCAGCAGGCGCGGCCGGTTGATCAGCCCGCGCGCGAGCGCGACGCGCTGCTTCTGCCCGCCGGACAGCTCGTGCGGGAAGCTCGTCCGCTTCTCGGCGAGATGCACGAGTTCGAGCGCCTCCCGCACGCGCCGGTCGATCTCCTCGGCCGGGCGCTTCGCCATCTTGAGCGGAAAGGCGACGTTCTGCGCGACCGTCATGTGCGGGAAGAGCGCATAGCTCTGGAACACGGTGTGGATCGGGCGCCGCTCCGGCGCGGTGCCCGTGAGATCCTTGCCGCCGAGCAGGATCTCGCCCGCATCGGGATCGTCGAAGCCCGCGATCATGCGGAGGAGCGTGGTCTTGCCGCAGCCGGAAGGGCCGAGCAGCGTGAAGAACTCTCCGGATGCGACGCTCAGGCTGACGTCGTTCACCGCGGCGAAGTCGCCGAAGCGCCGGGTGACGTTGCGGATCTCGAGAATGGCGGTCATCGCTGCCGTGCGCGCTGCGACGGGGGCGATTCTACGGGGTATCGCGGGCGGCCAATTTGATCTCGATCGGTTCCCGCCGGGCTAACCGAGCCAGCGCAGGGTCTCGACGAGGAGCAAGGCGGCGAGCAGCGCGACCGCGACGGCGAGGAGCCTGCGCGTGCGCCGCTCTTCGCGAGCGAGCTCGGCGAGCGCGCCGCCCGGAGCGTCGGCAGCGCGCGCCGCGAGCGCCGCGTGCAGAAGCCGCGGCAGCTGCGGCGCGAGCCGTGCCCACCGCGGCGCCTCGGCCTCGATGCCGCGGCGGAACGCGGCAAAGCCCATCTGCTCGTCCATCCAGCGCTCGAGGAACGGCTTGGCCGTCTCCCACAGGTTGAGTTGCGGATCGAGCTGCCGCCCGAGGCCCTCGATGTTGAGCAGCGTCTTGTGCAGCATGACGAGCTGCGGCTGCATGACGAGCTGGTAGCGGCGGGAGGTCTCGAAGAGGCGCAGCAGGGCTTTGCCGAACGAGATCTCGGCGAGCGGCCGGTCGAAGAACGGCTCGCACACCGCCCGGATCGCGCCCTCGAAGCCGGCGAGGTGGGTCGTCTCGGGCGCCCAGCCGCTCGCGAGCAGCGCCCGCGCGACGCGCCCGTAGTCGCGCTGGAAGAACCCGAGGAAAACGTCGGCGACGAAGCGCTTGTCGGTCTCGCCGAGCGTGCCCATGATGCCGAAGTCGACCGCGATGTACTGTCCCTGAGGCGACACGAAGATGTTGCCCGGGTGCATGTCGGCGTGGAAGAACCCGTCGCGCAGCACCTGCGTGAAGAAGATCTCCACGCCGTTCCGCGCAAGGCGCGGGATGTCGACGCCCTGGCCGCGCAGCGCGTCGACGCGGCTGATCGGCGTGCCGTGGATGCGCTCCATCGTCATCACGCTCGTCGCGCACCAGTCCCAGTACACCTCAGGGACGAAGAGGAGCGGCGAAGCGGCGAAGTTGCGCCGCAGCTGGCTCGCGTTCGCCGCCTCGCGCATGAGATCGAGCTCTTCGTGCAGGTGCCGCGCGAACTCGGTCACCACTTCGCGCGGGCGCAGGCGGCGGCCCTCGGCCCACAGGCGCTCGACGAGCCACGCCCCCGTGTCCATCAGCCCGAGGTCGCGTTGGATCGCCGGCAACATGTCCGGGCGCAGGACCTTGACCGCGACTTCCCGCCCGTCGGGCAGGGTGGCGAGGTGCACCTGGGCAATGGAGGCGCTCGCGATCGGCGCCGGGTCGAAGGCGCCGAAGACCGCGTCGATCTTCCGCTTGAACGCGCGCTCGATCTCGGCGATCGCCTGCTCGGACGCGAATGGCGGCACCTGGTCCTGGAGCTTCGCGAGCTCCTCGGCGATGTCGGGCGGCAGGAGGTCGCGCCGCGTCGAGAGCACTTGCCCGAACTTGACGAAGATCGGCCCGAGCGTCTCGAGCGCGAGCCGCAGCCGCACCGCGCGCGGCTCGCCCAGTCTGCGGAACGCGAACACGCGCCCGAAGAGCCGCGCCGCCGTGCCGATCGGCGCGTCGATCGGCGCGAAGAACTCGTCCAGCCCGAAGCGGTAGGCAACCGCGGCAATCCGGGCGAGTCGCAGGAGTTGGCGCATCGCTATTTTGCGGGGGGAGCGGCGAATCTAACCGGATTTCCGCGGGTGGGCAAAGACGCGAGTCAATGTTCCGATCCCGTCACCACCCCGTCACGCTTCGCAGCCACCCCTCCTTCTATGAGGGGCCGGTTTGTCAAGGTCTCTGGACCGTCCAGGGGTGTGAATGATCTGGCTGGGGCGTTTCGTTGAGCGACCGGGAAACCCAAGTGCTCCACCTTCTA
>JADLAV010000022.1 GCA_020848075.1 Burkholderiales bacterium
ACCGGCGTGCTGGCACGAACGTCAATGCGTTCGGTCTTGGAAAGATTCAGGGTGCTCATGGTGCCCCTCCGGACTGATCTTGGATGCCTTCATTGTAGTCGTCCGGACATTGTCCCGACAAGGCATTTCTTATCTTGGCCACCATCCAAGCACGTACTTCCGCGTTGAAATGTGTCGGTAGTGCTCGATAACTACCGACGAAACGCAACCGCAGCGTTTCCGTCGCCACCCGATGCTGCAATCCAACCGCTTGATTCGTCCGCGCGTAACTCTTTGATCCATATGGGTCTGGATTGCGGCCTTTGCGGACTTCGGGCAACTTTCAGGGAGCGAGGTCGGAGCGAAGAATGGCCAGGAGAGAGTGGAATGTGGCCCGGAACGGGCTGAGAGGCTGACCGGCGCAGTCCGCAGGCTTCCGCAGGAACCCCCAAGAACGCGCGGGAACCGGCGCGATCGGGCAAGAAAAAACCCCAACCGAGAACGGTTGGGGTTTCATTATTGGTGGAGGCGGCGGGAATCGAACCCGCGTCCGCAAGCCCTACACAGTCAGGACTACATGCTTAGCCTGGCCATTTGAGTCTCGCCTCGCGTCCGCCGGCCGGCGGGCTGGCGCTCAGCCAGTCGCTTCGACGGATCCGCCCGGCCAAGCGACCAGACCGTGCGGAGAGGCTGATGTGAATGGCGCTGCACCGGACCGGAGTCCGGCCTAGCCCATCAGCAGGCTAGTGCAGCGTCTCGCCGGTGTTAGGCGGCGAGAGCGAAACGCTCGTCGTTGGCGTTTATTGGCTTCCAGTGGTTTAACGAGGGAACTGGTCCTCGGCATGCCCTGCGCTGCTTCGCGACCCACGTCGAGACCAGGTCGCCCCCGGAATTCGATCGCGTCGCCGGCTCGTGGCCGACAGCGTTGCAATTGTCGCATAAATGAACGCCGCTACAGGAAATTCAAGGTCTCCAGCGGATGCCCGATCACGCCGTCAGCCTCCCAGCCGCGGCAGTCGCCGTCGTTGCCGAGGTAGCCGTAGCTCGCCGCGACCACCGGCATCCCTGCCGCCCGGGCCGCCTGTACGTCGCGCAGGTCGTCCCCGACGTACAGGCACGACGCCGGAGCGAGCGCGAGCACACGCGCGGCGTGAAGTAGTGGGTCGGGATATGGCTTCGCGCGGGCGACCGTGTCGCCGCTCACGACGCATGCCGCGCGGTGCAAAACGCCCAGCGCCTCCAGCAACGGTGTCGTGAACCGCTCCGACTTGTTGGTGACGACGCCCCACGGCACGCGACGGCGCTCGAGCGCATCGAGCAATTCTCCGATGCCGCCGAACAGCCGGGTCTCCACGCACACGGCGCGGGCGTAGAGGTCGAGGAAGCGGATCCTGAGCGTCTCGTACTCCGGCGCATCCGGCTCGATGCCGAAGCCCGCCTTGAGCATGCCGCGCGCGCCGGCGGAGGTGAGGGGGCGGGTGCGCTCGAGCGGCACCGGCCCGCGGCCATGCTCGCCGAGCAGCAGGTTCAGCGCGCCGGCAAGATCGGGCGCGGTGTCGGCGAGCGTGCCGTCGAGATCGAAGAGTACCGCTTGGATCACGGGCGAGCGAGGAGCGAGACGGCGGCGTGTGGAAGTCTGGGTGCGGCTGCGCGGTGGCGGTCTGCCGGCTTCCGCGTTCTACCGCCTACTCCCTCCGTGCATGGAGGATGTAGTTCACGTCGGTGTCGCGCCCGAGCGAATAGATCCGGGCGAGCGGGTTGTACGTCATCCCGACGAGACTCGCCACGGCGAGCCCGGCGTTCCGGCAGAAGCGCGAGAGCTCGGAGGGCTTGACGAAGTGAGCGTAGTCGTGCGTGCCTTTGGGCAGCAGCCGGAGCAGGTACTCCGCGCCGATGATGGCGAAGAGGTAGGCCTTCGGATTGCGATTGATGGTCGCGAAGAAGACGTGCCCGCCCGGTTTCACGAGCGCGGCGCAGGCCCGGACCGTGCTGGCGGGATCGGGCACGTGCTCGAGCATCTCCATGCACGTGACCGCATCGTAGGCGTCCGGCTCGCGCGCTGCCAGGTCCTCGGCGGAAACGTGCTCGTAGTCGACCGCGAGCTTGCTCTCGAGCAGATGGAGCCTCGCCACGGCGAGCGCCTTGTCGGAGAGATCGACGCCCTTCACCTGCGCGCCGCGCCGCGCCATCGCCTCGGCGAGGATGCCGCCGCCGCAGCCGACGTCGAGCACGCGCTTTCCGGCAAGGCCCGCCTTTTCGTCGATCCAGGCGAGGCGGAGCGGATTGATCTCGTGCAGCGGCCGGAACTCGCTCGCCGGATCCCACCAGCGGTGCGCGAGCGCGCCGAACTTGGCGAGCTCCTCGGGGTCGACGTTTGCGCTGGGCGTGTTCTCGCTCATCACTGCACGGACAGCTCCACACGGATCGAGTTCGCCTGGCCCAGAAACGAAAAAGCCCAGCCGAGGCTGGGCTTCTCCGCACGGGTCGGCTCTACCTGTTCCGCGTTCCGACCACCTCGACCGCCACGCGCCGGTCGGGTTGCAGGCACGCGACCAGCTTCTTGTTGCTCGCGTTCTCCGGTCCCATCTTCTGGCACTTGTCGCCGGTCACCGGCTGCTTCTTGCCCTTGCCCTCGGTGTAGATCCGGTTCGGCTGGATCCCTTTGCTCACCAGATAGGCCTTGACCGACTCGGCGCGGCGTACCGAGAGCGCCTGGTTGTACGCCTCGCTGCCGATCCGGTCGGTGTGTCCGACGGCGATGATCACCTCGAGCGCGATGTCCTTGATCTGGTTGACGACATCGTCGAGCTTCGTCTTGCCTTCCGGCTTCAACACGGACTTGTCGAAGTCGAACAGCACGTCGGCGGCGAGGGTGATCTTCTCGGTGACGGGCACCGGCGCCTTGGGCGCAGCAGGCGCGGGCGTGGGCGCAGAAACAGGCGTCGGCGCCGGGACGGCGCATGCGGCGGCCGGCATCAGATCCTTGTCGCACTCGCACACGCCCGAGGCGGGCGTCCAGTAGCCGGTGCGCACGCAAAGGCCGAAGGGCGTCTTCACGATCTGGCCGGTCGCGGAGTTGTAGAGATAGGAGGTCGGCCCACCGAGCGGTCCTTTGGGCACGTTGGCGAGCGCATTCGGCTGGGCGAATGCCTGCGACGCGGCGAGAATCATCACTGCAGCGGCGGCGATGAGCTGCTTCATTGCGTTATTGATCATCTTTCCCCTCTTTATGGAAGAACGTCGAGCGCGGATCCTTCATGACGCGGCTGACGATGCGACAACCGCGGCAGTGCTACAAGCGAGGCCGGTTATTCTGGCAGGCCGTTAATTCGAAAAACGATTTTGCCACAAAAGAACCGCTTTTTCCAGTTCCCGCAAATCCAGGCGGGTGAGCATGCGGTCGGCGAGCACCGCCTCGCCTTCGACCCAGGCGTGCGTGACGTGCTCCCGGCCGGCAGCGTACACCAATTGCGATACCGGGTCATAGCAGGGTCGGGTCTCCAGCTCCTGCAGCGACACCGCGCAAAGATCGGCCGACTTACCGATCTCGATGGATCCGATCAGCGCCTCGAGCCCGAGCGCCCGGGCGCCGGCGAGGGTCGCGCAGCGCAACGCGGCGTGCGCGGGCATCGCTTCGGGGTCACCGGCAATCGCCTTTGCGAGCAAGGCTGCGGTCCGCGCCTCCTGGATCAGGTCGAGCCGGTTGTTGCTGGCCGCCCCATCCGAGCCGAATCCTACGTTCACGCCTGCCCGGAGGAGCGCCGGCACCGGGGCGAACCCGCTCGCCAGCTTCAGGTTGGAGGAAGGGCAGTGCACAACGGAACAGCCGTGCCGACCGAGGATGTCGATCTCGCCCCCGGTCAAGTGAACCGCGTGCACGGCGATCAGGCGCGGCGACAGCAGCCCCAGCGCGTGCAAGCGCTCGATCGGCCGCACGCCGTGACTTGCCACGCTTCCGCGCAGCTCGTCCGCGGTCTCGTGGAGGTGCAGGTGGATCGGCAGATCGAGCTCCTCGGCCATCGTGCCGATCCTCGTGAACGTGCGGTCGCTCACCGTGTAGGGCGCATGCGGCGCGAAGCAGAACGACAGCCGGGACTCCTCGCGCAGCTGGTCGTGGAGCGCGACGCCCTTGGCGAGATAGTCGTCAGGGTCCGAGGCATAGAGTGTCGGGAATTCCACCGCGATCAGCCCCAGTGCGGCGCGCATGCCGGACTCGAGAAACGCGCTCCCCGCCGCCTCCGGAAAGAAGTACATGTCGTTCGCGCAGGTCACGCCGCCGCGCAGCATCTCGGCCGCCGCCAGGAGCGTTCCCTCGCGGACCATGTCCGGAGAGGCATGCCGCGACTCGATCGGCCAGATATGGTCGCGCAGCCAGACCATCAGCGCCTTGTCGTCCGCGAGGCCGCGCATCAGCGTCATCGCGGCGTGCGTGTGCGCATTCACCAGGCCGGGAATGAGGATGTGATGGGGGAGGGACACGCGCGGCGCGGACGCGTAGCGCGCGCGCGCCTCTTCGATCGGCAGGACCGCGGCGATCCGCCCGGCGCGCACCACGACCGCGTGGTCGTCGAGGACCACGCCGTCCGGCTCGACCGGGACGACCCACCGCGCTTCGATCGCGAGGTCCGGCGCGGCGCCGCTCGCTTCTGCGCCTGCGTTGTCGCTGGGGGCGTCGGGCTGCATGCAAAAAAAAGCCCCGCTCGGCGGCGGGGCCCGTCCTACGTTCTCGGTGATTACTTGCCTGGGCCCTTGACCTGGACCTCCGCGCGCCGGTTGGGTGCGAGGCAGGCGATGAGCGCCTTGAAGTCCTTGGTGTCCGGGCACGATTTGATCGGCGTGGTCTTGCCGTAGCCGAAGGTCTCGACCTTGTTCCGGTCGACGCCTTTGCTCACCAGATAGTCGCGCACGACTGCGGCGCGGCGCTCGGAGAGCTTCTGGTTGTATTCCGCGCTGCCGATCCGGTCGGTGTGGCCGTTCACGTTCACGATGGTGATCGACGCGCACGAGCCGAGGCGGGCGATGACATCGCGGTCGAGCTGGGCGCGCGCGGCGGGCTTCAGCACCGCCTTGTCGAAGTCGAACGTCGCATCGCCGGTGAGCGCGGCCGTGAAGTCGCACGCCTTCGCGGCTGGCGCCGGGGCGGGCGCAGGCGCAGGCGGCGGCGCCGGCGCTGCGGTCGGCTGCACGGGCGGAGCGCAGCGCTCCCGCGGCAGGATGTCCTTGTCGCACTCGCAGGAGGCCTTCGCCGGCGTCCACTGGCTGGTGCGCCAGCAGAGCCCGTACGGGTTCCTGACGACCGCGCCGGTAGCCGTATTGATGACATAGGCCTCGGGCCCGCCCAACGGGCCGTTCGGCGCCGGGGCCTGGGCGGCCGCGGGCAAGGCCGCAAGACAGGCCGCGGTGAAACCGATTGTGCTTAGGCTCTTCAGCATGGCGTTCACAGGACACCCCCCATTTGCGTGTGTGTTGTGACTCGTTCTTTCTTCGGTGGCGTGTGGGCGCCGTCCCTTTCGCGCCGCCCGCCGGGCTCGACGCGCGCGATGTTACACCATTCGGCGCACATCGGGGGGCGGCTTGAGGCGAGCCCGCATGCGCCGCCCCGGCCCCGTTCACGCGGGTCTGCGTGGCTCGTGAGCGCTCCGAATGGTAAAATTGACGTCTTTTTTCCTGATCCGATTCTGATCTGGCAGCACCAGTCAGAGCGCCCTCGCCCGCCGCCGCCGCCGCGCGGGGGCGCCGCGAGCCCCGAAGAGACGATGGAACAGTTTGCCAAGGAGACGTTGCCGGTCAGCCTCGAAGAGGAGATGCGGCGCTCCTATCTCGATTACGCGATGAGCGTGATCGTCGGGCGCGCGCTGCCTGACGTCCGTGACGGCCTGAAGCCCGTCCACCGGCGTGTGCTCTTCGGCATGCACGAGGCCAACAACGTCTGGAACCGGCCGTACGTGAAGTGCGCCCGCGTGGTGGGCGACGTCATGGGCCGGTTCCATCCGCACGGCGACGCGGCGATCTACGACACGCTGGTGAGAATGGCGCAGGACTTCAGCCTGCGCTACCCGCTGATCGACGGCCAGGGCAATTTCGGCTCGATCGACGGGGACAACCCAGCCGCGATGCGGTACACCGAGTGCCGGCTCGAGCGCATCGCCTCCGAGCTGATGGCCGACATCGACAAGGAAACGGTCGACTTCGTCCCCAACTACGACGGCAAGGAGCGCGAGCCGGCGTTGCTCCCGGCGCGCATTCCCAATCTGCTGATCAACGGCTCCTCCGGCATCGCCGTCGGGATGGCGACGAACATCCCGCCCCACAACCTGCGCGAGATCGCCGATGCGTGCATCGCGCTGCTGGACGACGCCTCAACACCGATCGACGAGCTGATCAGGATCGTGCAGGCGCCCGATTTTCCGACGCGGGGCCTCATCTACGGGCTCGCCGGCGTGCACGAGGCCTACCGCACCGGCCGCGGGCGCGCCGTGATCCGGGCGCGCACGCACTTCGAGGAGCTCGAGCGCGGCAACCGGCAGGCGATCGTCGTGGACGAGCTGCCGTACCAGGTGAACAAGAAAGCTCTGCTCGAGCGCATGGCGGAGCTGGTGCACGAGAAGCGCCTGGAGGGCATCGCCCACGTCCAGGATGAGTCCGACAAGTCGGGCATGCGGGTGGTGATCGAGCTCAAGCGCGGCGAGCTGCCCGAGGTCGTGTTGAACAACCTCTACAAGCAGACGCAGCTGCAGGACTCGTTCGGCATCAACATGGTCGCGCTGGTCGACGGCCAGCCGATGCTGCTCAACCTGAAGCAGGCGCTCGCGGCGTTTCTCGCGCACCGCCGCGAGGTCGTCACGCGGCGCACGGTGTTCGAGCTGCGCGAGGCGCGCCGCAAGGCGCACCTGCAGGAAGGCCTCGCGATCGCGCTCGCCAACGTCGACGAGATCATCGCACTCATCAAGGCGGCGCCGACGCCCGCCGAGGCGAAGCAGAGGCTCCTCGATCGCCCCTGGCGCTCGCCGGTCGTCGAGCAGATGCTCGCGCGCTCGGCGCACGGCGCCTCCAGGCCCGAGGATCTCGATCCGGACCTCGGCATGACGCAGGAGGGCTACCGGCTCTCCGAGGCGCAGGCGCAGGCGATCCTCGAGCTGCGGCTGCAGCGGCTGACCGGACTCGAGCAGGACAAGATCGTCGCCGACTACCGCGAGCTCCTCGAGCGGATCGCGGACTACCTGGACGTGCTGGCGAAGCCGGCCAGGATCACCGAGATCATCCGCCACGAGCTCGGCGAGATTCGCGAGCACTACGGCGACGAGCGCCGCAGCGAGATCGTCCTCAACGCCGAGGACATCGTGCTCGAGGACCTGATCACGCCCGAAGACGTCGTGATCACGTTCTCGCACTCGGGCTACATCAAGGCGCAGCCGCTCGCCGACTACCGGGCGCAGCGGCGCGGTGGGCGCGGCAAGCAGGCGGCCGCCACGAAGGAGGACGACTTCGTCGATCGCCTGTTCGTGGCGCATACGCACGACTACATGCTGTGCTTCTCGAGCCGCGGCCGCGTCTATTGGCTGAAGGGCTACGAGGTGCCGCAGGGCAACCGGCAGAGCCGCGGCAAGCCGATCGTGAATCTGCTGCCGCTCGAGGAGGGCGAGCGGATCAACGCCGTGCTGCCGGTGAAGAGCTTCGACGAGGAGCACTTCGTGTTCATGGCGACCGCGAGCGGGATCGTCAAGAAGACCCCGCTCACCGACTTCTCCCGTCCGATGAAGAAGGGCATCATCGCGGTGGCGCTCGAGAATGACGATTATCTGGTCGGCGTGGCGATCACCGACGGCAGGCACGACGTCATGCTTTTCTCCGACGCCGGCAAGGCGGTGCGCTTCGCCGAGGACGACGTGCGGCCGATGGGACGCCAGGCGCGCGGCGTGATCGGCATGCGCCTCGGCGAGGACCAGCGCGTGATCTCCATGCTCGCGGCGGCGGACGAGAACCAGACGGTGCTGACCGCCACCGGGAACGGCTTCGGCAAGCGCACGCCGATCGCCGAGTACACGCGACACGGCCGCGGCACGCAGGGCATGATCGCGATCCAGACGAGCGAGCGCAACGGCAAGCTGGTCGGCGCGGTGCTGGTCGACGACAAGGATGAGATCATGCTGATCTCGACCGGCGGCGTGCTGATCCGGACGGCGGTGGCGCAGATCCGCGAGATGGGACGCTCGACGCAGGGCGTGAGCCTGATCAACCTCGACGCCGGCACGCGGCTCGCGGGCATCGAGCGGATCGTCGAGACCGAGGACGTGGCGGGGGAGAACGGCAATGGGGGAAGCGTGAAACGTGAAACGTGAGGGGTCGGGCGCGCGGGGCGCGCGACGTCTCACGTTTCGCTTTTCACATTTCGCTCCGAAGGAACACATGAGCCGAGTGATCAATTTTTCCGCCGGTCCGGCGGTGCTGCCGGAGGAGGTGCTGCGGCAAGCCGCCGAGGAGATGCTCGACTGGCACGCGAGCGGCATGTGCGTGATGGAGATGAGCCATCGCGGACCGGAGTTCATCGCGATCGCCGAGCGGGCCGAGGCCGACCTGCGCGAGCTGATGGGCATCCCGGGCGAGTACCGGGTTCTCTTCCTGCAGGGCGGCGCGACGCTGCAGTTCGCGATGGTCCCGCTGAACCTGCTCGCGGGGAAGCCGGCCGCCGACTACGTGGACACGGGCGAGTGGTCGAAGAAGGCGATCAAGGAAGCCCAGAAATTCTGCCGCGTGAACGTCGCGGCGAGCGCGGCGGACGCGAAGTACACCTACATGCCCGAGCAGGCCGGCTGGCGGCTCGACCCCGACGCGGCGTATGTGCACGTCTGCTCGAACGAGACGATCGGCGGGGTCGAGTTGCACTGGGTGCCGGACACCGGCGAGGTTCCGCTCGTGGTGGACATGTCCTCGCACATCCTCTCCCGGCCGGTCGACGTCACGCGCTATGGGCTGATCTATGCCGGGGCCCAGAAGAACATCGGTCCGGCCGGGCTCACGATCGTCATCGTGCGCGAGAACCTGCTGGGGCGCGCGCCGAAGAGCGCCCCGAGCATGCTCGACTACAAGGTGCACGCCGACGCGCAGTCCATGTTGAACACCCCGCCGACGTACGCCGTGTACATCGCGGGCCTGGTCTTCCAGTGGCTCAAGCGCCAGGGCGGGCTCGCCGAGATGGAGCGGCGGAACGTCGCCAAGGCGAAGGTGCTCTACGACCTGCTCGATGCCTCCGCGTTCTACCGCAGCCCGGTGCGCAAGACCGACCGATCGCGGATGAACGTTCCCTTCACGCTCCCGGACCCCGCGCTCGACGCCGCCTTCCTCAAAGGGGCCGCGGAGCGCGGCATGGTGCAGTTGAAGGGGCACCGCTCGGTCGGCGGCATGCGCGCCTCGCTCTACAACGCGATGCCGCTCGAGGGCGTGCAGCGCCTGGTCGACTACATGCGCGAGTTCGGGGCGAAGCGCGCGTAGCCCGCGCCGCCGCCGCCCGGGGGCCCGCCTCGGGCTTGCCTCGAAATCGGCCATACTCTCGAATGCCCATGCGACCCGAACGCCACGAAATACTGGTGCTCAACCAGATCTCGCAGATCGGACTGAAGCGCTTTCCGCCCGAGAAGTACCATGTCGCGAAGGAGGTTGCGCATCCGGACGCGATCCTGGTGCGGTCCGCCGACATGCACGGCATGGCGATCCCTGCCTCGGTGAAGGCGATCGGGCGCGCCGGCGCCGGGACCAACAACATCCCGGTCGGCGCGATGAGCGCGCGGGGCATCCCGGTCTTCAATGCGCCGGGCGCGAACGCGAACGCGGTGAAGGAGCTGGTCCTTGCGGGAATGCTGATGGCTGCGCGGAACCTCGTGCCCGCGCTCGGCTTCGTTGGCGGGCTGCGGGCCGCCGATGACGCTTCGCTGCAGGCGCAGGTCGAGGCAGGCAAGAGGGCCTTCGCGGGCAGCGAGCTGCCGCACCACACGCTCGGCGTGATCGGGCTCGGCAAGATCGGCAGCCTGGTTGCGGACGTCGCGATCCGTCTCGGCATGAACGTGCTCGGGCTCGATCCGGAGCTGACGGTGGACGCGGCATGGGGTCTCCACTCGCAGGTGCGCAAGGCGCACTCGGTCGAGGAGCTCATGCGGAGCTGCCACTACGTGACCTTGCACGTTCCGCTGCTGGATTCCACGCACCACATGGTGAACGCGCGCAGCCTCGAGCTGGTGCGCCCGGGCACGGTCCTGCTCAATTTCTCGCGCGAGGGCATCGTCGACGATGCCGCCATCGTCAAGGCGCTCGCCGCCGAGAAGCTCAAGTGCTACGTCACGGACTTTCCGAGCACGGTGCTCGCCGGGCATCCCGGCGTGATCGCGCTGCCGCATCTCGGCGCCTCCACGCGCGAGGCGGAGGACAATTGCGCGGTGATGGTGGCCGACCAGGTGCGCGAGTTCCTCGAGCACGGCAACGTCACGAACGCGGTGAACTTCCCCGCGGTGACGATGCGGCGCGAGGCGCCGTTCCGCGTCGCCATCGCGCACGCGAACATGCCCAACATGGTGGGGCAGATCTCGGCTGCGATGGGCGGGCACCGGCTGAACATCCACAACATGATCAACAAGTCGCGCGGCGAGCTCGCCTACACGCTGCTTGACGTGGACCACCAGCCATCTGAGCAGTTGCTCGGCGAGATCGCCCGGATCGAAGGCGTGCTCGCGACGCGCTTTCTGCCGGCGGCCGCATGACCGGATGGGAGGTGCGATGCGGGACGCGAGCGACGACGAGATCGCAAAGCAGCGGGCGGCGATCGACGCGCTCGACGCCGAGCTCGTCCGGCTGCTGAACGAGCGCGCGCGCCACGCCGTGGAGATCGGCCGGCTGAAGGGCGGCGCCCCGGCCTACCGGCCGGAGCGGGAGGCCGACGTGCTGCGCCGCGCGGCCGCCGGAAATCCCGGACCGCTCGCGGCCGAGGCGCTGGGGCGGATCATGGTCGAGGTGATCTCGGCCTGCCGCGGGCTCGAGGAGCCGCTGCGCGTCGCCTACCTCGGTCCGCCCGGCACCTTCAGCGAGATGGCGGTCGCCAAGCAGTTCGGCGCCGCGGTCGAGCCCATGGCGCTCGACTCGATCGACGAGGTGTTCCGCGCCGCGGAAACGCGCGCGAGCGGCTTCGCCGTCGTGCCGGTCGAGAACTCCTCCGAGGGCGCGGTCGGGATCACGCTGGATCTCCTGCTCGCGACGCCGCTGCGAATCTGTGCGGAGATCGTGCTGCGCGTGCATCAGAACCTGCTTGCCGCGCGGCCCTCCCTGGAGGGGCTGACGCGGGTCTACTCGCACGCGCAGTCGCTCGGCCAATGCCGCGAGTGGCTGGCGCGCCACCTACCGCAGGCCGAGCGCGTTCCGCTCGCGAGCAACGCCGAGGCGGCGCGGCGCGCGGCGGCGGAGCCCGGGGCGTGCGCCATCGGGCCGGTGCTCGCCGCCGAACGCTACGGATTGCGCATCCTCTCGGCCGACATCGAGGACGATCCCAAGAACGTGACGCGCTTCCTCGTGCTCGGCGACCTCGACCCCGGCCCGAGCGGCCGCGACCGGACCTCGCTCGTGATGTCGGTGCCGAACCGGCCCGGAGCGCTGCACACGCTCCTGTCGCCGCTCGCCCGCCACGGCGTGTCGATGACGCGCATCGAGTCGCGACCCTCGCGCCAGGCCCTCTGGGAATACATGTTCTACGTCGACATCGAAGGACACCGGAGCGATGCGCCGGTTGCCGCGGCGCTCGCCGAGCTCAGCGCCACCGCCCCTTTCCTGAAGATCCTCGGCTCGTATCCGAGCGCCGCGATATGAACGCCAAGCGCATCGCGCTGCCGCCTGCGCCGGTCGACCTGTGCGAACGCTCCCCCGCGTACGTCCGGGCGATCGCGCCGTATCAGCCGGGTAAGCCGATCTCGGAGGTCGCGCGCGAGCTGGGGCTCGACGAGGCGCGGATCGTGAAGCTCGCCTCGAACGAGAATCCGCTCGGCGTGGCACCGCGTGCGCGCGCCGCAATCGAGGCCGCGCTGTCCGACCTCGCGCGCTATCCGGACGGCTTCGACCTCGTGAATGCGCTGTCCGACCGGCTCGGCGTCGGGATGGACGCGATCGTGCTCGGCAACGGCTCGAACGACGTGCTCGAGATGGTTGCCGGCGCGTTCCTGGCGCCCGGCCGCGCGGCTGTGTTTTCGCAGCACGCTTTTGCCGTGTATCCGCTCGCGACCCAGGCGCGGGGCGCGCAGTGCATCGTAGTGCCGGCGAAGGACTATGCCCACGATCTGCCGGCCATGCTCGCGGCGATCACGCCCGAGACGCGCGTGGTCTTCATCGCCAACCCGAACAATCCGACCGGAACGATGATCCCCGCCGCCGCGCTGGAGGACTTCCTGCGCCGGGTGCCGCGCGAGGTCGCGGTCGTTCTCGACGAGGCCTACAACGAGTATGTCGAGCCGGCGCTGCGCTGCCCGAGCCTCGCCTGGCTGGAGCGGCATCCGAACCTGATCGTCACGCGCACGTTCTCGAAAGCCTACGGCCTCGCCGGGCTGCGCGTCGGCTACGCGGCGTGCCATCCGGAGCTCGCGGCGCTGTTGAACCGGGTGCGGCAGCCGTTCAACGTCAACAACCTTGCTCTGGTGGCGGCGATCGCGGCGCTGGACGACGAGGCGTTCGTCACGCGGAGCTTCGCGTTGAACGCGGCCGGGATGAAGCAGCTCACCGCGGGGTTCGAGCGTCTCGGCCTCGCATGGATCCCCTCGTTCGGCAACTTCGTCAGCCTCGCGGTCCCGCGCGAGGGCGGAGAGAGCCGGGCAGCCGCCGTGTTCCAGCATCTGCTCCGCCAGGGGGTGATCGTGCGCCCGGTCGCCGGCTACCAGATGCCCGATCACCTGCGGGTCACCGTCGGCCTGCCCGAAGAGAACGAGCGCTTCCTCGCAGCGCTCGCGCCGGCCCTCGAGCGGCGGCGCGCAGGGGGCGCGGGTTGACGTGGCGCCCCTCGGCAAGCTCGCGGTCGTCGGCGTCGGTCTGATCGGCGGCTCGCTCGCGCTCGCGGCGCGCCGGGCGGGTGCGGTCACGCGCATCGTCGGCGCCGGGCGCTCGCGCGCCAATCTCGATCGGGCGAGAGCGCTCGGTGTGATCGACGCCGACGCGCCTGCCGCCGAGGCCGTGCGCGGGGCCGATCTCGTGTTTCTCGCGATGCCCGTCGGCCAGACCGCGGACGTGCTCGCCGAGATCGCGCCGCACGTCGGAGCGGAGACCGTGATCACCGACGCGGGAAGCACGAAGCAGGACGTCGTCGCGGCCGCGCGTGCCGCGCTCGGTACGCGATTCGCGCGCTTCGTCCCGGGACATCCG
The DNA here is from genome assembly GCA_020848075.1 of Burkholderiales bacterium. GTDB lineage: Bacteria > Pseudomonadota > Gammaproteobacteria > Burkholderiales > SG8-39 > JAABRB01. The sequence continues at coordinate 13,360 of JADLAV010000022.1, forward strand.
ATCGCCGGCGCCGAGCAATCCGGCGTGACGGCTGCACGCGCCGACCTGTTCGACGGCAAGCGGACCGTGCTCACGCCGCTCGCCGAGACCGACGGCGCCGCCGCGGCGCGCGTGCGCGAGCTGTGGCGCGCGTGCGGCGCGGAGATCCGCGAGATGGGGCCGGAGACGCACGACCGGATCTTCGCCGCGGTGAGCCATCTGCCGCACGTGCTCGCGTACGTGCTGGTGCACGACATCGCGGCGCACGAAGGCGCGGACGAGCTCTTCGACTACGCCGCGAGCGGTTTTCGCGATTTCACCCGGATCGCGTCGAGCGACCCCGAGATGTGGCGGGACATCTGCATCGCGAACCGGGCGGCTCTTCTCGCCGAGCTGGACCGGTACGCAGGCGTGCTGGGCGAGGCACGCGCCATGGTTTCGGCACGGGATGGCGCCGGCCTGAGCCGCCTCTTCGACGGCGCGCGGGCGGCGCGCGACCGCTGGCTCGCCGGGAAATGACGCTCGCCTACGCCGTGCATCCGGGCGGCGCCCTGACCGGGCGCGTGCGCGTGCCCGGGGACAAGTCGATCTCGCACCGCTCGATCATGCTCGGGTCGATCGCGCGCGGCACCACCCGCATCACCGGGTTTCTCGAGGGCGAGGACGCGCTTGCGACGGCGCAGATCTTCCGGGCGCTCGGCGTGCGGATCGAAGGGCCGGACTCAGGCGAGGTCACCGTGCACGGCGTCGGCATGCACGCGCTGCGCGCGCCGCACCGGGTGCTCGACTGCGGCAACTCGGGCACCTCGATGCGGCTCATCGCCGGGCTGCTTGCCGCGCAGCCGTTCGACGCCGAGCTCGACGGCGACGCGAGCCTGCGGCGCCGGCCGATGCGCCGGATCGCCGACCCGCTCGCGCTGATGGGGGCGCGCATCGAGACCGGCGAAGGGGGCCGCCCGCCGCTGCGCATCCGGGGGAACCCCGAGCTCAGCGCGATCGAGTACGCGCTGCCGGTCGCGAGCGCCCAGGTCAAGTCGGCGCTGCTCCTCGCGGCCATGTACGCGAAGGGCACGACGCGCATCACCGAGCCCGCGCCGACGCGTGACCACACCGAGCGCATGCTGGCCGCACTCGGGTATGCGATCCGGCGCATCGGCGCAACGGTGGAGCTCGCCGGGGGCGGCGAGCTGCGCGCCACCGCCATCGAGGTACCGGCGGACATCTCGTCGGCCGCGTTCTTCATGGTCGGCGCGAGCATCGCGGCCGGATCCGACATCACGCTCGAGCACGTCGGCATGAATCCGACGCGCACCGGCGTCATCGCGATCCTCCGCCTCATGGGCGCCGACCTGGCGGTGGCGAACGAGCGGGAGGGGGGCGGCGAGCCGGTCGCCGACGTCCGCGTGCGCGCCGCCGCGCTGCGCGGCGTGGAGATTCCCGAGCGCCTCGTGCCGCTGGCGATCGACGAATTCCCGGCGCTCTTCGTCGCAGCGGCCTGCGCGCGGGGCCGCACCGTGCTGCGTGGCGCCGCGGAGCTTCGCGTCAAGGAGTCGGACCGCATCCAGGTCATGGCCGACGGCCTTGCCGCGCTCGGCGCGCGCGCGACACCGACTGCGGACGGAATCATGATCGAAGGCGGCGCGCTGGGCGGCGGCGCAGTCGAGTCGCACGGGGATCACCGCGTCGCCATGGCACTTGCGATGGCCGGCCTCGCGGCGAGCGCGCCGATCGTCATCCGCGATTGCGCGAACGTGGCGACCTCGTTCCCGGGATTCGTCGACCTGGCGCGGCAAGCCGGCCTGCGCATCCGGGAGGACCGGGCGTGAGCCTCCTCGGCGGTCTTTTCCGCAGCACGGGCGCCGGCGGGGGCGCAACCGCCGCGCCGCCGGAGAGCCGCGCCGGCGAGCGCCTCGTCGACGAGCTGCGTGCGCTCGGCGAGCGCCTGGCGGCAGTCGAGCGCCGCCTCGCGAACCTGAACCAGTTCGCCTCGGCGGACCTGCCGCTGCAATGCGAGCGCGCGCGGCGCGAGATCCTGGGCGAGGCGCGCTACGCCGACCCGCGCCGGCTCGAGCGCCATGGGCGCAAGGTCTACTCGCAGAACGACGAGGACGGCATCCTCGAGGAGATCTTCCGGCGTATCGGCATCGCATCGCGGAGCTTCGTCGAGTTCGGCGTCACCGACGGGCGGGAGTGCAACTCGCTCAAGCTCGTGCTGGAAGGGTGGCACGGCCTGTGGATCGAGGCGGGCGCGACGTTCTGCGCGGCCATCCGGCGCACGTTCGGCGAACAGCTCGCTGCCGGCGCGCTCGAGCTCGTGCAGTCGATGGTCACCGCCGAGAACATCGACGCGGTCATCGGCGGCGCCCGGGTGGCGCGCGGCGGGGAGCTCGACCTCCTCAGCATCGACATCGACGGCAACGACTACCACGTGCTCGCCGCGATCCGCGCGGTGCGCCCGCGCGTGGTGGTCGTCGAGTACAACGCGAAGTTTCCGCCGCCCATGGATCTGGTGCCGCGCTACGACCCGCAGTACGCATGGGACGGCACCGATTACATGGGCGCCTCGCTCCAGGCGCTCGCCGGGCTCGGCGGCCGGCTCGGCCTGCAGCTCGTGGGAACCAACATCACCGGGAGCAATGCCTTCTTCGTGCGGTCCGATCTCGCCGGCGACCGCTTCTTCGCCCCGGCGACGGCCGAGGCGCTGTACAACCCGCCGCGCTACTGGCTCACCAGCGGATTCGTCGTCGGGCATCGGCCGGCCGAGCGTCCGTACCGCTACACCTCGGACGCGGCCTTGGGGCGCGGCGGCGCCGCGGGGAGCGCTCCCTGATCCCGGTGATCGCCATCGACGGGCCGTCAGCCTCCGGCAAGGGCACGGTGGCGCAGGCGGTGGCGCAGGCGCTCGGGTGGCACTATCTGGACAGCGGCGCGCTCTACCGGTTGGTGGCGCTCGCCGCGCTGCGGGCGCGGGTGGACTGGACCGATGCCCGCCGCCTGGCGGGCGTGGCGAGCGCGCTGGACGCACGCTTCACATCGGGCGACGCGTGGCTCGGAGCGGAGCGGGTGACCGATGCGATCCGGACCGAAGCGTGCTCCGCGGCGGCGTCGCAGGTGGCAGGCGTCCCCGAGGTGCGCGCTGCGCTGCTCGCACGGCAGCGGAGCTTCCGGCAGCCGCCTGGGCTGGCCGCCGAAGGCCGGGATATGGGGTCGGTGGTCTTCCCCGACGCCGGGCTGAAAGTGTTCCTGACCGCGACGGTCGAGGCGCGCGCCGAGCGTCGTTATAAGCAGTTGATCGAAAAAGGAATCCCTGCTAACATCCAGACTCTTTTGCGCGACTTGCGGGAGCGCGACGCACGGGACGCCGAGCGCCCCGTCGCTCCGCTCCGGCAGCTACCCGACGCGCACTTGCTCGACACGACCGCGATGAGCGTCGACGAGGCGGTGGCGAAGGTGTTGGCTTGGCAAGGCGAGCGCGCGAGCTCGAGGTGACGGCGGGCCGCCCGGCCGCGTCGTCTGTGTGCAACCAACCCCGGCCGTGCCGGTCGGGAAAATCTCAGGTAACTGTTCCTTATGCCTAACGTTTCCGCCGCAGTGGCTCCTCAGGAAAGCTTTGCCGCGCTGTTCGAAGAGAGTCTGAATCGCAAGGAGATGCGCATCGGCGAAGTGATCACTGCGGAAGTGGTGCGCGTCGACCAGAATTTCGTCGTCGTCAACGCCGGCCTGAAGTCCGAAAGCTTCATTGCGCTCGACGAGTTCCGCAACGATCGCGGCGACGTCGACGTGAAGCCCGGCGACTTCGTCCCGGTCGCGATCGAGGCGCTCGAAGACGGCTACGGCGAGACCCGCCTGTCGCGCGACAAGGCGAAGCGGCTCGCCGCATGGCTCGCGCTCGAGAAGGCGCTCGAATCGAGCGAGACGGTGCAGGGCGTCATCTCGGGCAAGGTCAAGGGCGGCCTCACCGTCATGATCAACGGCATCCGCGCATTCCTGCCCGGGTCGCTCGTCGATCTGCGACCGGTCAAGGACACCTCCCCCTACGAGGGGAAGTCGATGGATTTCAAGGTCATCAAGCTCGATCGCAAGCGCAACAACGTGGTGGTCTCGCGCCGCGCGGTGCTGGAGCAGACCGCGGGCGCCGAGCGCGAAGCGCTCCTTGCGAACCTGCAGGAGGGCACGGTCGTCAAGGGGATCGTCAAGAACATCACCGACTACGTGGCGTTCGTCGACCTCGGCGGCATCGACGGGCTGCTGCACATCACCGACCTCGCCTGGCGGCGGGTCAAGCACCCCTCCGAGGTGCTTTCGGTCGGCGACGAGGTCTCCGCCAAGGTGTTGCGCTTCGACCAGGAGAAGAACCGCGTCTCGCTCGGCCTGAAGCAGCTCGGCGACGACCCGTGGGTCGGGCTGTCGCGCCGTTACCCGACGGGGACGCGCCTCTTCGGCAAGGTCACCAACCTGACCGACTACGGCGCCTTCGTCGAGATCGACTCGGGCATCGAGGGCCTGGTGCACGTGTCCGAGATGGACTGGACCAACAAGAACGTCCACCCGTCCAAGGTGGTGCAGGTCGGCGACGAGGTCGAGGGGATGATCCTCGAGATCGACGAGGACCGCCGCCGCATCTCGCTCGGGATGAAGCAGTGCTTGCCCAACCCGTGGGAGGAGTTCGCGCAGAACCACCGCAAGGGCGAGCGGGTCAAGGGCCAGATCAAGTCGATCACCGACTTCGGCATCTTCATCGGGCTCCCCGGCGGCATCGACGGCCTGGTGCATCTCTCGGACCTCTCCTGGAGCGCGAGCGGCGAGGAAGCGGTGAAGCAGTTCAAGAAGGGCGAGGAGATCGAGGCGGTGGTGCTCTCGATCGACGTCGAGCGCGAGCGCATCTCGCTCGGCGTCAAGCAGATCGAGGGCGATCCGTACTCGAGCTTCATCGCGACGCACGACAAGGGCTCGCTCGTCTCCGGCACGGTGAAGAGCGTCGACGCGAAGGGCGCCGTCATCGCCCTCGGCGGCGACGTGGAGGGCTACCTGCGCGCCTCGGAAGTGGCGCGCGACCGCGTCGAGGACGCGCGCACCCACCTCAAGGAGGGTGACGCGGTGCAGGTGATGGTCATCAACATCGATCGCAAGAACCGGAGCATCAATCTCTCGATCAAGGCCCGCGACGTCGCCGAGCAGGACGCGGCGATGAAGCGCCTGCAGACCGAGGCTGCAGCGAGCACCGGCAGCACGAAACTCGGGGCGCTGCTGAAGGCGAAGCTGGACACCAAGAATCCGCAGAACTGACGGGGAGAGGGCATGACCAAGTCCGAGCTGATCGCGCGGCTCGCGGCACGCTATCCGCAGCTGGTGGCGAAGGACGCCGAGTACGCGGTCAAGATGATTCTGGACGCCATGACGCACAGTCTGGTGAACGGCCAGCGCATCGAGATCCGCGGCTTCGGCAGCTTCGGTCTGAATCACCGGCCGGCGCGCGTCGGGCGCAATCCGAAGTCCGGCGAGAGGGTGCACGTGCCGGAAAAGTACGTGCCTCACTTCAAGGCGGGCAAGGAGCTGCGCGAGCGCGTCGACGGCGAGCCACCGGAACAACCCGCGGCGCATCCGGAGCTGCGCCAGGTGCAAACGCAGCGGTGACGAAGCTCTAGCGACCGCGTCGCGGCGGCGGATCGCGCGCCGCCGCCATGCTGGCGGGGAACGCTCGAATGGCCATCCTCCGAGTCCTTTCCACGATCACCTGGATAGTGGTGTTCCTGCTGCTGCTCCTGCTCGCGCTGAAGAACGCGGATCCGGTGAGTGTGCGCTTCTACTTCGGGCAGGAGTGGCAGGGGCCGTTGATCCTGGTGGTGCTGGCGTCGTTTGCCCTGGGCGCGCTCTTCGGCCTTGCCGCCTGCGTGCCGGCATTCATCCGGCGCCGGCGCGAGATCGCCGGTTTGCGCAAGGAGCTCAGGCTGCGTCCGGCCGGGCCGGCGGAGAGGGAGCAGCCCGCGCTGCCGGGCGATACGCCGCCGCCGCTCTGACGCTGTGCCCGAATTCGAGTTCTGGTGGCTGATCGCGTTTCCCGCGTTCTTCGGGTTGGGGTGGCTCGCGGCGCGGATCGATATCAAGCAGCTCGTCACCGAGTCGCGCCGCGTCCCGCGCTCGTACTTCACCGGCCTCAACTTCCTCCTGAACGAGCAGCCCGACAAGGCGATCGAGGCGTTCATCGAGGTCGTGAAGGTCGACCCCGAGACCGTGGAGCTGCATTTCGCCCTCGGGAGCCTGTTCCGCAGACGCGGCGAGACCGAGCGCGCCATCCGCATGCACAAGAACCTGCTCGAGCGGTCGGATCTCGCGCGGGAGCAGCGCGTGCTCGCGCTCTACGAGCTCGGCCAGGATTATCTCAAGGCGGGGCTGCTCGACCGCTCGGAAGACGTGTTCGCGCGGCTGCGCGATGGCCCGCACCGTGCGACCGCGCTGAAGCACCTGCTCGACATCTACCAGCAGGAGAAGGACTGGGAGAAGGCGATCGGCGTCGCGCGCGAGCTCGAGCACGACTCGGGCCAGAGCTGGCAGAAGGAGATCGCGAACTTCCACTGCGAGCTTGCGGCCCAGGAGATCAATCATTCGCGGACCGAGCGGGCGCGGGAGCACCTGCACGATGCATTGCAGGCGAACCGCAAGTGCGTGCGCGCGAGCATCCTCGCGGGGGACATCGCGGCGGCCGCCGGCGATCACGCGGCGGCGATCGAGGAGTGGAAGCGGATCGAAGCGCAGAATCCGAGCTATCTCGCCCTGGTGGCGCAGCGGCTCCTGAAGAGCTTCCAGGCGCTCGGGCAGACCGAGCACGGCCTCACCCTGCTGCGCGGCTTCCTGGCGGCGCACCCGTCGCTCGATCTCCTCGACGTGGTGTTCCAGCTGAGCATCGACGCGAAGGGCGCGCAGGCGGCATACGAGCTCGTGCGCGACGAGCTGCGCCGCAACCCTACGCTGCTCGGTCTCGACCGCCTGCTCGAAGCGCAACTGCTGACCGCGCCGGCCGAGCGGCGGCCGGAGCTCGAGATGGTGCGAAACCTGGTGCACGGTCAGACTCGCCGCCTCGCGCGCTACCGCTGCGAGGCCTGCGGCTTCCGCGCCCGCCAGTTCTACTGGCAGTGCCCGGCCTGCGGCGGGTGGGAGACGTATCCGCCGCGGCGCACCGAGGAGTTCGACGCAGCGCCATGAAAGCATGAGAATCACCGTCATCGGAACCGGATACGTCGGTCTCGTCGCCGGCGCCTGCCTCGCCGAGGTCGGCAACGACGTCGTCTGCCTCGACGTCGATGCGCGCAAGATCGACATGCTGCTCGCGGGCGAGATGCCGATTCACGAGCCGGGCCTCGAGCCGCTGGTGGCGCGCAACGTCGCGGCCGGGCGCCTGCACTTCACGACCGACGTTGCGGAGGCGGTGCGCTTCGGACCGCTGCAGCTGATCGCCGTCGGCACGCCGCCCGACGAGGACGGCTCGGCCGACCTGGAGCACGTCGTGGCCGCGGCGCGATCGATCGGGCGATTCATGGACGGCCATCGCGTGGTGGTGGACAAGTCGACCGTGCCGGTCGGAACCGCGGACCGCGTGCGCCGGGCGATCGCCGCGGAGCTGGCGGCGCGCGACGCGTCGTTGCCGTTCGCCGTCGTCTCCAACCCGGAGTTCCTGAAGGAAGGGGCGGCGATCGAGGACTTCATGCGGCCCGATCGCATCGTGATCGGCACGGACGACGAGGAAGCGGCGCGCACCATGCGCGCGCTCTATGCGCCGTTCCAGCGCAACCGCGAGCGGCTGATCTTCATGGACGTGCGCTCGGCGGAGCTCACGAAGTACGCGGCCAACGCGATGCTCGCGACGCGCATCTCGTTCATGAACGAGCTGGCAAACCTGGCCGAGCGCGTCGGCGCCGACATCGAGCTGGTGCGGCGCGGCATCGGCGCCGACCCGCGCATCGGCTATCACTTCCTCTATCCGGGCGCCGGGTACGGCGGCTCCTGCTTTCCGAAGGACGTGAAGGCGCTGGTGCGCACCGGGCTCGACACCGGGCTCTCGCTCGAGGTCCTCGCGGCGGTCGAGCGCGTGAACGACGCGCAGAAGCGCGTCGTGCTGCGCAAGATCGTGCAGCGCTTCGGCGAGAATCTCGTCGGCAGGCGCTTCGCGGTGTGGGGACTTGCGTTCAAGCCCGGCACCGACGACATGCGCGAGGCTCCGAGCCGCGTGCTGATCGACGGGCTGCTTGCGCGCGGCGCGGCGGTGAGCGCGTATGATCCTGCGGCGATGGCGGTGGCCCGGCAGATCTTCGGGGGCACGATCGCATTCGCCGATGCGCCGCTCGCGGCGCTCGACAGCGCAGACGCCCTGGCGATCATGACCGAGTGGAAGGAGTTCCGCAGCCCGGATTTCGGCGAGCTGCGCGCGCGGCTCCGCGCGCCGGTCGTCTTCGACGGGCGCAACCTGTACGAGCCGGCCGATCTCGCCCGCGAGGGCATCGAGTATTTCCCGGTGGGGCGCAGCCAGCCGCCCGGTGCGCGATCCCATGCGTGAGCGCGGAACGATGAGCCACCGCGCTTCGGCCTCCGCCGCGGTACTGCCCGACTTCACTCGCGCGCGGCTCCTCGTCGTCGGCGACGTGATGCTGGACCGGTATTGGTGGGGCGACGTCACCCGCATCTCGCCCGAGGCGCCGGTCCCGATCGTCAAGGTCGAATCCACGGAGGAGCGGCCGGGCGGCGCCGCTAACGTCGCGCGCAACGCCGCCGCGCTCGGCGCGCGTGTCGCCCTGCTCTCGGTGGTCGGGAAGGACGAGGCGGGGGAAACGCTCGCGCGGCTGCTGGAGGCCGAAGGGATCGAAGCGACCCTGCATCGCGACCCCGCGGTCGCTACCACGGTGAAGCTCCGTGTGATCGCGCGGCGCCAGCACGCGCTGCGCGTGGACTTCGACATCGCGCCGAGTCACGAGGTGCTCGCCGGCAGGCTCGGCGACTTCGACCGGATGCTCGAGAACTGCGACGTCGTCGTGCTGTCGGACTACGGCAAGGGCGGCCTCGCGCACATCCCGGAAATGATCGGACGGGCCCGTGGCCGCGGCAGGCCGGTGCTCGTCGATCCGAAGGGCGGCGACTACTCGAAGTACCGCGGCGCCACCGTCGTGACGCCGAACCAGGCGGAGCTGCGCGAGGTCGTGGGCCACTGGCGCAGCGACGAGGATCTCGCCGAGCGCGCCCAGCGGCTGCGGCGCGAGCTCGGCATCGGCGCGCTGCTGCTCACCCGCAGCGAGAAAGGCATGACCCTCTTCGAGGAGGGCACCGTCACGCACGAACAGGCGAGGGCGCGCGAAGTCTCCGACGTGACCGGGGCCGGCGACACCGTGATCGGCACGCTCGCCGTCATGCTGGCGAGCGGGGCGTCGCTCGCCGACGCGGCGCGCGTCGCAAACCACGCAGCCGGCATCGTGGTTGGTAAACTGGGCGCCGCAGTGGTGCGTCCGGATGAGCTCCGCGCGGAGCTCGAGGCTTTCGACCCCGACCCAGAGACATGAACTCGTATTACGTCGTCACCGGCGCCGCTGGCTTCATCGGGTCCAACCTCGTGCGCGCCCTGAACCAGCACGGCGCCAGGAACGTCATCGCCGTCGACAACCTGAGCGCTGGCGACAAGTTCCGCAACCTGGTCGGCTGCGACATCGCCGATTACATCGACAAGCGCGACTTCGCCGAGCGGCTGGACGCCGGCGAGTTCGACGGGGCGTTCGACGCCGTCCTCCATGAGGGCGCCTGCTCGGACACCATGGAAACCGATGGCCGGTACATGATGGACAACAACTACCGGTACTCGCTCGCGCTGCTCGACTTCTGCCAGGAGGAGGAGATCCCTTTCATCTACGCCTCCTCGGCCGCCGTCTACGGCGGGGGCCGGACTTTCCGCGAGGCGCCGGAGCACGAGTCGCCGCTCAACGCGTACGGCTACTCGAAGTACCTCTTCGACCAGGTCGTCCGTCGCCGGCTGCCCGAGGCGACCGCGCAGATCGTCGGCCTGCGCTACTTCAACGTGTACGGCCCGCACGAGGCGCACAAGGGGCGGATGGCGTCCGTCGCCTGGCACTTCTTCAACCAGTACCGCACCGAGGGCAAGGTCAGGCTGTTCGAGGGCGACGATGGATATGCCGACGGGGAGCAGAGCCGCGACTTCGTCTCGGTGGAGGATGCGGTCAAGGTCAACCTGCACTTCCTCGAGCATGGCGACCGCACCGGGATTTTCAACGTCGGCACCGGGCGGGCGCAGACGTTCAATGACGTCGCCCTCGCGACGATCAACGCGTGCCGGAGCGTGGCGGGCGAGGCTCCGCTGGCGCTCTCCGACGCAAGAGCGCAGGGCGTCATCGAATACATCGCGTTTCCGGAGGCGCTGCGGGGCAAGTACCAGAGCTTCACCCAGGCGGACCTGAAGGCGCTGCGCGGGGCGGGTTACGCTGCGCCGTTTCTCACTGTCGAGGAGGGCGTGGGGCGCTACGTCGCGGAGCTCCTCGCGGGCAAGAGTGGAGGCTGAGATCATGTGGAAGACCATCGAGGACACGGTCGGGGCCACGCCGTTGGTCCGGCTGCGGCGGCTTCCCGGCGACACCGACAACGTCGTCCTGGCGAAGCTGGAGGGCAACAATCCGGCGGGCTCGGTGAAAGATCGTCCCGCGCTGTGGATGATCCGCGGTGCCGAGGAGCGGGGCGAGATCAAGCCGGGCGACACCCTCATCGAGGCGACGAGCGGCAACACCGGGATCGCGCTCGCGATGGTGGCCTCGATCCGCGGCTACCACATGGTGCTCATCATGCCGGAGCACCTCTCGGTCGAGCGGCGGCAGATGATGGCGGCGTTCGGCGCCGAGATCATCCTCACGCCGAAGGCCGGCGGCATGGAAGGTGCGCGCGATCTCGCCGACAAGATGGTCGCGGACGGCAGGGGTCGCATGCTCGACCAGTTCTCCAACCCCGACAATCCACGGGCGCACTACGAGACCACCGGTCCCGAGATCTTTCGCGAGACGGAGGGGAAGATCACGCACTTCGTGTCGAGCATGGGCACGACCGGCACCCTCATGGGCGTGTCGCGGTTTCTGAAGGAGGCGAAACCGGCGGTGCAGATCATCGGCTGCCAGCCGGAGGAAGGCTCCCAGATTCCCGGCATCCGGAAGTGGCCGGAGGCTTACCTGCCGAAGATCTACGACCGCGCGCGCGTCGATCGCCTCGAGTACGTGAGCCAGGCCGACGCCGAGGACATGGCGCGCCGCATGGCGGCCGAGGAGGGGATCTTCGCCGGAATCTCCTCCGGCGGCGCGATGGCCGTTGCGTTGCGCCTCTCGCGCGAGGTACGAAACGCGGTGATCGCAACCATCGTCTGCGATCGCGGCGACCGCTACTTGTCCACCGGCGTCTTCCCGGCGTAGGGCCGGGCCATGGCGCCGACGCTCGTCTTCGACATCGAGACGATCCCCGACGTCGCCGGGCTGCGCGCGCTCTACGAGCTCGAGCCGGCGCTCACCGATGCGGACGTCGCGGAGACCGCCTTCCAGCGCCGCCGCGCCGCGGTGGGGCACGACTTCCTCCCGCTGCACGTGCATCGGGTCGTCGCGATCTCGTGCGTGCTGCGCGAGGGCGACAGCCTCAAGGTGTGGTCGCTCGGGTCGCCCGAGGACGACGAAGCGCAGCTGATCCAGCGCTTCTACGATGGCATCGAGAAGTACACGCCCCAGCTCGTCTCGTGGAACGGCGGTGGATTCGATCTGCCGGTGCTGCACTATCGCGGGCTCCTGCACGGGGTGATCGCCTCGCGCTACTGGGATCTCGGCGAGGACGACCGCGAGTTCAAGTTCAACAACTACATCGGTCGCTACCACACCCGCCACGTCGACCTGATGGACCTCCTCGCGCTCTACCAGCCGCGCAACAACGCGCCGCTCGACGAGATCGCGCGGCTGATGGGCCTGCCGGGCAAGCTCGGCATGGACGGCTCCCAGGTCTGGAGCGCCTTCCGTGCAGGTCGGATCGCGGACATCCGGAGCTACTGCGAGACCGATGTGCTGAACACCTGGCTCGTGTACCTGCGCTTCCAGCAGATGCGCGGCGTACTCGCGCGCGAGCGGCACGCCCGCGAGCTCGATCTCGTGCGCACGACCCTCTCCCGCCTCGGGGAGCCGCACTGGCGCGATTTCCTGGCCGCCTGGCCGGCGCCCGCCTAGCCAGATGCCATACGCGTCGATCGAGTCCCTCGATCGGGACGGGCGCGGCGTCGCCCATTGCGAGGGCAAGGCGATCTTCATCGAGGGCGCGCTGCCCGGTGAGTCGGTCGAGTACGCGCCGTACGTGCGCAAGCCGAGCTACGAGCTCGCCACGGCGCGGCGCATCCTGAGGGCGTCGGCGGCGCGCACGCCGCCGCGCTGCCCGCACTTCGGCGTCTGCGGGGGATGCGCGATGCAGCACGTCGACCCGGTCACGCAGGTCGCCGCCAAGCAGCGGGTGCTCGAGGACGCGCTCTGGCACATCGGCAAGGTGCGGGCAGAAGAAATCCTCGCCGCGATCCACGGCCTGCCCTGGGGATATCGCCACCGCGCTCGGCTGTCGGCGCGGTACGTTGCGAAGAAGGGCGGCGCGCTCGTCGGATTCCGGGAGCGGCGATCGTCGTTCGTGACCGACATGCGCTCTTGCGAGGTCCTGCCGCGCGACGTGTCCGCGCTCATCGCACCATTGCGCGCGCTCATCGCGCGGTTGACGGTCCGGGAGCGCATTCCGCAAGTGGAAGTTGCCGTCGGTGAGGCGGCGACGGTGCTGGTGCTGCGTATCCTGGAGCCGCCCGGCGCCGCGGACGAAGCGGCCTTGCGCGGCTTTGCCGGTGCGCATGGCGTGCAGCTCTGGCTGCAACCCGCCGGCCCGGATTCCGCACGGCCATTCCATCCCGTCGACGTGCCGCCGCTCTACTACTCCCTTCCGGAATTCGGCGTGCGCATCTACTTCGGTCCGATCGACTTCACGCAGGTGAATCCGGCGGTGAATGCGCTCCTCGTGCGGCGCGCGATCGGTCTGCTGGATCCGCACCCCGGCGAGCGGATCCTCGATCTCTTCTGCGGCCTGGGCAACTTCACGCTGCCGATCGCGGCACGTGGCGGGGAAGTGGTCGGCGTGGAGGGCGCCGAGGGCCTGGTGGAGCGTGCCCGCTCGAACGCGGCAGCGAACGGGCTCGCCGCGCAGTTCGTGGTGACGAACCTCTTCGATCCCAGCGCGTGCGCGGCGCTACCCAGATGCGACAAGATGCTCGTCGATCCTCCGCGCGAAGGTGCGGTCGAGCTCCTCAAGTCCCTCGGCGCCGATGCGCCCACTCGCATCGTCTACGTCTCGTGCGATCCGGCAACCCTGGCGCGGGACGCCGGCCTACTGGCGAGCGTCAAGGGCTACCGGCTCGCCGCCGCGGGCGTCATCAACATGGTCCCGCACACCTCGCACGTGGAATCGCTGGCGCTGTTCGAGAGGCGATAGGCGCCGGCGCGGCAAAGACAAAGGGCCGCGCGCGGCGGCCCTTTGCGTGAGGCCGAGGGGCGGACTAGTCGTTGTTGCCGCCGAAGATGCCGAGCAGCTGCAGCAGGCTCGAGAAGAGGTTGTAGATCGCGACGTACAGCGTCAGCGTGGCCGAGACGTAGTTCGTCTCGCCGCCGCGCACGATCGCGTTGACCTGCCACAGGATGATGAGCGACGAGAAGATCACGAACGCCGCCAGGACCGCCAACGTCAGCGCCGGGACCTGGAAGAAGACGTTCGCGACGACCGCTGCCATGATCACGATCGCGCCGACCGTCAGGAAGCCGCCCATGCGGCCGAAGTCGCGCTTGACGCTCGAGGCCACCGCCGAGAGCCCGAAGAACGTGACCGCCGTGCCGCCCGCCGCCATCGCCACGAGCTGGCTGCCGTTCGAGAAGCCGAGGACGCGGTGGAGCAGCGGCCCGAGCAGCACGCCGAGGAACAGCGTGAAGCCGAGGAGCAACGCCACGCCGATGCCGCTCTCCCGGTTGCGCTCGATCGCCCAGATCCAGCCATAGAAGACGGCGAGGATCGCGATGAGCGAGATCCCGGGGTTGGTCCGCAGGAACGTCATCTGCAGGTTGGCGCCGATTAGCGCGCCGATCGCCGTCGGAATCAGCGTGAGGGCGAGCAGCCAGTACGTATTGCGCAGAACCTTGTTCTGCCGCAGTGCGAGCCCTTGCGAGCCGGCCTGCATGTCGTTCGGGATGGTGCGCAGTTCGGGTTGCATCAACGTTCCTCCTTGGAGGCTCCTTTTTGCGTTTGAGTCCGGCACTTAGATGCGCGCGGTTGACGGGAGTTCAAGCGGCCCAGTATAGCCGCCGGGTCGATGGCCCGCAGTTGCGCTTTGCAATCCATCGGCAGCAGCAATCGCAAAATTCTATCATAACGCGTTGACTTATATCATAATTCTTCCTGGGACCGGACAACGCTCCCGCAGTTCACGCGATCGCGCATCGCGTAGACTAGGCAAGCTCTACAGAAACCCGTCATTCCCGCCCGCCGATAGCATCCCTCGGGGGCGGGGTGAACGGAGGCGCGGACCCCGGAAGGGTGGCAGAGCGGTTGAATGCACCGGTCTTGAAAACCGGCAGGACCTAACGGTCTTCGTGGGTTCGAATCCCACCCCTTCCGCCAGATTCTGGCAGGGAACCGCCACCCCCCCGGTCATGGCGGCGCGCCTGCGCCGCTACTTCTTCCGCCTCTCCGGCTTCTTCCCGCGTGGCGACTGCCGCATGAAGTGGGCCACCCCGACGACTCTATCGACGGGAACTACGAACGCAATTCCCTTGCCGGTGTCGTCGAGCTGCGCAGCGCGAACGATCTCCGTCAGGATGGTGTCGATCTGGTCCGAATAGGCGACGGTCAACACGACCTCCTTCTCCGGCTCGATCGACATGCCGAAGATCTTTTCCTGCTCGTTGATGCCCGCACCGCGTCCGAAGAGCACGGTGCCTCCGCGCGCGCCGGCGTTTACCGACGCCTCGAGCACTGTGCTACCCCATCCTTTCCGGACGATGCTCACGATCAGAGAGGCGTTAGACATGTTCAGGCTCCTTGGGCCTTTCTTTCCAGCGAACGAGAATGCCCAGCACCATCACCGAAATGATGGGGGCCAGGGCAATGAGGGCGACCAGCCCCAGACCATGCACGAGCGGATCCTGGCCATCCATGGCGGACGATGCGCCGAATGCCAGCGCAAGTAGAAAAGTGTTGGCCAACGGGCCCGTGGCCACGCCGCCGGAATCCACGGCAATCGCGACGAACTCCTTCTCGCTGAAGCGCATGATCGCCAGGACGAGCCCGTAGCCGGGCACGAGCAGCCACAACAGCGGGATCGCGTAGCCGATCCTGAGCATCCCGATGCCGACGGCCACCGCGACGCCGACGCAGATGGCGCTGACAACCAATGGTTGCCGCACGGACCCGGCGGAGGCCTCCTCGACCTCGTGCGCCAGGATGCGCACCGCGGGCTCTCCCCAGGTCGTGACGAACCCGAGAAGGGCGCCGAACGGCAACAGCAGCCACTTCTCGGGTAGCGACCCGACTGCTTCCCCGAGCGCTCGCCCGAAGGGCAGAAAGCCGATGCTGACACCCAGCAGGAACAGGAACAGTCCGGCCGACGCCACCAGGGTCCCGGTCAGAATGCGCGAGACTTCCTTCCTGGGCAGCTTCAGGAGGAAGAGCTGGAAGACCATGAAGAGTGCCGCCAGGGGGAGCACTGCCAGCGCGACGCTCCAGGCCGCGCTGCCGAGATCGCTCAGGAACGGCGCGTCGCTCATTGCAGCAGCATTCCGACGAGCAGGATGACGATGATCGGGCCCGCCGATGCGAGCCCCAGCAGCCCGAATCCATCCGACGCAGGGGACCGCGCGGAGAGCACGGAGGCGAGTCCGAGCGCGAGTGCAAGCAACACCGGAGCGGTCAGCACTCCCGTGGTCACGCTGCCGGCGTCATACGCCAGAGGAACGAACCCATCGGGTGAGAGAAATGACAGGACAATCATGAGCGAGTACACGGCCGAGAGCAGGTAGAGCATCGAGAAGCCCCAGACGATCCGCAAGAGCGCGAGTGCTGCGAAGAGTCCGACGCCGACCGCGATGACATAGACGAGGGCATATCTGGAGAGCCCTCCCTGCGAGGCCGCTTCGACCTGCCTGGCGAGGACCAGGACATCGGGCTCCGCGACGGTAGTGGCGAAGCCCAGGGCGAAGGCGACCGCGAGGATCGCCCATAGCGCGCCCTTCCGGGGCAGCTCGGCGCCGATGAATTTACCCATCGGCAGAATCCCGAGATCGATTCCCGCAAACAGCAGCATCATCCCGAGAATCGCGAGCGTCGATCCCGCGAGGAACTTGACAAACAGCGCTGCGGGCGCACCGACCAGCACGACCTGCAGCACGCACACGGCCGCGACGAGCGGCCCGACGGCCTTGAGCACTTCCAGGAGCCTCGATTTCAGCAGTTCGAGCATGGGTCCTCGAGCAGTACGGCGCGAAGAGCCCGGCCGCTTATCGTCGCCGCGATGTTTCCTTCGATGTACGTGGGCGCGCGAGCCGACCCGAACCTGTTGTGTGCCCGGTGGGAGCAAGCAGCGATCGTCGCCTTGTACCGCGAACGCCCCGAAAGCTCAATGGCCGAGGCGCCGTGACGGGTTCGACTGCGACCAGGCCGGGAGTTCGGGACCGTGGTCGCGGCGCAGGCGCTCCCGCGCTCGATCGCGTCATCCGCCGTGACCATCGAGCGGCCACGGCTTAGGATCGACGCCTCGCGCTGCCCAGTCGGCGGAAAGGGGCTCCGCCAGAAACGGGCTCCGCCAGAAACCCAAAAGCCCGCAGAGCGGGCTTTCGAGTGGCGGTGCAGGCACGGCGCCCGAAATGCCGGACGCGCCGCCTGCGCGTAGATTGTCAGTGTGCCGTGGCGACCGGTTTCTTCCCCGACCCGCGCGCTGCCTTGCGCAGCATCTTGTAGAGGTCGGGATGCTCGGTCTTGACGTACTCGATGATCTCGAAGTCTTCCTTCTTCACCTTGGAAAGGTCGATGCGCTCCACGTGCACGAGCCGCAGGAGCTCCCGCACCGGCTTCGGCATCTCGCGCCCGCTCTCGTAGCGCGAGCCGCCGCTCTGCGTCACGCCGATCATCGTCCAGAACTCCTGCTGGTTGAGCCCGAGCCGACGGCGCACGTCGCGCGGGTTGAGACTGAAGTTGAAGAGCTTCATCGTTCGCGGGGCTCCTGTTCTTAGGTTGGATGCCTCTGAGGGCGGCCAAATCCTAGCATGTCGTCATACGGCGACAGCCGCCCGAATGGTAAACAATCGTTAAAAGCGGCGGCGCCGCTGCGCCGCAGCACGGACTGCGGGAAACCATCAGCATCCGCTAAAATGCGATCTTTTTCGCAGGCAGCGGATGGCACTGATCGTCCAGAAATTCGGCGGCACCTCGGTCGGCAGCGTCGAGCGGATCAAGGCTGTCGCCCACCGGGTCGCGAAGTGGCGCGGCGCCGGATACCAGGCCGTGGTCGTGCCCTCGGCGATGGCCGGCGAGACGAACCGCCTCATCGGCCTCGCGCGCGAGATCCAGCCGAGCCCGGACGCACGCGAGCTCGACGTGGTGGCGGCCACCGGCGAGCAGGTGACGATCGGGCTGCTCGCGATGGCGCTCCAGAGCCTCGGAGTTGCGGCGAAGAGCTACACCGGCGCGCAGGTGCGCGTGCTCACCGACAGCGCACACACGAAAGCGCGCATCCTGCAGATCGACGAGGAGCGGTTGCGCGCCGACCTGGAGGCGGGGATCGTGCCGGTGGTCGCGGGGTTCCAGGGGGTCGATGCGGCAGGCAGCATCACCACGCTCGGGCGGGGCGGGTCAGACACTTCGGCCGTGGCGCTCGCGGCCGCGCTCAAGGCCGACGAGTGCCAGATCTTCACCGACGTGGACGGCGTATACACCACCGATCCGCGGATCGTCCCGGAGGCGCGGCGGCTGCGCAGCGTGACCTTCGAGGAGATGCTCGAGATGTCGAGCCTCGGCTCGAAGGTGCTGCAGATCCGGGCGGTCGAATTCGCCGGCAAGTACCGCGTGCGCCTGCGGGTGCTGTCCAGTCTCACCGCGCCCGACATTTCGATCGACGAGGAATCCGCGTCAGGCACGCTGATCACCTACGAGGAAGACGAGAAGATGGAACAGGCTATCATCTCCGGCGTCGCGTTCAATCGCGACGAGGCGAAGATCACCGTGGCCGGCGTGCCCGACCGTCCCGGCATCGCCTACGCGATCCTCGGGCCGATCGCCGACGCGAACATCGACGTCGACATGATCATCCAGAACGCGAGCGTCGCCGGCCACACCGACTTTTCGTTCACGGTCCACCGCAACGACTACGAAAAGGCGATGTCGATCGTGCGCAAGGTCATCCCGCACATCGGCGCGAAGGACGTGATCGGCGACAGCAAGATCTGCAAGATCTCGATGGTGGGCGTCGGCATGCGCTCGCACGTCGGCATCGCGAGCAAGATGTTCCGCACGCTCGCCGAAGAGGGCATCAACATCGAGATGATCTCCACCTCGGAGATCAAGATCTCCGTGGTGGTGGACGAGAAGTACATGGAGCTCGCCGTGCGCGTGCTGCACCGCGCGTTCGCGCTCGACCAGCCGCAGTGAACCGCCCCGCTGAGCGCGGGAGCGCCTTGGGTGCTGTGCTATATTGAGTCGGTTTCGGTCGATTGCGCCTTCGACCACGAGGCGAGTGGTTGAGCGGAGTTGCAAGCATAGAATCCAAAGACGTCGAAATCGGAGAGATGGCCGAGTGGTCGAAGGCGCTCCCCTGCTAAGGGAGTATGCGGTCAAAAGCTGCATCGAGGGTTCGAATCCCTCTCTCTCCGCCAGAATCACCCAGGGGCTCCACACGCGGGCCTCGTCGTTTGCCGGCGTCGAAGGGTCCGCCGGACAAGCTGTTCATGGGGAGCGTTGCGCAAGGGGTCGCGCGCATTTGTAACGCGCCGGTGCTGCTCCTCCGCGGCGTCGGACGCAGGGCGAGACGAACACGCGCTCGGTCCCGCTGATCTGCGCCGAGCGCTCCGGCGGCGCGCCGTTTTCCGAGCGGTGTTGACGCAGGTACGGGGCTGGCTTATCGTCTGCGCATGCCTGACGTCTATCCGAGCTTCCGTGTAGCTGCGGTCCACGCTGCGCCGGTCTACCTGGACCGCGACGCGAGCGTCGAGAAGACCTGCGCGATCATCCGGGAGGCAGGCGACCACGGCGCCCGGCTCGTGGCCTTCCCCGAATGCTTCCTGCCCGGGTATCCCTACTGGATCTGGTCGCACACGCCTGGGCAAGGGGCGCCGTTCTTCGCCGAACTGTTCGCGAACGCGGTCGAGTTGCCGAGCGAGGCGACCGAGCGCATCGGTGCCGCCGCCCGAGAAGCGGGCGTCTGGGTGGCGCTCGGTGTGAACGAGCGCGACGGCGGAACGCTGTACAACACGCTCGCCTATTTCGACGACGCTGGCCGGCTGGTCGCGCGCCACCGCAAGCTGCAACCGACCAACGCCGAGCGCATCATCTGGGGGCGCGGCGACGGACGCGACGTGTTCGTTCTCGACACGCCGATCGGCCGTGTCGGCGGGCTGATCTGCTTCGAGCACACGATGGACCTCAACCGCTACGCCCTCGCGACCTTGGGTGAGCAGGTCCACATCGCGGCCTGGCCGGCGATCTCGGCGTGCACCGCCGATCCGAACTCCGGC
Organism: Burkholderiales bacterium; assembly: GCA_020848075.1. Lineage (GTDB taxonomy): Bacteria > Pseudomonadota > Gammaproteobacteria > Burkholderiales > SG8-39 > JAABRB01. Next base: position 33,141 of record JADLAV010000022.1, read on the forward strand.
AACTTCGACAATCTCACCGAGACGGCGGTGAAGTACCACGCGCTCGCGGCGCAGACCTTCGTGGTGTGCGTGCAGGGGCGCATCTCCAAGGAGATCGTGGAGAAGCTCAGGTTGGAGGATCGGCCGAACACGCTGCGCGTCGGCGGCGGCATGGCGGGCGTCGTCGGGCCCGATTCGAACTGGATCGTCGGCCCGCACCGCGACGACGAGGCGATCGTCTATGCCGACCTCGACCTTGGGATGATCCGGTTCGGCAAGTACTTCGCCGACTCGGCGGGGCACTACGCACGGCCCGACGTCTTCAGCTTCGGCGTGAGCCGGCTGGAGCAGTCTCCGCTCGCGGGCAGCAAGGCGAGCGCGGCGGACATGGTGATCCGCCTCGGCAGCGACGGCGCGGCGCCGGCCGCGGCGGAGCCGCCCATCAGACGGCAGTAAGCGGGCCGCGTGCAGCGCTCGGGCGCGATCGGCCCTTCCTCGCTCGAACAGTCCGACACATCGGTCGCAGCACCCGGCGCCCAGGCGCCCCTGCAGGCTAACTCGGCCGCCGCCTACGCCGACCAGGCGTTCCTGCGCGCCGCCGGCGCGCCGCTGGTGGAAGGCAACAGCATTCGCATCCTGCGCGACGCCGCCGAGAACTTCCCGGCCTGGCTCGCCGCGATCCGCGCGGCGCAGCGCTCCGTCTTCTTCGAGTGCTACATCATCGACGACGATCCGGTGGGGCGCGAATTCATCGCTGCGCTTGCCGAACGGGCGCGATCCGGGGTGCGGGTCCGGCTGATCTACGACTGGTTCGGGACGCCACGGGGAGGGTGGATCCGCAGCTCGCTCGAAGCCGCCGGCGCGACCGTGCGATGCTTCAATCCGCCGAGCTTCGCGAGCCCGTTCGGCTGGATCAGCCGCGATCACAGGAAGATGATCGCGGTCGATGGCCAGGTGGGGTTCGTCTCCGGTCTCTGCGTCAGCGCGAAGTGGCTGGGCGACGCGGCGCGCGGCCTGGAGCCGTGGCGCGATACCGGCGTCGAGATCCGCGGCCCGGCCGTCGCCGACCTGGAGGATGCGTTTGCGCAGGTGTGGGACGCGACCGGCGCCGATCTTCTGGACGAGGAGTGCACTCCGCTCGAGTCGATCGCCCGCGCGGGGGACGTCGCGCTGCGGGTGATCGCGGGCAGGCCCGAATCGACCGGGGTCTTCCGGCTCGACCAGTTCATCGCGGCGGTGGCGAACGAGCGCCTGTGGCTGACGGATGCCTACTTCGTCGGCACCGCGCCGTATGTGCAGGCGCTGCGCTCGGCCGCGCGCGACGGCGTCGACGTGCGCCTGCTGGTTCCCGGAAGCAGCGACGTGCCGATCGTCGGCGCGCTCTCCCGTGCCGGCTACCGGTCGTTGCTCGAGGGCGGAGTGCGGGTGTTCGAATGGAACGGGCGGATGCTGCACGCGAAGACCGCGGTCGCCGACGGGCGATGGGCGCGGATCGGCTCGACCAATCTCAACGTTGCGAGCTGGCTGCACAACTACGAGCTCGACGTGGCGGTCGAGGACGAGGCGGTCGCGAAGGCGGTCGCCGACATGTACGAGCAGGACCTGGCGCAGTCGACCGAGATCGTACTGCGCCGGCGCCACTGGGTGCGGCCCCGGCTCGCGGAGCGGCGCAAGCGGCGGAGGCGCGCCGCATCGGGCAGCGCGGGGCGTGCAGCGGCCGGAGCGCTCAGCATCGGCAGCGTCGTCGGCGCCGCGCTCACCAATCGCCGCTCCCTCGACGCAACGGAAGCCAACCTCCTGATGTACGGCAGCGCGATACTCTTCGCGGTCGCCGTGGTCGCCTTTCTGTGGCCGAAGATCCTGGCCATCCCCTTCGCGGTGATCGCCGCGTGGATTGCCGGGGCCATGCTGCTTCGCGCCGCCCGCCTGCGCCGCGCCCCGGAACCGGGACCGAGGAAGAGCGATCCGGACCCCGACGATACAGACTGAAGGGCGGACCGCCGGGCCGGCGAACGGTGGTCCCGCGGGGGGTGACTTTGCTACAATTCGCGGCGCATCGCGCCCGTAGCTCAGTTGGATAGAGTACCTGGCTACGAACCAGGGGGTCGTGGGTTCAAATCCTGCCGGGCGCGCCAATTACGACTCAACGGGTTAGGTGATCTGGACCTAGCCCGTTTTTCTTTCGGCCTTGGGGACTTTTTGGGGACTTTTCTCCCGAATGAGCGTCGCCAGCGACTTGTTGAAGCGGTTTCGCTCGTCGGTGATCAGTTCCAAGGCGTCGCGGATCTCCACGACCTGGGCCACCGAGTAGT
>JADLAV010000023.1 GCA_020848075.1 Burkholderiales bacterium
CCCGCGCGCGTGCAGCCGATCGACGCCTTCCCGGCGACGCCGGGGGCGAATGCGACCAAGGTCCAGAAATCGAAGCTGCGCGAGCGCGCGCAGACTTTTCTCGAAAGGAGCGGGAGATGAGCGACACGGTGCGGGCGGAGCAGGCGGGCGCGATCACGATCCTGGTGCTGAACCGGCCGGCGGCCTTCAACGCGCTCGAGACGGAGATGGTGGGCGCGCTGGTCGAGCGCCTCGCCGCGCTCGCCCGCGACGAGCGCGTGCGCGGCGTGGTGATCACCGGCGCGGGAAAGGCCTTCTGCGCGGGCGGCGACCTGCGCTGGATGCAGGCGCACCCGCAGGGACCCGCCGGCGCGTTCCATGCGCTCGCGGGACGCTTCCACCTCGGGGTGCTCGAGATCCGGCGCATGGCTAAGCCGGTCGTCGCCGCGGTGAACGGCGTCGCGGCGGGCGGGGGGTTCTCGCTCGCGCTCGCCTGCGACTTCCGCGTGATGGCGGCGTCGGCGGTGCTGCGACAGGCCTACACCTCGAACGGGCTCTCGCTCGATGGCGGCGGCACCTTCGCCCTGCCGCGGCTGGTCGGCTACGCGCGTGCGATGGAGGTCGTCGCCTTCGACGCCCCGATCCCGGCGCAGCAGGCGCTCGACTGGGGCCTCGCGTCGAAGGTGGCGGCCGACGGCAAGGCGGTCGAGGAGGCGGTCGCGCTCGCCGGGCGCATCGCCGCCGGCTCGTTGCATTCCTACGGGCACGCGAAGCGGCTGCTGGGCGAGGCGTTCGACACGCCGCTCGAGGTGCAGCTCGAGCGCGAGCGCGCGGCGCTTGCCGCGTGCGGCGCGCACGCCGACGGGCAGGAGGGCATCCGCGCTTTCGTGGATAAGCGCAAGCCCGAGTTCACGCGCTAGCCGCGACCGAGCGCTTCCGCGCGCGGGTCGATCGCTGCGAGCACGTCCGTCGCCACGAACATCCGGCCCCAGCGGCGGCCGGTGACTTCCTTGAGGATGCCGGCGCGCTCCAGCTTGGCGATGGCGCTGCTGGCGGTGGGATAACTGACGTCCAGGAATTTCCCTGCACGGGCGACGCTGATGTAAGGATTCATGTACAGCACGTCCACCAGCTGCTGGGCGCGTGGCGAGCCGCGCGCGGCTTCGCGGTGCTTCTCGCGCAGTTCGATCAGGCGGGTGACCTGGCGCGTGGCATCCGTCGCCGTCTCCGCCACACCGGCCGTGAAGAAGAGCAGCCAAGCGTTCCAGTCGCCGTGCGTCCGGACGCGTTGTAGCAGGTCGTAGTAGTCCTGGCGATGCGCTTCGATGTAGTCGGAAAGGTAGAGCAGCGGTTGCGACAGCCGTCCACGCTCGATGAGGAAGAGGGTGATGAGCAGGCGCCCGACGCGGCCGTTGCCGTCGAGGAACGGGTGAATGGCTTCGAATTGCTCGTGGATCAACGCGCATTGCACGAGATCCGGCATCGCGTCGCGGACGTGCAGGAACTTCTCCCACGCGTCGAGGCACTCGTTCATCGCCGGGACGGGGGGCGGGACGTAGGGCGCGGTTGCCGGCGTGCTGCCCGGCGGGCCGATCCAGTTCTGCGAGCGCCTGAATTCGCCGGGGGTGGCCATGTCGCCTCGGACGCCCCGCATCAGCCGCTCGTGCAACTCGCGTACGAGTCGCAGGGACAGGGGAAGCTCGGAGAGTTTCGCTATTCCGTACTCGAGCGCGGCGACGTAGTTGCGCACCGCGCGGATGTCGTCGTCGGTCTTGGCGCCACCCCTTTCGTCGCTCATCTCGTCGACGAACACGTCGGAGAGGCTCGCACGGGTGCCTTCGATGCGCGAGGAGAGTACCGCCTCGCGGCGTACCCAGGGAGCGATGAGCAGGTGTGGGTTGGGGAGCAGGCGGCCCAGACCGGAGAGTTCGGAGAGCGCCGCGTCGGCGCGGGAAAGGAGCCGCACCACCTCGGGCCCGTAGGTCAGGTTGGGGGGCAGCGGGGCGGGAACGAATGCCCAGAATCCTTGGGGACCTTGGGTGAGCCTGCCCGCCTCGGGAGTGCGGAAATCCTCGGGATTCATGGAGTTATAGAGTTCAGTGGGGGACTTTAAAAGCGGTCGGAGCTTTTAAAGAAAACGAAGTGATTATTTCAAAGCTCGGACACACTTGTAAATGGGCTTTCAAAGCCCGGATCGGGCGCAGATGCGGCGGGAGTCGCTGAACACCGCCGGATCAGATCCTCCGTCCAGCCGCGGACGTGGACGGTCGGAGCGATCAGCTTCGCGCGGGTGTCGGACTCGTTGTACGGCCGGCCCGGATTTCTCCCCGCGAGAAGCTCATAGCGGCACCGGCGGGAGGCGTGCGGACCTGGGTAACACGGTGTCAGATGACGCCGTCGCCCGCCATCGCGTCGAACACGATGCCGGCATAGCCCTGCACCGCGGACGCCGTATCGGACGCGCCGTCGCGATCCTTCGTGGCGATCGTGCCGCGCCAGGCGAGCGTGCCGCTGCGCGCGTCGAAGAGCCGCGTCTCGGAGGTGGTGACCGGCGACCCGACGTTCTGCGTCTGCGCCGGGACGTAGACCGACTTCCACACGCCGGTGTAGTAGCCGTAGAAGCCGCCGCCCCAGCCGATGCCGACGGTGGCGACCTGCGGGCCGGAGGTGACGGTCGCCTGGTCGACGCCGGTCGCGCGCGTGATGAGCATCCCATCCGCCCCGGTCTTCGCGATCACGGCGCGCAGCGTCGCCTCGTCCACCGCGCCGTCGGTGCCGAGCGCCGAGTAGCCGGGAATCCCTTGCACGCCGCGCTGCCCGAGCAGCGCGACCATGCGGTCCTCGTAGATGCGCCCGAGCACGTTCTCGTTCGAGACCGCGACGACGAGGATGCGCTTGAACGGCTTGCCG
>JADLAV010000024.1 GCA_020848075.1 Burkholderiales bacterium
ACGCCATCGAGCACCAGGCAGTGCAGATGGTTGTTCAGGTTCGCCGCCGAGCCGAATCGCTGGATGAGGGTGACCGCGCCGGTGTCGGCTGTGGCACGCTTCAGGCCTGCCTGCCTGAGCAGAAACCCCCGTGGCCGAGCGAGAAGAGTGCGCCGCACCACCGGGCGAGCCGCCGGTCCGCTTGGCTGTTGAAGCGCGTGAGTCCGTCGATCGCGACCAGGTGGTCCGGGTCGAGTCCGTGCTTCACCCCGAGGAAGAACACGAGCGCGGCAAGCGCCAGCCAGTCGTGCGGGAGGGTCTCCATCCGGTGCGCCTCGTATGAAGTCTCAATCAAAACAGCTTACGGAGGAACGCGTCAACCGCTTTGACGAAGATCAGGACTTGGGCCGGACGTGCACGTGCCGGTGCGGCGCGGCGCCCTCGTCGACCGGCACGAGATTCAGGCCGCCGTGGCGCACGCCGCGCTCGGCGATCACGGCGTCGGCGAACCCGTGCACGTCGGCGGTGCACCCGCGCAGGATCACCGTCTCGATGCAGGTCTCGTGGTCGAGGTGCGCATGGGTGGCCGACACGATCCGGTCGTGGTGCACGTGGGCAAGCGCGGTGAGGCGCTCGGCGAGATCGCGCTCGTGATGGTTGTAGACGTACGACAGGCAGCCGACCGCGTAGGGGGCCCCGCCACGGGCGACGCGCGACTTCTCGATTGTGCCGCGCAGCATGTCGCGCACCGCCTCCGAGCGGTTGCCGTAGCCCTTGCGGCGGATGAGTTCGTCGAACTCGGTCGCGAGCCGGTCTTCCAGCGAGATCGTGAAACGCTGCATCCAGCCCTCGCGACGGTTACGCGGCGGCACGCCGTGCCGCCGCGCCGGCGCGGTGCCGGGCGAGGTACAGCGGCGTCCGCGACTTCGGCACCTTGAACACGAAGTGGTAGCGCGCCACGTGGTAGCTCGGATCGAAGCCGTAGAAGTTGAGCTTCATCCGCTCTAGCTCTTCCGCGCGGTAGGCCGCGAGCGGCTTCGCCGCCTCGTCGGCCGCGCGAGCGGCACGTTTGCGCGCGAGGCGTGCATCGTAGTCCGGGTCGTGCGCCAGACGCCGCGCGGCGGCGACCGCATGGGCGACGAACTCCGGTACGTCGTCGCCGACCGCCGCGTCGATCAAGCCGAGCGCGGCCGCCTGCGGCGCGCCGAGCGGCAGGCGGTTGTCGGTGATGGCCTCGGCGCGCTCCCGGCCGACGCGCTTCGGCAGCAGGTGGGTCCAATACTCCGAGCCGTACAGGTTGCCCATGCCCTTGTAGTGCGGATTGAGCACCGCCCCGCGGCGCGCGAGGGCGCGATCGGCCGCGAGCGCGAGGAACACGCCGCCGGCCCCCGCATTGCCCTGCATCGCCGCGACGGTGAGATGGCGGTCGCAAGTCAGGATCTCGAGCGCGACGTCGTCGATCGCGTTGATGTTCGCCCACGACTCGTCGGCGGGCGTGGAAGACGCCTCGATCACGCCGAGGTGGATGCCGTTCGACCAGAAGTCGGGGCCGCCCATCAGCGTGATCACCCGCGTCGGGCGCGTCTTCGCGAACCGGATCGCCTCCGCCAGGCGCTCGCATTGCCGCGTGCTCATCGCACCGTTGTAGAACGCGAAGTGGACGTATCCCACGCCGTCCACCTCTTCGTAGTGAAGCTCGCGGTACGTGCGTGCACGCGCCTCATCCCACAACGGCACCGGGACTTCGGGCACGCCGGCGAGCTGCTCGCGGAGCACCATCGCCGCGGGCAGCTTGAGGGCCGGTTCGCCGCCGCTCTGGTGCTTGATGTGACCGATCCATACTGCCCCGTCGACCGTTGCACGCAGGATCGCGCCCTCGCGTCGGGCGATCACCTCGCCCGGCCGCCCGCCGCGCGGCGCGTCCTCCGGGTGTGCGTCGTACAGGTACACCGGCACCCCGTGGATCTCGTCGAGCACGCCCGGCGCGCCGTCGGCCGCGCGAATCTTCGCGAGCACGGTCGCGGCTCCGTCGCGCGACCAGTCGATTGCACGGTCGGCCTGGCGCATGAGCGGGCGCAGACGGCCGCGCACGCCGGGCGCAGCGTGGTCGAGCGGCGCGGGGCGGGACAGCGGGTGTCGCATGCGCTCCAGCGTCGTCAGCAGCGCCTGCACCGCAGCCTCGGTGACTTCATTCCGATAGACGCTCCCCTTCGCTGCTTCCCGCATCGGAAACTCGACCGACGCCCACGCCGGCCCGGCGTCCATCTCGCCGACCGCCTCGAGCGCGGTCACGCCCCACTCGGCCTCGCCTTCCTGCACTGCCCAGTCGAGCGACGACGGTCCGCGGTCGCCTCTGATGCCGGGATGGATGACGATGCAGCGCTTGTTGCGCCACACCGACTCGGGAATCGCGCGCTTCAGGAACGGCGCGACGATCAGCTCGGGGTCGAACAGCCGCACCGCCTCCTCAGTGACGCGATCATTGACGTCGATCTCGATCGACACCTCGTGTCCGCGCGCGGCGAGCTCGACGTACAGCCGCTGCGCGAGGCTGTTGAAGGCGTGGGTGAGGAAGAGAACGCGCACTAGCAGATCCTCGGCAGCTGCTCCCCGGACAGCCAGTCGACGATGCGCGAGCCGCCGAAGCCGGTCTCCATCTGGACGAACCGGTGCGGGTCCTCGATCGCTTCGCCGATCACCGCGGCGTCCCGGCCGAGCGGGTGCGCGCGCATCGTCGCGAGCAGGCGCGCCGCGTCCTCGGGCGCGCAGATGGCGACGAGCTTGCCCTCGTTCGCGACATTGAGCGGATCGAGCCCGAGCAGCTCGCACGCCGCGTTCACCTCCGCCTTGACGGGCACGTCGCGCTCGCGGATGCGGAAACCGACCCGTGACTGGCGGGCGAGCTCGTTCAGCGTCGCGGCGAGCCCGCCGCGCGTCGGGTCGCGCAGGCAGCGGACGCCCGGCGCCGCCTCGACCATGCGCGCCACCAGCCCGTGCAGTGCGGCGGTGTCCGAGCGGATCGTCGTCTCGAACCCGAGGCTCTCGCGAAACGACATGATCGCGACGCCGTGATCGCCGAGCGTGCCCGAGACGAGCACCCGGTCGCCGGGACGGGCGCGGTCGCCCGACACCTCCACCCCTTCGGGCACGACGCCGACGCCGGTCGTCGTGATGAAGACGCCGTCGCCTTTCCCCTTCTCCACCACCTTGGTATCGCCGGTCACGATCGGCACGCGCGCCGCCCGCGACGCGGCGGCCATCGATTCGACGATGCGCCGGAGGTCGGCCAGCGAAAAACCCTCCTCCAAGATGAAAGTGGCGGAGAGATAGAGCGGCCGCGCCCCCGACATCGCGACGTCGTTGATCGTCCCGTGCACCGAGAGCGCGCCGATGTCGCCGCCGGGAAAGAACAGCGGCGACACGACGTGGCTGTCGGTCGCCATCACCATCCGACCCGTCGGCACGGCGAAGCAGGCCTGGTCGTTGAGTTGCCGCAGCCAGTCGTTGTCGAACGCGGCGAGGAACAGCTCGTCGATGAGCTGCGCCATCGCGCGACCGCCGGCGCCGTGGCTCATGTCCACGCAGCCCGCCTTGAAGTCGAGCGGGCGGACGTAGTCCCGCTTCACCGTGCTCACGCGGCCTCCCGGTCGCGAAAGCGCCCGTAGGCGTAGTACGCCGCGCACGCGCCCTCGCTCGACACCATGCACGATCCGAGCGGGTTCTCGGGCGTGCAGACCGTGCCGAACGCCTTGCAGTCCTTCGGCCGCTTCGCGCCGCGCAGGATCGCGCCGCACTCGCACGCCTTGTTGTCGAGGACCGGCCGGTAGACGATGTCGTAGCGCTTCTCGGCGTCGAACCGCTCGTACCGCGCCTTGATCCGCAGCGCGCTGTAGGGGACTTCGCCCAGGCCGCGCCACTCGAACGAGCGGCGCAGCTCGAACACTTCCGCGACCAGCGCCTTCGCCTTCGCGTTGCCTTCCCGCGTGACCGCGCGCGCGAACTCGTTCTCGACCTCGTGGCGGCCGTCGTTCACCTGCTCGACCAGCATCAGCACCGCCTGCATCACGTCGAGCGGCTCGAAGCCGGCGATCACCACCGGCTTCGCGTATTCCTCGGCGAAGAACTCGTAGGGCTGGCTGCCGATCACGCACGAGACGTGCGCCGGCCCGACGAAGCCGTCGAGCGGCACGGTGCCGATGCCACGCACCTGGGGCGACTCGAGGATGTTCGCGATCGCGGCGGGCGTGACGACATGGTTGCAGAAGACCGAGAAGTTGGCGAGTCCGGCACGGTCGGCCTCGAGGATCGCGTGGGCGGTCGGCGGCGTCGTGGTCTCGAACCCGATCGCGAGAAACACCACCTCGCGCGCCGGATTCTCGCGGGCGACGCGCAGCGCGTCGGCGGCCGAGTACACCATGCGGACGTCGGCGCCCGCGGCCTTCGCTTTCGCCAGGCTGGAGCCCCGCGCGGCCGGCACGCGCATGGTGTCGGCGTAGGTGCACAGGATCGCGCCGCGCTCGCGGGCGAGCGCGATCGCGTTGTCGATCCGCCCGATCGGCAGCACGCAGACCGGGCAGCCGGGACCGTGCACCGTCTCGATGCTCGCGGGCAGAAGGTCGGTCACACCGTAGCGCGAGATAGCGTGCGTGTGGCCGCCGCAGAACTCCATGAAGCGGTAGTGACGGCCGGGCTCGACCGCCCGCGCGATCCGGTCGGCGAGCACGCGCGCGAGCCGGCCGTCGCGGAACTCGTCGACGTGCTTCATGCGGCCGGCTCCATGCCGGCGAAGAGCGCGAGCGTCTTGAGCGCCTCGTCCGGGTCGAGCCGGCCGATCGCGTAGCCGACGTGCACGATCACGTAGTCTCCCTCGCGCGCCTCCGGAACGAGCGCGAGGGAGACCTGCTTGCGCACGCCGCCCGCGTCGATGATCGCGTCCTCGCCGTCGTGGCGCTTCACCACCAGCACGGGAACGGCCAGGCACACCGTCAGGTCCTCCCGATCGCGCGTGCGACGGCCGCCTGGCCGAGCGCGAGCCCGCCGTCGTTCGGCGGCGCCTGGCGCGCCTCGAGCACGGTCAGGCCGAGCCGCTCGAGCCCGTCGCGCACGCCCGTCGCGAGGATCCGGTTCATGAAGCAGCCCCCGCCCAATGCGACGGTGTCGGCCCCGGTGCGGCGTGCGGCCGCAAGCACCCACTCGGCGAGCGCGGCGACGAGCGTGGCGTGGAAGAGCGCCGCGCCGTAGGCCGCGTCCTCCATGTCGGCCAGCGCGGCGGCGAGCGGCAGCAGGTCGAGAACGCCGTCGCCGCGCATCGTCCATCCCGCCGCGAGCGGGGCCACCGCGCCGTGCCGGTCGGCGAGTCCCTCGAGCAGCATCGGCGCCTGGCCCTCGTAGGCGCTCACCGCGCGCACGCGGAGCAGGCCGGCAGCCGCGTCGAACCAGCGTCCCGCGCTCGACGTCGGCGGAGCGTTGAGGCCGCGATCGAGCAGCCGCGCGATCGTCGCCGCGCCGGGCGCATCGAACCGCCGCGCGATCTCCTCGGCGCGCCCGAGCGCGTGCAGGGCGGACGCCGCCATGCGCCACGGCTCGCGCGCGGCGCGGTCGCCGCCGGGCAGGCGCAACGGGCGCAGATTTCCGACGCGGGCCATGGTCGCGCCGTGGACCGATAGCAGCTCGCCGCCCCACGCCCCGCCGTCGGTGCCGAGGCCGACGCCGTCGAGCGCGAGGCCGAGGACCGGCGCGTGCGCGCCGTGCTCGGCGGCGACCGCGGCGATGTGAGCGTGATGATGCTGTACGCCGATCGCGGGAATGCCCCGATCTCGCGCGAACGCGGTCGCGAAGCGAGTGCTGTGGAAATCGGGATGCAGATCGTGCGCGACCGCCTGCGGCGCGACGTCGAGCACCTTGATCAGGTGCGCCGCGACCTCTTCGAGCGCCCGGCAGGTCGGCGCGTCGTCGAGGTCGCCGACGTGCTGCGAGAGGAACGCTTCGTCCCCGCGCGTGACGCACACGGCGTTCTTCAGGAACGCGCCGGTCGCGAGGATCGACGGGCCGTCCGCGTCGAGCCTGACCGGGACCGGCGTGAAGCCGCGTGCGCGGCGAATGAACGCAGGCGCGCCGTGCTCGCAGCGCACGACGCTGTCGTCGCAGCGCGCGACGATGGCGCGGTCGTGCACGAGGAACGCGTCGGCGATGCCGGCCAGCCGGCGGAACGCCTCCTCCTCGTCGGTCACGAGCGGCTCGCCGCCGGGGTTTGCGCTGGTCATCACGAGCGCGAGCGGCTGCGGCGCGGCGAGCCACGCGACGCCCGCCGGTCGCGCTGCCGCTTCGTGGAACAGCAGGTACTGGAGCGGCGTGTACGGCAGCATCGCGCCCAGCCAGGCGAGCCCCGGCGCGGCGCCGGGCAACTGCCGGTCGGCGTCCGGCGTCTTGCGGAGGAGTACGATCGGCCGCGCGCGCGACTCGAGGAGCCTTCGCTCTTCGCTGCTCACCGTGGCGAGCGGCGCGAGCGACGCCGCGCCGGCCACCATCACCGCGAAGGGCTTCTCCTCGCGCGCTTTACGTTCGCGCAGCCGCGCGACGGCGGCCGCGTCGCGGGCGTCGCACGCGAGATGGTAGCCGCCGAGCCCCTTGATCGCGAGGATCTCGCCGCGGGCGAGGCGCGCCGCGGCGGCGGCGATCGGATCGCCCGCGTCGACATGCGCGCCAGCGCGATCGCGCAGCGCGAGCCGCGGGCCACAGTCGGGACAGGCATTGGGCTGCGCATGGAACCGTCGCGTCGCCGGATCGCGGTACTCGGCCGAGCACGGCTCACAGAGCGCGAACGCGCCCATGCTGGTGTGCGGTCGGTCATAGGGCAGCCGCCGGGTGATCGTGTACCGCGGGCCGCACTGAGTGCAGTTGATGAACGCGTAGCGGAAGCGCCGGTCGCGCGGATCGAGGAGCTCGGCCAGGCAGTGGTCGCAGATCGCCGCGTCCGCGGCGATCCCGGTGCGAGTCGGGCCGGCGGCGCTCGGCTCGATGGCGAAGCCGCCGTCGGCTCGCGGCGGCGCGATGCGCGCTTCGATGGCATCGATGCGCGCGAGCGCCGGCGCCTCGCCGCCCAGCCGTTCGAGGAAACGGTCGAGCGCGGCCGCCTCGCCCTGCACCTCGATCGCGACGCCATGCGCGTCGTTGCGCACGAACCCTTCCAGCCGCAGCTCGTGCGCGAGGCGCCAGACGAAGGGACGGAAACCGACGCCCTGCACCGCGCCGCGCACGCGGAGCGCGCGGCGGCTGACGGCGCCGGGCGTGACGACGGCGCTCATCCGGAGAACCGGCGCTTCAGCGCAGCGGCCAGTTCCTCGCGCTCGACGAGCCGCGCCGCGAGCGCGCCGGCGGGCTCGGAGCGCGCCGCGTGCGCGGAAGCGGCGCCCTGCTCGACCCACGCGAGCCACTCGCCCATGCCCTGCCCCTTGGTCGCGGACAGCTCGATCACGCGGATGCCCGGATTCACCCGCCGTGCGTACTCGACGCACTTCGCGACGTCGAACTCGACGTGCGGCAGGAGATCGACCTTGTTGAGCAGCATCACGTCCGAGCGCCGGAACATGTCCGGATACTTGAGCGGTTTGTCCTCGCCTTCCGTGACCGAGAGGACGACGACTCGGTGCGCCTCGCCGAGGTCGAACCCCGCCGGGCACACGAGGTTGCCGACGTTCTCGATCATCAGGACGCTGCCCGCCGGCGGCGCGAGGCGCTCGACCGCTTTCGCCACCATGCCGGCGTCGAGGTGGCAGCCCTTTCCGGTGTTGACCTGCAGCGCGTTTGCCCCGGTGGCGCGGATGCGGTCGGCATCGAAGCTCGTCTCCTGGTCGCCCTCGATCACCACGACTCGGTGCTTGCCCTTCAGGGCCTCGATCGTCTTCACGAGCAGCGTCGTCTTGCCCGAGCCGGGGCTCGAGACGAGGTTGACGGCGAAGACGCCGCGCTCGGCGAAGCGCCGGCGGTTGGCCGCCGCGAGCGCGTCGTTCTTGCCCAGGATGTCCCGCTCGATCTGCACCATCCGCGCCTGCGTCATCCCCGGCGCGTGCGCGCCCGCCGGACCGCGCCCGAAGTGCAGGTCGTCGCGGTCGCGATGCCCGTGGCCGTGCTCGTCGGCGTGGTCGTGCGCGTGGCTGTGCGCCGTCCCGTCCGCGTGGGCGTGTTCGTGACCGCGGGCGCCCTCGATCCGCGTCTCGCCCTGGCCACATCCGCAGGTCGTGCACATGCGCGGCTCCCTCTCAGTCGATCTCGATTTCCTTCACCCGCATCTCGTCGCCGGCGGTGACCTGGAGCTGGTAGCTCCCGCAGCGCGGGCACGCGTCGCCGAGCCGGGCGAGCGCGACGCCCCGGCTGCACTTCATGCACCAGGCGCTGCCGCCGGTCGCGACGATCTCGAGGCGCGCGCCGTGCGCGAGGCCGTTGCGCTTCACGACGTCGAACGCGAAGCGCAGCGCGTCGGGCTCGACGTGGGACAGCCGGCCGACCTCGAGTCGCACCGCGCGCACGGCCGCCGCCGCATTCTTCCGCGCCGCCTCCTCGACGATCTGGATCACGCTCTCGGCCAGTGCCATCTCGTGCATGCCGGCCTCACGCCTGCGACACTTCGACGCGATACGCGACGCACGGATCGAGCGATTCGACGGCGAGATGCACGAGGCGTCGCAGCTCGCCCTCGCCGGCCGCCGCGACACCGGCGAGTCCCGCCGCGAGCGCGCCGCGCGGGTGGAAGTTCCACTCGGTCGGCGCGACGATTCGGTAGCGCCGCACCGTCCCCGCCGCGATCTCCACCGCGTGCACGAGCAGCCCGCGCGCGGTCTCGACCCAGCCGAGGCCCGCGCCGGGCGCGATCGGCACGGCGCCCGCGACGCGCGCGCGCGGCGGCGCATCGGGCCGCACCTGCGCCCCCAGCTCGGCGCCGCGCGCCGCGAGCCGCGCGAGCGCTGAGCGCCCGCTGCGCGCCGCGACCGCCGCGACCCACGGCTGCATCCGCATGCGCGCGAGCGCGCCGGTCTCAGCGGGCGCGCCGCGCCAGGAGGGTGCGCGCTCGAACGCGGCATCGGCGGCGAGCGCGACCCCGATCGCGCGCGCAACCGCTTCGCCGTCGGCCGGCAGCAGCGCAACCTCGCTAGCGGCAAGAGCAGGCCGCTCCGCTGCGGAGCGCCTGATCAGCGCCGCGACGGGCGTCGCCGCGGCCTCGAGCCAGCGGTCTCCGGACGCCGCGTCGTCGAGCACCGCCCAATCGCTGCCCGCGCCCACGATCCGCGCCTTGACGATTGCGCGCACCGCATCGCCCGTGAGCGCGCGTCGGGCGTCGCCGAGCGCGGCGGCGTCTGGCGCCATGCCCGCGAGGCGCGGCCAGTCGAGCAGCATGCGCCGCAGGACCTCCTGGACCGCCTCGCTCCGCACGGCGCCTTCGCGCTCACTCAGGATCCGCGCGTCGTGCACCTGTCCCGCCGCCGCCTCGCACGCGAGCGCTGCGGCCACGGCCTGGGAGCGCCCGCAGAGCGAGAAGAGGCGCGGCACCATCGCAACCGCCTCGTCCACCGTGCGCCCGGCGAGCAGCCGGTTGGCGACCCGCGGCCGGCGCGAGGCGATCTCGACACCGGTCACCCGCGACCCGTCCCAGGCGGCACGCACGAGGATCTCACCTCCCGGATTCACGGCCGCCACCCGGAATCGCGCCGCGCAGGAACTCGCGCTTCGACATTGACGCCGGCCCGGCGGGCGGCGCGCAACCGGAGTCGGCGTTCGTCGCGTCGAACAGCGCCCGCAGCGCCGCCGCCGCGGTGAGCCGCGCGGCGGCGTGATCGGCGAACTCGAACATGGGCGAGAAGAGTGAGCATGCCTGGTGCTCGCCGATCGCCTCGTCGCGGCCGGACAGGAAATCGTAGACGCCGGCCGGAAAGCGGTACGCGACCTTGTCGCCCACGGGAACGGATCGCCACGCCGCCGCTTCGCGCGGAAGCAGCATCAGGTTCATGCACCACGGCGTCACGAGGCATCCCAACCAGCACGCCTCCCACGGCGCGAACCCGACCGCTTCGACCTCGAGCAGGTCGTTGACGAAGGGCAGTCCGCGCATGCGTTCCGCGGCAATCGCGCGAAACGCCGCCTCGAGGCGCGCCGCCGGATGCCCGGGCCAGCCCGCGACCGTCATTGCGCTTCCTCGACGACCATGAACTGCTCCCTGTCGCCCGAGCAGCTCGGGCAGGACCAGTGCGCCGGCAGCGCGTGGAACGGCGTGCCCGGCGCGATCTGCCATACCGGATCGCCGGTCGCCGGGTCGTAGACGTACCAGCACACCTTGCACTCGAGCCTGGTCTCGGGTCCGATCTTCGACCGGTCCCCGAGATAGGACCCTTCGAACCGCGCCATGCCACCCCCTAGCTGCCGCAGGCTTCGCTCATCCACTGCACGAGCTCGCCGAGCCGCTCGCGGCTGTCGGCGAGATCCTCCGCCGCTGCGAGCGCCACTTCGGGCACGTCCACGACCTCGAGCGTGTTGAGGATGAGCGTCTGCATGCTGTTGAAGTACTGCACGCGCCAGACGTCGCGCACCGACGTCGAGCTGACGCGGCAGTTGCCGAAGCCGCGCGAGACGATCGCGACCGGGCCCGGCGCGATCGCCTGCCCGAGCAGATCGTGGTCCTCCGGTGTGAGCGGCAGCAACGTGAGGTTCACGACGTGCGGCGGCGCGCCGTTCCTGCGCGCGCCGACCTGCTGCCCGATCTCGCGCAGCAGCGCCGGCGCGTTCATCACCCCTGCGGGAATCCCGACTTGGCGCGGCCGCGGCGATGCCGCCTGGCGCGCGGCGTGCACCACGACCGCCGGGATCGGGCATGCCATCAATCGGTCGCGCACGACGCGCCCCGATTCGTCGTGCTCCTGCACGCGCCACAGGCCGGCAAAGACGGTTTCCTGGATGTGCACTTCGCGCGGCCCGCGGATCCGGATCGACACCTCGCCCTCGCCCAGCATCTGGTTCACCATTCCGAGCGGTCCGGGCGCGACCTGGATCATGTCGAGCTCGAGGCCGTCTCCGTCCCGCCAGCCGCGCAACCGGTCGTGGAAGGCGGCGAGGAGATCGCGCGCCGTCGCCATCTCCGCATCGTCGGCGGATGCCGGGATCTGCGGCATCGAAAAGGCCCCGACCTCGCGATCCATCTGCAGGACCTGGAGCGCCTCCTCTTCGGCCGGCTGCGCCCCGGGGCCGAGCATCCGGACAGGGATCGGGAAGGGTTTCATCGGGTTCTCCGGGGTCGAACGCGTCAATGGCAGGCCGGGGTGTCGTCGGCGCCGCGTACGGCGATGCCGATCGCCGGCGGTCGGGTGACCGGCGCCTCGAGCAGGCGCGCGGTCTCCGCGAGGTAGCCGTCCCAGTCGCGCAGGCCGTCGATCGCGCCGACGTAACCGCCATCACGGAACATGATTAGGGCGGGCCACCGCCGAACGCCATACCTCGGCGCGGCGACGCGCGCGGCCCGGGACAGCAGCACGCCGACGCGGAAGCGCCCGCCGAACGCGGCGGCGATCTCGGGGAGGATCACGCACAGGTCGAGCGTCTCGCGGTACTGCGCCGGGTCTTCGCCGAACAAGACGAGCGCGTGCCCCGGCGCGGCGAGGAACGCGTCCAGGCGCGCTGCGTCCAGGTTCTCGCAGCCGTGCCGCGTGAACAGCCGCTCGACGAGCGGATGCAGCGCCGCAGGC
This sequence comes from Burkholderiales bacterium, assembly GCA_020848075.1. Classification (GTDB taxonomy): domain Bacteria; phylum Pseudomonadota; class Gammaproteobacteria; order Burkholderiales; family SG8-39; genus JAABRB01. The sequence continues at coordinate 11,706 of JADLAV010000024.1, forward strand.
GGGGAACCTGCGGTCCGGGCGGTCACGATTCCCTCCGCAGATGCTCCGGAAGCCGGGGCTCGCGTTCGACGAGATCGGCGAAGTACGGCCCGAAGTCCCGTTCGCCCTCGATCGCCGCCGCGAGCGCATCGAGCGCGGCGTTGGTCTGCCCGGCCTCCTCGGCGGACATCACGCGCCGCGCGGCGCCCTGGAAGACGAGCACCCACGTGCCGGCGGGCTGCGGGCCGACGATGGCGAGATCGATCCGGCTGCGCCCACCGCGACCGTCGCACCAGGCGTGCCCGTCGCCCGCCTCGACGACCTGCATGGGCACGCCGATGCACACCGTTCAGCGCTCCGCCGGCGCGCGCCGGCCGAGCACGCGCGGATCCCCGATGCGACACGCTTCCGCCTCGCTCGGTCGGCCCGACTCGTATGCCTCCAGCGCGAGCGCCGGCGAGTTGAGCCGCGCGGCCTTACCCTCGGTCCGCGCCCTGGGCGCCAGCCCCCACGCAGCGAGTTCGCGCACCGCGATCGAAACCGCCTCGGGAATGCGCGCCTTCGCCGCGGCGCGCAGGCTGCCGCCGAAGTCGTCGAGCCGCTCGGGCTGCACGCCGACGAGCACGACCGATTCAGGCGCCTTGCCGCGCAGCTGCGCCACCGCGAGCACTTCCTCGAAACCGGTCTGGTGCGGGCTCATCTTCACGCTGCCCCAGGCGGGCACCTCCGCGTCGCGCAGCACCTCGAGCGTGCCGGGCGGCAGGCCGAGGTCGATCGCGTCGAGGACGAGCAGGCGCCGGGTCGAGGCGACGTAGTCCATGAGGGCGAAGCCCTGCGTGCCGCCATCGACGATCTCGACACCCGGCGGCATCGCGTAGCCCGCGTGGAGCGCCTCGACCGCGCGAACGCCGAACCCTTCGTCGGCCCAGAGCACGTTGCCCAGGCCGAGCACCACCGCCTCGAAGCGCCTCTTCTCCACTCCACGCGGTCCCCGTTGTTACGCAGGTCGTAACAGCCGCAACGCTACGCCACGGGACGTGGGAAGCGTTGAGGTAGATCAAACGCCGCCGCGGCGCGCCGCGCGAGCGGTCTGAATCTGCGCGCCGCCTGGCGCAGGTCCCAGGCGAGCTGCAGCTGCAGCCAGAACGAGGGCTCGTTCCGGAAGTAGTAGGCGAGGCGCAGCGCGGTGTCGGCGGTGATGCCGCGATGGCCGCGGATCAGCTCGTTCACGCGCCGGCGCGAGATGCCGAGGTCGCGGGCAAGCGCCTGCTGGGTGATGCCGAGCGGCTTAAGGTAACGCGTATGGAGGAAATAGCCCGGATGCGCCGGATTGCGTCCGGACGCGCTCCGGCCGGCGAGCCGCAGCGGCAGCTGCCTCGCGCCGGCAGCCGCGCCATCGACCCGCCGGGGCCGAGTTGCGGCAGCGGACATCAGGGCTTTGGCACCCGCCAACCGTTCACCATCGTGCTGATCACGGTCTCCCGCGACGAGATGTCTTCGCGCACCACGATGTACACGTGGATGATCGTGAAGAGGATCAGGTACCACATGCCGAGGTGGTGCCAGGTGTGCACGTCCTGGCTCTGACCGAACAGCGGGATCACCCACGAGGAGAAGAGCTTGTATTGCCACGACCCCATCCCGGTCCCCTCGCCATACAGCGCGAAACCGGTCACGATCATGAACAGGCTCCCCAGCAGGTACATGAAGAACATCGCCGCCTGCGCGAGCGGGTTGTGGCCCTGGTAGCTGCGGGCCTCCTTCTTCAGGAACGCGTAATAGAGGCCCTGGTCGATCAGCCCGCCCCACCACGAGGGCTTGAGCATCGACCGCGGCACCGCGAAGATCTCCCGCGCAAACTTGTTGCCCGCGAAGACCCAGTAGATCCGCACCAGCAGGAAGATCGTGAACACGTAGGCGGCGGCGAAGTGCGCGAAACGGATGTAGCCGAGCAGGTAGTTGTCGCTCGCCTCACCCGGCGTCGACGGCAAGGGGCTCGCGATGAAGTAGCCCGTCACCGCCAGCACTACCATCGCGAGCGCCATGACCCAGTGCCACAGGCGCACCGGCGCCTCCCACACGTACACCGGCTCGCGGCCAGTCATTTCGGTTGCCATGGCTCGCTCCCTCGCGCTAGCGCACCTGCACCGTTGCGATCCGCTTCCCCTCCGGCGAGATCACGTGCGTGGCGCACGCGAGGCACGGGTCGAAGCTGTGGATCGTGCGCAGGACCTCGAGCGGCTCGTCCGGCTTCGCCATCGGCGTGTTCATGAGCGCGGCTTCGTAGGGGCCGATCTGGCTCTTGCCGTCGCGCGGTCCCGCGTTCCAGGTGGTCGGAACGATGCACTGGTAGTTGTCGATCTTCGCGTTCTTAATCCGGATCCAGTGCCCGAGCGCGCCGCGCGGCGCCTCGCAGTAGCCGACGCCCTTGCACTCGGCCGGCCAGGTCCTCGGTTCCCAGTTGTCGACGTTCGCGGTGGCGAGCTGGCCGGCCTTGATGTTGGCGATCAGCTTGTCGTAGAAGTACTTCATCTTGTGCGCGGCCCACGAGCACTCGAGCCCGCGCGCGGCGGTGCGGCCGAGGGTTGAGAAGAGCGCCGGCAGCGGCACATCGAGCTTCTTGAGGACCATGTCGACGGGCTCCTTGAACTCGGGCCTGCCCATCGCGTAGGCCACCACGTAGCGCGCGAGCGGTCCCACCTCCATCGGCTGGCCCCGGAAGCGCGGCGTCTTGACCCACGAGTACTTGGCCGACTCGTCGACGTTCTCGATGTTGGTCCGCGTGCCCTTGGTGTTCTTGCCGAGCACGAACTCCGGCTCGGTGACGCCGTCGAACGGGTGCAGGCCCTTCGACTCGTCGGCGTACTTGTACCAGGAGTGCGGCACGAACTCCTGGATCTCGTTCATGTCCTTCAGGTCGACGGGCTGGACCTCCTTCAGGTTGCCGTTCAGGATCGCCCCGCGCGGCATCAGGAGGCTCTTGTTCGAGTCGTCGTTCGCGATGTCCGGAAACTCGCCGTACGCGAGCACGTTCTGGCTCGCGATTCCGCCGCCCCACTTCGCCCAGTCCTTGTAGAACGAGGCGATCGCGAGCAGGTCGGGGATGTAGACCTGGTCGATGAACGCGATCGTCTCGCCGATGATCCGGGCGACCATGTTCAACCGCTCCATGTTGATCGCGCCCGGCGAATCGAGGTCGATCGGCGAGGGCACCCCGCCCACCAGCCAGTTCGGGTGCGGGTTCTTCCCGCCGAAGATCGTCTGGATCTTGACGATCTCCCGTTGGAAATCGAGCGCCTCGAGGTAGTGCCCGATCGCCATCAGGTTCGCCTCGGGCGGCAGCTTGTAGCCGGGATGGCCCCAGTAGCCGTTCTTGAACGGACCGAGCTGCCCGGATTCGACGAAGCGCTTGAGGCGCGACTGCAGGTCGCGGTAGTAGCCGATCGACGAGTGCGGCCAAGCGGAGATCGACTGCGCGAGCTCGGAGGTGCGGCGCGGGTCGGCGTTGAGCGCCGACACCACGTCCACCCAGTCGAGCGCGTGCAGGTGGTAGAAGTGGACCAGGTGGTCCTGCGCGTACAGCGTCGCGTGCATCAGGTTGCGAATGATGTTCGCGTTGTCCGGGATCTTGATGCCGATCGCGTCCTCGACCGCGCGCACCGAGGCGATTGCGTGCACGCCGGTGCAGACGCCGCAGATGCGCTCGGTGAACGCCCACGCGTCGCGCGGATCGCGCCCCTTCAGGATCACCTCCAGCCCGCGCCACATGGTGCCGGTGGAGACCGCGTTGGTGATGACGTTCTTCGCGTCGACGTTGACCTCGATGCGCAAATGGCCCTCGATCCGGGTGATCGGATCGACCACGATGCGCCTGCCGCTGTTGTCCAGCCTGAAGCCTTGGGTTTCGATGACGGCCATGGCTTACTTCTCCACCTTCTCGTTGGACTTCGCCGAGCGCGCGCGCTTGATCGCGGTGACCGCGGCGTGCGCCGCGACCGCCGCGCCGGCGACGATTGCCACCGTTGCGCCCACCCGGTCCGCATTCGCCTCGATGCCGAACTCCTTGATGTTCGTGAGGCGGTCGTAGAACGACCCCTTGTCCCAGAACCCGTCCTCGGAGCAGCCGATGCAGCCGTGGCCGGAGCCGATCGGGAACGACACGCCCTCGTTCCAGCGGACCGTCGAGCAGGCGTTGTAGGTCGTCGGGCCCTTGCAGCCCATCTTGTAGAGGCAGTAGCCCTCGCGCGCCCCGCGGTCGTCCCACGCCTCGACGAACTGGCCCGCGTCGAAGTGCGGCCGGCGGTAGCACTTGTCGTGAATGCGCTGGCTGTAGAACATCTTCGGGCGCCCCTGCCGGTCGAGCTCGGGCAGGCGTCCGAACGTGACGATGTACGTCACCACGCCGGTCATGACCTCGGCGATCGGCGGGCACCCCGGGACCTTGACGACCGGGTTGTCGATCACCTGGTGGATCGGCGTCGCCTTGGTCGGGTTGGGCCTGGCGGCCTGCACGCAGCCCCAGGAGGCGCACGAGCCCCAGGCAACCACGGCCGCCGCGTCCTTCGCGACGCGGCGCAGCTTGTCGACGAACGGCCGGCCGCCCGGAATGCAGAACACGCCGTCGTCGCCGAGCGGCGGATTGCCCTCGACGGCGAGGATGTACTTGCCCTTGTACCTCGTGATCGTGTCCTCGAGTGCAGCCTCCGCCTGGTGCCCTGCCGCGGCCATGATCGTGTCGTCGTAGTCGAGCGAGAGCATCGACAGCACGAGGTCCGAGGCGAGCGGGTGCGCCGAGCGGATGAACGACTCGGTGCAGCAGGTGCACTCGAGGCCGTGCAGCCAGACCACCGGAACGCGCGGCTTGGTCTCGAGCGCGTGCGCGATCTTCGTCGCGCCGCCCGCACCCAGCCCGAGCGACGCCGCGGTGAGACTGCAGAACTTTAGGAAGCTGCGCCGGGTGATCCCCTGCTGGCGCATGACCTCGTAGAAGGTGGGCGTCATGCTGCTTCTCCTTGAGGCGGCGCCGGCAGCGCGCGACGGCGGCGGGCCGGGCCGGACTGCGGAGCTAGCGTGAGCCTCCCGCGGCGCGACGTGTTTGATAGAGATCAACAGACGCGGGGTTGCATCGCGGCGACCGCCGCGCTGTAACGGCTCCCGTTACGAGTGCCGCACGGCACCAAGGGACAAAGCCGCTCTCCGGCGCCGGACGCTCGTCGCCAACCGCCAGGCGGGACCGTGCCTGCCGCGCCACGGCGCGCCGTTTCTCGAAGAGCGCTTCTAGGGCGATCTCGCCCCCCGAGCCGAGTCGCGTGTTAACATTCGCTTTTCTCAGGGTTTTTCGGGCTCCCGCGGTGAACGTCGTCATCCTGGCGGCCGGCCAGGGCAAGCGCATGCACTCGGATGTGCCGAAGGTGCTGCACCGGCTCGCCGGGCGCACGTTGCTCGCGCACGTGCTCGCCACTGCGCGCAGTCTTGCGCCCCGGCGCATCGTCGTGGTGTACGGGCACGGCGGCGAGCAAGTGCGCTCGGCGATCGGCGACGACGACCTGCGCTGGGTCCGTCAGGAGCCGCAGCTCGGGACCGGCCACGCGCTGCAGCACGCGCTTCCCGAGCTCGACCGTTCCGCGCCGACGCTGGTTCTCTATGGCGATGTCCCGCTCACGCGCCGCACGACGCTGGCGAGCTTGCGCGACGCGGCCGGCGATGGCGTCGCGCTGCTCACGGTCGAGCTCGACGATCCGACCGGCTACGGGCGGATCGTGCGCCGCGGCGAGCAGGTCGTGCGCATCGTGGAGCAGAAGGACGCGTCCGCGGGCGAGCGCGCGATCCGCGAGGTGAACACGGGCCTCATGGTCCTGCCGACCGGCCGGCTCGCCGGGTGGCTCGCGCGGCTCGGCAACGAGAACGCGCAGAGCGAGTATTACCTCACCGATGTCGTGGCGGCCGCCGTGGCCGACGGGGTCCCGGTTCGCGCGGTGCAGCCACCTGCGGCCTGGGAGACGCTCGGCGTGAACAGCAAGGCTCAGCTCGCGGCGCTCGAGCGCATCTATCAGCGCGGCATCGCCGAGCAGCTGCTCGAGGCTGGCGTGACCCTCGCGGACCCGGCGCGGATCGACGTGCGCGGCACGCTCGCGTGCGGGCGTGACGTCGCGATCGACGTCAACTGCGTCTTCGAGGGCGCCGTCGAGCTCGGCGACCGCGTGAACATTGGCGCGAGCTGCGTCCTGCGGGACGTGCGCATCGCCGCGGGCACGCGCGTCGAGCCGTTCTGTCACATCGACGATGCCGAGATCGGCCGCAACTGCCGCATCGGTCCCTACGCGCGGATCCGCCCGGCCACGCGGCTCGCCGAGGACGTGCACATCGGCAACTTCGTCGAGGTGAAGGCGAGCGAGATCGGCGCCGGCTCGAAGGCGAATCATCTCGCGTACGTCGGCGACAGCTCGGTCGGCCGCAACGTCAACGTGGGCGCCGGCACCATCACCTGCAACTACGACGGCGCGAATAAGCATCGCACCGTGATCGAGGATGACGTGTTCATCGGTTCGGACACCCAGCTCGTCGCGCCGGTGCGCGTCGGCCGCGGCGCCACGCTCGGCGCCGGCACCACGCTCGTCAACGACGCGCCCGAGGGACAGCTCACCATGTCGCGCGCGAAGCAGATGAGCGTGCCCGGGTGGAAGCGGCCGGTAAAGAGGAAGTGAAATGTGCGGCATCGTAGGCGCAATCGCCAGGCGTGACGTCGTTCCGGTGCTCATCGAGGGGCTGCGCCGGCTCGAGTACCGCGGCTACGATTCCGCGGGGCTCGCGGTCGCGGACGGCAGCCTCCGGCGGTTGCGCACCGAAGGGCGCGTCGCCGAGCTGGCGGGGCTCGCCGAGCGGCAGCGGTTCGCCGGGCGCGTCGGCATCGCCCACACGCGCTGGGCGACGCACGGCGTGCCCTCCGAGCGCAACGCCCACCCGCACGTGTCCGGTGGCATCGCCGTCGTGCACAACGGCATCATCGAGAACCACGAGGCGATGCGAGCCCGGCTCAAGGCGGCCGGCTACGTGTTCGAGTCGGACACGGACACCGAAGTCATCGCGCACCTGCTGCACCAGCGGCTGCGCGACACCGGTGACCTCGCGGCCGCAGTGCGCGCGGCGGTCGCGGAGCTCGAGGGTGCGTACGCGATCGCCGTCGTCGCCGAGAGCGACCCGGAGCGCGTCGCGGTCGCCCGCAAGGGCGCACCGCTCCTCCTCGGCGTCGGCGACGGTGAAAACTACGCCGCCTCGGACGTGTCGGCGCTGCTGCAGGTCACCCAGCGCGTGATCTACCTGGAAGAGGGCGACGTCGCCGAGCTGCGGCTCGACGGCTACCGGGTGTTCGACGCGAGCGGCCAGCCCGCGGAGCGGCAGGTGCACGTGAGCCAGCTTACCTCCTCGGCGGTCGAGCTCGGGCCGTACCGGCACTTCATGCAGAAGGAGATCTTCGAGCAGCCCGGCGCGCTCGCGAACACCCTCGAAATGGTCGCGAATGCCGGCGCGATCTCGCCGGGACTGTTCGGCGCCACGGCAGAAGAAGTACTGGGCGGCGCCGACCGGGTGCAGATCATCGCCTGCGGCACGAGCTACCACGCGGGGCTCGTGGCGCGCTACTGGCTGGAGAGCGTCGCGGCTATGCCGTGCACGGTCGAGGTGGCGAGCGAGTATCGCTACCGGGATTCGGTCGCGAGCCCCGGCACGCTGGTGGTCACCATCTCCCAGTCGGGCGAGACCGCGGACACCATCGCCGCGCTCCAGCATGCCAAGGGTTCTGGCCAGGAGCGCTCGCTCGCCATCTGCAACGTCCCGGAGAGCGCGCTCGTGCGCCAGTCGCGGTTGCGGTTCCTGACGCGCGCCGGCCCCGAGATCGGCGTCGCCTCGACCAAGGCGTTCACCACCCAGCTCGCCGCGCTCGTGCTGCTCACGATGGTGCTGGCGAAGCAGCGTGGGCGGCTCGCGCCCGCGCGCGAAAGGGAGCTGATCGGCGCGCTCCGCCACCTGCCGTCGGCAATGCAGCACGTACTGGACGTGGAAGACCAGGTGGCGGAGTGGGCGGCGCGCTTCGCCGCGCGGCAGCACGCGCTCTTCCTGGGGCGCGGCATTCACTACCCGATCGCGATGGAGGGCGCGCTCAAGCTGAAGGAGATCTCCTACATCCACGCCGAGGCGTACCCTGCCGGCGAGCTCAAGCACGGCCCGCTCGCGCTCGTGGACCGGGAGATGCCGGTGGTGGCGGTCGCGCCGAACGATGCGCTGCTGGAGAAGCTCAAGTCGAACCTGCAGGAGGTGCGCGCGCGCGGCGGCGAGCTGTACGTATTCGCCGACCAGGGCGCCCGGATCACCGAGGACGATGGCCTGCACGTGATCCGGCTGACGGACCACGCCGGCCTGCTCTCGCCGATCCTGCACGTCGTTCCGCTGCAGCTCCTCGCGTACCACGCCGCGCTCCAGCGCGGCACCGACGTCGACAAACCGCGCAACCTGGCGAAGTCGGTGACGGTGGAGTGAATCGGCAGGCGGGTGGCGGCAGCAACCTGCGGCCGGAATTCACTGCCCGAGGTCGAGGCGCGAGAGGTCGGTCTCGAGCCGGGCGAGGATCCGCCCGAGCGCGGCGCTGTAGCCGCGCGCGAGCGCCGCAGGCGCCCCGTCCCCGGCGCCCACCCGCTCCGTGTACTCGCGCTCGAACAGCGGATTGTCCCGATCGTTCTCGCGGTGCAGGTGGAAGCGGATCGTGACGACCGCGAAGGTTTGCCGCGAATCGCGCGCGTCGGCGTAGAGCTCGGTCACCAGCCCGTCGAGCACGTACGGCGCTCCGATCGGGCTGCCGGGCTCGCGTACCGCGGCGAACAGCCCCGACCGATCCAGCCAGTCCGCCACCTCGCGCGCAACGAGGTCCCGGGGTGTGGCAAAGAAGCCGGCGTAGGGATCGCTCTCGTAGCGCAACTCGCCCACGCGATAAGTGAAGGCCCTGCCGGCGTAGGGCGGGGCGACGGCGATCAGACCCACCTTGAGCGCCACCGGCTTGCGGATCTTCGCTGGTGGACCCGAACGTTTGGTGTCCAGCACGAAGAATTGGCGCTCGAGCGGCGGGCGCGAGAGCGTGCACGCCCCGAGGGCGATTCCGATCGCGACGGCGCAGGCGATCGCTGCCATGCGGCTCATTGCGGGCTCCGCCGGATCGGTGGGGGCGGCTCGCCGAAGAGCGCGCCGGCCGGATAGCGCCGCGCGGACTCGGACAGGTCGCGCAGGTTCTCGGTGATCTGGCGCAGGTTCTCGAGCGTGGCAGCGATGTCCTGCCCGCTCCCGGCGAGCGCGTTGTCGAGCCGCGAAGCGATGCGGTCGAGCGATGCGATCGTCGCCTTCAGCCGCTCGCTCTCCGCGGTCGCGCGCACCGACGCCGCGGCCGCGGCGACGTCGTTCGGCAGCGTGTCGAGCGCCGGGTTGCCGAGAATCTGCCGCAGCCGGGCCGCGGCGGCCGCCGTCTCGGTGAACGTCGCCCGGGTGTCGGCGCCGCCGAGAAGCGCCGCGAGCTTCCGGTTGGTGTCGCGCAGCTCGGCGAGGAGCGCCGTGCCCTCGGCGCCGAGCTTCTCCACCGGAAGCGCATCGACCTTCTTCGCGGTCTTCTCGAGCAGGGTGGACGCGTCGCGCGCTAGCCGCGCGAGATCCGCCTCGTCGAGCGACCGCAGCACGCTCTCGACCTGGTTCGCGACCTGCGTGAGCTTGGCGCGCGCCGACGGAACATACAGATTGCGCGGCTGCCAGTCGATCGGCAGCGGCGGGTTCTGGGTCGGATCGGTGAAGTCGAGCTCCAGATAGTTGATTCCGGTGATGCCCTGCGGAGCGACGCGGATGCGCAGGCCCTGGTCGATGTACTGCTGCATGACCTCGGCGTCCGCTTTCCCGAGCGGGCCGAGATCCTTGGCGTCGAGCCTCGCCTCGACCAGCACGTAATTCTTGCGTTGGCCGAGCGGCTTATCCAGCTCGTAGCGCTCGGCGGTGAAGCCGAGACGCGTCACCTCGCCGAGCAGCACGCCCCGGTAGCGCACCTTCGAGCCGACGTCGAGCCCCTGGATCGAATCGTCCACGTAGGTTTCCAGCAGGATCGAGCGTCCGAACAGCCTGCCGGCGCCGAGCGCGAGCACCATCGCCACGGTGACCGCGAGCCCCGCGAGGATGAACAGCCCCAGCTTGAAATAGTTGGCCTTGGCGCTCATGGCTCAGGCCGTCCGCGGCTCCGCGGTCCGGTCCACATCCTCCTCCGCCTCCCGGTTGAAGAAATGGCGCACGTGCGGATTGTCGCTTTTCTCTCGGAGCTCGTGTGGATCGCCTTCCGCGATGATGCCCCGGGCCTCCTTGTGCAGCATGATCACCCGGTCGCAGATCGTAAACGTGCTCGCGAGATCGTGCGTGACGACCACGACCGTGATGCCGAGCACGCGCGCGAGCCGGAGCACCGTCTGATCGAACGCCGCGGCGGTAACCGGGTCGAGTCCCGACGACGGCTCGTCCAGGAACAGGATCGCCGGGTCGAGCGCCATCGCGCGTGCGATCGCGGCGCGCTTCTGCATGCCGCCCGAGAGCTCCGAGGGCATGTGGTGCTCGAACCCCTCCAGCCCGACCAGCTTGAGCTTCAGGCGCGCGGTGAGCTCGATCGCCTCCGGTGGTAGCCCGGTGTATTCCTCGAGCGGCAAGCTCACGTTCTCCAGGAGCGTCATCGACCCGAACAGCGCGCCGAGCTGGTACATCACGCCGATACGCCGCAGGAGTTCGAGCCGCGCGTCGTCCTGGGCAGCGGCGACGTCCTGGCCCTCGATGAGGACGCGACCCGCGGCCGGTTCGTACAGGCCGATGATGTGCCGCACCAGCACCGTCTTGCCGGAGCCGGACCCCCCGAGAATGCCGAACACTTCGCCCTTGTAGACGTCGAAGGTCACGTTCTCGAGGATCGTGCGATCGTCGAACGCGGCGGTCAGGCCCTCCACGCGGACCACCACCTCCCGCTCGCGCGGGTCCACCGGGGGCTCTCTCGCGGCAGGCACGGCGGCGAGATCAGATGTCCAGGTAGTAGAAGACGACGGCGAAGATGCCATCGACCGCGACGATCAGAACGATGCCGCTCACCACCGCGCTCGTTGCGGACAGGCCCACCGCGGACGCGCCGGTGCGCGTCTGCAACCCGCGGAGGCAGCCGATGCCGGCGACCAGGACGCCAAAGACGACGGACTTGAACAGCCCGCCGAGGAGGTCCTTCATCTGCACCCGGTTCACCACCTCCAGGTAGTACGTGTAGAACGGGACCTCGAAGAGTTGCATCACGATCGCCGCGCCGATCAGGCCGATCAGCACCGCGAACGCGCTGAGCAGCGGCGTCATTGCGACCGCGGCGAGCATCCGCGGCACCACGAGAAAGCGCACCGGATCGAGCCCCATGGTCGCGAGCGCGTTCACCTCATCGTTCACCTTCATGGTGCCGATCTCGGCGGCGAAGGCAGCGCCGGAGCGCCCGGCAAGGAGGATCGCCGTCATCAGCGGCCCAAGTTCGCGCGCCATCGCGAGGCCGACGAGATCGGCCACGAAGATCTCGGCGCCGAACTGACGCATCGCGACCGCCGACTGGAAAGCGAGGATCACGCCCATGAGCAGGCCGATCAGCGCGACGATCGGCAGGGCGTGGACGCCCACCTCCTGGGCGATGAACAGAACATCGCCCCAGCGCACCGCGTGCGGCCGCTTGAGCGCGTGCGCGAGCGCGGTGACAGACTCGCCGACGAAGGCGATGAGCTCGTACGTGCCAAGGCCGACGGCGCGGCCGAAGCGTCCCAGGCGCTCGATGGGCGACATCCGCGTCGCGCGGCTCGGCGGCCGTGCGCGGAACTCGGCCGGATCGTACTGGTCGAGCAGGCGCTGGAACCCCTCGCGCAGCCCCTGGATCCGGACGGCTGCCTCGGGCGCGCGCTCGGTGCGCAGGAGATCCACCAGCATGGCGATGCCCGCCCCGTCGCAGTACTCCACGCGGCTGCAATCCACGACGATCGCGCGATCGGGGTTGCGCGCCAGCGCGCGCTGCGCCTCGGTCCAGACCGGGCCGAGCGAGTAGGCGTCGAGCCGTCCCGCGAGCTCGAGGCCGCGCGTCGCGGCATCCGGTTCGGTGATGGTGAGCTCGGCCATTGGCGGCGACCCCGCGGATATTACCAGCGGGGAGGGGCCGGCACGAGGCGCCCGTCGCCCCCGTGCGAGCCTGTCGCGGGGACCCACGCCGTGCGGACGGGGCCGCGTTGCGGCAAGATGCGCCTGGTCCGACCTCGATTCGGCCGTTCGGCAAGACCCGCGCTCATGGGACACGGACACGCACACGACGACCACGCCGGCCATGCGCACGGACTGCGCATGGACATCGGCCGCGCGTTCGCCATCGGCGTGGCGCTCAACACGGCGTTCGTGGTGGTGGAAGCTGCGTTCGGGCTCGTCGCCCACTCGCTTGCGCTGCTCGCCGATGCCGCCCACAACCTGAGCGACGTGCTCGGTCTCCTGCTCGCCTGGGGCGCAGCCTCGCTCGCACGCCGCCCGCCGAGCGAACGCTTCACGTATGGGCTGCGCAGCTCGACGATCATGGCCGCGGTCGCGAACGCCGTGCTGCTTCTGGTCGCCTGCGGTGGCATCGCGTGGGAGGCGACCAGCCGCTTCGGGAATCCGGTCCCGCCGAGCGGTGCGCTGATGATCTGGGTCTCGCTCGCCGGCGTCGTCGTGAATGGCGCCACCGCGTTGCTGTTCGTGCGCGAGCGCAAGCGCGACCTGAATGCGCGCGGCGCCTACCTGCACATGGTGGCGGACGCGGCGGTGTCCCTCGGCGTCGTGGTGGCGGGCGCCGCGATCGTGCTGACTGGCCGCCAGTGGGTGGATCCCGTCGTGAGCCTCGTGATCGTCGCCGTGATCGTTCTCGGCACGTGGGGCCTGCTGCGCGATTCGCTGCGCCTCAGCATGGCCGCGGTCCCGGGCGGCGTCGAGCTCGCGGCGGTGCGCACATACATGGTGGGTCTGCCGGGCGTCGCCGAGGTGCACGACCTGCACATCTGGGCGATGAGCACGACCGAGACGGCGCTCACCGCGCACCTCGTCATGCCCAGAGGGCACCCGGGCGATGCCTTTCTGAACGCGCTTTGCCGGGAGCTCGACAGCCGCTTCGGCATCCATCACACCACCGTGCAGATCGAGATGGGCGACACCACCGATGCGTGCGAGCTCGCGCCGGACCATCGCGTCTAGCGGGCGGTTCCCGCTCTCCGGATGCGAATCGTCGCACGGTTTGCCCCGGAGTTGACGCAGGGCAAGGAGTCCGAGCCCGGAACCGGCCAAGCTTGCCGGGACGGCGACCCGACGAGGTGAGGCGCGGCGGGCGGCAAGCGGACATCTCATGGAGGGTTCGACGTGAATCGCGTGACTCGGTGGGCCGTGGCGGCGGTGCTCGCTGCGGCGGGGGCGGCCGCAATGGCGGCCAATTTGCCGGAAGTGGTGGTTTACAAGAGTCCGACCTGTGGCTGCTGCGGAAGCTGGGTCGAGCACATGAAGGCGAACGGTTTCCACGTGAAGGTGGTCGAAGAAGATGACGTGACCGCGTTCAAGCGCCGGTTCGGCGTGCCAGGCGATCTCGCCTCGTGCCATACCGCGCTCGTCGGCGGCTACGTGGTCGAGGGGCACGTCCCGGCCTCCGCCGTGAAGCGCTTGCTGAAGGAGAAGCCCGCCGCGGTCGGCGTGAGCGTGCCCGGCATGCCGGTCGGCGCGCCCGGCATGGACGGGCCGGCGCCGCAGCCCTTCAGCACGCAACTCTTCGACGAGCGCGGCCGCGCGCGCGCGCTTGAGTCGTACCGTCCGCCTTACCGCTGGTGAATTCGTAGCAGGACCGCTCGAGAAAGGAGACAACGATGCGAACCACGACCAGACTACTCACGCTGATCGCCGCCGCGATGGTCGCCGGCACCGTATTCGCCCAGCCGCAAGGCCCGGGCTATGGACCGGGCATGATGGGTCAGGGCGCAGGGCCCGGCATGATGGGCGGCTACGGGCCCGGAGGCGGACGCGGCTACGGTCCGGGCTACGGCATGGGGCCCGGCATGATGGGCGGATACGGTCCAGGGTACGGCATGGGCCCAGGGATGATGGGCGGCTACGGCCGGGGTTACGGCATGGGCCTCGGCATGATGGGCGGTCCGCTCGGGGCGCTCGATCTGACTGACGCCCAGCGTGCGCAGATCAACAAGATCCAGGACGAAACCCGGCGTAAGAACTGGGACGTGATGGGCAAGATGCAGGACGAGCGGGCGAAGCTGCGCGACGCCTACGCGAGCGGCACGGCCGACCGCGCCGCGATCCTCGACGCGTACAAGCGGATCGGCGACCTGCGCCTGCAGCGGATCGAGAACGGGCTCGACGCGCGGGAGAGAATCCAGGGTGTCCTGACCAAGGAGCAGCGTGAGCAGCTGCGTCGCTGGGGCCCTTGGTGGATGGGTGACGACGCCGGGTAGCCGCGTCCCAGGACGGAAGTGGCGGAGCCTCGTGCTCCCCGGAGCGCGGGAAGGATTGCTATTCTTGCGATCTTTCTTCGCATCCGGATACAGGGAAATGAATGAGCGACAAATGAAGCGGCGCCGGTTTTGCCGCCGCCTCTTCACCGGCATCGCCGCAGGCGTCACACTGCTTTCCGCGGGCATCGCGGCCGCGCAGCCCGCGCGCCAGATCGAGACCGTGCCGGGCATGCCGCCGGTGGTCGATCCCGCGAATCTCTACAGCGAGATCGCGGCGGGCCACATGCGGTCCGACGTCGCCACCGATCTGACGCGGATCTACGTCCCGAACCGCCGCTCGAATGACGTGTCGGTGATCGATCCTGCCACGATGCAAGTGGTCGATCGCTTCAAGGTCGGCCTCAACCCGCAGCACGTCGTGCCCTCGTGGGACCTGAAGACGCTCTGGGTGACCAACAACGCGGAAGGGCGCACCGACGGAACGCTCACGCCGATCGACCCGAAGACGGGCAAGCCGGGGCCGAGCATCCCGGTGGACGACCCGTACAACATGTACTTCACGCCGGACGGCCGCTCGGCGATCGTGGTGGCCGAGGCGCACCAGCGGCTCGACTTCCGGGACCCGCAGACGATGGCGCTGCAGAGCTCGCTCGCGGTTCCCGAGTGCGCGGGCATCAACCACGCCGAATTCTCGATCGACGGCCGCTACGCGCTCTTCACCTGCGAGTTCGGCGGCCGGTTGGCGAAGATCGACCTCGTCGGCCGCAAGGTGGTCGGGTATCTGAAGCTGACGAAAGGCGGCATGCCGCAGGATGTGCGCATCTCGCCCGACGGCGCGGTGTTCTATGTCGCCGACATGCGCGCGGGCGGCGTGTTCATCGTCGACGGCGACAAGTTGGCCGAGATCGGATTCATCCCGACCGGCGCCGGGACGCACGGGCTCTACCCCAGCCGGGACGGCGCCAAGCTCTACGTCGCCAACCGCGGCTCGCGGCACGTCCACGGCGCGCCTGGCGGCAAGGGCAGCGTCTCGGTGATCGACTTCGCGACGCGCAAGGTCGAGGCGACGTGGCCCATTCCGGGCGGGGGGAGTCCCGACATGGGCAACGTGAGCGCCGACGGGACGGTGCTCTGGCTGTCCGGCCGGTTCGACGACGTCGTGTACGCCATCGACACCGCGAGCGGCGAAGTGAAGAAGATCCGGGTCGGCAGCGAGCCGCACGGGCTCACGGTGTGGCCGCAGCCGGGGCGCTATTCGCTCGGGCACACCGGGAACCTCCGTTGACAGCGCGCACCGCGCGTGTGAGCGAGCCGCAGGCCGGCCCCCTTGTCCCTGCCGTGACCACGTCACCCAATCCAGGCCCGGAGAGTCCGAGCGGTGCGGCGCTCGGGCGCAAGGTCCGCGCGTGGCTCGTTGCGATCGGCGTGTTGGTGCTGGTGGCGGTGACGATGGGGGTACTGCAGGAAGCGACCCGCTCGCGCGACGCGACCCGCTTGCGGCCGCCCCGTCTGACGATGCACGCGGAGCCGCGACCGCTGCCGCCCCTCGACATCCGCGACGCGGATGGCAAACCCGTTCCGTTGGAGCGCTTTCGCGGCAAGGTGGTGTTGCTGAACGTCTGGGCGACCTGGTGCGGGCCCTGCCGCGTGGAGATGCCGACGCTCGACCGGCTGCAGGCGCGCCTCGGCGGCGCCGACTTCGAGGTGGTCGCGCTCTCCACCGACGTGGAAGGCGCGAAAGCGGTGCGCGAGTTTTACGATTCGCTGAAGATCACGCGCCTTGCGACCTACGTGGAAGGCGAGGGCAACGTCCTCACCCCGCTCGGAGCGCCGGGCCTGCCGACCACGCTGGTCGTGGACGCGAAGGGCCGCGAGGTCGCGCGCGCCCTGGGTGGGGCCGACTGGGAGGCGCCGGATGTGCGGAAGCTGATCCGGTCTCTCGTCGCGGAGACTCAAGCAAAGTGAGTCTTCCGCCGTGAGCGAGCCGCGCAAGCACCGGCTCGCCGCCGCCCGCCGCCGCCCGAACCTCGGTTGGCTGGTCGTCGTGCTGATCCTCGTCGCTGCTGCGGCGGCGGTGTGGTCGATCGCGCAGCAGTCGACGGGCTCGCGCGCGGATCCGGGCGACGCGAAGCAAGTCGCGCTCGGGAAGACGATCTACGACCAGCACTGCGCCTCCTGCCACGGCGCGCGCCTGGAGGGCCAGCCGCGCTGGCAGTCGCGCCTGCCGAACGGCCGGATGCCTGCGCCGCCGCACGATGCGACCGGGCACACGTGGCATCACCCGGACGAGATGCTGTTCGGGATGACGAAGGAAGGCATCGTGCCGGGCAAGTACGCGCCGCCCGGTTATCAAAGCGACATGCCGGCGTTCGGCGCCACGCTCTCCGACGACGAGATCTGGGCAGTCCTCGCCTACATCGAGTCGCGCTGGCCGCGCGAGATCCAGCAGGCGCAACGCGAGCGCCGGCACGCGATGCGCTGACCGCGAAGAATGTCGCTCAGCGCGCGTGCATCACGGCTGCAGCGCTGCGTCGTAGCCCTCTTCCTTCACTGCCTTGATCAGGGACTGCGCGTCGGCGGTCCCCTTCACGACCGCCTGCGCCTGCTCGAGGCTCACGTCGGCGGACTCGACGCCGGGAACCTGCTTCAGCGCCTTCGTGACGCTCATGACGCAGTGGTTGCAGGTCATGCCGGTGACTTTGAGGGTGGTGGCTTGCATCGTCGTTCTCCTTGCAGAAGCGGAATTGCGGTCCGATCTAACTGGGTCCCGGTCGCTGCCGGACCGCCGAGCGCCACGCGGCGCGCGCGTTGCGCGCCGGACGCCGGCGGTCCGCCGGGCGGACGCACGCGGCGCAGGCGCAGGCTGTTGGTGACCACGAACACGCTCGACAGCCCCATCGCGAGGCCGGCGAGCATCGGGTTGAGAGTCAAGCCCCAGGCGGGATAGAAGACGCCCGCTGCGAGCGGAATGAGCAGGATGTTGTAGATGAACGCCCAGAAGAGATTGCCGCGAATGGTGCGCATCGTGCGCCGCGCGACCTCGAGCGCGTTCAGGAGGCCCCGCAGATCGCCGCGCGTGAGCGTGACGTCGGCCGCCTCGATCGCGATGTCGGTGCCGGTGGCGACTGCGATGCCCACCTCGGCCTGCGCGAGTGCCGGCGCGTCGTTGATGCCGTCGCCCACGAACGCGATCTTGCGTCCCTGCGCCTGGAGCCGCTGCACGGCTTCGGCCTTCCCGGAGGGCAGCACCTCGGCCTCGACTTCGTCCACGCCTGCCTGGCGGGCAATCGCCTGCGCCGTGCGGGCGCTGTCGCCGGTGATCATCCCGACACGCAGGCCCTTCGCCTTCAGTGCCGCGACCACTGCCGCAGACTCGGGCTTGAGCGGGTCTGCGACGCCGAGGATGCCCCATGCCGCACCGTCCACCGCGAGATAGATCGGCGTGCGGCCGCGCTCGGCCAGCGCCGCAGCGCGTTCGGCGAGCGCATCGGCAGCGGCTCCTTCACGGGCGAGCAGCCGCGCCGCGCCGAGGAGCACGGTGTGGCCTTCGACGATCGCCTTCACGCCGTATCCCGGAATCGCCTCGAAGCGCTCCGCTTTCGGGTATGCGACGCCGCGCGCTTGCGCCGCGGCGAGGATCGCCGCGGCGAGCGGATGCTCGCTCCCCGAATCGGCGCCCGCGGCGAAGCGCAGCACTGCGAGCGCGTCGCCGCCCGGCGCCGGCTCGAGATCGACGAGCTGCGGCCGGCCCACCGTGAGCGTACCGGTCTTGTCGAGCACCACGGTGTCGACGTGGCTCAGCGCTTCGAGCGCCTCGCCCGTGCGGAAGAGCACGCCGAGCTCGGCGGCGCGGCCGCTCCCGACCATGATCGCTGCCGGGGTCGCGAGCCCCATGGCGCACGGGCAGGCGACCACCAGCACCGCGACCGCGCTCACGAGCGCAAGCGTGATCGCCGGCGCGGGCGCGAGCGCGAGCCAGACGGCGAAGGTCACCGCCGCGATCGCGAGCACGATCGGCGTGAACACGCTCACCACGCGGTCCGCGAGCCGCTGGATCGGGAGCTTCGACCCTTGCGCCTGCTCGACCATGCGGATGATCTGAGCGAGCAGCGTCTCTCTTCCCACCTGGCGGGCTTCGACGCGCAGCACGCCGTGCTGATTCACCGTGCCGCTCACCACCCGGTCGCCGGCGCGCTTCGCCGCCGGCATCGGCTCGCCGGTGAGCATCGACTCGTCGACGTAGCTCTCGCCCCCGCGCACCTCGCCATCGACGGGCACTCGCTCGCCCGGGCGCACGATCACGACGTCGCCGCGCACCACGCTCGCGATCGGCACGTCGGCCTCGACGCCCTCGCGTACCACGCGCGCGGTCTTTGCCTGCAGACCGACGAGCTTCCGGATCGCTGCGCCGGCGCGGCCCTTGGCGAGCGCCTCGAGATACTTGCCCATCAGGATCAGCGTGACCACGACCGCCGCCGGCTCGAAGTAGAGGTGGCGAGCCTGAGCCGGGAGGAGCCCTGGTACGAGGACGACGGCGGCGCTGTAGAGCCACGCCGCGCCGACGCCGGTCATCACCAGGCTGTTCATGTCGGGGGAGAGATGGCGAAACGCAGCCCAGCCCGAGCTGAAGAAACGGCGGCCCGGCCCGAAGACCACCGCCGTGCCGAGCGCGAGCTGCACCCATTCCCAGAAGCGCTGCGTCGGCGCGACCCGCGCCAGCGCTTCGGCGAGCCCAGGCACGACCATCGGACCCATCGCGAGCGCGAGGAGCGGAACCGACAGCACCGCCGCGCCCACCGTGTCATGGAGCCGTGCACGCAGTTCCGCCTCGCGCGCGCGCACCTCGACGTCCTCGGCCGCGGAACCCTCTTCCCGGTCGAGGGGGCGGGGCGTGTAGCCCGCCTCCGTGATCGCACGGCCGAGTTCCTCCGGCGAGACGGTCGCGGGGAAGTACCGCACGGTCGCCCGCTCGGTAGCGAGATTGACTATTGCTTCGAGCACGCCCGGTGTCTTCCGCAGCGCGCGCTCGACGCGGCTCACGCAGTTCGCACAGGTCATGCCGCCGACGCCGATCTCGAGCTCGGCGACCACTGGGGCGTATCCGGCGTCCTTCACCGCCGCGGCGACGCCGGCGGCGGTCGCCGCGGTCTCGTCGAGGCGCACGCTCGCCCGCTCGGTCGCGAGGTTCACCGCGGCCGCGGCCACGCCCGGCACCTTGGCGAGCGCGCGCTCCACCCGCGCGCTGCAGTTCGCGCAGGTCATGCCCTGAACGCCGATCTCTAGCTCTTGCACTTTGCTCTCCTGCTTGAGACGACCGGCGCGCTTCGATCGCCTTCCTGGTTGAGCGCCGCGAGGATCGGGCACTCGCCCGTGTGCCCGTGGCCGCTGCAGCGCGCCTCGAGCGTCGCGAGCCCCCGCTTCATGCGCGCGAGCGCCTCGATGCGCCGGTCGATGTCGGCGATCTTCGCCTGCGTCGCGTGCTTCACCTCGCGCGCGGTGGCGCGCGGGTTGTCGCTCAGGGCGAGGAGCTCGGCGATCTCCTCGAGCGAGAAGCCGAGCGCCTGCGCGCGGCGGATGAAGCGCAGCCGCTGCGCCGCAGCCGCGCCGTACACCCGGTACCCGGCGGCGGTGCGCCGTGCTGGCGGCAGCAGCCCGCGCCGCTCGTAGTAACGTAATGTTCCGGCCCCGATGCCGGCGCCCTTGGCGAGCTTGCCGATGGTTATATTTTCCATGCTGGATCGCTTCCCGGATCTCAAGCCTAAACCTTGTAGTAAGGTATAGAGTCAAGCGTTCGCTTTTTCAAGCCGATTCCTCAACCCGCTTCTTTAACCCTATAACAGTCGTGGTTACCCGCGTGGATTCGCCGCAATGAAACCTTCCCCGCAGACCGAAAACAACGTCCTCGGCGGCACCCTGCGCGCCTGCAGCTACGCGCCGCTCACCGGCTACTTCCGCGACGGCTGCTGCGCTACGCACGCCGAGGACGGCGTCGCGCACCTGGTGTGCGTGCGCGTGACCAAGGCGTTCCTCGAGTTCAGCGTCGCGCGCGGCAACGATCTCGTGACGCCACGCCTCGAGATGCGCTTTCGCGGGCTCAAGCCGGGCGACAAGTGGTGCCTACACGTGCTCCGCTGGATCGAGGCCTGGGAGGCGGGCTGCGCGCCGCAGGTCGTCCTCGAGGCGACGCACGCGCGGGCGCTCGAGTACGTCGGCCTGGACGCGCTGAAGGCGCACGCGCTCGATCTGAACTAGGGATGCTCTGGAGAACCCCGTCATTCCGGCGGAATGGGCGCAAGCTCCGCGGGGATGACCCGATGGGGCGATGACCGCCACGGATTCCACACGCGCCGAAGCCGCGGCGCGTTACGACGCCTGGTACCACACGCCGCGCGGCGAGTGGATCGGCGAGACCGAGTTCGCGCTCCTGCGCGACGCGCTCGGCGCGCAGCCGGGCGATACCGTGCTCGATGTCGGCTGCGGCACCGGGCACTTCACGCGCCTTTTCGCCGGGCGCGCCGGCGTGCGCATCGTCGGCCTCGATCCGGATCTCGCGTGGCTGCGCTTTGCCCGATCGCATGCGCGCGCGGGCGAAGCCTACGTCGCGGGCCGCGCCGAGCGCCTGCCGTTTCGCGATGCGAGCTTCGACCACGCGATCGCCGTCACCTCGCTCTGCTTCATCCGCGATCAGGATGACGCGCTGCGCGAGATCGTCCGCGTGACGCGCAAGCGCCTCGCGCTCGGGCTCCTCAACCGGCGCAGCATCCTCTACCTGCAGAAGGGGCGTGGCGGCGGGGTCGGCGCGTACCGCGGGGCGCACTGGCACACCGCGGCGGAGATCCGCGCGCAGATCGCGCGGCTGTCGCTGCGCGACGTACGGCTCGCGTCGGCGGTATTCCTGCCTGGCGGCGGGCCCTGCGCGCAGTGGCTGGAGCAGCGGCTTCCGACTGGCTGGCTTGCCGGAGCGCTTCTTCTCGCGCTTGCCGATGTCCCGGCCCGAGGCGCGAAGTAGCACCAGCGCCGCGACGCCGTCTGGCCCGCCCGACGACTTCGGCTTGGCGAAACAGACATTTACAACTCGCTCCCGCGGCGAAACAGTTGGCTTACAGCCCCGCCGTACAGTGCAGGCGTCGCAACCAACGAAGGAGAATGCGATGAAACGCCTGATCGCCAAACTCGCTGCCGGCGCGATGCTCGTTGCGCTGCCGCTCGCGGCACTCGCTCACGACGACTATCGCCACGGCGGGCGCGACGACCGCGGCCGTTACGCCACCCGCTACGACCATGGCTGGCAGCGCGCGCCGAGGTATGCGTACTATCCGGCGCCGGTGTATCGCGCGCACGAGGTCGTGCGCGTCGTCGAGCGGCCGGTCTACGTCCCCGCGCCGGTGCCGGTCGCGTACCCGCGCCCGTACCCCGCGCCGACCAGCAGCGTCGACATCGGCTTCCGCATCTTCTTCTGATTTGATTCTTTCGGGCGGACGCTGCTTCGCGCGGCGGCGGGCATCACGCCGCCGCGCGGACTACTCCCCGGCGCCGCCAGCGTCTTCCGTTTCGTCCTCGGGGGGCGGAACGACCAGCACCTTGTCCACCCGGTGCCGGTCCATGTCGAGCACCTCGAAGCGCAGTCCGGCGAATGCAAACGTCTCGCCGGCGCGCGGGACATGGCCGAGGCGCGCCATGACGAGGCCACCCACCGTGTGATAGCGCCCCGCCTCGTCTTCGGGAAACTCGATGCGCCGTCCGACGGCTTCCTGCAGGCGATCGAGCGAGGCCCCGCCGTCCACGAGCAGCGATCCGTCTGCCCGCCGCACGAACTCGGGGGCCTCCTCCTCGCCCAGCTCGGGCACCGCACCGACGATCGCCTCCAGCACGTCGGTCATCGTGACGAGCCCTTGCACCTCGCCGTATTCGTCCACGACGAGCGCGAGGTGCGCCTTGTGCTGCTTGAGCAGCTCGAGGAGGCGCATGAGATGGATGGTTTCGGGCACGTAGAGCGCCGGCTCGAGGTGGGCCAGGACGTCCAGCGGCTCGCCGCGGAGGCATGGGTCCAGGAGGTCCAGCGTATCGAGCACGCCGAGCACGTCGCGCAGCCCGTGCCGGCACACGGGCACGCGCGTGTAGCCTTCGCGCCGGACGGCGAGCAGACGCGCGTCCAGCGACGCTTCGACGTCCAGGTACACGATGTCGATGCGTGGCGTCATGACGGCGCCGACCCGCTGCGAGTCGAGGTGCAGCACCCGCGAGACGAACTCGCTCTCGGCGCGCTCGAACACGCCGGTCTCCGCGCCGATCCGCATCAGCCCCTCGATCTCCGCTTCGGTCACCGTCTGCTTCACGCGCTCGCGTACTCCGACCATGCGCAGCAGCGCCTCGGTCGAGAGCGTGAGCAGCTTCACGAACGGCAGCGTCGCCTGCGACAGGAGGCGCATCGGCAGCGCGATGCGCGTCGCGATCGCCTCGGGCGCGTACAGCGCGAGCCGTTTGGGCACAAGCTCGCCGAGGATCAGCGAGAAGTACGTGATGCCGATGACCACGATGGCGATCGCCAGCTCATGCGCATATGGCAGCAAGGCTGGCGCCCGGCGCAGCGCCTCGGCGAGTTGCGCGGAAAGCGTCGCCTCGCCGAACGCGCCCATGAAGATGCCGATCAGCGTGATCCCGACCTGGACGGTGGAGAGGAACCGCCCCGGATTCTCGGCGAGCGCGAGCGCTGCCGCGGCGCCCGGGCTGCCTCGCTCGGCGAGCTGCCGGAGCCGGACGTGGCGGCTCGACACCACCGCGATCTCCGACATGGCGAAGGCGCCGTTGGCGAGAATGAGGATGAGGAGGACGAGGATTTCCATGGCCGGGGGCTCCGCGCGCGACGACGCCAGCACCCGAACATAGCACCCGCGCGTTGCCCCCTCTTCGCGAAGGGGGACTGGTGGGCTATTGCGCGCTGGCGGCGAACGCCTGCGCCGTCCAGCCGCCGCCGAGCGCGCGGTACACGCTTATCAGCGCAGTCTGGCGGTTGCGCAGCGCGACGAGCCGCTCGCGGTCGGCGGAGAAGAGGTTGCGCTCTGCGTCGAGCACCTCGAGATAGCTCGAGTAGCCGGCGCGATAGCGGCGCTCGGCGAGCTTGAGCGTCTCGGCGACCCGGGCGCGGCGCTCGTCCTGCGCGACGAACGTCTCCCGGGCGCCGCGGTGCGCGACGAGCGCGTCATGCACGTCGCGGAACGCGCCCTGCACCGCCTGCACGTACGCGATCTCGGCCTGCTGGCGCCGCGCCTTGGCCGCGTCCACCTGGGCCGTGATCCGGCCGGCCGCGATGATCGGCTGCACGAGCGAGCCCGCGATCGACCAGATCGCCGCCGGCCCGGTGAAGAGATCGGCGAGGCGCGCGCTCTCCGAGCCGAGCGAACCGGTGAGCACGACCGCGGGGAAGTACTGCGCGCGTGCCTCGGCGATGCGGAACTCGGACGATGCGAGATCCGCCTCGGCGCGCTGGATGTCGGGCCGGCGGGCGAGAAGGTCCGACGGCAGTCCCGGCGGCACCTCGGGCACGCTTGCGCGAGTCTCGAGCGCCGGACCGCGCGCGATGGCCGGCGCATAGACCTCGCGCGGCGCGCGGCCGGCGAGAACGGCGAGCGCCGCTTGCGCCAGATCGACCGCCTGGCTGAGCGGCGGCACGGTCGCGGCCACGGACGCGCGCTCGGCTTCGGCTTGGCGCAGCTCGAACGTGCTCACCAGCCCGGCGCCGTGGCGGGCCCGCTGCAGCCGCACGTTGTCGTCGCGCGTGGCGAGCGTTGACAAGGAGAGCGCGAGCTCCGCGTCCGCCAGGTGCAGCGTGAAGTAGCTGGTCGCCACCTCGGCGGCGAGCGCGATGCGCACCGTCTCCGCGTCATAGCGCGTGGCGGCCAGCGTCTGCCCGGCCGCGTCGCTCCCGGAGCGGAGCCGACCCCATAGGTCGACCTCGTACGCCGCGGCGAGCGCGACGCTGTGCGTCGTCGCGGCGTACGGGGGTCCCATGGGAAATGGGGTGGCCGTGCTGCTCTTACTGCGACTCGCGTCGTAGGTGAGATCGACCGAGGGGTAGAGGCTCGACTGCGCGATGCGCAGGTTTGCCCGCGCCTCGTCGATGCGCGCGACCGCGGCCCGCAGGTCGAGATTCCTCGCGAGCGCCTCCTCGACGAGCGCCGTGAGCTGCTCGTCGCCGAACAGCGTCCACCACCGATCGAGCGTCGCCGGCGCCTTCGCCTCGGCGGCGGGCAGGTCGAGCTCGGGCCGCTCGTGTTCCGCCATGCTGGTGCAGGCCGCGGCCACGACCGCTGCGAGCGCCGCCGCGAGCGCGGTGCGCAGTGCCGGGTCAACCATGCGGCGCCCCCTTGCCTTCGGCTGCCGCGATCGCCGCGGCGTGCAGCGCTGCGCTGCGCTTTTCGCCCTCGACGACCTCGGCGTGGAGCTCGGCGGCGGTGCGCGTCTCGCGGACGCGCCGCTCGGTGAGCAGCCGGAAGAAGAACGGGATGAAGAAGATGGCGAGGAAGGTCGCCGCCAGCATGCCGCCCATCACGCCGGTGCCCACGGAGATCCGCGCGCCAGCGCCCGCGCCGGTCGAGAAGGCGAGCGGTACCACGCCGAGGATGAAGGCGAGCGAGGTCATGATGATCGGGCGAAACCGCAGCCGCGCGGCCTCGATCGCAGCTGCCGGCGGCGAGTAGCCCTCCCGCACCTTGAGAAGCGCATATTCGACGATGAGGATCGCGTTCTTGGCAGCGAGGCCGAGCAGCGTCACCAGGCCGATCTGGAAATAGACGTCGTTCGTCAGGCCGCGAAGCCACACGGCGGTGAGCGCGCCGAAAGTGCCGAACGGCAGCGCGAGGAGCACCGAGAACGGCAGCGACCAGCGCTCGTACAGCGCGGCGAGGATCAGGAACACCATGATCACCGCAAGACCGAGCGCGAGGCTCGAAGTGCCGCCGGATTTCTTCTCCTGGTACGACGTGCCGCCCCAGTCGAAGCTGAATTCCGGCGGCAGGACCTCGCGCGCGATCGCCTCGACGCGCTCGATCGCCTGGCCGGAGCTTACGCCTGGCGCGGCCTGGCCGATGATCTTGACCGCCGGCAGGTTGTTGAAGCGGTCGAGCGCGTCCGGGCCCGACGCGTAGCGGACGCTCGCGAGCGAGCGCAACGGGACCATCTCGCCGCGGGCCGAGCGCACCCAGATCGCGCCGATGTCGTCCGGGCGGGTGCGGTAGCGCGGCTCGGCGCTCATCAGCACCTGCCAGGCGCGGCCGAACTTGTTGAAGTCGTTCACGTAGAAGCTGCCGAGCGTCGCCGCGAGCGTGTCGAACACCTCGTCCACGGGCACGCCGAGCGTCTTCGCCTTCTCGCGGTCGACCTCGACGGCGAGCTGCGGCACGTTCGCGCGCCACAGCGTTTGCGCGCCGCCGAGCATCGGATCCGAGTTGAGCCGCCCGAGCAGCTGCTGCGTCACCTGCGCGAGCCTGGCGGAGCCGCCGTCGCCCCCGCTCTGGAGGTAGAACTCGTAGCCGCCGGCGGTGCCGAGGCCGAAGATCGGGGGCGGACCGAAGGCGAGCACCAGCGCTTCCTTGATGTGCGCGGTCTTCATGAAGAACTCGCCGATGAGCTGCTGCACTGTCACCGTGCGCTCGTCCCAGTGCTTCTGCGTGACGAAGATCGTCGCCGCGTTGTTGCGGAAGCCGCCGCCGATGAAGTCGAAACCGGTGAATGCCACGACGTGCTCGTTGACGGGGTTGGAGCGCAGGGCCTCCACCACCTGGCTCACGACCCGGTCGGTCCGCTGCAGCGTCGCACCGTCCGGCAGGATGACCATGGCGATGAAGACGCCCTGGTCCTCGTCCGGCACCAGCGAGCCCGGCGTGTACCGCCACAGGCCGCCCGCGATCAGCACCATGCCGGAGAAGAGCGCGAGCGCGATCGCGCCGCGCCGGATCATCCAGGTGACGCCGTCGATGTAGCGTCCGGTCACACGGCGGAACCAGTCGTTGAACCAGGCGAAGAAACGGCCCGGCTGCCGGTGCTCGCGGCGCAGGATCATCACGCACAGGGCCGGGGTCAGGGTGAGCGCGACGATGCCCGAGAAGATCACCGCGATCGAGATAGTCACGGCGAACTGGCGGTAGAGCTCGCCGGTGAGGCCGCCGAGGAAGGCGATCGGCACGAACACCGCGGTCAGCACCAGCACGATCGCGATCACGGGTCCCGAGACCTCGCGCATCGCCTCGATCGCCGCCTCGCGGGCGGGCATGTTCTCCTCGCGCATGATGCGCTCGACGTTCTCCAGCACGACGATCGCGTCGTCGACCACGATGCCGATCGAGAGCACCATTCCGAAAAGCGTCAGCGTGTTGATCGAATAGCCGAGGGCGAAGAGCCCGGCGAACGCGCCGGTGAGCGACACCGGGACGGCGATGATCGGAATGAGCGTCGCGCGCCAGTCCTGCAGGAACAGGAACACGACGAGGAACACGAGGATCATCGCCTCGCCGAGGGTCTTCAGGACTTCGCGGATCGACACCTCGATGAAGCGCGTGGTGTCGTACGGGATCGAGTACGCGAGGCCCGGGGGGAAGCGCTCGGCCAGCTCGGCGACGGTGCGCTTCATCTCGCCCGCGACCTCGAGCGCGTTCGCGCCCGGCCGCAGGAAGATGCCCATCAGCGTGGCGCTCTGGCCGTTGTAGCGGCCGATGAATTCGTAGTCCTTGCTGCCGAGCTCGACGCGTGCGATGTCGCGGAGACGGATGATCGAGCCGTCCGGGTTCGCGCGCACGATGATGTTCTCGAACTGCTCGACGTCGGCGAGCCGCCCGAGCGTGGTGATCGTGTAAACGAGCTCCTGGTCGCCGCTGTAGGGCGCCTGGCCGATTTTGCCGGCCGCGAACTGCGCGTTCTGCTCGCGGACCGCGGCGATCAGATCGCCGGTGGTGAGCCCGAGCTGCGCGAGCCGGTCGGGGCGCACCCAGATCCGCATCGCATAGTCCTTCGCGCCCCAAACCTGCACGTTGGTCGTGCCCGGGATGCGTTTCAGGCGGTCGAGCACGTTCAAGGTGACGTAGTTCGACACGTAGAGGTCGTCGAAGCGGGCATCCGGCGAATAGAACGCCAGCACCTGCAGGAACGACGACGAGCCCTTCTCGACGGTCACGCCCTGGCGCCGCACTTCCTCCGGCAGCCGCGCTTCGGCCTGCTTGACGCGGTTGTTGACGTTGATCGCCGCCTGGTCGGCGTCGGTGCCGATATCGAAGGTCACCTGAATCTGCAGCTGGCCGTTCGACGCCGAGTTCGAGCTCATGTAGATCATGCCCTCGACGCCGTTGATCGCGTTCTCGAGGACCGCCGCGACGGTCTGCTCGACCACCCGGGCCGACGCGCCCGGATAGAACGCGCTCACCTGCACGACCGGCGGCGCGATCTCCGGGTACTGCGCGATCGGCAAAGTGCGCATCGCGGCGAGCCCCGCGAGCACGATGAAGAGGGACAGTACCGCGGCGAAGATGGGGCGGTCGATGAAGAAGCGGGAGAACATCCGGCGTTCCTCGAGCGCGCGCGGCTATTGCTTCGACGCCGCGCCTTGCGGTGCGGCCTTGCCAGGTCGGCCGGGCGCGCCGCCGGGTCCCGCCGGCGGTGGGCCGAGCACGATCGGCGCCCCGGTCGGAATCGGCTGCAGCTTCGCCATGCCGTCCACCACCACCTGGTCGCCCGGCTTCAATCCCGATTCCACGATCCACTGCTTCGCGCCGGCGAAGTCGACCCAGTCGCTCACGGTGACCGGGCGCGGCAGCGCGACGTCCTTGCCCTCGGCAGACTTGCCTGCGACGTACACGAACTTGCCCTGCGGGCTGTCCATCACCGCGACCTGCGGCACCACGATGGTGTCGGGGCGCACGGCCCCCGAGAGGACCACCCGCACGAACTGCCCCGGCCGCAACCCCGCGTCCTCGTTCCGGAAGAGGGCGCGCGCATCGTACGACCCGGTGCCCGGGTTGATGCGCGGATCGATGAATTCGAGCCGCCCCTTGCGCGGATACACCGAGCCGTCGGCGAGCCGCACGCTCGCCTCGAAGCCGCCCTGCGCCTCGTCCGGCACGACGAGCTTGCCCTCGCGCCGCAGCGCGTCGAGCCGGAGCCGCTCGTTCTCCGCGATGCTGAAGTTCACGTACATCGGATCGACTTGCGACACCGTCGCGAGCAGACTCTCCGCGCCTGGCGAGACGAGGCTACCCTCGGACTTCCGCGCGCGGGACGCGAAGCCGCTCACCGGTGCGGTCACGGTCGTGTACGAGAGGTTGAGCCGCGCGGTGGTCAGGTTCGCCTGGGCGAGCTTGACGTTCGCGTCGGCGGTCTCGGCCGCCGACACCGTGTCGTCATACTCGCGCCGGCTGACGGCGCCTTCGACGTCGCCGCCGACCAGAGGCTCCAGCCGCGCGCGGTCGCGACGCGCCTGGGCAAGCTGCGCCTGGGCGCGCGCGAGCTCGGCCTCGGCCGCCTGCGCCGCTGCGGCGTACGGCTTCGGATCGATGACGAACATGGTCGCGCCTTCCTTGACGTGGCCGCCTTCCTGGTAGACGCGCTTCTCCAGGATGCCGGTGACGCGCGCCCGCACCTCCGCTTCCTTCGAGCCGGCGGTCTGCCCGACGTATTCGAAGCTGACCGGCACGGTCGCAGCCTTCACTTCGAGCAGCGTGACAGGCGCCGGCGGGAAGCCGTGGAAGCCGCCTTGCCCCTGCTGTCCGCAGCCCGCGAGTGCCATTGCGGCGCCGCCGATTGTCGCAGCCGCAAGGCGGTGCAGCCCGAGGCGGCGCGAAAGAGAGGCGCGCAGGCCGGCGTGCGCGAAGGCAGGAAGGGTTCTCATGGTGTGCGTCTGTCCTGGTCCAGCCGGCGAGCCGGCGTGAGCGGCGGCACTGCCGCGACGGTGCTCGAGCACCGGACGCGGGAGTTTACATACAGGCACGCATGTTTGTGAAATGTGTCGTCGAATGCGGTTTGTCTCATCGGCCCGCAGAGAGAGAGCGCGACGTGAGTCCGAGCCGTAGCAAGGCGAGAAAGACTTCGCCGCGCGGTCGGCGCCCGTCGGACGGCGCTCGGTCGGGAGCGGTTTCGAGGGTCACGGGCGCTGCAGCACGAATGCGGGTGCGGAGCACAAGGTCACATCGCCGGCGCGCGGCGTCGACGACGATGATGTTCGCGATCGAGCCGACGATGAAGAGGTTTCCTGCGAGCGTGCTGACCAGCGCGAGCATCGGGCCGGCAAAAGGCTCCGTCGCCGCAGGCAGGAGCAGCATGATCGCGGGCACGTTCGACACGAGATTCGCCAGCACGACCGACGTGGCGAAGAGCGGCGCGGGCTGGGTGAGCGGAAGGCCGGCCGCCGCGAGGGCTTGCACCGCCTGTGCGGTGACCCCGGTGTGCGCGAGCGCGTGGTTGACCACGAAGAGCCCCATGAAGAGCACGAGCAGCTCCCAGTCGACCAACCCGAGCACGTTCGTCGAGTGCAGCCGGCGGTTCATGAGCACCACCCCTGCGCCGGTGAGCGCCGCGACATCGCGCGGCCAGTCGGTCACGAGAAACACGGCAATCAGCGCGCCGGCCACGGCGAGACCCTTGGCGGCCTGCCAACGGTCGAACGGCGTCCGGTCGGTCGCCCGGCGCGCAGGCGCCGCGGAACCCGCAAGCTGGGTCTCGCTCGCGCGCCAGCGCCCCCGCGCTTGCCACGCGATGAGCGCCCACAACGCCGCCAAGCCAAGCACGACCGGGATCACCGCCTCCAGGAAATAGCCGCTGAAGGAGAGCTTCAGCACCCCGCCGATCAGCATGTTCTGCGGGTTGCCAATGAGCGTCGCCGCGGAGCCGACATTCGCCGCGCAGGCGAGCGCGAGCAGGAATGGCACCGGGTCGAGCCCACGGCGCATGCACGCATCGGCGAGCACGGGCGCGACGGCGAGGCAAACGACGTCGTTGCTGAACACCGCCGAGAGCGCCGCCACCACCGCGATCACCGCGCCGAGCAGCATCGGCGGCGAAGCCGGGAGCGCCGCGATGCGCAGCGTGACCCAGGAGTAGAAGCCCGCGAGCTGCATCTGCGCCGAGATCACCATGAACGAGAAGAGCAGTATCAACGTTGGCACGTGCTGCGCCTGCCTCGCCTGTTCGGGCGTGATCGCTCCGAAGGCGACCAGCGCGATCGCGCCCAGCAGCGCGATGCCGGTGCGGTCGAGCTGCAGGAACGGCAGCCCGCCGAGGGTCATGCCGACGTAGACAATCGCGAAGATCGCGACTACGGTAGCGGTCATCGAAGGACGACTCCCCCCGCGGCCGCGTAGCGCGGGGCACGGAGGGTAGAGCAGGGCGGCGGAGCCATGGCGGGCGGGACGGGCGCGAAGCATAGCGCATCGCGCACCAGGGCACGTGTCACGTCCCGCGGCGGGAGCGAGCGGACTGGCGCGATGCTTGCATCATCCGGCGGCGAGGCGTGCGCGCCGGAGATCCGCGCGTTCGCTGGCACTCGCCGGCACAGTCGGCTAGCAACATACCGGCGAAGCACTGTGCTAGAAATTTCGCTGTCCGCACCGCATGGAGGGTCTGATGAAGTCGTTCCTGGAGATCATCGAGGATCAACTCGTCGCGAACCGGCTGCCGCTCGCGGGCGTGACGATCGCCGCGACGCCGTACGCGAACACGCCGGTGGTGTTGAACCTCCACTGGCACGCGTTCGTCGAGGTGAAGCTCGCTGGCGAGGGGAATGCGGTCGCCCACCAGCCTGTTCCGAGCTCGGCGCTCCAGGTGAATTCTCTGTGGGAGCGATTCCAGGACCTCGAGAACGACGCGCTCGAGTCCGCGTGGGAGCTCGGCGCGTGGGACCTCGCGCGAATCGAGGCGCGCCCCTGCGGACGCACGGCCGCCGCGCTCCAGGAGCGCATCGAATGCATGACCGCCTTCGGGGCGGCGCCGCACGAGATCGACGGCGAGCCGGTGGTCGTGAGCGACGTGCCCGACGCGGGCGAGCTCATCGACGTCGCCGCGCGCGTGGGCTACGTGTGCTGGCAGTTTCGGCCCGTGTGGTGCGGCCTGTGGCGCGACGTCGCGCGGGACGACAGCCTCGAGCGGGGCGGCTACCGCAACCCGAAGTGTCCGGTCGTCGGCGAATCGTACATGCCCGGCCGTGCACGCACCGTGGTGTATCAGCTCGGCCGCACGCCGCTGGCGGCAGGCGCATCGTCTGCCTGACGGCCCCTGCCTGCACGTCGCTGGCGAGCGAGCGGGCGACGATCCCCGGGTCGCGCTGACCGGCGATATCCCGATCATGGGTGCTGCCGGATGCCCCGGCCCGCCCTTCTCACTCGCAAACCCCTGGCCGCAGTACACTTACCGGTCCAGCACGCCGCGCCGGCGTGCACCACGGGTAGCACGATGACCGATCTCTCCGTCAGCCGCGGGCGCACCGCCTACAAGGCGAAGCACAAGGTCCGCTTCGTCACGGCGGCGTCGCTCTTCGACGGGCACGATGCCTCGATCAACATCATGCGGCGCATCCTGCAGGCGTCCGGCTGCGAGGTGATCCACCTCGGCCACAACCGCTCGGTCGAGGAGGTGGTCGTCGCGGCGCTGCAGGAGGACGCGCAGGGCATCGCCGTTTCCTCCTACCAGGGCGGCCACGTCGAGTACTTCAAGTACATGCTCGACCTCCTGCGCGAGCGGGGTGGCGAGAACATCAAGGTGTTCGGCGGCGGCGGCGGCGTGATCGTGCCCGCCGAAGTGAAGGAGCTCGAGGACTACGGCGTCGCGCGCATCTACTCGCCCGAGGACGGCCACCGGCTCGGCCTGCAGGGCATGATCGACGACATGATCGAGCGCTGCGACGAGGACTTGTCGCAGTACGCGCCGAAGGACCTGAAGGCGGTCGAGGCAGGCGACCGCCGCGCGCTGGCGCGCCTGATCACCGCGCTGGAGGCCGGCGCCGCCGGCGAGAAGCTCCTCGCTCAGCTCGCGCGGGACGCGGACATCGCGAAGATCCCGGTGCTCGGCATCACCGGCACGGGCGGCGCGGGCAAGAGCTCGCTCACCGACGAGCTGGTGCGCCGCTTCCGCCTCGACCAGGGCGAGCGCCTCGAGATCGCGGTCATCTCGATCGACCCGTCGCGCAAGAAGACCGGCGGCGCGCTGCTCGGCGATCGCATCCGCATGAACGCGATCTACACGGGGGAAAGGAAGGGGTCCCCCGGCGATCGTGCGCCCCAGGTGTTCATGCGCTCGATGGCGACGCGCGAGGCCGCGAGCGAGATCTCGAGCGCGCTGCCCGCGGCGATTGCCGCGTGCAAGGTGGCGGGCTTCGACGTGATCCTGGTCGAGACCTCCGGTATCGGCCAGGGCGACACGGCGATCGTGCCGCACGTGGACGTCTCGCTCTACGTCATGACGCCGGAGTTCGGCGCGGCGAGCCAGCTCGAGAAGATCGACATGCTCGACTTCGCCGACTTTGTCGCGATCAACAAGTTCGACCGCAAGGGGGCGGAGGACGCGCTGCGCGACGTGCGCAAGCAGTATCAGCGGAACCGCCAGCTCTTCTCCGCGAAGCCCGAGGAGATGCCGGTCTTCGGCACCCAGGCGAGCCGCTTCAACGACGACGGGGTGACGGCGCTCTACCAGGCGCTCGCCCCGAAGCTCGCCGAGCACGGGCTCGCGCTCCAACCCGGCAAGCTGCCGCGGGTTGCGTTGAAGGCCTCGACGAGCAAGCAGTCGATCGTCCCGCCGCAGCGCGCGCGCTACCTTGCCGAGATCGCCGAAACGGTGCGCGGGTACAAGCGGCACGCCGCCGACCAGGCCCGCCTCGCGCGCGAGCGCCAGGCGCTCGCGACATCGAAGCGCCTTCTCGTCGAGGCCTCCCCCCCTCGCGAGAGCGCGGGTGCCGGGGAAGCCGGTGGGGGGGTCAAAGCCGCCCTCGATCCCCTCATCTGCGACCGCGAATCGAAGCTCGACGACCGCTCGAAGAAGCTCCTCGCCATGTGGCCCGACATGCAGAAGGCCTACTCTGGCGACGACTACGTGGTGAAGATCCGCGGCCGGGAGCTTCGCACCAGGCTCGTCCACGAGACGCTCTCGGGCACCAAGATCCGCAAGGTGGTGCTGCCGCGCTACGCGGGCGAGGGCGAGATCCTCGAGTGGCTGATGCTCGAGAACGTGCCGGGCTCGTTCCCGTTCACCGCGGGCGTGTTCGCCTTCAAGCGCGAGAACGAGGATCCCACCCGCATGTTCGCCGGCGAGGGCGACCCGTTCCGCACCAACCGGCGCTTCCACCTCCTCTCGAAGGACATGCCGGCGAAGCGGCTCTCCACCGCCTTCGACTCGGTGACGCTCTACGGCTTCGAGCCCGGCGAGCGGCCCGACATCTACGGCAAGGTGGGCAACTCGGGCGTGTCGATCGCCACGCTCGACGACATGAAGGTGCTCTACTCGGGCTTCGACCTCTGCGCGCCGAACACCAGCGTCTCGATGACGATCAACGGCCCGGCGCCGACCATCCTCGCGATGTTCTTCAACACGGCGATCGACCAGCAGGTCGAGAAGTTCAGGAAGGACAACGGCCGCGACCCGACCGAGGACGAGCGCGAGAAGATCCGGGCGTGGACGCTCGAGACGGTGCGCGGCACCGTGCAGGCCGACATCCTCAAGGAGGACCAGGGCCAGAACACCTGCATCTTCTCCACCGAGTTCAGCCTGAAGGTGATGGGCGACATCCAGGAGTACTTCATCCACCACGCGGTGAAGAACTTCTACTCCGTGTCGATCTCGGGCTACCACATCGCCGAGGCCGGCGCGAACCCAATCTCGCAGCTCGCCTTCACGCTCGCGAACGGCTTCACCTACGTGGAGACCTACCTCGCGCGGGGCATGCACATCGACGACTTCGCGCCCAACCTCTCGTTCTTCTTCAGCTACGGGATGGACCCCGAGTATTCGGTGCTCGGGCGGGTGGCGCGGCGCATCTGGGCGGTGGCGATGAAGCACCGCTACGGCGCGAACGAGCGCAGCCAGAAGCTCAAGTTCCACTCGCAGACGAGCGGGCGGAGCCTGCACGCGCAGGAGATCGCGTTCAACGACATCCGCACGACGCTGCAGGCGCTCGTCTCGACCTACGACAACACCAACTCGCTCCACACCAACGCCTACGACGAGGCGATCACCACGCCCACCGAGGAGAGCGTGCGCCGGGCGATGGCGATCCAGCTCATCATCAACCGCGAGTGGGGGCTGGCCAAGAACGAGAACCCGAACCAGGGGAGCTTCGTGATCGAGGAGCTCACCGAGCTCGTCGAGGAGGCGGTGCTACGCGAGTTCGAGGCGATCGCCGAGCGCGGCGGGGTGCTGGGCGCGATGGAGACCGGCTATCAGCGCGGCAAGATCCAGGAGGAGTCGCTCTACTACGAGGCGAAGAAGCACGACGGCTCCTATCCGATCATCGGCGTCAACACCTTCCGCAACCCGCACGGCGAGCCGATCCCGGAGTCACTCGAGCTCATCCGCTCGACCCCCGAGGAAAAGAAGTCCCAGCTCGAGCGCTTGCGCGAGTTCCAGCAGCGCCACGCCAACGAGGCGCCGGCGATGCTCGCGCGCCTGCAGGACGCGGTGATCCGTAACGAGAACGTCTTCGCCGTGCTGATGGATGCGGTGCGCGTGTGCTCGCTGGGACAGATCACCCACGCCCTCTTCGAGGTAGGCGGGCAGTACCGGCGCTCGATGTGAGAAGCGGCGGGGGCCCGCCCATCCCCGCACCGAACAACATCGTTTTCGCCCTGCCCTTCACGAGGGCCCAGACCAGCTCGACCCCGCTGCGGTAGGGCAGCAGCGAGGCGACGCGAGGCCCCGGCCCGGCTTCTGCGGCGGCCCCGAGATGACGGTGATGTCGCCGGTGAGGTCGTTGCCGCTCACGCCCCCCGATCGCATCTCCGGCGCATCAGTTCAGGTCCGGATCCTTGAAGAGCTTGGTACCCGACACCGTGACCGAGGCGGCGAGCCCGGTGTCGGTGAGCTGGTAGAGGTATACCCCCTGCGAGACGGACACCGCGCCGGCGAGCGCGCCGCGCTCAGAACCGGAAGTTGGCCCCGAGCGCGAAGCCGCCGAAGCTCATGTCGTCGATCAGCTTGCCGCCGCTCTGGCGGTAGTAGAGGTAGCGGTAATCGAAGACGATGTCGCCCCACTTGAAAGCGTAGCCGATCCCCGCTGCACCCTGCCAGGTGAACAGATCGGACGCACCCCCGAGATCGGCATAGTAGTTGACGAACCAGTCGCTCGCGCCGAGCTTCGCCCGTCCCTTCGCGCCGACGATCGCCGCCCAGACGTCGTCGGACTTCCCCACGCTGCCCACGCGCGAGAAGGGTCTCGTGCCGGCTGGCCCCGTGACATCCACGGTGAGCCGCCAGTCGGTATCCGCGTTGAGGTGCAGGTAGCGGAAGCCGCCGATGACGTCGAGGCTCGCCCGCGGCTCCTGGATCGCCGCGTAGCCGCCGACGAGCGTCCAGAGGTCGCCGCGCAGTGAGCTCTCGGTGCCCGCGTTGAGAGTGCTGGTGAAGATGTTGACCGGCCCGGGGCCGGGGTTGAAGTCG
Organism: Burkholderiales bacterium; assembly: GCA_020848075.1. Lineage (GTDB taxonomy): Bacteria > Pseudomonadota > Gammaproteobacteria > Burkholderiales > SG8-39 > JAABRB01. The sequence goes on from JADLAV010000024.1 coordinate 47,846, forward strand.
ACACTGTGAACCGTGCTGCCGGACTTCGAGAAGTCCAGATAGATGAGGTCGGTGAAGATCAGCCAGCGGTCCTTGCGCGCCTCGCCGTTGATCATCAAGGCGAAGGCGAGGTTGTCGAGCAGGTTGCTCGCGTCGATGCTGACGTTGGCGGTGGCGCTCCCCACGGCTGGCGGGCCGTAGCGCAGCTTCCCGTCGACGCTCGGGAGCCACAGGTACGGCATCACCGAGAAGGTCCAGCGATCGGACGGCGCCTGCGCCGAGGCCGAGAGCGGCGCGAGGAGCGCCGATGCAGCGAGCGCCGCGGTGAGCAGTGAGCGTGCGTTCATTCTTCCCCCTGTTTGTTTCAGAGCGCCGACCCGGGGTCGCAGGAACTGGACCTGTACGCCGATCGACCATCCCTGTGAGTTGGTGCGATAGATGTCGCTCGTGCCGCCGGGTCGCTTCGATCAAGGCTGGGTCGCGACGTAGACGAGGTTGTTGCCCTGGAAGGCGGCGCGGTAATACACACCCGGCGCACAGTTGTAGTACTCCACGCCTCCGATCGGCGTGGATACGCAGCCGGGGGGCAGCGTCGCCACGATCGTGCCGATCGGTACCGGTCCGGTGGCGGTCGCAGGGGCCGGCGCCGGAGGCGGCGGTGGCATTGGCTGCGCGGCTGCGGCGCTTGCTGCCGCAGCCGCGGACGCTGCCGCAGTCGTAGCGACCGCCGCTTCGGTGTACACGACGCGGCGGGTCGTGCGTCGCGCCACGCCCGCGTAGCTCAGCGGGGTGAGCGGCGCGCCGATGATCGCGTTCGCGTCGGCGACCAGCCTCAACCCGAGCGGCGCGTCGGGCGCCACGCCCGCGGCGAAGAGAGCGGCGAGTGAGGCGCCGAGGAGGAGAGGTTTCAGGGCGCGCTTCATTGTTTGCGTCCCTGTGCGGGTGCGGTACCGGAAGTAAGCCGCAGGAAATCGATCTTCCTCCCGTCCTTCGGGGGCGTGAAGACGAACGCGCCCGCGACGAACTTGGGCGCTGTATTCCAGGTCGTCAATGCCGCGAACTGGGGTGCCCCGACGACCTGGGTCGACGTGATCACGTATTTCCGGGGCAGCGGCCGCGCGCCCTCCTCGATCCAGATCTGCCAATCGACATCGGCGTTGCGGAACGCGAGGTGGTCGCAGCGCGCGCCCCCGACCACGGCCTTGCCCACGACGAAACCCGACTTGATGTCCGCGGTGAGCAACTCGTAGGCATTGCGGTAGAAGAGGTCGCTCGCCGGTGCGATGATGTCGAGCCGCTCGCGCGCGAAGTCGAGCGCCCCCTCCAGCGTGTCCGGCGCCGCGACGGTGGCGTAGTACTTCTCGCCCGGGTTGTAGAGGGTGAGGTGCTTCCCGTCGTAGTAGAAGGTCTGGTTGACGAGATCGCCCTGGCGCCGTGCGACCAGCTTGTCCGGACGCTGGACCAAGGCGACCGCGGCGTGGTCGAACTGGATCTTCTGCCCCGACGTGAGCACCACCTCTATCGTGCTCGTGGTGTCGACGCTGAACGCCTCGAGGCCGGCGACGTAGTCGGTCGATTTCTTCAGGATGGCGAGGGCCTGCGGATCGATGCCCGCAGGCTGCGCGAGCGCACCCGCCGGCAGCCCTCCGAATGCAAGCAGCGCGACGACCAGTCGCGCTGCCCGCCGCACTCTCACGAACATGGGATACACCTCTTTTCGGTTGCTGCGCCGCGCCGGATGCAGACCCGCCGTCAATTGAGTTCCTTGTCCTTCCAGTACTTGGTCCCGGCGACCGCGCCGCCGGCCTGCAGCCCGTTCTTGGTCAGCGTGTAGTACAGGGCGTCGGCGATCACCTGCTCGCCCGACACGCCGCCCGCCGTCTTGCCCG
>JADLAV010000025.1 GCA_020848075.1 Burkholderiales bacterium
CCGGGAGGGGCGAACGCTCGATCCTTCCCCGGATTCCGCGCTACGCTGCTGCATCCGGGCTACGCGCTGCCCGCCGTGATCGAACGAGGAGAAGCCGATGCCAGCCAGTCCGTCCAGTATCGATCTGCCCGCCGCCGCGATCGCAGCCCTGCGCCAAGGCAACAAGGTGGAGGCGATCAAGATCGTTCGCGCCGAGCTCGGGCTCGGGTTGAAGGAAGCGAAGGATGCCGTCGAGGACTACGAACGCGCCCATCCGTCGGAGCGAGCGAACGCCGCCCTGACGCGCGGCGACCCGAGCGCGGGGCGGACGTGGTTGCTCGTGACGATTGCGATCGCGGTACTCGTCGGGTGTTACTTCTACTTCAGGCGCTGAGGGGATCGATGGATGGCCTTCCCCGGATTACGCCTGCGGCTCAATCCGGGCTACGCGGTACGAGGCTAGACGCCGAGCACCCTGTAGCCCGGAAGGAGCGCAGCGCATTCCGGGGATACACGAGGCCGAAAACTCAGACTCGTAGCCCGGGAGGAGCGAAGCGTATCCCGGGGATGCCGGAGGCCGAACGCCCAGAACTTCCCCGGATTGCGCCTGCGGCTTCATCCGGGCTACACGGACATGGGCGACTCGCATCCCGGGGAATTGCCGCGCTCATTCCATCCCGCCTTCGACGCTACGACCCCCACCCGCCGCCCAGCGCACGCACGAGCTGCACGCTCGCCGTCAGCCGGCGGCCGAGCAGTGCGACGGCCGTGCGCTCGTTCGCGAGCAGTATCGTCTGCACGTTGATCACATCGAGAAAGCTCGCGGTTCCGGCCTTGTAGCGGTTCTCGGTCAACTGCACCGACTGGCGCGCGGCGGCCACCGCTTCGGCTTGCAGCTTCGCTTCTTCGGCGAGGATGTTCAGCGCGGCCAGATTGTCTTCGACTTCCTGGAAGCTCGTGAGCACCGTCTGTCGATAGAGGCCGACCTCGACTTCGAAGGCGGCGCGTGCCTGATCGACCGTCGCCTGCCGCGCGCCGGCGTCGAACAGCACTTGCGCGGCCGACGCGCCCAGCGCCCAGAAGAAGGTCGGTGCGCTCAGCAGCGTGGGCACGGTCGCGGCCCGCAGCCCCGTGCTCGCCGTCAGATTCAGCGAGGGGTAGAGCGCGGACTGCGCGACGCCGATGCGCGCATTGGCCGCGGCCACCGTGCGCTCGGCGCTCGCGATGTCGGGGCGGCGCTGCAAGAGCTCGGAGGGCACGCCGAACGGAATCTGCGGCAGCTTCGCCACCATGGGCGCCGGGTTGATCGCGAGGCTCGCCGGCGTCTCGCCCATCAGCACCGCGATGGCATGTTCGAGCTGCGCGCGCTGCACGCCGAGATCGACGCGCTGGGCCTGCGTGCTCTTCAACTGCGCCTCGGCCTGGACGACATCCGACTTGCCGACGACGCCCGCGTTGTAGCGGTTCTGCGTGAGCTTCAGGAAGCGTGCATAGGCGGCGACGGTCTCGTCGAGCAACCGCGCCTGCGCATCGATCACACGCAGCGCCAGATAGTTCTGCACCAGCGCCGCCGTCGCCGACAGACGCGCGGATTCGAGATCGGCGGCCGCCGCCTGCGCCTGCGCTTCACCGGCCTCGATGGCGCGGCGCACGCGACCCCACAGATCCGGCTCCCACGACGCATCGACGCCGAGCTCGTAACTGCCGCGGGCGCCACCCGCCTGATTGTCGGTGAAGCTGCGGCCGGCACTCGCGCCCGCCGAGACGAACGGCAGGCGATCGGCCTGCGCCGCCCGCGCGATCGCTTGCGCCTGCCGGTAGCGCGCTTCCGCGACGCGGATGTTCTGATTGCCGGTCGAGACGCGCGCGGCCAACGCGTCGAGCTGCGGATCGTCGTAGATCCTCCACCACGTGCCGCGATCGAGACGGTCGCCGGGTTCGGCCGGCTTCCATGTGCCGCCGACGTTGCGATAGGCCGCCTGCACGTCGAGCGCCGGCCGCTCGTAATTCGGTCCGACGCTGGTGCAGGCGCCGATGAGGACGGCGACGAGTACGACTGTAGAGAAGTGGGCGTACTTTCGCATTCTCGAAGAAGGACCATCATTCAAGTCGCCATTCCCGCGCAGGCGGGAATCCAGAGGTGATCGCAGGCGTTCTGGACTCCCGCCTGCGCGGGAGTAGCGATGAGTATCGGCGACGCGTTCGTGAATCACAGCGGCTCCGGTTGCGTAAGCGGTGCCCGCCGCCGCATGCGCTGGCACCACAGGCGGAAGCGATCGAGATACAGATACACCACCGGCGTGGTGTAGAGCGTGAGCAGCTGACTCAGCAGCAGGCCGCCCACGATCGCGATGCCGAGCGGGGTGCGCAGCTCGGCCCCATCGCCGCGCCCGAGCGCCAGCGGCAGCGCGCCGAGCATCGCCGCCATCGTCGTCATCATGATCGGGCGGAAGCGCAGCAGGCAGGCCTGGAAGATCGCCTCCTTCGGCCCCTTGCCCTCGTTGCGTTCGGCGGCGAGCGCGAAGTCCACCATCATGATGGCGTTCTTCTTCACGATGCCGATCAGGAGAAACAGCGCGATCAGCGCGATCACCCCGAACTCCGCCTCGAACAGCATCAGCCCGAGCAGCGCGCCCACCCCCGCCGAGGGCAGCGTGGACAGAATCGTGAGCGGATGGATGTAGCTCTCGTAGAGGATGCCGAGCACGATGTAGACCGCCACGATCGCGGCGAGGATCAGGAAGGGCTGATACTGGATCGAGCGCTGGAAGCCGCGCGCCGTGCCTTCGAAGCTGCCGAACACCGTGTTGGGCATGCCTATCCTCGCCATCGTCTCCTCGATGCGCGCGGTGGCGGCCGACAGCGCGGCGCCTTCGGCGAG